>NZ_JBHEUZ010000001.1:0-584364 GCF_041925275.1 Parapedobacter sp. 2B3 | reverse complement strand
CTCGGCGATGTTCTACATCAAACAGGTTTTCGGCATCGGCCTCAACGCACGCAGCTATGGCGAGCTGGCCGGGATGGCGCAGTTCAACTTCTCGGGCCTGGGGCTGGGTTACAGCTACCAGTTCAACCCGGGCAGCGAGCCACTCAACCGTCGCATCGGCAACACGACCCACGAGATAGGGCTCAGTTATCGGTTCGATAGGGCCCTAGGGTTGCTTTGAAGGCACACCGCGGTATGGGGCATCAGGCAACCAAGCGGAGGTCGATTGTCGTACAAGCGGAAAGGCTGGCTCACCGGGTTAACTAACCGCACGTGAGCTTTGTTGATTAATTATGCTGCTTTGCAGCCTAAGAAAGGGCTGTTTCTACTGATACGTAACTGGGACCCGATAAGTGGTTTGCCACAATTAGCGCATCCGGCTTTTTCTCTGTCGCCGAAGGCCCTGCAATGTATAACCCTTTTTTAGTGGTACCAGAAACCCCCGGGCTTTCAAACCCAAAACCTTATCGTTTGGACGCTTGTAATCTTTCCACCATGACATCAATAGTTGATGTGGTAATGGCTGGTCAGCATGAGCATCTATAATCCGGGTAATTTCCATATACATGCAAATGTGAAAAAACAACAACATAACCGAAAATCGTTTATCTTAATGTAAAACTTGCAAAGATAGGTTTCCGGTTTCCCGTATTGCCCTCACCATTCCTACGGTTACCTTTGGGTAATCAAAATTTGTAATTCTCAATCCGATGTTTTACCTTGCATGTTATAACAACCATTATAAGCCAATAGGCCTAAAAAAACAATTGATAAATCAATAATACTATAAGAGCGATTATCAAATTGGATATAAGTTTACTATTTCGATTTCTGCACTGAAATGAGCTGCCTTGCCCTAAGCAGCACTTCATCGGTTCCGTTGATGATTCCGTCAATGGTCGGCTCCGTCACCTCGTCAATTTTTACTCCTACACCCTGCGCATTTGTGCCGTCGGGATAATGTACGCCAATGCCCGATATCTCAGTCGACATTCCGCCAAGCAACGGAATGTTCGAGATGTTGCCGTCAGCTCCCGCCGTCTGGCTCCCGATAACAACCGTACCCGGAATCGACTGAAGGAACATGGTAACGAACTCTGCATTACTTTGGGTCATTTCGTTCACCAACACCACCAGCTTGCCTTGATAAGCGTTTTCATTGATTTTACCCTGGTAAACCAGCGGGGTATATCGGAACAATCCCGGCCGTTTGACTGATCCCGTCGTGAATTTCACAAAGGGTAGGGGCTCGGCCAGCAAATACCCTTCCAGGCCATCAATCAGGTCATCTGTCGGGTAATTGCGCATATCAATGATGATGCCTTTGGTGTCTTTGAAGGCCTCCTTTATCGCCGGAAGATCCGTTTGTTTAAAATGCTTGCAATAAATGTAGCCGGTCTCGGAATCCAGCAGCTTGAAACCGGGTTCATCCGGCAACGGGTTCCAATCGCCTCCGAAAAAATCAATGGCTCCGTTTTCAACGGCTTGCTGACTCACTTTCACTGGTTTTCCGCCTCTCAGAATATCCAGATGGAAAACGGTGCTGTCCGTTCGCAACAAGTATTTACCCACAATATCCCGTTTAACTGCGGCTTCGTTTGAAGCAGGCACCAGAGGCCGGAACCGGGTATACTGCGTATCCACCGGAAGCCCGTTGATTGCCGTAATAATATCGCCTACCTGCAATTGCTGGCGCACGGCCAGCGTGTCTTTGTAATAACCCGTCACCACCAGCTCGTCTTGGATAAACTGGGCCTTGAACGGCACCCGATGGCTCCCTAAGGTTGCTTCGAATTGCTGACCATGCATAAAGCCATGGGTGTCTCGTATGGCGCTGATCATGCGCGCCATGGTATTGGCGTAAGCGGATTGATCTACGCAATGTATTGCGTCGTGGATGAAACCGGGCAGCAATGTGGTCCACCCGGCCAAAATGAGATTCCGATTGGGAGAACAATACTGGATGATACTGTAATAACGCAATACGCTAAGCAAGCGGTATCCGGCATCCGGATGGGACATGTGCAGGTAAGCGCTTTCGTGCTGGACAACGTGAGGTTCATAACGGATATGATGATGTGCGCTGTCCGGACCATGATCACGGATTTCGGCCAGCCGGTTGACCAGCGGTTCTGAAAATACATCATTGCAGAAAAGCGTACCATAGTCCGGCCAAAGCGCAATCGTGCTGGTGTCTTCGGGCACGTAAACTTCCTTCGTTTGGCGGATAGCACCGAGTTTGTCTATCCAACCCAACAGGATTGCTGAAAACTGTGCATCGTTCTGGCAGGTCAATACCTCAGGAAGTATCCTGAAAAGCTCGCCATCCCAGTTTACCTCCCCGCGGGCTATGGCCGGGTGATGGTATTTGACAAATCCCCACACTTCCCCCAGTAAGGGCAGGTATCGCGCCAAATAATCGGTATAAACGATGGTATCGATGCCGGAATGTTGGAGATAGGTCGAGTCGCGGAGTGCCGGATAATTCGGCTTGGGGATAACGGTGGCTTCTGTGATTGGGGCGTCATCCAGGTACAATTGGAAATCATCCAGCCATGCTTTTCCTGTACCCACCAATGATCCGCCGAACAAAACGGCGATGGCCTTGGTTCGATCGTAAGGTACCCGTACGACGTATTGCGTCCAATCCGTCGTGCCGGATATCTGGTTTTCCAAAAAATCAAATGCGATGAATTTCTGCTCCACGCCATCCACGCGGATCCACGGGCCGACAAACCCTTCCACGTCTTCGGTTTTGATCCAGACAGTTAATATCAGGTAGCTGCCTGCCAACGTCTCATTAATCGCATAGCTGAAAGCACCGCTTTTATCTGCACCCTCACTTCCATCATAAGCGATGGACAATGCATATTGCCCCGATTTTTTTTCAACACTGTCCACGTTTACCGGAAACGTACTGCGTCCATTAAACGTATAATCCCATCCTGCGGCCCGGCCATCTTCATCAAGAGTTTCTACGTCGCCATTGAAGTGAATCTGTGCGTGTGACCCTACCGAACAGCAACATGCTATAATCATCGTGATCAGGTTCTTGATGTACATGTTATTGGCGTTTTGCATGGCTTACCAATATACGGGGTTATCCAATTTAAAAATAATTGTTTAACAATTTTAACATGTCGAGGTTCTTTACTTAACATGCGAAACGGCGTTGGGGGGGATGCTTTTACATATTCCGATAAGGATGTATTTGAAGAGATTACCGTCATCAAAGGAAGCCGTCCGGCATTCATTGAAAAGGATTGGTATGTTACCCAGGTTATCCAATGGCACACATCGGTTGCGTACCGCGATTTCCAACTGATATTTTTCGGCGGCACGGCACTTTCCAAAGCCCATCGGCTGCTCCAGCGATTCAGCGAAGACGTTGACTATCGGGTGGTATCGGCAAGCCTCTTCTAAAAAAACCAAACTTGCAAAGTTGCTTTATATAGGGTAACTTGGGCCCTTATGCCGAATCTTTACATTATAGCCGGTTGCAATGGTGCTGGAAAAACCACAGCCAGTTATACGGTATTGCCAGAGATTTGGGATTGCAAAGAATTTGTAAATGCGGATAATATCGCTGTCGGACTTTCTCCATTCAATCCTGAAGGTGTGGCTCTTGAGGCAGGTCGTATTATGCTTACCCGCATCCATGAACTGCTGGAAGAAGGGGCAGACTTTGCATTTGAAACTACCTTGGCAACCAGAAGCTACGTTCCATTTATTAAGGATGCCAAGGGAAAAGGATATCATGTAGCACTCGTATATTTTTGGCTTGATTCGCCCGAACAGGCCATAAAGCGGGTTGCCAACCGCGTATCAAACGGGGGGCATCATATTCCAGACAGTACAGTGATTCGGAGATATTATCGCGGATTGCACAATTTGATGCACTTATATATTCCCCATTGTGATAAATGGTTTGTGTTGGATAATATGGATTTGACGCCGGAAATCATTGCCAAATGCGATGAATTTGGAAAAGCAATCATTAATAACGAAATTTGGTCAATAATACAGGAACAACACAATGGCATTAAATAGCTCAACATCTTTTCCATCTGGGGCATCTTTTTCGGAGAAATTGCTTTATGGCGTTCAAAAGGCATTGCGTAAACTCGCCGAAGAAACCGCTGCCAAAGACGGTAGTCTCGTTGTGAAAATCAATGGTGAAATAAAAGATGTACCAGCCAAGGAGTTATTAAAAACGCTCCCTAAGTAAGATTAAATGCAGTAAAAAAAGCATATCGAAACCACCTATGCCTGAGATTGCTTTGTTTACAAAATAGGGATCATCGTGATAATAGCGCACGTGATCTGCTTTCCAGTCAGTGCATTAGACTTGTAGCATCCAACAGTCGTTTCATCTCAATGCACCGGTATAACCGCCCCGCCCGCTTTCCGGTTTCCCGTAGTGCCCTTCCGTTCCCGCTCGCTACCTTCGTTCAGCCAACTGAAGAGCACCCATGAGAAATCCACTTCGTAGATTGCCGCATACATTTGTAAAATTGAAAGGCATGTTGTAATTCGCGCTTCACGACGACCAGTCAAATAAACAGCTATCATCATTAAACCACTGCGATGCGTAAGCGTATCCTTTATCTTTTTCTCGTCTTCGGGCTTTTGCTGACTGCGGCTTCGGATGTGCAGGGTAGGGTGGCCGCTTACGTCACTGCCGAGCAAAAGGATACCGTGGTGTACATCACCAAAAACAGGGGAGAAGTACCACCGGGCAGGGTGCCAATATCTTAAGAAGAGCCAGATCAAGACGACGAAGAAAGAGGCTGTTAAGAATGGGTATAGGACGTGGACGTGCTAAAATTCTTCTCAAAGCGGCAAGATCCTAACCCGTTTTTTGTGTTCGTCCAAAATCAACAAAGCGCCCTCCTCCAACAAAGCGGCGTGTTCCAGCAAGGTTTTTATTACCATGCTTTTCAGATGGTTTACAGTTACATCCTGGGTTCTTACCTGAATTACACTTGGCTTTTCTGCCTTGGTCAGCGCCAGCGCAGTGCCAAAATCTAGGTCGTGAGTGAATATTCGGGCGATAGGTTCATGTCGATGAGTATTTTCATGCGGTAGCTAAGGGTACTTCGATTTCTTCAGATCGCCAAGCCGCATAGGCTAAAGCCTCTTTTAAATCTTCCTCAACCAAATAGGGATACATTTTCAGAATTTCAGCATTCGAATATCCCGATGCCAACAAACCGATAATCGTACCTACGGTTACACGAACACCTTTGATACATGGTTTTCCCCCCATTACATTGGGATCAAGCGTAATTCTTTTTAACTGTTTCATTTCCTTACTGTCTTACTTAACGTAAAGATACGGATTATTTATGAATTACACCCTTTATCCATTTACCTCGGTATTACGTTTCCGGTTTCCCGTAATGATCAGCTACAACAAGAAACCAACATCAACGGTCGTTGGGAGAAGAAAGAGTGTCAGATAAGGCTGCGTATCAAAGTGCAGGGACTTTCCAAGGGAATAGTTACTTGCCGCAAACAGCTACGGAAATAATATCCTCGCCCAATGCACATTCAGTATAAGCGATCATTTTTGTTGAAAAACTATAGGTTCCGCTGAGCCAATTTTGTACACGCTGTGTACAAAATCTTCTTTTCAGCCTTTACCAAGTTCGTTTACAGAAAAGGGTTCTGTATTTTAAGTTTCTTTTCTATAATCTGCCCGTTATGCAAATCTTCTGAGTACAACACCTTACAATCTGACTCAAGTGCGGCGCTGATAATAAGGCTGTCATAAAAAGAAAAGCCATATCTGCTCGCTATATGGATTGCGCCTTTTATCGTTTCTGGATTGTTTACAAAAACATGGCTATTTGCGCAACACTCATCAATTGCTTTTAATGCACTATTTGAGGGTAATTTAAATTTGCGGGTGAGTGTGTTAGTCAGTTAGGTTAATACCTGTGTGCTGATGTGAGAGTCGGTTTCGGAAATAAGATTACGCGCTATTTTTTGCTTTTCCTTTTCTGATACGGAATAGGAGTAGACCAAAAGCCATAACCTCGCGGGTCGGTGACAAAAAAATCATTGATGTCCGCGTAGGTTAGGATTGCCGTTGCTTCTTGGTCTTTGACGAACTTGTCTTTTTTAGCGTTAGTACCTGCTGCTTTGCTTTTTTTAATGAAATCGGTGATTGCTTGGATAGCAGTTCCATTTGCAACGCTGCGAGTTCCTGAAATGATACCTTGTAATTCATGCTGTATAAAAACAATAAGATAATCGATAAATATCCGTTTATCCTGTGCTAAAATAACAACGTCTTCTTTTAGCCCGCTATGACCTTCAAGTGAGCGGCGAGATCATGGAAATATTTCGGGCTCCAGATTTCCAGAATTCCCTGATCCTTGATAAAGCGCTTAATATCGTCTTTAACATATCGCATGTTCACAGCGTCTATCTTTTTAGCGAATAGCCTCCTAAATTCATTTTCAGTAATTACGTCGCTGTCCCAATCACCACTATCTTTAGCCCTTAGCGCGAAATGGCGGAGGTTTAATGCAACTCCCTTTTTTATATACCATTCCATATCATACCAGTCCCGGCCCTTTACGTTTTGACCCCATTTACGAAAAAGAAGGGCATGCATCTTACCTGCAAATAAATCCGACAGTGTAAAACATTTCACATAAAACGAAAACGGCCGCAGGAGTAGCTTTTCTTCCGTCTCAAATCCTAAAGGTGGCTCCGCATCGACTTCGATCTTTATCTTGACATTGGCGATCCGGTTTATGCCCTGCTGTGGAATGATGTCCTCCAATACCAGTTCTTTCCAAAGGGTTTCCGACTTCAAAAATGCCGAATCAATATTACTTTTAACGGCTTTCTTTTTTTCCCTGATCGATACTTTCATCCCCAATGATTCAAACTCGTTGACGATCGCTTCCTGATATTTACCAAGATTAAATTCTGTGTCCACATCGAGTAATGAGAAATCCAGATCTTCCGAGAAGCGATCCAATCCATAAAATATCCTTAACGCTGTTCCCCCATAAAAAGCTGCCTTTTCAAAGAAACCAGCACGATAAAGTCCGGCAAGCGCAATCTCTTGCATGATTTCCCGCAATGCGTCCTTTGCTTCCTGTTCGTTTGCTGGTTTGTAGCTATCCAGCCATTCCTTAATCATAACTGTTCGATCATTTTTAAAACCATCAATAAGCTATCCCTTTTGGGCGCATCCGTAAGCCATCCATGTATCGCCCCTACATCCAAATCTTTTAATCCCGATTCATCCATCCGCATATCATCGACAAGATAATCATAGGCGTTTCTGATGCTTCTCAATGTCAGTCCAGATGTGCTTACTATTTTGTCGCATAACGCTTTTTCCGGTGAGGCTACAATTGCATATTGATTGGACGATAACCGGACCATATCTAATCCAAAGGAATAATAAGGCAACGGAAGGCGGTAGTACGTGAATAATCCCATTGCTGTTTTAAAAGTACGGGATGCTTTTGTCGTCATGGAAGAAATCTCATAAATCCGTTCTGGTATCAGTCCATGATAAGAAAGGGCTGTTTCTACTGATACGTAACTGGGGCCCGATAAGTGGTTTGCCACAATTAGCGCATCCGGCTTTTTCTCTGTCGCCGAAGGCCCCGCAATGTATAACCCTTTTTTTAGTGGTACCAGAAACCCCCGGGCTTTCAAACCCAAAACCTTATCGTTTGGGCGCTTGTAATCTTTCAACCATGACATCAATAGTTGATGTGGTAATGGCTGGTCAGCATGAGCATCTATAATCCGGCTAATTTCCATATACATACAAATGTAAAAAAACAACAAGATAACCGAAAATAAATCGTTTATCTTATGTCAAAATTGCAATTAAGTTATTTTTAGTCCCCATTAAAGCTAATTTTATGGCGCCTCTAAAAGCAATCGCCTTGTTCGAATACTAGACCTTGCGGTCGAATACGAGTATGCCAGCCTTTTCCCAATAGTGTATGTGATCCGAAATGAGACCTATCATCGGTAAGCTTAATAAATAGCTTTTCACGAACAGTTCCACGTAGAGTTCTAACTTGATTGGTAGCAAAGAGCGGTAAAAAGTCAATTTTTTTGCTGCAATGGTAGCGTTCCGGATGGCGAGGTCAGAATTATTGCTTTTTACATTTCCGGTTTCCCGTAATGCCCTCACCATTCCGTCGGTTACCTTTGGGTAATCAAAATTTGTAATTCTCAATCCGATGTTTTACCTTGCAGGTTATAACGACCACTATAAATCAATAGGCCTAATTAAAACAAACGGAAAACAGAAAGAAACAGCTGTCATCATTAAACCCATTATTATGCGTACGCGTATCCTTTATCTTTTTCTCGTCTTCGGGTTACTGCTGCCTGCGGCTTACCAATACGTGGTCCGCTAGCTGAAATAGTATCATGGCACACAGCAATATGACAATTAAATCTTTAATTTTTAGTGCGTTATCCTTGGTCATGTCGTTCTCTTATGGGCAGACAGGCAATTTTCAAAATGCACAAGCAATAGCACAGGAGCAAATAACTTTTTATGATGCGGAGGGTTATACTATATTTCAACAGGATTTTCAGTATAATTTTGATGAAAAGGGAATAGGTAAGGTCAAGAAAAAATTATCAATACCAAAGGAGTTACAACCGACAGAAGACCATGATTTTTCCGGCGCCAAAATTTTTACAACTATCGACACGAAAGGTGAAAGTAAAACCCAGTCTGTTTATTATGTATTACAAACCGAACAAGGTAAGATAAAGGTTATTGGTTTTTCTACCCTTTGCGACAGAGCTAAAGCCATTGAACAAGATTATTTCAATGCGATACTAGCTAACACGCTTCCAAAAGAGATTTTTACGCCAATGGAAGTTGACAACGTGAAATTTTCAGGTAGAGAAATAGCATTGGGACCTGCTTGTCATTGGATGGGTGTCCGTAATTTACAATGCCCAAACATGGGACAAATGAACTGGTCTGAATTTAGCAATTTTGAGAGAGCTAAACAAATGACTGAGGGTCAAAAAGCGTTGAACTCCAGTTTGAAAATGGGAGACGTGCTTGAGGACACAGAAATAGCTATCATATTTGAAGGACAGCCTACAATAGCCTTAAAAAGAAAACTGAAAATTAAAATTCCTAAACTAATAATGGGTGGTAGTAATATCCTTATAATTTACTACGTGACAACGGAAGTAAAAGGAAGATATATTTCATGTGTTTTGAGCCATTATACGGACGACATTGGTGCGAATGATTTACCGCCATTGTTGAAAGAAGTAATGCAATTAAAAGAATAAATTGCTGCTACACCCTAGCGACCATCAAAAACCGGTCATAAACCTCTTAGCAAGCCCATCCGCTCACCCTTCATCCTCTTTCGCATCAAACCGATACTTCTTACCATTGTAATGCACGTGGATATATAAGTCGGTATTATGATCATATAACCGGGTAAAGTCGTCCAACCCTCGAGAGGGATAAGGCAGCCGTTTGTTTATGAAATCCAGGTCTACCAAGTGATGGCACACCTCATCCAAAACACCATCCAATTGCAGGCTCTTTTCGATGGTGGGGTGGATTTTCGCCATATGTTTGACATACAGCTCTTGCCTCAGCGCCTGCAGGTCCACGACTTTCGTTTTCTTCCTCTTTTCATGCTCTTTTTGCAAAATAGAAATAATTAACACGCAAAGTATGAACAGCGAGGTATTCAAACAGCCGCTAATAAATACCTTCAATCCTGTTTTCTACGATGGCAGGATGGGCTTTGTTTGATTCAGGCCGATACCGAACTCCGGATCAAAAAATTGTAGGGAAAGGCGACGGATTGATCATACACTTATAAACAGCTTTTCATCAAAACCGTTGAAAGGTTCGTGGATGTAGCCATATGGATTACAGATTATTTCTGTTGAGCCGATCGCGTAACGAGTGGGCGTATGGATATGTCCGTGTATCCAATACATAGGTTGATACCGCAAGATCAATGTTTCGAGGTCGGATGCATATGCGGAGCTTATTGGATCGTTTTGATGCCCATAAGGAATAGATCGGGGGCTGGGGGCGTGATGCGTTACGACGATATTATTCTGATCCATAGAGTTCTCCAGACTCTGTGTCAGCCAAGCCCTGGCTCGTTGGTGCATTTGAAACGTATCAACACTCCGTAGTTTGGAATAGGAGGGATCTTTCCGTATGCACCGGTAGTCATTCATTTTTTCTTGGCACATAGCGCCGTACGTCCTCGGATCCCCAAATAATGAGAAATCGGTCCATAGTGTGGTTCCATGAAAGCGGATGTTATTGATATCGATAAACTCATTTTCCAGTACGTGGATGTTTGAATCCCCCGCTTCCTTCTTAATCTTAAACAAAGTTTTTGGATAGGAACCCCGGTAGTATTCGTGATTCCCTAACACATAAATTATTGGTATCGATAACTGGCATGACTTTATCCAAGATATTCCCTTGGTGCCAACGTCTGTGTCGCCCGCCAGTATCAAAATATCGGCCGCCCCGAAGTTTATATCCGTAAAACCGAATTCCCGATGTAGGTCGCTTATTACCTGGATACGCATACCTGAAATTTAAAAACGCTTGATTTTTTCACCGAGTCCAAGATAACGATTTACGAATTATGTTTCCCCAATCGCTCCAAAATCTTCAAATCCCGGGTATCCATCTTTGAAAAGGCAAACCATTTTTTGCCAAGATCCTTGAGCGAAGCACCTATGTGGTATACGGTGGATTCATCCAAAATAAGAAACCTATCATGGGACGCTTCGAATTTCCGGACTGCTATACGCGCATACTGTGCGTTACCGAAACACCCTTTTTCCGCTTTGTGAATAGGCTGAGTACAGTGTCATCCACATAATTATCTATCAATATGATGGAAGTCGAAGCCTTGCGGATGATGTCAGCATTTGCCATCTGTTTCTAACTGTTTTCTTTCCAGTGTATCCAAACGCCGGAAGATACCGGCATTTTCATGCAGAAACCTGCGCATGGCAACGAAGCTATCAATGATTTGAATACTGATTTTTACAGCCATTTTGCTTTTGAGAACAGTGGAGAGCATGGCAACTCTCTGTTCAGAAAATGCATAGGGCAACCGATAAGAAAATCTTAAGTTCGAGAGGTGGTCGCAATTTGCGACCACCTCATCCGCTAAATCTCGGTCAATCATTACCTGAACACCCCTAATCGTGAATATTTTGCTTTGGATGACTTCGGGCTCCAGTACTCCGACGTCAGTCTTATCCATAGGTTATTGGTTTTACGGTTATATGTTTGCTAACTGGCGCTTCCGTGCATTTGCATATCTCAATTGATTGTCGTATTTTTGCGTTCATAAAGTGTCGTATTTTTGTAATTGAAAGTAACTGTAAAACAATGGGAAACAGGCGTTCTATAACCGACCGGATTCTGGCTCGGATTTCCCGAAAGAGAACCAAGGTACTGCTTCGGGAAGACTTCCGGGATTTAGGAGGGTATGACCAGGTGGGAAGGGCGCTCAGGCAGCTGATGGCGCAGGGTAAGATTGTGAAGATCGGCTATGGGCTCTATGCGAAAGCCCGGGTGTCGGCATTGACAGGGGATATCCTTCCCGTAAGCCCGATACCGGTACTAGCCAAAGAGGCACTCGATCGGTTGGGAGAGGAAGTTGTTCCCACCCGGGCTGAGCTCGACTATGAATCAGGCCGCTCCACCCAGGTGCCCACCGGGCGGTTGATCGGCGTAACCGGCCGGGTCAACCGAAAGATCGGTTTTAGAGATGTATCCATCCGATATGAGCGCACAGCCCGATAAGGATGTATTTGAAGAGATTGCCGTCATCAAAGGAATCCGTCCGGCATTCATTGAAAAGGATTGGTATGTTACCCAGGTTATCCATCGGCTCACATCGGTTGCGTACCGCGATTTCCAACTGATATTTTCCGGCGGCACGGCACTTTCCAAAGCCCATCGGCTGCTCCAGCGATTCAGCGAAGACGTTGACTATCGGGTGGTATCGGCAAGCCTCGCGGCTGAAAAGCCGTCACGCCAACGTAGGCTGCTTTCCGGTTTCAAGGCGACGGTTATCGAATGTCTGGACGGGTTTTTAAAAGTGGACTTGGATAAAGTGACAGCCCGGAACGGGAATCGGTTTTTCGGGATAGAGCTCGCTTATCCAACACTTTTCGACAAGCAGGACGCGCTGAGACCCCACCTCAAAGTAGAGTTTACCATCGCGGACCTGGTACTGCCGGCTGTATACCTTCCCGTAGGTTCGTTGTTCCATGAAGTTGCGGATTGGAGCCCCGAGGTGGGCAATATCGCTTGTCTCGACCCCGTTGAAAATGCCTGTGACAAGCTCAGCGCCATGGTATGGCGGATCCCCATCAGAGTGCGTGGCGAAAACGATGAGAATCCCGATATCGTACGTCACATCCATGATTTAGCCATCTTAAGCGATCGCACCAGTGCGCACCCGTCATTCGAACCGCTGTTGCTCAAGACACTCGATGCGGACGATGCCCGTTCCAATATCATTAGCGGCCTTCCGATCCAAGAAAAGTTTAGCCGGATGCTGGATATTTTGGAGAACGATCAGGAGTATCGGTCGGAGTACGACCGTTTTGTCGGTGGTATGTCTTACGCACCGGACGGTGCGACACTTTCCTACGCGGAAGCATTGGAGAAAATACGCGGACTCATCGCCTCGATAAATCGGAATAGTTAATAGGGGGGCGACAGTGGGTATTTCACCGCCCTAAGCACAATGGCTTCTTGGATTTTACTCTAGGTTTCCGGTTTCCCGTAATGCCCTCACCATTCCTACGGTTACCTTTGGGTAATCAAAATTTGTTATTCTCAATCCGATGTTTTACCTTGCATGTTATAACGACCATTATAAGCCAATAGGCCTAAGAAAAACAAGTAATAAATCAATAATATCGTATAATCAATAACCGAATTCACTAACCGCTAACCGTTAATAAAGAAACCAACACCAACCATCATGCGTACGCG
This sequence comes from Parapedobacter sp. 2B3, assembly GCF_041925275.1. Taxonomy (NCBI): domain Bacteria; kingdom Pseudomonadati; phylum Bacteroidota; class Sphingobacteriia; order Sphingobacteriales; family Sphingobacteriaceae; genus Parapedobacter; species Parapedobacter sp. 2B3. The sequence continues at coordinate 571,295 of NZ_JBHEUZ010000001.1, read as the reverse complement.
TATCCTTTACCTTTTTCTCGTCTTCGGGCTATTGCTGCCTGCGGCTTCGGATGTGCAGGGTAGGGCAGCCGCTTATACGGTCGCCGAGCAGAAGGATGTCACGGTATACATCACCAAAACAGGGGAGAAGTACCACAAGGCAGGGTGCCGGTATCTGAGTAAAAGCCAGATCAAGACGACAAAGAAAGAGGCTGTTAAGAACGGTTATGGGGCGTGTAAGGTGTGTAAGCCTTAGTAGGTACGAGCTGTGAGAGTTCGAGTCTCTCCCTGAGTACATCAAGAAAACCCCGGCTCGCCGCTGCGCGGGATATTGTATCTGTCACGGATGTGCTGGACGAAGTTGAAAACGGTTTTCTGGTTGACGTGTGGAAAATCTCGATGGTGTTCCTTCAGCCAGTCGTGCAGCTGCGCGGCCGGGGTCTCCGGATACAGCGACAGCTTCTCACGGACGAACCCCTCATAGGGATCCAGCACCTTCCCCCGTGTGCGGCCTCCCTCCAGCTCTTCGGTGAACGTACGCTCATCCATGGATAGATAACGCTTCACCGTACGCCAGTTCAGCCCGAAGTGCTCCGATATCCACCTGGTGGAATGCCCTTCCCGGGACAGCTGGTGGATCAGATGGTACAACATAGTTTTTTGCAGATAATGATTCATGATAACCTTCGCTTTTTTTCGCAAAGGTGCTTTATTCACCCGGGGCATGCCCCGGGTGAATAACACCGAAGCAGCCTGCAATCATTCTGCACTGTTTGTTGCCGAAGTTGTGTAGGTATTGTTGCCGATTATTGTGTACTCTTATTTGCCAAAAGTTGTGTATTCTTATTTACCGATTACAACAGGCTTGTTTTGGGCCGAATCTAAAGTGACAGGGACGGTTCATACTGTACCATGTTACGTGTATCAAATAGGACGTGGCCTAAAGTCGCTGCAGGGAATGGAAAGACCTGATAAATCACTAATGGAGTGGGTAGGAAATTTAGATGAACGGTGTCATCCTAGATCCAAAATTCCTTTAAATTACTATTTTATCACACAATCTCTGAACCGAGAACCCCAAAGAACGCCTAAAAAGTAAAATAATCCTTGTTTGTTTGGTAGTATTTTTACTACCTTTGTCTCTCTGATGGTACAAGGAGTGGCGCAAATTATTGAGGCTAAATATTTGTCCACACTTAAATTTGATTCCTTATGAAATCGAGCGAGTTCCATCGGTTTCTGCGGAAGAATGGCTGGATTCATATCCGTACCAGTGGTAGTCATTACATTTATGGGAGGACTTATCCCGTTCCGTATCATGGTAACAAGGAAATGGGAGAAGGTCTCCGTAGAAAAATCATTAAGGATTTGGGGCTGAAATAATCCCCATATCCTTATTCGTGACACATCGTATTTTTATAATATGAAAACACTGAAAATTATCATTGAGCGGAGTGCTGATATGTTTAGTGCTTATGCGGAGAATGTTCCGGGCATTTATGGGGGTGGGGATACTGTGGAAGAAGCAAAGCAATCCATATTGGATAGCATCGCATTATTGAAAGAATATAACACCCCAGATAATATCCCCTCACTTCTTAAAGGGGATTACAGTATCGTTTATCATTTTGATGCTGAAAGCTTTTTAAATTATTATAAGGGTATATTTACTAATGCCGCTTTAGAGAAAATAACGGGTATCAATCAGCGTCAGTTGCAGCATTATTCTACTGGTTTGAAAAAACCTCGACAACCACAGTTAAGAAAAATTGAAGATGGTCTTCATAAGCTGGCGGTGGAATTGCAATCCGTAGAGCTGGTTTAGCTGGAGGAAATTACAGAGTGGATAGAAGAGCCTAGTGGCGGACAAACCGCTGTCTGTCCAAAATGTGGTATTGATTCCGTTTTAGGTGAGGAATTGCCCATTAATGACAAAGCGTTCTTGGGCGAAATGAACATCTTTTGGTTCGGATGAACAAATGGAAACGGATATGACGTTAGCTAACCTGCACACTCGCTTAAAAGAAAAAGGCATTCCGGCTGATCGATATTACCTTCATGGGCTTTATGGTTCGACAGATGATAATGACAAAATTGCGCTAACCATGTATGCAGGGCGATACACCGTCCAATACGAGACATACTTCAGGGAGCGTGGCGAAAAGCATTCGGTGCGTATATTTGCGACTGAAAATGATGCCTGTGAATATGTGTACGACAAACTGATGGAGGAACAGGCTTTTTTCCGTATCCAACAAATCGAAGGCCTCTCAGGAATGACCGTTAACGAACGGCTTTGGGCAAGCGGACTAATGGACGAATTCGACGAGGCGATAAAAACGGACAAACCCACCGCAAAGAAAATATTAAGATGGCTGAAAGTGGACGAGGCCTCAATTGAAAAGATTGTAAAATAGCAAATCAAGACCCCGATATTTGGATAGCGAAGTCACTCACCCCGCAGCTTCTTTCTGATCAAACCGATATTTCTTACCGAATATGAGGAGACGGGCGCCACGTATTCCTATATCAGTGACTATGACGTTCTAGTCGTACTCTCCGATGGTGATAAGGAAAAAGAGCACGATGTTGCGAGCAACTACGGCACCAAAAACTCCAAATCACCTTTCATTTCGTTTACAGACCACGTCGATTTGGATACCAAAGTAATTCTACGCTTTCTATATATCCAGCGATTTTATAATCTTGATAACATCTTCCTTTTTGATGGACGCTTCCTCAGATTTGTCGAAGATGGTAATGAGATAAATATCGGTGCCATCTTCCGACTCTTTCACCAAGTAGGTGATTACCCTAAACCCACCGCTTTTTCCAGTTCCTTTCGATGCGTCGGCTATCCGCACCTTGTAGATGTTGGCACCATAGCTGTTCCCAATCTGCGGGTTTTCAAGCAAATCGCCTTCCAGGGCAGCAAGGCTTTCGCCAAGTGTCTTGTATTTTTTCAGCAGCCGTTTTGCTTTTTTGTAAAAATAGGGGGTTAGGTGTATTTTATTGTTCTTCACGTAACAGGTCAGCCATGGTGTAGGATTTGGTTTTTCCCGCACGTATCTGCTTTACCTCGCTTAAACCTTGTTCTATTTCCTTCAACAGCACTTCTTTCTTGGCATCTGATGACTCCCGTTTCACGGAAATAATCTCGCCGCCAAGTTCCTTCACAAACTCGGTGATGCGGGATTTGGCGTTTTGCGGAACTTTGATGGTTAATAAAGCCATAATACAAAGTTATGGAATATTATCGTAACAACCAATGGATTTACGCATTCGGATCATACGCCGGGTTTCGCTGGAAACGGATAAGCTTGTTGAATACAGCGGACAAGGTTTACTTCTCTTATCATCGTGTTTATTTTTAGCCACCATTTGCAAAATTGAAAGCGATGTTGTAATTTGCAGCATCACGACCGTTATACGCTAAAAAGGCCCAAGCTGAGACAAACAGAAATACAATAATAAAATTCGTCTCGATAACCTTCTCTGAGAATGGCATAGGTTGTTTATTTGGTAATGATATTTCTCGCAAAAAAACCACCTATTTTCAATTGATCCGTATGAATAAAAACAAAAAAAGTTGGTATTACGATGATGTAATAATACTCGCATTAGTATTTATAGTGTTAATGATAGTGTATGCGGTAGGTGTATCGGTATTTATTGCGAAAGCTGATGATAAAGCGATAGGAGCGTTTGAGGTAGTTACTGGGATTAGCGGCTTAGTATTGTCTTTAGGAACAGTTTTTTATGTTATTCAAGCTTATAAGGCTCAGAGAGAACAAATAAGAATCCAAAATATTCAAATCGAATTCCAACAAAGGGAAATAGAGCAAAACAACAAAGATGTTCAGTTTAATAGGTCGGTAGATATAATATACAGGCAAGTATCACTCTCAAAAGATAAACTTAAAGCTACCAAAGAAGATTTTATAAAATATTGCTCGAACATCATTTCTGTCAATCGCTTATTTAAGTCATATGATGCGATATTAAGGTTTTTGGTACTGCTGGATTATGAGAATGAATTTTATAAAAAATTGCTTTCTAACATGCTATTAGAAGATAATGAGAAGGAATATCTGTTTAAAATCCACACTTCAAACTTGAGCTACGAGTATAAGCAGATAGTTAATAGAACGATTTCTATTATTAGGAAATATCCTAACATTTATGAACTATATGAAGAGTATCTTTATAAGGAGTACGACCAAAGACTTATGCAAAATACGCTAGTGTCTGACTACCATATGGAAGAAAATGATGAAAAGAAGAAAGAGATAATAATAAGGGAATATGGAGATGAAATGAAATCCGTTTTGCATAATTTCAAGCTTCTTATGGAGGCTGCTAAAAATATAGACACAACATTTCATAAATTTAATGTGTGGATTAAGTGAATTGACGACAGCTGCTAAACCGGAGCCGCCCAGGTTGACCAGTGGATAAATTGATAAATATCGCACTTGAAGATCAAATGGACGAGCAAAATAATTGATTGAATATTTTATTTTTATAATGAGGGTAATTACCCTCTATTTTTTATTTATAAATCATTATTGCCTATATTTGACGGGTAAATTCTTTTTTATATGAAGAATATCGATGTCGATAAGTTATTAAAGGAACTGTTTGATGAAGATGCGTCTTTTGATATCCGGGGGCTTTTTGAAGAAAAAATATCAGAATACGGCATTACCAAGACCAAGGCGCTGAAGCTCCTTAATATTGATAAAGACGTATTTGAAGATATCATGGAAGGGTCGGCTAAGCAGCCAAACCTTATCCACGTCGTTAAGATCGCCGAATTTTTGGATGTCGATGTGGACGAGTTTATCAAAATGGTGCTGCGGAATCAGAACCCCGAAAATATCGGAGCCATTGACAGGGCCAGAAAGCTGAAATTCTTAATGAAGAATTTCGATGTGAAGGCATTGACGAAGATTGGTTTTTTTGACAACGACGACGATGTGAGCCAACTTGTCAATAAAGCACTGGCTTACTTTGGCTACGAATCAATTCGCGAGTTTGAAGAGCACTCAACAGAACCACTGTATAGCCGGTCCAAGCGCCAGTTTTCAGACAAGATGAAAGATTTTTGGGTTCGGTCGGCTTATCGGACTTTCGAGTTGGTCAGCAACCCCAACGCTTACAATCGCGAGCGTTTAAAGGATACCATTGCCAATATGAAACCCTACAGCCAGGATGTAAATAATGGATTGTACACCGTTTGTAGAGCACTTTATAACATCGGCGTAACGGTTATCTTTCAGGACTACCTCTCCACTACCCATGTACGCGGAGCCACATTTATCGTTAATGATAAGCCATGTATTGTGATTACCGATTACTTAAAGCGGTATCCCACGCTCTGGTTCACGCTGTTGCACGAGTTGCACCACGTATTGTTCGATTATGACACGGTAAAATCAAACACCTACCACCTGTCGGATGATGAGGATTTGTTCCTGATTGAGGAGAAAGCCAATGGTTTTGCACGGGATTATTTTATGCCGATAGAAAGCTTTCACTACATCAAGAATTATATTAAAAACCCTTATGTCGTGGAGCGGTTCGCCAAGGAAAATGAAATCCATGCCTCGTTGGTTTATTCTTTCTATTCCTGGTACCAAGACCATCTCTACGGCAAAAATTTCTTTGCCGCTTTTAAAGAACATTATCCCGATTGCAGGGCCGCCGTGAATAAACTCAATCCCGTGTCGTGGAATGAAGAGAACATCAAGGTCGCGAGCGACCGGATAAAAGCCGTATTTGAAATCGTATAACCTATCATTATGGAAGAAATTAATAAGAAAACCAAACAGGAACAGCAGCTTACCGATGCAGATGTCGAACGGCTGGAGTTATTGCGGCGTGCCCACGAAAAGAAAGGCAAGCAACTAACCATTTCTGATGAAACCGGAACGCTCAAGGAAATTGACGAGTTACGCGAACTTGTTGGTAAACAACTCGATAATCCCGAAGAGAAGTACAACATCTATTACAAGGGAATCCGCAAGCTACTGATGGACCACCTGCCGAAGGGTGAGGATTACAAGGAGATGCGCGGCATCATCTATGATGAAAAGAACATTTTCCTGAATCTGGGAAAACGTAAGTCCGACGGGGGTGGCGTACGCGGGTCGGATGGCCGGATGACGTTTCAACCGATAATGAATGAGATTCTTGAGATTGTGATAACGTGGGTCGGTGGTTCACAGAATCCATTTGAATTGTACAAGGCGTTTTATATGCTGAACGAGAAGCATGGCTATGGTCATGAAGAGTATGACGATAGCGTAAGGGGTGTAGCGAATGCGATGTTGAAATTGGCGGAGAATTAGTCTTCATAGGCAGGGGTACAAATATCTCATTCACATGGCTCGTAGGAATAGAAGTAAAAAAGAGACACTTGAAATCGCGTGGGACATTGCAATGAATTCGATGACCCGAAAGATTAATTTTAATAGTACTGAGTCCGTGGTCTTTATAGAAACGGCTAACCGCGAGTTTAGGGATATTGACCGAGAAGATTGGTGGCGGGAAGCCGAAAGGATTTTCTCAACTAGACCTTCAATTAGCTACCAAAACTTAGCGGAGGAAGCGGCAGCCCTAGTCATCAATAAAAAAATGAATGTTGATTATTTGACGGTGTATTTGGGTGGAGATACATAACTAAGTTTATTCCTGATCTGAATGAAAATAAAGAGCGCTATTATCATTTTAAATATAGCGGGGCTAATTGGTTCCCTAATTTGGCTAATGGTCGACAAAGGTTGGGAACCATTGGTAACTTCTATTGGTTTGATTGGAAGTTTAATAGCACAAATCTATAACCGTAGCGGAACGGGTGCCTCTATGACACAAAAAGGAGGCAAAGGCTCAAAGAATTACCAGTCAGGCGGAGATATCAACATAAATAGATAATGTAATATGCTAAACGATAAAATTCAGAAGCAAGAAGGTGGAGACAGTTCAACAAATCTTCAAGGACAGGTTGTTAACGTTTATCAAGGTATAAGCTACGCCGATGCAAAAGAGATTGCGTTAGATGTTTTTAGCTCGAATTTTATTCAGTTAAAGAATGAAGCTGCTGAAATTGCAAAACATCGGGCGGAAGAAATAACTGAAGCATTACTTGAAAAACTAATTGAAAGAGCGCCAGATGCAATACAAGAATTTAAGCAACCCGGGATGCAAGATTCCTTATTCACCGCTCAAAAAGAATATGCCAAATCTGGAGATAGGGAGCTGGGAGATTTATTGGTTGACATTTTAGTTGACAGGGCAAACTCTCCCAAGAGAAATATGATGCAGATTATTTTAGATGAAGCATTGAGAATCGCACCAAAATTGACAATTGAACAGCTTGATACCATCACTTTATCATTTCTTTTAACTCGTACCGTACGCCGTGACGTTAATAATCTTGAAAGATTCGGTTTATATATTACGAAATACATATTACCCTTCGTCGACAGTTTAACAGCAGAAAGAAGCGATTATAACTACATTGAATACTTAGGGTGTGGGCAAATACGAGCGGGTAATTATGGTCAATTGGAGAACAAATTTCTCCATACCTACAAGGCAGTTTTTCAAGAAGGATTTAGTAAAGAGGATTTTGAAATGGAAGTGGGTCAAATTGATAGTTTCCGAGATTTTATCATCTCTTGCTTCCATAATCCTACTCTTTTCCAGTTAAATGCGCTGAATGATAGTGTTTTAGAAGAGATAATGACGGCAGCCGGAGTTGATGAAGACATCAAAAAGAAGCTTCAGGGGATTTTTAATAAATCAACAATGAAACCTAGTCAGGTTAAAGAGTATATTGTCGGAATCGATAGTAATCTGAATAAGATTTTTGAGGTGTGGGAGAATACACCTATGATTAATCTAGAGTTGACGAGTGTCGGGATTGCAATCGCGCACTCAAACTATAGACGTAGAATAGGTGACGCAATGAATTTGTCGAAATGGATAAAATAAGAATAAGAAGAAACTGAACACGGTTATTGTGATACTCCTTATTGATATTCATTTCTTACCTTTATCCCATGAACCCCTTATCCCATTTACCCGAAGACAAGCAAAAAGAAATCTTAGCGGCTGTTGAAATCATTAAGGAGGAAGCCAGACCGGAGAAGATTATCCTGTTCGGTAGTCACGCTACTGGTAAATGGGTGGATTCGTCGTATGTGGAGGATGGAATCAAATTAAGTTACATCAGTGATTACGATCTTTTGATAGTGCTATCTGATGACAATAAGCAGGAGGAAGGACAGATAGTAAGCCATATTGAAAATCGGTGTAATGATTTCCATGGCATTGTTAGTCCAATTGCACACACCATCAGCTATATTAATCACGGGCTTTCTTTTGGACAATTCTTTTTCATGCGGATTATCGATGAGGGTATCCTGTTATATGATAGTGGCAATGTCGAGTTTGTCAAACCCAAAATTTTGACATCTGAAGAACAGAAAAAGAAAGCGCAAGACTATTTTGATTTATGGTTTCCGAATGGGGATGATTTTCTATTGGGGGCAAACTTTTATTTGAGTAGAAATAAATATCGTCTATGTGCGTTTTCGTTGCATCAGGCGGCTGAAAACTTTTATGCAACAGCATTATTGGTTTTTGAAGGATACAAGCCTAGTATGCATGGTCTTCAGAAAATGCGCAACTATTCTAAGCATTTGAGCGATGAATTGTACGGGCTGTTTCTAACACCGCCAGAAGATAACCACGAATATTACCTGTTTGATCTACTGAAAAGGGGATATATCGAAGCCCGTTATAAACCCAACTATAATATTACCCGTGAGGAATGCGAAGAATTGATTGCCAAGCTCACCCGGATGAAAGAAATCGTGGAGCGGATTTGTAGGGAGAAAATAGACTCTTTAAATTGATTGTTTTATGGAGCTCGCCAGCCAACGGGAATACCAAGCATTAGTCAACCAAATATCCGTTGCCTATGAAGAAGGTAGGCAACGCGCTATCCAGACGGTAAATACACAATTGGTACAGACCTATTGGGAGATTGGTCAATATATTGTGGAATTTGAACAGGCTGGGGAGGCTCGTGCTAAATACGGAAAGGCTTTAATCAACACCTTGGCTGTCGATTTGAGTAAATTACATGGTAGGGGGTTCAGTAGGAGCAACTTGATATATATGAGGTTGCTCTATCTCGAGTATCCAATAAGTGAGAAGCCTTCTCACTTATTGAGTTGGTCTCATTATGTGGAACTGTTAAAAATCGATGACAAACTTGAACGTAGTTTTTACGAGAAACAGGCAATCATTGAGAAATGGTCGATACCTGAATTAAAGCGACAGAAAAAATCCTCGCTATATCTCCGTCTGGCTGCTTCCAAAGATAAGGATGGTATCTTGCTGCTGGCCAAGCAGGGACAAGTCGTCAGTAAACCTGATGATATTGTCCGGGATCCCTACATCTTGGATTTCTTGAAGATACCCGAACCGCACCACTACACCGAATCGGAATTGGAAAGCCGCATTATTGAACACTTGCAGCATTTTCTATTGGAGTTGGGCAAAGGTTTTGCTTTCATTGGGCGACAGTATCGAATCACGTTGGGCAACCGTCATCATTATGTTGATTTGGTGTTTTACCATCGTATCCTGAAATGCTTTGTACTGATCGATTTGAAACGGGAAGAAGCTGGATATGAAGACGTAGGCCAGATGAATATGTACCTGGGGTATTTTGAGAATGAGGAAAATACCGAAGGCGACAATCCCCCTATCGGCATCGTGTTGGCCAAGGAGAAAGACGAATTGCTCATTCAATATGCCATGCACAACGTATCATCCCAATTGTTCGTTAGCAAATACCAACTATATCTGCCTAAGAAAGAGGAATTAAGAAGCATCATTGAAGCACAGCTTGACAGGGATTCAGGAGACTGAAATACTAAAGGGCTTTCTTTGGCAAGAAGTCTTGGGGTGAGAGCCCAAAATGATCGGCCAGTTTGTTGATATGGTTCAAGTTGTATTTGGACCTGTTTTTTGGATTTTCGATATTGGCTATAAAGGTTTGCTTCACATCGATTATCGTTCCGATATCTTCCTGCGTTAGGTTATTCTCTGTCCGAAGTTTATAGACAAAATCGACCACGTGTTGCTCAATCGGTGTTAAAATGCTTTCAGCCATAGCAACATCGAAATAAGATAAAAATATATTTGGAATTATAATACATGTATGATATATTTGCATTGAACATCCTCATTACTGGCCTGAGAAACCTAAAAAATGACAAGGATGTTAAGCCTAAAAGCATATACCGACAACGGCGTACGAGCGGCCTTTTTTATTCGCTGCTTGGGTGATTTCTCAGACCTCAGTAATGAGTTAAGGAGGCCTGCTCGTATTGCTGTTTTATTCATATTCAATATTTATCTCTCCAATGGCATTTTTACAAGTCTCACTGCCTATGAAATGCTCTACCCGCTAAAACCCAAAAATCCCATTTAGTTTTTTGATATGGCAGATACTCCGAACTGAACGATCGGATTTAATTAATCAATTGATTACCTAACCATATCAATTAACCAATGAAGCAAATAATACGCTTAATGGGACTGCTATGTCCCAAAAATAGCCATTATAACATACAACTGCCAATACTATTATTGGCCTTTAGTCCCTTTATCATGTGTTTGTATGCCCGCGCGCAGCAGCAGGAGACGTTTACCGTAGCAGGTAAGGTGATCTCCGCTGCCAGCGGCGTGGCAATCGAAGGCGCGACCATTACCAACAAACGTACGCGTATCCACGCATTCACCGACCGAAGCGGCGACTACCGTATCCCTGCTCGGCCGGATGATATCCTCGTTTATTCTTTTGTTGGCTATGTAACATCCGAGCAAGAAATAGGGGGGAGGGAAAAAATCATCGTCGCGTTGGATTCCGCAGAGAATACGCTGGAGGAAGTGGAGATCAATGCGGGGTATTATACAACCACACGGCGCACGAGTACCGGTAATATTTCGCGCGTTACCGCCGAAGAGATCGAGCGGCAGCCGGTAAATAGCCCTTTAGCGGCTATGGCAGGACGTTTGCCTGGCGTACAAGTTATTCAGGAAAGTGGTTACGCTGGGAGTTCCTACACCGTACAGGTACGCGGGCAAAACAGCCTGAGAGATGATGGTAATGACCCGCTGTATGTGGTGAACGGAGTCCCTTTTCCATCAGTCCCACTGACCCAACTGAATGGTGTAGTTCGCTTTTCGAGTCCGTTGAATAATATCAGCACTGCCGATATTGCCAGCATTGACGTATTGAAAGACGCTGACGCCACGGCGATCTACGGCAGCCGTGGAGCCAATGGGGTTATTCTGATCACTACTAAACAAGGTAAGCAACAGGCAGGTGCCATCAGCATTGTGGCAAATAGTGGATGGAGCACTGTACCTCGGAAAATAGAATTGCTCAGCCGAGAGCAATACTTGACTATGCGAAGAGAGGCCTTCGCTAATGACCAGGTAAATCCAACGATAAGCAACGCACCCGATCTCATGCTTTGGGACACCACGCGGTATACCGACTGGCAGGAAGTATTATTAGGAGGGACTGCTCATCAATCGAGTGTTTCAACTTCCCTGTCAGGCTCAGCTGCGTCCATCCGATATTATATTGGTTCATCCTATTTCAGAGAAACCTCCGTGATCCCTGGAGACCTTGCCTATAATAAGGGGTCTGCTAGTTCGTCATTAAGTTACCAAGGCCCTGACCGACGCTTTAATATACAGGCCGGATTTACATATAGTCTAAGCAACAATCAGCTTCCCCGTGAAAACATGGCGGTCATGGCTACAAGGCTGCCTCCCGTTGCGCCAGAACCTTACATAGGCAGTCAGCTGAACTGGGCTAATGGCACTTGGGACAATCCGTTTGTGTATCTGGAGCGTAGCCATGAGCTGAAAACCAGCAATATCTTGGCGAATGCTCTATTAGACTATGAACTGTTTCCTCGTTTATCTCTCAGACTAGCGGTGAGTTATTCCCATATGGGCACGGATGAAATACAGCTTAATCCGGCCAATACATATAACCCTTCCGCGGGTGTGCCGCCAAAGAACAGTTCATTTTTTGCCGATAATACAGAATATGGGATAAACGCAGAACCTCAGATACTTTACCACCATTCCATAGGTAAAGGAAACATGCAGTATCTGCTGGGCACCTCTTTTCAGGAAAACCGCCGGCAGGGACATCAACTAAATGCCATTGGCTTTTCTGCAAGTGCATTAATGGAACAATTAAGCAGTGCTGAGGAACTGACTGGTTCGACCAGCTACTCGCAGTATCGATATAATGCGGTTTTTGGACGGGTGGCCTATAACCTTAAAGACACCTATCTGCTCAACCTTACTTTCCGTAGGGATGGTAGCAGCAGGTTCGGACCTGGAAAACAATGGGGAAATTTCGGAGCTATTGGCGGTGCTTGGTTGTTTTCAGAAGAGCCCTATCTAAAAAACAGGCTACCCTTTCTTAGCTTAGGGAAGATCAGGGCTAGTTACGGAATTACCGGCAGCGACCAGATAGGTAATTACGGATATCTAGACACCTACCGTCCGGCATATTCTTATATGAATCCGGGCTTGGTTACTTCTAGGTTAGCCAACGCCGCGTACGGCTGGGAGGAAAATCGTAAAGCCGAGATCGCTTTGGAAACCGGATTTCTTCAAAACCGTTTACAATTCTCCATAAGTTATTTCCGGAACCGATCTTCCAATCAGCTCATTGAATATCAATTGCCGACGATGACTGGGTTCGCTTCCGTGCAATCCAACTTTGATGCTACTGTACAGAACACGGGGGCCGAACTGGAAATCCGCAGCCTGAACATCAAGATCGGTCAATTCAGCTGGTCCTCTTACGCGCAACTGACCCTACCACGAAACAAGCTAATCGCTTTTCCGAATATCGAAAATACCTCCTATACACAGCTTGTGGTTGGGCAGCCCATTCAATTCAGCAGGGGATACCTGCTAACAGGCGTAAATCCTGAAACAGGAGCATACCTCATCACAGACATTGATGAAAATGGCAGCATTTCAGCAACGGCCGATCGTGTGGTACTCAAACGGCCAATACAGCTGTTTGGCGGGATCGAAAATACGCTAAGCTTAGGTTCCATTTCCTTGAATTTCTTTCTTCAGGTTACTCGTAAAACAGGTTTTGAACCGTGGGCAAGTTTTGGGATGCCGGGAATATTGCGGAATCAGCCGGTGGAAGTCATGGCGCGCTGGCAACAACGGGGAGACCATGGCACAGTGGCAAAATTTTCAAGAGGAAGTACCACCGACTTCACCAGATATGCCAGCAGCAATGCCGTATTTAACAATAACGCATCCTTTATTGGCTTACGCAATGCCTCATTGGTTTGGCAGCTATCGGATAAATGGTTGAAACCGATCAAAATCCGGCAGGCCGCTATTCAGTTACAGGGCCAGAATCTCTCTAGATTCACGAAGTATATCGGGTTGGATCCCGAAGCGAGTACCTCACCTATTCTGAGGACTATTGTATTGGGCATCAATTTAACTATCTGAAAATGATGATAAAGACTAAAAATATAGCGACTATGCTGTTGATGGTATTTACTATGCCGTCCTGCACCGATTACCTACATATTGATCCCCCGAAAACAGAACTGGTCCGCGAATCGGTGTTTTCGGATGACGCTTCGGCCCTAACTGCGATGGAAGCAGTTTACGGCATGCTGCAAAGTGGACACTACTTGACGGATTATGGTCGGAATGCGGGCAATATTACCGGTGCCAGTGCTGATGAATTCAACTTCGTATATAATACAAACGGCTTCGTTGAAAACATGCTCGATCCGGCAGACGAGATCATTCAGCAGATTTGGACAACCTCATACCGTTCCATCTATTCCTGCAATGCCGTTTTGGAGGGGATCCAGGAAAATAGCCGGCTTTCTGAAGCAGTTAAACGGCAATTAGAGGGAGAATCGCTTTTCCTGAGAGCGCTGAATTACTTTTATCTGGTCAACCTATTCGGTGATGTGCCGCTGCTGATGGCGACAGCGTACCAGCAGAATGCCTTGGCTGACCGCGACCCCGAAGAAGTGGTTTACGATCAAATTATACTCGATCTGACGAAGGCTAAGGATTTGTTGCCAGTTGATTTCACGTCTGGAAATGGGCAGCGGACAAGGGCTACCACATGGGCCGCAAGCGCCTTGCTGGCCCGGGTATATGCCTATAACGAACTATGGGGACAAACCGAAGTGGAAGCAAGCCGGGTGATTGGTCAGAACGGGTTGTTTAAATGGGGAATGCTTGATGAATTGTTCCTGGCAAACAACGTCGAAGCCATATGGCAGATATATCCGTCTCTCGATCTGAAACAGGCTAACGAAGCACTCCTGACGTACAACAACACCTACTCTAGGGCTTTTACCACTGTAACACCCGATTTTCTACTCCAAATAGAAGTAGACGACCCGAGAAAAAAAGCATGGTTTGCCAGACGGGAGGACTATACTTATTCGGTCAAATACAAGGCCTTTATAAACAATGAATCGCCTTACAGTGAATATTCGACGATACTTCGGCTATCAGAACAATATCTATTGCGAGCGGAAGCTTGCGTTTGGTTAAACAACATTGCTGGAGGGCTGAACGATTTAAACAGTGTACGTGCACGTGCGGGAGTGCCCCAAAAAAACACCAATGATAAAGAAGAGCTGCTCCATGCTATAAGGGATGAGCGGAGGATAGAACTTTTTGGAGAATACGCACACCGGTGGTTCGACCTGAAACGCTGGGGCCTAGCCAATAAGGTGCTGGGCGCACTTAAACCAACCTGGACGCCTGAAGCCGCATTATATCCCATTCCTGAAAAAGAATTGCTAAAAAATCCAAACCTTACGCAAAATGAAGGCTATTAACACATTTTCGAAGCTTATAGGGATGATCTGTATCTCCCTGTTTGCAAATGCCCAGGATAAAGGACTCATGCCAGGCGACCCCGCTCCAGGGTTGAGTACATATGCCTGGCTTCTTGGTGATTCGGTTAGCCAATGTGAAAAAGGAACCATCCATGTGATTGAATTTTCGGCGACCTGGTGTAATCCGTGTATCAAAGCCATTCCTCATATGCAGCAATTAGCCCAGCGTTATCAAGATCGCGTACAATTTAAGTCACTCTTCACCTTTAACAACCGGCAGCCTGATGACCACGGCTTGCGGTATGCGGCGGATGTAAAACAGGTGTTCCATCATCGCCTGGATACCGTGGCTTTTGCTGTAGCGATTGATTCCACAGACAATGCGACAGCCAAGAAATGGGCCGTCACCGGTGTACCCCTAGTGTTCGTAGTGGATGCGAAAGGCCATATAACCTGGAAAGGCCATCCATTGCTTGGGCTGGATCAGGCCATTGAACAGGTGCTGTCCGGTTCATTTGACCCGCCACAAGCCACAAAGGAGGTTTTGGATATGCAGAGAACCATAGAGAATGTACGTGCCCTGCTGAAAAGAAACGAGCCTTTAGCGTTGAAAATGATCGACAGCCTGTTGACAGTATTTCCGGAAGATGGTGTCTTATACTTTATGAAGTACCAATATCTGCTCAAAAATGACGAGAAGGCAGCCAGAGAGTTGTTGCAATGGATGCTGGTTCATTCGCCAGCATATCAGAAATGGGATGATGTCGCTATGGAAGCGGCTTATCATGCTCAAAACCCGGATTATAGGTTGGCTCTGCAGGCCGCTTACCGCTACTTGGACGAGTCCCCAGCTTTTCTAAAAGCGGGACGATACCAGACGGTGTTAAATGTATACATACATAAAGTATTGAACTCGAGCAGTACTTGTGAAAAAGCAATTGCCCGGGACGAAGCGATGCAGGCTTGCCTCGGAGCAATTGCTTATTGTGAGGAAATAAATGAGCATTACTTTAAAACCAGGTATGAGCAGTTATATGAAAGGCTCCTATCAGGTAGTATGTAATGCTCAAACGGAACCTGACCGCGTCTTACTACAATGCGTGTTTGTACAAAGCCTGACAAGGCTCTGCCGCGTTCTGATCGGATTTGGCATCCTGGCCGTCATCACAAGTACAT
The DNA here is from genome assembly GCF_041925275.1 of Parapedobacter sp. 2B3. Taxonomy (NCBI): domain Bacteria; kingdom Pseudomonadati; phylum Bacteroidota; class Sphingobacteriia; order Sphingobacteriales; family Sphingobacteriaceae; genus Parapedobacter; species Parapedobacter sp. 2B3. The sequence continues at coordinate 555,180 of NZ_JBHEUZ010000001.1, read as the reverse complement.
CGCTCGATAGCATTGGTTGGATCGGTCGTACATTCAAATTGCGTTAGATCCAGGGGATCCGGTACACATGTCTGGCAAGTACTGATCAATCCTTCATACCTCGTGGGTGAAACATGTGCAAGGGCTGCTTTTTTATTGTACGCAAACGTACCCACTGTAAACCCTATAGCCATGACTAACGTCATTGCGAGGGCGATAACTTTTGATCTCTTTTTCATAATGTGATCAATTTTGTTAAATGATTAATATAATGTTGCCTACTTCTTTTTAGACAGGTGTTCGGCTTCCTTTTTCCTGTGTCATTGCGCAATGATATCTTATTGAACGGGTACATCACCAGCTCCCTCCCTTGGAGGACAGCGATGTGCCCGTTTTTCGTAATGGTTAAGGCCCTTACTGTATGCCCCCTCCTGTCCGGCAGATAGAGGCTGTGGAGGTAGGCTTGCTTATCCAGGTCGTAGACGTCTAGCACCGTATGGCGATCGTACATGCCTTCGTCCTCGTTTCCAGCTAACAGCATACTTTTGACATATAGTTTGTTGTCGCTAACGGCAGCCAGTTGGTTGACCATTAATGACTCCTGTAACACGTATTGGCCGTCCGACCGGTTGTGGCCTATCTTTAGTTTGGCGCGAGTGATGGTGTCTATGGTATGGCCCGTATGTTGCACGTTCATCTGACTATCCAATACCAGGTACTCGTTGCGGTAGTGGTATACGAAGACGAACCGCCCATGTCGTTTGTCGTACACCAGTCTGCCATCGGTACTGAACATACCCTCGCCACCCTGCTCAATGAGTTGGCCGTCGCGATAGTTAATCGCGGTATCGGCTGATGTGTAATAGCCCAATGCATTTTTCATGCCCTGCATGCCGTAAAAGCCCACGATGCTTCCGCTCGTTGGTACGGCATGGACAAACCGCGAACCGTTTAAATAGGGTAGTGCCATCCGGTCACGGAGCAGCCCGCGGTAAACCCACCCACTATTACCGTCCGACAGATAAAAATAAGGAGGTTGCACGCTCGTAGTAACCGATATATACGTAAGTGGTGGCAGTGAAAGCGGAATATATGTGGAGTCCAAGAGGTCGTTGCGAATTTGGAGCAGCTGACCAATGGCGCTGGGATGGGCGAGGTAAAGATGGTCGTCATCTGTGCCGGCAAGGTAATAACTGTTACTGTTAAGTTCCATGATGGCCACTGCCTCATGCAGATTGATGGGCAATTTCCGCTCGAATCCGGCAAAGCGGTGACCAGGCTTCCGGTCAACCCGCAGGGCCAGGTATCCAACGGTGAAGAAAGGGATAAGTGCCACTGCGGTGATTGCGTATAGCTTCCCCAACACGGGTATGGGGGCAGCGGCTTCCTGTGCCAAAAGCACATAAGCCGAACTGCCTACAAATATCAGATTGAATGCCAAATGCCCCCACCAACCGCCTATTTCGCCAATCACGCCGCCGCAAGAGCAAGGTATGGATGGGCTGATAAACAGGATGGCGAGAATGTAAAAGGTGAAAAGGGTCATCAGTGCGAGAAACGCCAGCAAACTCCAGCGAAACAACCGTGCCGAATGGAGCATACCTACACTCATTGTGACTGAAATAATTAATTCTACGGTGGGTATAAACCACGCGATGAAGCCCGTGAGACCTTTCAACATCGGTGATTGGTCCAGCTGTACGATAAATTTCTGATACTCCAATAATTTGATGCCACCGGCATATAGGAAAAGCAGGATGCAAAGCAGTGAAATCATATCCAGCCAGAACGCTTTTGTTTGGAAAGCCTCCCAGATAGACACTGCTTTGCGGGCGAACCAGTAATATATCGTGATTGTGAGCGTCTTGATGATTGTATCAACTAGCCGGCGTGTTGCTTCCTTCATGAAAGCAAAGGTAGGGCAAGATTTCCCCTTCGATTGGGGGAAATCGGAACCTAAAGCCTTAGAAAAATCGGAATCGTCTATTGATGGTGAGTCTAAAGGTAGTTTATTCCTTTCCAAAGAGCAAGTCGTTCGTCTCGTGCGGCAAATACGTGTACAGCTTTTTGTATTGCTTGTTCAGGTCCTGAACACAAGTGAATCCCACCATGTAGGCAATCTGTGTATACGTGTAGCGTTTCGACTCCCTGTCGCCGACAATCAATTCGTGCGCTTTGCGCAACCGGAGGCCCATGATGAAGTCTTGCGGCGATCCATGGTAATATTTCCGGTGCACGCGCCTAAGATAGGAGTCGGACACACCGTGGTCTGCAGCCAGCTCCAGTATTTTCGGAACGACACCCTCCCGGATCAGTTTGATGGCTTTTGCCCGTACGGCATGCACCAGCGCAAGCGGCCGGTTGCTGTCTTTCCGGCTTTCGTGCAGCATATCTACGCAGCAATAGATCAATTCCGTAATGGTTTCGCGCAGGCGGTTATCCATGGTAAGCGGCCGGAGGTGGGGCAGGGCGGCAAGCCTGTCCCACGTGGCACGGCAGGGTTTATCAAAGGGTATCACGCGGCTGTGGTAGCACCGCGGGGCCCTGGCTGCCCACTGCCGGAGGAGGTTGGCCAAGGGGGTGAGTTGCGCCCGGGTGTGCTCGCGCATGAGCGTGCGGTCGTTGGTGCTCCAGAGCCGCACCACGGTTACGCCCCTGGCCACGGACACCGTGTATTCGGCTTCGGGTGCGTATACGAGCGCATATTGCCCGGTTTGCAGTGCGAGCCTGCGCCCATTCGGTTCGGCCACGGCGAGGGTTCCCGTTTCCACATAGCATCCATGCAGGTCAAAGTGGGAGCACGAGATGGGGAACCGGAGGTCTTCGCGTGCATGGATTTCCATGGAGGCGAAAAACGTATCTGCACCGTCGTGGAAGCAATGGGCCAGGTCGAAGGCATCACAGGTGTAGTACTGCTGCCCGTCGGCACACCGCAGCTCGGCCTGCGGCCGAAAGGGCGGCCTGGCTACCGGGGCGGCGGCCGGATAGGCCCGCCGGAACTGGTAAATGACCGGGTCATACATGCAGGCGGGATGGACGGTGCGCCGCGGCATTGCCGCGCGAGGGTGTGGCGCGGGGCGGCCGCAGGCGGAGGGTAAACAATCTATGCATGGGGGTACCTTGTAGTCGCTGCCCCGGCTGCCGGTAGGGCAGGGCAAATGCGGCGATGTTGAGCAGGATCATCAGGGCCGAGAAGGCGTAAAGGCCCATCACCAGGGCGATGCTTCCGTGCAGGCCTATGGTAAGCCAGCACCATGGCCGCCGCGTGCGGCGAAACCATATGGCAACGGGATAAAGCGCTTCGATGGCGATGACGGCCCAGCCGCCGACCACCCACAGCAGACGCAAGCCACCGAGCCGGTGCACCAAGGGTGCAAGCGGCCCTTCGAAGCCGGGCAGCGTAGCGGCTTTCCAAAGGGCTTCGCCCGTCCACCATGTGGGGCCGATGGCCTTGGCCACTCCCGCCGAGGTGTAGATGATGCAAAGCGATACCTGCACCATGCGCAGGGGCCAGCGCGTGTTGGGCCGCGGCGGGATGGTGGCGCAGTAAAACAAGGCCATGATGGCGACGTGGTCAAACCCGTAGGTAAACTGGCCCGGCTGGATGAAGGCCATGTGGTGCAGCACCAACAGCAGTGCGGCGGCTAAGCGCGGTGCATACCCCAGCAACAGCGGTAGGCAAAGCAGGGTATACGCCACCGGCAGCGTGGCCGCAAAGGGAGCCCCGATGGGCTGCCGGAGCCAGGGCGCGTTGTACAGCTGCGCATAGTCTGCCCATACGGCAACGAAGGCCGCCAGCAGTACGATGGCGGTGCCACGCCGGAGCAGTGAAAGCCACGGCGGTATACAGCCTGTTTGAGTGTATTGGTTCATGGTTTACGGATAGCGGTGGTGCACTGATCATAAGCGACGGCCAGCGTGGGCTTGGCGGCGCCATGGGGCGTACCCAACGGTACGTGCCGCACGGCGTACACAACGCAGCGGGTAGGGTAGGCCGTGGGAGGCAGCTCGTGGCGGGCCATCCGGTGGAGGGTGGCTTCCACTACGCGCTTCCGCGCCGGATTGCCCTTGCCCTCGCCTGCGCTTGGCAGCAGGTGCTGGCATTGGTTGAGGAACACCACGTAGCGGGTCTTTCCTCCGCCTGTACGTAGCACGGGTCCGTTCCAGCGGATCGTGTCGCCGGGCGTTTCGCGCAGCAACTGAACCATGAACATGCTGGCTACCTGAGGCGCAAAGAAGCCGTGGCCGGTACGGCTGCCGGAAAGCTGGCCGTACGTACGGATCGGAGCGCTACTGAGCAATTTGCCCAGCAGCGGGGCCTTTGCCGCTGGGAGGAGACCGTAGGCATTGTGCAGGGCCAGGCTGCTGCAATGTATGATGCACAACACTGGCGGCACGAGCCGCAGGATGGCCGCCATCATGGTTGTTCGGTGGGATCATCCGGATTGGCAATAAAGCAAATCTCGGTCTTGACGGCCCAATGGCCGGACACGTCCATGCTGTCCAAATGCAACGCCCGATCAGGATGGGCTTCTTCGGAAAGCGTGGTCAGCAGTTCTTCCTTACCGCATGAGGTGGCTAGCCAAGCGCCGGCAACGAGGGCCAGCGAAATGTAGATGATTGGTTTTCTTTTCATCGTGTAAGCATTTTGGTCAATGAATCTATTTACGGCAAATGTTCTTTTTTTAGCTTTTTATTTAAAAAAACCGGTGAAATCCGTCGATTTACAGTGAAATCCGGTATATTTTTGTGATATTCGCTATAAATGACAATTTGACGCTAAATCATGGAGACAACCTTTTCTGCCATTGTGATAGACGATAACCGCCGTGTGCACACGGATATCCTGGCCATGGTACGGGAGCACGCGCGCCTGCGCGACCTGGCCATCGTCCGTTGTTTTACTACGTGCAGTGCGGCGCTTCGATTCCTTGAGCGGCACGGGCCGGTTGATGTGGTGCTGTGCGACATCGAACTGCGCGACGAAAATGGACTGCACGAAGCGCACCGTTTTTTCCGGCACACGGCCTTTTTCCTGTTGATTACCGTTTACCCGGACTACAAGGCCGCGGCCATGGACAAAGGGGTGCATGGTTATATCGTTAAACCGGTCGATCCGCTCCAGGTGCGCAGTAAACTGGATGAGCTGGACCGCATCCGGCGGTCGGGGCGGATCATGGGCGATGCCGACCAAACGCTATTTATCAAGGACGTGGATGATCCGGTGCCGGTGAAGGTGCTGCTGCGGGATGTCCGTGCCATCACCGTAGATCCCCGCCGGCCCAATATCCTGCGCGTGGATACCGTGGGGCGGGTAATCAGCCACCGCAACAGCCTGTCGAAATACAAGAAGCGGTTCTTGGAGTGGGGTTTGTTCGTGCAGTTGGATCAAAGCGTACTGGTGGCCCAACGCTATGTAGACCGCTTAGAAAACGGCATGGTATGGTTGGATAGCGGATATGCCTATCCCGTGAGCCGTAGGTATGCCCGTGCACTTACGATTTTACGTGATTACCTGAGCCGTAGGGACGAGAGCCCGCCGATGGATGATGAGCAGATGGAGGCGTAAATACAAGGGAATGGTCCGGCGGCTGCGCAAGCGGCATCCGTTGCCGTTAGGGGTGCATGTCTTATGGCTCTCGGTTTTCGGTATCATGGTGTGGTACTATTACCGGCTGTTTGGACTGGTAAGCAGTTTCGAGGCGATGGTCTATTTCATCGGCTTGCAGGTGCTTTATTTATACCTGATGGTGTTCGTGCTGCTGCCGCTGGGATACCATGCCAAGCGGGTGTGGCTGTCGGTGGCTGTGCAGGTACTGATGTTTACCTTGGCCTTCCTGATCTTCGCGGCAGTGATGATTGCGGTGAGCATCGTCCGTGGCAAGCTGATGCTCAGCCTCGACTTCGGTGAACCATTTTTTGCTGATATCGTCAATTTCGGCGAGATGACATTTGTATACATGGCGTTGTCGCCGATCAATGCGTTGGCATTTTTCTATGTGGAGCGGTTTGTCGTCAAAAAGCACAAAAATCGGCGCCTTTGGCTATGGCACCACGATGCACACGACCGTATCGGCCAGTTGGCCCAGGCATGGCGGGCGTGTCAGCTAGATCCACATCTGCTGGGCAACCTGATGACCGTGCTGCGCGATGCCGCACGCTCCCAATCGCGGGAGAAATTGGTGAAGGCCACCACCTATGTGGGCAACCTCATGCGGTTCTATACGCAGCAGGCCGGTTCGTCCAGGCCGCTGCGGTTGCGGGAGGAGCTGCGGCAGGTGCGCCTGTTGCTGGCCATCCACCGGCTTGCCCATACGCGTGGCGGCGCAACCCGGTACATCAAGCTCGTCATCGAAAAGGATGTTCATGACGTAGCTGTACTGCCCATGACCGTATTGGTGCTGGTGGAAAACATCCTGCATCACGCCTCGTGCGTAGACCGTAGGCATCCGGCGGCGGTCGAGGTGTTCACTGTGCATGGGGGTGTGCGCATCGTTGCCTGCAATGCATGGGATGGGCATACGCGCCGACAGGCCCCCGGCCGTGGCAATGGCATCGCTGTTGCCAACATCCGCCAACGGCTGCGCACGGCACACCCCCGGGCCTCGTTGGAGACCGGCTGGCGCGAAGGCCGGTTCACCGCCGCGGTATTTATTCCAAATGATTTCGTACCTTCGGCTTAAACCATTATACACTATTCATCAGCCATTGACTGATTGCGGTGCGCGGCAATGGGGGTACAGCTGCCGTGCAAGGGTGACGTTCATGACGATGGTGCTTAATTGCATTTGACCTATGACACGACACTTATCGTTGTTTGTGCGGCTTTTCCGCCGTTTCCCCCTCGAAAAATTGGAGTACGCGCTCGACCTGTATATCCAGTCGACCGAGCAGCATCTACTAAAGCCGGCTGGCACCGCGCCCGAGACCGAGACCTTGGCAGCAGCCGAACAGGCAGCTGAAAGCCTGCCCGATGAACCCATCGAAAAAAAAATCTACGAAGAGTGCGAACTGATGACCGTCAAAGAGGCTATGGATTTCATTCCCGCCGGCCGCACCAAAATTTACGAATGGCGCATACAGGGCATACTGCACACCATCGAACGCAGTAGCCGCAGCAAGCGGCTCATCCGCGCCGAGGTGGAGCATATGCGAACATGGGCCCGAAACAAAGGGAAGCGGTAGCGGATTGCCCTTGCTTTGCGGTAAGTAACCGCGCGGTTGACATAGACTGCCAGACCTTTGCCGTATGGCAGCGGGTCGTTGCCGGGTAGCAAGGCCGTTGCGACATGTGGCATGCCACCGATGACACACAACATGGGGCTACGGTATCGCGGCATGGGCGCTGTGAAGTATATCGGATCGCTCATGATAGATAACAGGGGGCTCATGGTATGTATCATGGTACACATGACGCACTGCCGAGGCTACGTGACATATTCCGTGGTGCCTAGGATGTATTGTATGGGGCTACCGATATATGGGCATAATTCGCCTGGCATAGTGCATGAGGCTTACGATATACTACATCGGGCTTATCACGTATCGCATGGCGTACGTGGCATGCGCCATCGTGCTTATGGCGTACTGCATGGTACTAGTGATAGGTAGCATATCCTCCATCGCATATGTCATGGCACTTATGGTGTATTGCATGGTGCGCTTGATATATGGCATAGCTCCCCTGGCACATGTGACGGGGCTGGTGGTGCACTGCACCGGGTTCCTGACATAGGGCACGGGCCCCGGGGTATGTGGTATGCGGCCGATGGTGTACTGCACGGTGCGTATCACATACTGCATAACGCTATGTATATATGGCAAACGGTGGTAGGTTGTTCGCCGTTGTTCGCAAGAAATGGCCAAATACGGCCATTGTTGTTCGTTGTTGTTCGCCGTTGTTCGGAAATTTTCCTGCCCCCCTCAATCTCCCCAATTTGGTGAAGCAAAACAACGAATTGGCTATGGAGAGAAGTACAAATCCGGTAAGGGCGGGACCTTTTTACAGCGTGAATTGGTGAACGAACAAAAACAACAAAACAACAAAGAACAAAAAAATGAGACAAGAACGTATTTATACCGATTACCACCGTTGGTCTGACGACGCGCTGGCGGCATTGGCCGGTCGTACGGTGGAATTCATGACAGACAATGCTGCTTTTGCGGCGCCGCAGCCCGATCTGGCCACCTACACGGCTTTGGTGTCGGACTTCCGGCAGAAGCACGAGATTGCCCGCAACCGGGGCAGCCTCGTGGAAGTGACGGCCAAGAACAAGGCGCGAAAGGCCTTGCTGCGGGCCATGAAGCAATTAGCCTTCTACATCAACTTCACGGCCGACGGCGATGCACACCTATTGGCCGGCTCGGGCTTCGTGCTGACCGACCAGCCGCAGGCGCTGCGCAAACCCCATGCGCCGTTGATCGGTACGCTGGAAGACGGGGAGATCAGTGGCGAATTGAACTTCCGCTTCGAGGCGATAGCCAATGCCTGGGAGTACGAGTACCAGGTAGCATCGACCGTAGGTACCGATGGCCAGCCCGAATGGGGCGAGATTGCCCGCACCACCAACTCCCTGAAAAACCTGCTTGCGCCCGTGGTGCCGGGAACCCGGTATTATGCACGGGTGCGCGCCCGCAACGGAAAGGGCGAGAGCGACTGGAGCGCTACCTTCGCGCAGTTCGCACGGTAAAGGAAGCCAGCATAGCCATGAATACAACGGTTCAACTGACCGGTGCCCGCCGTAGCGGCGGGCCCGGCATGCTGGCGCTTTGCCTGCATCGTACATACCTGGATGGTGGGACAAACGGGTCAATCAGCATCGGTGGGCGTGTAATCTGCCATACAATCGAACTGCCGTGGCGCGATAATCGCCGCAACGTGAGCTGTATTCCGGAAGGGCGCTACCGCCTGGAATTGTACTGCTCGCGCAAATTCGGCGACTGCCTGGCGGTGAAAGGTGTGCCGCGCCGCCATGGGATCCTCATCCACCCGGCGAATGATGCGGCTACCGAGCTGTGGGGCTGCATTGCTCCGGTTACGAAAATCACCGGCGAAGGGAAAGGGATATATAGCCGCATCGCGCTGGAAAGACTGGAGCGTGAGGTGATGGGGGTATTGGAAGAAGGTGAAGAAGTTTGGTTGGAGGTTTCCGGTTGCCGCACGGCGTCTGCATACTGCGTACGCTAGGCCGTCTTTGCGGCAACACGCAAACGTGGGGGGTGTATGGATTGGGAGGGTTGGAGGTTTCCGGTTGCCGCACGGCGTCTGCATACTGCGTACGCTAGGCCGCTTGTGCGACAGTGAAAAATACGAAATGGGAGATATAGGAAAAGCAAATAGCAATGAAAACAAAACAATCAATTTACGACCGGGTCAAGGAAACGCTGGCGGTGGCCAGCCAATTGGTGATCGCCTCACCGGTGAAGCTGCCGCCCAAGTTGGTGATTGTAGCCAAATACGTAGCGCTGGCGCTCGGCGTGCTGGAAGCAGTGGAGGGTGCGGCAAAGGAGAGGGGAGGTGAGGATGATGAAGGCGAGTAACCTGCAACTAAGCATCGGTACGGGCGGCGGTACACTGCTGAGCGTGCTGGGCTCTATTGGCATGCACGACGTGCTGAAAACAGCCGTGCTGGCCGCCATCGGTGCGGCGGTAAGTTTTGCGGCGAGCTGGGCGCTGCAGAAAATGTGGGGACGAAAACGATAGCGTTCTCGAGGTGGTAGCGAACAAGCCACGGGGTACCCTGCTACTCCGTGGCTTGTTATTTGGAGGGGGTGTATCTGGCTTGAGGATCTTGATCTGGGGAGCGCCATCGGTGCCTCGCTTAATGGCAAGTCGATACTGCGGGGCCGTATTAAGCGATGATTTTAATTACATTGCCAGATGATTTCAGCTGTTCGGAGCGGTACTCCAATGGCGTAATACCCATGATATGTTTGAATTGCCTGTTGAAATAGGAGACATTTTTATATCCGCATTCGAAGCAGATACTGGCGATGTTCCAGTTTTCCTTGATAAGTAGTTCGGTAGCGTGCGTAACGCGCACATAGTTTACAAATTGCGAGAACGTTTTTTCGGTGCGGCGTTTGAAGTACCTGCAGAACGCAGCCTCGTTCATGCAGGCGATGGAGGCTGCAACCTTACTGTCGGGCTCATCTTTATAGTGGTCTACAATATAACGAATCACCTTTTCCAAACGATTGGCGTCTTCCTGATTGCTCTTGACACGGGGAGTCATACTGCCTATCGTCAGCAATTGTTCTTTATAGCTGGTAAGCCGATGAAGGATTTGAAGCAATAGGAGCAGTGCATCCATGCTCTTGCTTTGTGCGATTTGGTGAAATTGATCTGCCAGGGTGTGGTCATACGTGGGCAATTTAAGGCCCTGTTTACAGGAGATAAGTAGATCTCGGATTCCTATGAGCTCGGCTTTCCCGAAGAAATCGTTGCCCAGGAAGTCCTTTTTGAAGAATATGACGATGGCATGTGCGGTTTCGCCGGTATCTTTAAACGAGCGGTCATTTAGAAAACAGTGGGGTAAGCCCGGGCCGAATAAGTAAACCTCGCCGGCCGAAAAGTTAACGATTCGATTGTCTACGTAGAGCTTGCCGTAACTGTTGGGTATCATGATTAGTTCGTACGTATCGTGGAAATGAAATGGTGAATCGAAGTACGGTTGTAGGTATTCTCTTACCACGAAACTCATGTCTGCTGCACCACTTTGATGCTGAAATACACTCTTTTTGGGATGGTATAGCATGTCGTATGGTATTAATTGGTAGTACATAATTAGCAAAAAAGAATGGTAAGTCCAAATTTTCTGACGCATCATGTAAATAGTGTACCATACATTGCAAAACAAGTGCATGGCTATCCTCACATTGGCATCTATTTTAGCAATAACAAAGAGCGTAGGCTTACCAAATTTTCAACTCGTAGGATGATTTGTTGTAGGTATTTGAAATTCAAACAATTATGTATGTGAGGTTGGGGGTGCGAGCGAGCAATAAGTCTAAAAACAAATGTATTGATATGAAAAGAAGAAGAAGCGTGAAGTTACGTCATACGCTAATTTCAATTGCAGCATTGGCTTTTATAACGGCATGTCCGGCAACTGCACAGATAAACCACCATCCGGAAGAACGAATGATACATGTAGTCACCGAAGATACTCGCCTCGCTTTGCAAATTGATTATTCGCAAGGCTGCAAGGTGAGCGAACTGCAAGTCAATGGCAAAAACGTGATGGCATCATTAGGCGCATTTACCGCTGTACATCTGGCAGATCGGCAGTTTTCGTCACAGACGGGTGGCCAACCGATCGAGGTGACAGCACAGGGCAATGAAATCTGCTTAGAAGGTATTGCCCTTGGCGATATTTCAGAATCGTGGCGATTCAAAGTAGATGGAGATAAGGTCTACTGGACCATCAGTCGGACCTATGCCCGTGATGCCGTTTTGGAAAACATGGCGATGCCGGTTTGGCACTTTGCAGACATGAAGACTTGGAAAGGCGGTATCTTGGACAACGGCGGGATGGTGTGGAGCAAGTACCTGTCTTCGCCGCGCGATACGTACGGCGTACATACGGGCGGCGTGACGTTTTGGAATGAAGACCAGGCACATGGACTGAAGCTTACGGTACACGATGGCGATGGCAATCACATGGCGGCTACCTACTCGCAAAGCGAGGAAGGGACTTTTGCATGTACACATATGGTGACCCATGAGGAACTGGCCCAACGCTATCAGCTTAGTCGTTTCGTGCGGGGGAAGGACGATGTATTTGCTCCTTTTGAAGTGAAACGCGGGAAGACGCAGGTGACTTATGAATTGGCCTGTGTCGATTACCTGACTACCTACGACCGGGGAAGTTTGCCGGGGATTGATGCGGCAGCCGTGCGCGAATTGCTGAATACGACGGCGCGTTATGGTGTGGTAGACAACCGGATTGTAGGTGCCAACGGTTGGATTACCAACTGGAAATGCCTCCATGAACCTTTTTTTGCATTGATTGGGCTGGCATTGAATGATCCGAACTATACAGACAACCTCTCGGCTACGCTGGACCAAGAGCGTGACCTGGCCATGCTTGAAGATGGCCGCGTGCTTTCGCGATGGCATGACGCTGTAGGCGATGAGATACCGGGCACATATGATGCTAAAACCGGGTATTATGAAGCTATGTGGGGATATACGGTTGATTCACAGACGGGCTATGTAATAAACACGGCGGAGCAGTTCCAGCAAACCGCCGACATTACTTGGCTCCGTGCCCACAAAAGTTCATGCGAACGTGCACTCGATTGGCTGATCCGGCGCGATAGTAACGGTAACGGGATTTTTGAGATGGTAAACAGGAACGTTGCTGAACAACAGGCCAGCGATTGGATAGACATCGTGTGGGCAAGTTTTGAGAACGCATTTGTTAATGCGCAACTGTATGAGGCGCTGAATCAGTGGGCGGAATGCGAAGATGTGTTGGGCGATTCGGAAAAGTCAGATTATTACCGGGGTGTTGCTTTTCGGCTTAAGGAGGCATTTAACAGGCCGGTCGATTCGGGCGGTTTTTGGTCGCCCGATAAGAAACAGTACGTGTATTGGCGTGACGATGACGGCACGGTACGTGGCGACAATCTGGTGACCCCGGTTAATTTTGCTGCCATCGCGTTTGGCTTGTGCGACGATAGCGAGCGCGTTGCGTCCATCCTGGAGAACATTGAACGGCGTATGCGACAAGAAAATCTTTTCCACTGGCCGTTATGCTTCGATTCGTTCAAACGTGAAGAAGTGCATGACAATAACTGGCCATTCCCCACGTATGAAAACGGCGACATTTTCCCTACTTGGGGATACTTGGGAATCCGATCATATATTCAATTTGACAAAGAGCTTGCCGTGAAATACATCAAAAATATCTTGTCGCAATACCGGAAAGATGGACTTTCCTCACAGCGGTACAGCCGGACAACCCAGAAGGGGCTAGGAACAGACATCCTATCCGGAATAAGTACAACCATTGCCGCGCTATATAGCGATGTATACGGTGTGCGGCCGAAGTGGAATCGCATGGGTTTGGAGCCCAACATGGTGCCGGCACTAAACGGAACGCGGTTTTCCTACACGCTGCGGGATACCGTCTATGAATGCTTATTGCAGGTGGGTGACTATCAGTTGAAAACTGCTGACTTTCACGTGCGTAGTACCGATGCTTTTGGCGCTTCCGGATCTAACGGTGATTTGGCTTATTACCCGAAAAACAAGGATGACGTGAAGCTGGTGATTCAAGCTGAAACCGGTGCTTTTATCGACCTAACCGTTGATCAATGGAACAACCGCCATGTTAGCTGGTCGGTGGAAGGGGTAAAAAGCGGCCGGTGGAGCATCATTGGGTTTACCCCGGGCAGCCGGTATGAATTGAGCGTGAACGGAACGACTCATGAACTGGTCGTACCGCCAGACGGTAGCTTGGATTTTACGGGGAACTTTTCGCCGTCTGCTGTATTTGATTTGAGATTGAAATAGCAGTTGAGCCGATGGTTAAAACTAGCTGGCTTTCTTTATGATACAAAGATGTAGTTGGTGTAGAAAGCAGTACCCGGAACGATGTAAATAGCGTGCAATAGGATGCAAATGAAGTACTTCTTTTGCGCAGCGGGATGCGCTAATTTAGCAATATCAAAAGGAGACAAATGATAACGATCGACTTGGAAAAAAACAAGTCTTATTGATTAGAAATAGATGAATATGAATAAGCGGTTTGACAAACAGGTAGCCATCGTTACGGGAGCGGCTAATGGATTAGGGAAAGGGATTGCGCTTCGGTTGGCGGAAGAGGGATGCCAAGTGGTGCTGCTGGATATCAATAAGGAACAGTTAGCAAACACCGTCAGCGAGTTTAGCCATAGGGGTTTGTTGGTTGAAGGCCAGCAGCTTGATGTTTCGGATGAGCCCAGCGTAGTGGATGTGATAGATGCCGTAGCGGATAGGTACGGCAAGATTGATATTTTGGTACACTCAGCAGCGATTGTGGGTCCGACAAGTATTTCGACATCGGTTTACCCGACGCCGGATTTTGATAGACTTTACCAAGTTAATCTTCGAAGTGCATTTTTATTGGCAAAACATACGATACCAGTCATGGAAGCGGGTAAGTATGGCCGAATCCTCTTGCTCGCTTCGATGGCGGGCAAAGAAGGAAACCCGTATATGATTGGTTATTCAGCGATGAAGGCCGGCATCATCGGAATGGTCAAAGCATTGGGAAAGGAGTATGCTGAAAAAGGAATAACGATCAATGGGTTAGCTCCTGCAGTAATAAAAACACCTATGAACGATGATACAGACGCGCGGCAACTGGATTATATGATCGGTAAAATTCCGATGAAGCGGTTGGGAACGGTGGAGGAAGTAGCTGCGATAAGCGCTTGGATCGTATCGAAGGAAGCTAGCTTCACGACAGGTTTTACGTTTGACGTGTCGGGAGGGAGAGCGACATATTAGTATACCCAATTAATTCGCATATGTCAATGATTTCACAATCAACGTACAAAGACAAGGATAGCATCGTACTTGAGAACGGCGTAATCAGGGCCGAGTTTCTGCCTCATCCTGGAGGAAAGATGGTATCATTCCAGTCAAAGGAATCGGGCTTTGAATTTTTGGTTCAACGCCCTGGAGAAATCTACAAGGACCAACCGTTTGATGGCGATTACGTGGCGGGCGAATGCAGTGGTTTCGATGACATGTTTCCAACAATTGATGTATGCGAATATCAGGAAGAGCCCTGGAAGGGGGCTAAGATGGCGGACCACGGAGAGGTTTGGAGCTTGCCTTGGGAATCTGAACTGACGACTGATGCGGTAGAATTGAAAGTGGAGGGTGTACGATTTCCTTATGAGCTAACGAAGCGGATCTACTTTCTTGACGAGCGGACGTTGCGGTTTGACTATTCCCTGAAAAACCGAAGTGCATTTGATTTCGAATTTCTTTGGGCCGGGCATTTTATGTTCAACATGGATGTTGGAACCGAAGTGGTGGTTCCCAATGACTGTAAGCGGGCAGTATCTGTGTTTACGAACGCCAATAGACCATACGGCGAGATCTTGAACTGGCCGCTATTCGAGAATGCACAGGGCGACACTTATGCGGCTAACATAAGCCGACCGGCGACGGTGAAAGCATTTGAAAAATACTATTTCGAAAATAAACTTGAATCGGGCTGGTGTGAACTGGTTTATAAGGACCTGCCGCACAGGTTGCGTTTGGATTTTACGGCAGAGACGGTTCCGTACCTAGGCATCTTGATGAATGAAGGTGGGTGGGGCGGTTTGTATAATATCTTTATAGAACCCTGTACGGTTTGCTATGATCGACCGGATGTAGCCAAGCAGCGTGGACAGGTGAGCAAGGTGCCGCCTCACAGCACCTATTTGTGGGGACTAAACCTGCAAATTAAAAGATGAGAAAATTTAAAACAATATAGCTCAATTTAAATGAAAGGTAAGAAAGTATTAGTTACTGGTGCGGGTACGGGAATAGGAAGAGAGATTGCATTGGAATTTGCGCGGCGTGGAGCCGATGTGGTGGCGCATTATGCGCATAGCGGAGAGGGAGCCGAAAGCGCCGTACAGGAGATGGCTACTTTGGGAGTGAAAGCCAAGGCTATTGGGGCAGACCTGAGTGATATCACCAAGGCCATTCAACTGGTTAATGATTCCGTGGAATTTCTTGGGGGGTTGGACGTGTTGGTAAACAACGCCGGGATTACCTTGACGCTGGAATTTGAAAAAGTAACGCCACAACAATACGATAAGGTTTACGATGTGAACGTAAAAGCCCAGTTTTTTATCATACAAGCAGCGCTTTCTCACCTTCGGAAGAGCGAAGGAAGTATTTTGAACCTTTCTTCAGTTCATGGACTTCGAGGTAGTAAAGGACATGCGGTATATGCAGGTACAAAGGGTGCGATCATCGCGCACACCCGCGAATTGGCTATTGAGTTGGCAGCAAAAAAGATTCGCGTAAACGCGATTGCACCAGGGCTAATTCCGGTTCAAAACCATTATAAGGCATCGGGGGAGGAGTGTTTTGAAGGCTTTGACAAATTTATACCCGCCGGATTCGTCGGTACACCGCTGGATATCGCCAAAGCGGCTGTGTTCCTGTCGTCTGAAGAGGCCCGATATATTGTAGGGCAGACGATTGTGATCGATGGTGGAACGACTTCGTGGATGTCGTTCAGTAACGGTTTTGAAGAGATCGGATTGCGGTTGGGTAAGGGTTATGTTCCTGATTTGTAAATAAATAAAGTTAACATCATGTTGTTTAACGTAGTTATAACAGATAGCGGCTTCGCCAATCATGATCCGGAAAGGGAATTGCTGAAAGGACACGCGGAATTGAAGAAGATTGACTGGAAAGACGAAGAAGAACTGAGATTCAAGACACGAGACGCAGATGTGCTCCTTGTGCAGTGGGCATCTATCTCTCAGTATGTTATTGAGGGCTTGGAACGATGCAAGGCAATTATTAGGTACGGAATTGGGGTTGATAACATTGATTTGAAGGCTGCGAAGGAAAAGGGCATTCGGGTTTGTAATGTGCCTGACTATTGTATCAACGAGGTGGCCGACCACACGATTGCGCTTGCACTTGCCGCCTTACGTCAAATACCGGCAGTAGATACCAACGTAAGGCAGGGTGATTGGAGCATTGTGCTGCCGAAGGAGGTTGCACCTTTTGACGAAATGGTCTATGGTTTGGCGGGTTTTGGCCGTATCGCCCAAGCGGTAGCCAAGCGGGCACTGGGCTTGGGATTCGCAGTAAAAGCGTATGATCCTTTTGTTGCACCTGAAAGCATGAGACTGCTTCACGTCGAACCGGTTGATCGGGACACATTGATGCAGCAGTCGGATATATTGAGCTTACATCTGCCATTGAAGCCCGATACCGTCCATTTTTTGAATGGTCGCTCGATAGCGCGCATGAAACCAAATGCGCTCGTTGTGAATACATCGCGTGGAGGACTAATTGATACCGCTGCACTGACGGAAGCCATTTCGAAGAGGCAAATATGGGGAGCAGCGCTCGACGTTTTCGAGGAGGAGCCGCTGCCCCTTAGCCACAAATTGATGGAGATGCCGGAGGTTGTATTGTCTTCTCATGTGGCGTGGTATAGCCGGCGGAGTATTCCGTTGCTTCAACGGAAGGTTGCTGAAGAGGCGCTGAGAGCGATAAGCGGGGTGCCACCATTGCACAGTGTTATTCCGTTTTCTTAACTATTACATCGATGAGCGAGCTTTCACTTGGTTTGTTATTGGTTGTTGGTGCGGGACTTGGCACTGGTACCATCGCGTGGCCGTTGGCAAAAATCAAAACACTTCGTTTTGAGTATTTTCTCTTCACGTATATGCTGGTTGGCATTGTGCTGATTCCTTGGGTAATTATGCTATGCGGCGTACGAAGCGTCTCGGAGCTCATCAATGTGGTAGGTGTGCGTACACTGCTTATTGCCAACCTTTTGTCGGTTAGTTGGGGTGTTGCGAATGTAATTTATTTGGTTTGCGTAATCAGAATAGGGGCCGCTATAACTGGCGCCGTTCTCACCTCATTGGGAATGTCGGTTGGCGTAATTATGCCGCTACTAGTAAGGGGAGATGGCCGTTTTGCCGATGCGCCTACATTGTTCAGCAATCAAGGGGTTGTAATTTTGATTGGATTATTGGTTTTGCTGGTGGGTGTAGTGCTTACAAGCAGGGCGGGTTTGTACAGGGAGAAGCTGTTGCATCGTAAAACCAATTATAGCCGAAGCCATCAAATCGTCAGTGCTTTTCGGAAAAACATACTGCTGGTTGTATTGGCAGGTGTTCTTTCTGCAGGAATTTCATTGACATTCGTATACAGCCAAGATGCGATTCTCGGTGCCGTGCTGCAACAAGGCGCTTCTGAGACGGTTGGGAACTTCAGTGTGTGGGCGTTGGCGATGCTTGGTGGAGCGGTGGTAAACGTTGGTTACGGTGTGTACCTTATGGTTAAACGCAAATCGTTGAAATCCTTTTCCTTGAGTGGTATTGAAGTGTTGGTGGGCTATGTTGCCGGTGCGCAATTCATCCTATCCATTGTATTGATGGGTAAAGGGATGGTGTTGCTGGGCGCGTTGGGTGCTTCGGTTGGCTTTGCTATTCAGCAGTCTACACAGATTTTGGGGAATCAAATAGTGGGTTTCGTCAACGGTGAGTGGAAAGAGGTTCGCGGCTCACCAAGGAAAACTATGTATTGGTCTATTGCTGTAATCATCTTAGGGGTGATTCTACTGGCTGGCAGCAATTCGATGTATTGATTATTAATTTGTTATTGGTTGTTTTTTGAATTTCGTATACCCGACGATTCGGGTTTTTCATGCCAAATTATTAATTTTTTAGATTATGATAAAGTTGTTTTTTTATGCGGGTAAACTATACCCGGACAAAAGCGGTGTTCTAATGGCGTGCTTGTTGCTCGCTGGAGTATTCCTATTCGCTCCTCCGCTATTGGGGCATGCAAGTGCCACTATGGCAACCGATCGCTTGGGCAATGGGTTGGGGGAGGTGCCTGTGCAGGATACGACGGTTGTTAGCGGAAAGGTAACCGATACACTGGGCAACCCGATTGCCGGCGTTAGTGTAGCTGTGCAGGGAAGACCGAATTCGGGCACGCAGACGGGCGATAACGGGATGTACGCCATTAGTGGTTTAAGAGGAGACGTTATCGATTTTAGCTACGTGGGTTACGTAAAGCAGTCTGTCGAATTAGGCACTCAGACCACATTGGATGTGACATTGGAGGTAGATGGAACCGAATTGGATGAGGTAATTGTGGTTGGTTTTGGTACGCAAAAGAAAATCACATCGGTAGGTGCGCAGGCTTCGGTATCACCAAAGGAACTGAAAACTCCCGTTAGGAATTTGGCCACGGTTTTAGCGGGTCGAATTTCGGGTGTGATAGGGCTGCAGCGTACCGGTGAGAATGGTTTCGAAAATCACGGAATTTGGGTTCGGGGGATATCCAGCATTTCGGGCGGTAGCAGCCCGTTGGTATTGGTAGATGGCGTGGAACGGCCGCTGCAGGATGTGCCGCCAGAAGACATCGAAAGTTTTTCGATTTTAAAGGATGCTTCAGCTACAGCGGTATACGGTGTTCGCGGAGCTAATGGCGTCATTTTGGTAAATACCCGCAAAGGCTCGGTGGGCGATGTGAAAATCAACGCTTACTTTACCCAAGGCATATCGGACTTTACGAAAATACCGGACCTGGCAGATGGTATAACGTTTATGCGCATGACAAATGAAGCCAACCTAACGCGAGGTCGTGAGCCCCTATATACCGAAGAGGATATCCAAAAGACAATTGACGGCGTCGACACGGATCTATATCCCAATACCAATTGGTTTGATGAGATTCTCGACGACTACGGGAAAACAAGTCAATTCAATGTGAATATGAGGGGAGGTAGTGAACGGGCTAATTTCTACGTTTCCGGATCATTTATCAATGAGATTGCCCAGTTCAAAACCGACGAGCTTCAAAAGTATGATTCGAGGCTGGGATTGGACCGGTACAATTTTACGTCTAATCTGTCTTTGAAGGCTACACCTACCACGACGGTGGATATGGGAGTGCAAGGCTATATCATCGACGGGAATTACCCGGGAGTCAATTTCCCGCAATTGTTTGGCTTGGTAATGGAAGTGCCATCTGTCGTCTATCCTGCAAGGTATTCGGATGGTACGATCCCTTCCGAACGTACAGGCGATTCCAGGCCATTCAATCCGTATGCCGCCCTTACCCAGACCGGCTACCGAACGGTGACTCGAAGCCAGATGAATACCAATGTGAAGGCTACGCAGCGGTTGGATTTTCTTACGGAGGGATTGTCCGCGTACTCGCTGTTTGCTTTTGATACATTCAATGAGGTATTTGTTTTCCGTGAGAAATCACCGGATACGTACTTGGCAACCATGCGGGATAGCGATGGTAACCTGGTATTGGAACCTACGCGGATTGGGACACCTTACCTGGGTTTTGCCAGGCCCCAGAATCTCACCACACGGCGGTTTTATTCGGAGTCTGCCGTCAACTACCAACGCTCATTTGGCGACCATGAGGTGACGGGCATGATGCTCTATAATTGGAGCGATGCCATCAACAACTCGGCGTCCGATGTGATCGGCTCACTGCCTTCGCGTTTCATGGGGGTGGCGGGAAGGGCTACGTATGCATTTAAGCAACGCTACCTGTTTGAAGTAAACGCAGGCTACAACGGGTCAGAGAATTTTGCACCATCGCGGAGGTACGGTTTTTTCCCCTCCTTTGGTCTGGGGTGGGTGTTTTCGGAGGAAGCAATCTTTGCCGGCATAAAGGATGTGGTAAACGTGGGCAAAATCAGGTTTACCAGAGGACTTTCCGGGAATGCTGACATCGGCGGTAGGCGTTTTGCATACATCGGTACCGTTGGTTCGGGGCAGGGCGGATATGTTTTTGGCAAAGAATGGGGCAATACCTATACCGGTAAGGATATCGAGGAATACGCCGTTGACGTAAGTTGGGAAAAATCGATGAAAACCAATATCGGGATAGATTTGACCCTGTTGAAAAACAACCTGAATATACAAATGGACTTTTTTGATGAACGGCGTGAGGGTTCGTTTCTGAGACGTTCTTCGCTCCCTTCGTATATTGGCCTACGAAACAATCCATACGGTAACCTCGGAATTAGCAGTAACCGCGGGATAGATGGTTCGATTTCGTTCCGACGTGCACTTTCTGAAGACCTGCACATTAATCTGACCGGTACGGTTACCTATGCAAGGAGTGAAGTGATTGACGATGATATGCCTGCTTGGAACTACCCTTGGCGTGAGCGTAAAGGCCAGAAAATCGGGCAGCCGTTTGGACTTATCGCAGAGGGATTGTTTACTTCGGACCAGGAGATTGCCAACAGTGCCAGTCAAACGGGTGATGTGCGTGTAGGTGATATCAAATATAGGGACCTGAATGAAGACGGGGTGATCGATTTAAACGATGAGGCACCCATCGGGTACGGTGCTTTCCCGGAATTGGTTTACGGTGCGCGCCTCGGTGTTGCGTACAAAAGATTTGCTGTTAATGCATTCTTTCAAGGGGTTGGAAATGTAAGCATTTTTGCCAATGGAAACGGATTTGTGCCGTTCCAACAGGGCTCCACACGTGGCAACCTCCTTTCTGTCGTTGAAGACCGGTGGACGGTTGATGATCCCAACCCCAACGCATTCTTTCCCCGACTGACATTCGGAGATGAAAACATGAACTACCGGCGCAGTTCGTGGTGGGTGAAAAATGGTGCTTTTTTAAGGCTGAAGACACTGGATGTGACCTATAGTTTTGGAAAGTCGATTGCAAATCGGCTGAAGGTTGACGACGTCACATTGTTTTTCCAGGGATTCAACCTGTTAACCTTTTCCAAATTCAACCTATGGGATGTGGAAATGGGGGATGGAAGAGGTGCGGGTGTCCCGCAGTCTAAAGTTTATAGTCTAGGTTTGCATGTCGCATTTTAGTTTTTCGAAAGATGAAGTATTTGAAGTCAATAGTACCAGCATTGTTTTTTTTGGTGATTCTTGGTTCTTGCAAGAAGGATTTTCTAAGTCAAGTACCTAATGACCGGATTACCATAGATGAAGTTTTTCAACGTCGACTGGAGTCTGAACAATATTTGGCGAATGTATATGCCTATATAAAAGATGAGCATAACCAGTGGTCTGATAATCCATGGTTTGGAATGTCTGATGAAGGAGACGTGTCTTGGGCCCGGGATTATATGTTTACCTACGCGATAAATCTTGGTTCGTGGGATCCCAACGTTGCTTACGGGCAGACGTGGGAACATTACTATCGGGGTATCCGATCTGCGACCTATTTTATTGAGAATATTGGTGGTAATGCCGAAATTTTGGCGCTAGGACAGCAAGGATTAGATTTAATCGAACAGTATAAAGCCGAAGCGCAATTCTTGCGGGCATGGTTTTACTTTTGCCTGGTAAGACAATATGGCCCTGTCATTATTATTAATGAAATTATACCGCCAGATATGCCACTTTCCGAATTGCAGATACCTAGGAATACATATGACGATTGCATTCAGCATATTGTATCCGAGTTGGATGCCGCTGCTCGGGTTTTGCCGGTTCAACATGTTAGCGACCGGGATGCCGGTCGGGCTACTCGTGCAACTTGCATGGCTGTGAAGTCTCGTGTACTGCTGTACGCCGCTAGCCCGATGAATAACGGGAATACAGACTATGCGTCTTTCGTGAATCCAGATGGCACGCCATTATACGCGCAGCAATACGATGCTGAAAAATGGAAAGCAGCGGCGGATGCGGCGAAGGCGGTGATCGACTTAAATGCGTTTAGCCTATATAAGGTTTACGACAATACAGGTCAGCTTGATCCGTTGCTTTCTTACCGGGATGTATTTCTGGAACCATGGAACAATGAAATGATTTTTGTAAGGTCAGACTGGGTTAGCCTGGAATGGGAACGGTTTTGCACCCCTCGTTTCGGCGGTGGTTGGAGCGGTATGGCTGCCACGCAACAACAGGTCGATGCGTATTTTATGGCAAACGGAAAGGCAATCGATGACAATGGCTCGGGCTATACCGAGTCGGGTTTTACGAATACCGACGGAAAGTATACGAACGCAGGTACGTTTAGCATGTACGCCAATCGAGAACCACGGTTTTATGCATCCATTGTCTATAATGGGTCCGAATGGATAAATACCGAAGAAGGTGTACAGATAATTGGACTGCATCGAAACGGTAATTCCGGATCTCAAGGGTCAGTTGACTATTCGCGGACAGGCTATCTTGTAAAAAAGAATATTCACCCTAATGCAAACCCAAGATTGAATAAAGGCGTTCGAAGGCCTTATCCATTGATCCGTTTGGCTGAGATTTATTTGAACTACGCGGAAGCACTCAATGAATACTCACCTGGCCACGCAGATATCTTAAACTATATCAATCTAGTTAGGGAACGCGCAGGTATTCCGCAGTACGGTACGCCGGGGTTGCCGGCACCTGGGGGACAGGACGCGGTAAGGACGTTGATTAGAAAGGAACGACGGGTGGAGCTAGCATTCGAAACCCATCGATTCTTCGATGTGAGACGGTGGAAGATTGCTCAACAGACAGAAGGTGGAGATTTTTACGGGATGGATGTATTAAAGGGGGAGAGTATTTCCGATCCTGAGTTTTACAAAAGAACAGTATTCGAAAAAAGGGTGTCTCACCCAGAATATGCGCTATGGCCTATTTTGCAAGCCGAGATTGACAGGAACAATAGCATCGTTCAGAATCACGATTGGTAAATAGGTGCAGAATGGTTAATTTGAGATTTGTTATGAAGAAGTCGATTGTATTATTAGTTTTCCTAGCCAACTTATCCTTCGCTTGGGCGCAGGGGGACAGCCCTTTTTCAATAAACAGCACTGATTTTAATCGGTGGGGACCTCAGTTGGTGAACGATGATATCATGCCTACATCGGATGCCGTAGCCCGGTTTAAGGATGCGGTGGATGCACTATTCTCCGGTCGGCCGTTGACCAACCGGTTGGATGTGATGGAGCTGCAGTTGATTGAACAGGGCTGGGGTACCATGCATTACAATCAATCTTGCTTGGGGACACCGCTCAAGATTGGCGACAAGGTATTTAAAAAGGGCCTTGGTACGCATGCCAGCAGCCGGATAAAGGTCACTTTTCCGGAGCCGGTAGTCAAATTTTCGGCCGCAGTGGGTATTGATAATAACCACCAAACAGAGGGAAAGCTTGGCTCTGTTCAGTTCCTGCTCCGCCACGGCGAGCAGGAAGTGGGTCGGACATCGGTATTACGAGGTTCGGATGCAGCATTTGATCTTTCGGTTGGACTCCCTGATGGTACACAGGAGCTCACGCTGGTTGTAGACCCAACAGCAGATGGTCACGATTACGATCAGGCTAATTGGTGTAACCCAATAGCGATTGGGAAATCGGGTAAAATTTACGACTTGACGGCCACTACAGAACTGGCTGTTGCTCGTGAAAGCATACCTTTCTCATTCGAGTATAATGGAAAATCATCCCGCGAGTTCCTTTCTTCATGGGCGTTTGAAAAGCGGGTGTCGCATCCGTTGGAAACGGTTTATTCGTGGACAGATTCTGGAACAGGATTGAAGGTAGAGGCGGTGGTGAAGTGGTTCGAAAGTTTTGCCGCCGCCGATTGGGTGTTGAATTTTACGAATACAGGTAAAACAAATACCCCATTGATTGAACGTGTAAGTGTACTCGATCTATCGGTGAAAGCTGGAAATCGCGGAAGTGTTATCAATACGTTGAACGGAGACGAGTGCAACGAAAGATCTTGGGTGCCGCTATCATACCCGTTGGGTAAGGGAGAAACCCGTCACTTTACCCCCATTGGCGGACGTTCGTCCAATCATGTGTTCCCTTTCTGGAACCTGCAACACGTTGCGGCGAATGACCATGCTCCCAGCGAAGGTGTTTTCGTGGCGGTCGGTTGGTCGGGACAGTGGGGGGCCGACTTCAAAAACGAAGATGGGAAGGCGATTTCAATTGCTGCTGGTATGCAAACCATTTCGACCGTACTGCTTCCGGGAGAATCCATCCGGCAGCCTCGGGTATTAATCATGCCGTGGCATACCGATCGCCTTAGTGCACAAGTGTTGTTCCGTCGTTTGCTCATGTTTGAGTACACCCCTAAAATGGAAAATAAACTTCCGGTGCAGCAACTGATCAGCAACATGGGCTGGGGGCGCTATGCGGAAAGACAATACCCCGATTTCGGTAAATTTGAAACGCAATTGGCTTACGTAAAAAAGGTGAATGAAGTCGGTGGTAATGCACATTGGGTAGATGCGGTTTGGTTTCCCGGTAAATTTCCGGATGCCGTAGGAAATTGGAATCCAGACAAAGCTCGATATCCGAATGGTATCGAAGCCTTGTCAGACGCTATTCACGAACGAGACATGAAGTTTGTCCTCTGGTTCGAGCCAGAACGTGTGGGTAAGAATTCTGAGATAGCAACGAAGTACCCGCAATATGTGTTTGGTGGGCAGGATGGCGGACTTTTTAAACTACATGACCGCGATGCGAGGAAATTCCTTACCAATTATTTGGACGAGCGTATCAAAAAATTTGGTGTGGATGTGTACCGTCATGACTTCAATATCAATCCACTCCCATTTTGGCAGAAAAACGATGCAGCGGACCGAAAGGGGATAACCGAGATCAGGTACGTGGAGGGGCACTATGAAATGTGGAACGAATTGCGGAAAAATAACCCCGGTCTGTGGATTGACAATTGCGCGTCAGGCGGTCGGCGGATCGATCTTGAAACAACGGCGATATCGGTTCCCTTGTGGCGGTCGGATACGAATTGTTGGCCAGCAGATCCCAATTGGGACCAAGTGCAAACCATGGGGCTTGCACAATATATTCCGATGTTTTCTGCTGCTGCGTGGGAGCCTGATCCGTATACATTTCGTAGCAACGCAAACTTGGGCGCAATAGGCGAATTTGATTACTTGGCGGATAATTTTGACGCTACATTGGCTAAAGCTGCTTTTGACGAAGCCAAGGTTTACCAGAAGTTCTGGTATGGCGATTTTTATCCGCTTACACCGGCTAGGTTGGGAAGCGATAACCTCCACGCTTGGCAATTGCACCGTTCGGACTTGGGTGCCGGGGTGATCTATGTGTTCAGACAAGCAGATTGCCCCTTTACGGGTTTTGAGTTGTCGCCCAGGGCGATAGCACCCGACGCTAAGTATAGGCTTAATTTGAAGGAGGATTACAACACCAGCAAGACCGTGGTACTCGACGGCTCGGAATTGCTAGGTTACATCGTGGACATGCCGCAAAAGAAATCAACGATGATTGTTGAGTATCAGAAAATCAGCGATTGATGAATGGCGTAGGTTATTGCGAAGTCATTGTATCGCCGGGTTGTACGCTAGCGGAAAGTCCCGTGTGGGATAGTTGCAATCGTCGTGTGCTTTGGGTAGATATTCTTCAAGGCAACATCCATGAGTGGAGTGTGGAAACGAATAAGCATACTATCTTTCCCTTTGGTGTTAAAATCGGGGCAATAGCGTTGGATGCCGAAGGAGGGATAATTGCAGCTACGAAAAGCGGGTTTGCACGTCTCCGATTGGAAGATAGGGTGGTTGATTATGTGGCAGATCCAGAAAGATGCTTGCCGGATAATCGATTCAATGACGGGAAATGTGACGTGACGGGCCGGTTTTGGGCTGGCACGATGGACGAAATGACAGGTATACCCGGAGCAGGTAAACTCTACGCGCTCGAATTGGATGGCTCGGTGACTCTTAAGATTTCTGATGTTTCGTGTTCGAACGGGCTGGGTTGGAACTTAGCCAACGATACGTTTTATTTTATCGATACGCCTACGCGCGAAGTGGTAGCTTATGACTTTGTAGCAAACGATGGTAACATCACAAACAGACGTACGGTAATTGAAGTGCCCGAAGAAGACGGTTTTCCGGACGGGATGGCCGTAGACACGCAAGGTATGTTGTGGATAGCGTGTTGGGGTGGGGGAAAAGTTGCTTGCTGGAATCCGAATACGAGCAGAAAGTTGGGCGAAATACGCCTCCCGGTCTCATTGGTGACCTCCTGTGCTTTTGGCGGCGAAAACCTCAGCGACTTGTTTGTGACAACGGCACGGCTGGGATTGACTCCCGACGAACTTAAAGAGCAGCCACTGGCTGGAGCATTGTTCCGGATTAGTGGAATTGGCATTGAATGATTGGCGTAGTGTGTATATGAAAAGGTTATTCTTTTTTTTATCAATATTATTGATTGGCTGTACAGGTGGGGAGCGGAATGATGGCCCGCGAAGACTGGAAATATTTTTTCTTGGCGACAATCGTAAACAGCACGATGCGGAACAGATGGCGGAAATTTTATCTCAGGAATTTTTTCCTGATGCAATTAACATCACCTATTCGGCAGATCCGGAAGACTTGGCCCGGGAAGAATTAGGACAGTATGATGGATTGATTCTTTACGCGAATCACGATACCATCAGTGATTCGCAAGCCAAGGGGTTGCTGGACTTCGTAGCATCTGGAAAGGGATTTGTACCGCTTCATTCCGGATCGTTTTGCTTTCGCAATAATCCGGAAGTGGTGTCGCTCATTGGTGGGATGTTTAAAAGCCATGGCGAAGGCTCTTTTTCTGCAGAAATCCTCGAGTCAGAGCATCCAGCAATGCAGGGTGTTTGGCCATTTACAACGGAATGGGATGAGACCTATGTGCACGAGCGGTTGGCCGACGATATCGTCGTACTCATGGAGCGGGTGGATAGCACGGGCCGCGAGCCCTATGCCTGGGTGAAAGAGTATGGTCGAGGCCGGGTTTTCTATACGGCGTTCGGTCATGATGCCAGAACATTCAAAAATCCCGGATTTATCCAATTGGTCAAAAGTGGTTTGCTATGGGCCGTTGGCGACGAAGCGGTAGCGAGGAAAACAGGGTTTACCGTGGCCGAACCGAAGTATGAAAGCGCCAAAATGCCAAATTACGAACGTAGAGACCCGCCGCCGCGCTATCAGTTGCCGTTATCCCCAGAAGAATCACAGACATTGATACAAGTACCCGTCGGGTTTAGGCTTGAATTGTTCGCCAGCGAGCCGGATATTAAAAACCCTATCGCGATGGAATGGGACGAAAAAGGGCGTCTTTGGATTGTCGAAACCGTAGATTACCCAAATTCCGTTCGCAACGACAAAAGCCAAGGGGATGATCGGATAGTCATCTGTGAAGACACGGATGAGGATGGTAAAGCGGATAAATTTACGGTCTTTGCCGAACACCTAAACATCCCTACGGGATTTGTGTTCGCAAATGGTGGCGTTATCGTTGCACAGGCACCACATTTCCTATTTATCAAAGATGAAGATGGCGATGATAAGGCCGATGTGCAAGAAGTATTGATGGAAGGATGGGGAACTTCCGATACGCATGCAGGCCCTTCTAGCCTACACTACGCAATGGACAATAAAATATGGGGTACAGTGGGATATGCTGGTTTCGACGGCAATGTTGGAGGACACACTCATCGGTTTGGAAATGCGGTGTTCCGTTTCGATCCGCAGGGCAAGCAGATGGAGCTTTTAGGAGGTACGTCAAACAATACATGGGGATTGGGATTCTCGGAAGAGTTCGATGTTTTCGCCTCGACCGCTAATAACGAACATAGCGATTTTTTTGCCATACCAGCGCGATATTACGAAAGAGCAGGTTTAGCCGAGCGTGGTATCGAGAAAATAGATAGCCATTACGGTATACACGTATTGACTAAAGATTTGCGGCAGGTAGATGTACATGGCGGTTTTACAGCTGCCGCCGGTCATAGCCTGTACACCGCGCGTGCGTTTCCAAAAACCTATTGGAATCGGGTGGCTTTCATTGCGGAGCCAACAGGCCGGTTGGTTCATCGGCACATATTGGAACAGGTCGGATCTGGCTTTCGGGAAAAAGGGGATGGATGGAATATGGTGGCCAGTTCGGACAATTGGTTCGGACCTGTAGTTGCCAAGGTGGGGCCAGATGGCGCGTTGTGGATTTCGGATTGGTATAATTTCATTATTCAGCATAATCCCACGCCTCATGGGTTTGAAAATGGTGCGGGTAACGCCTATATCGACCCATTAAGGGATAATCAGCGAGGGCGGATATATCGGCTTGTTCATAAAGACGCTAAGCCCGGTAAGGCGATGGCGTTGGCCGCCGACAAACCGAAGACATTGATCAATGGGCTAAAAAGTGATAATCTGTTTTGGCGGACCACGGCGCAACGTTTGCTGGTAGAACGGGGCGATATTAACGTAGCGAAGGAGCTGCATCGGTTGATTCGTAACCAAGCGGTCGATGAAATCAATATTGATGGTGCGGCCATGCACGCGATCTGGACGTTGCACGGACTCGGCTTATTGGATGGGCAGGCAAACGAAAGTCTTCGTGTAGTGATTGGCGCATTGAAACATCCTGCTCCAGGCGTGCGTAAAGCGGCTATACAGACCTTACCTATGCAATTGCCGGAAGTCGTTGACAGTTTGATGAGTGCCGGTGTTATTGATGATGCAGATTTACGGGTCCGATTGGCGGCTTTGCTCGCCTTGTCAGAAGCTGCACCTTCGGAACGGGTGGGCAAGGCTGTCTTTGATGCTTTAGAAAAACGTGAGAATGTGGATGATAAATGGGTAGCCCATGGCTTACTAATTGCTGGATCGATACATCGTGACGGATTTTTGAAATCCTATTTGGCAAAGTACGGATCGCCTAGTCTCTCCAATACAGACGGTACATTGGCAGATCGGTTATTTGCTGGCTCACGGATGAAATTAATCCCATTGGTTTTCGATAGCATGTTGGAAGGGCGCCAAGTTCCCGATTTGGGCGATCGGGAATTTACTTTTTTTGCAGATGTAAAGGAAGTTGGCGGGTCTGGGGCGTTGAAGGAAGGAGTGATGATTGCCCAAGGAGATGATAAGGAAGGTTATGTGGTTTATGTGAGGGATGGTAGGGTATACTTCCAGATTAACCAGCGAGGCCGGGCTGCAATCATCCATAGTACTGCAGTTTTACCCGCATCATTCTCCGTCAAGGCGTCACTGCTGGCCAATGGCAGGATGGTGCTGAGCATCGATGGTAACGAAGTCGCCACGGGTAAGGCTATAGGTTTATTTAAGCAGACGCCGGGCAATTTTATACGCATAGGACACAATCGTAAATTACATTGGTGGGATCCTGCGACCCCCCAAACTACCAATGTTGGCAATTATCTGGATGATTTCCACTTTAGTGGAAAATTTGAAAATGCAAGATTAATCGTTATCAATCCAGTGGGGGATACTACCGTTCAGCACGTACCAGTAGATGAGGAAATTATCATAAAGGCTGTAGTTGGCGAAATGAAATATGATGTAACAAGTTTTGAAGTGAAGCCGGGAAAGAAACTGAAGATTGTCTTTCAGAATCCGGATCATATGCAGCATAATTTTTTAATACTAAATCCCGGTACATTGGCTACTGTCGGTTTGGCCGCCGACCAATTAGCCAAGCAATCCAATGCGATTGATATGCAGTATGTGCCTACATCTGCAGATGTGTTGTTCAGTACACCATTAGTAAACCCAAATGAGACGACTGAACTGGTGATAACCGTTCCTCATGCCGTAGGAGATTATCCGTATGTTTGTACATTTCCGGGTCACTGGCGTATGATGAATGGGATTATGATGGTGAGAAAGTAGGTAAGGTCTTGACCATTGATTGATGACGGTTGCTTCGCTATTTTGATAGCAAGGGGGGTAAGGGCATTATCCAATCTTATCAAAATTACTATATATTTTACCGGCTTGGAGGTCATCCGACAGACGTTTGTCACCTAGGGGGAAAAGTTTGTCGGTGATTTCTGAAATTTGAAATTGGCAAATATCAGAGTGTCAAAATAATAGTTTACAATCATCATGAAATTAATACGTTTCGGTAATCCTGGCGCTGAGCGCCCGGGTATTTTGGATGAACACAATGTAAGAAGGGACCTTTCTGACAGGTTTAGCGATTGGGACCGGGAGTTTTTTAATAAGGGTGGGCTGGAAGAGATTGAAGCGTACCTCTCTATCAATCCGCGGCCAACGGCAGTTGCCGACGATGAACGATGGGCAGCACCCATCGCCCGACCGGGTAAGGTGATCTGCATCGGCCTGAACTATTCCGACCATGCCAAGGAATCCAACATGGAAATCCCCAAGGAACCTATAATCTTTCAAAAAGGAGCCAACACCGTAGTGGGTCCCTATGATCCGATCATCATTCCGCGGGATAGCGAGAAGACCGACTGGGAGGTGGAATTGGGTGTGGTTATCGGTAAAAATGCACGTTACCTACAAACGCGGGAAGAGGCAGCCAGTTACATTGCGGGTTATACCGTGGTGAACGACGTATCGGAACGGGCATTCCAGTTGGAACGCGGTGGCCAATGGACCAAAGGGAAATCATGCGATAACTTCAGCCCGATGGGCCCCTGGCTGCTCACGGCAGATAAGGTGGACGATGTGCATAACCTCCGGCTGCAGCTCCGCGTGAACGGCCAGACAATGCAGGACGGCAATACCAGAAATCTCATCTTCGACGTGTACTACATCGTTCATTACCTTTCCCAGTTCATGACATTGGAAGCGGGAGACCTAATCCTGACGGGTACACCGGCAGGGGTGGGGCTGGGAATGAAACCGCCCCTGTACCTTAAAGCAGGCGATACGGTAGAGCTGATTATCGATGGCTTGGGCGAGCAAAAGCAAGTGTGTGAGCCAGCATAGGAAAGGAATACGCCTATTGAAAGTATACAATTACCGAAGTTAATGATATCTTTAACAGCAGAAAACTAAGTAAGAAAATCATGTGCTCAAGTAGTTTGTTTTTATCGGTATTGTTTGCGCTGTTCGGCGCAGGCACGAATGCGGACCTGCCCAAGCAGGTAGCTGACGAAGGGTGGATTTCCCTTTTTGACGGAAAGACCCTGGATGGGTGGAAAGTGAATGAAAATCCGGAAACCTTTCGGGTAGAAGACGGTGCCATCGTGGTGAATGGGGAGCGGTCGCACCTTTTTTATGCGGGTGATGTAAGCGCCCATGATTTCAAGAATTTTGAATTGAAGCTGGAGGTGATGACCTTCCCCCGTTCCAATTCGGGCATCTATTTCCATACGCAGTTTCAGGAGGAAGGGTTCCCGCGTATCGGCCACGAGGTGCAGGTAAATATATCGCACACGGACTGGCGGCGGTCGGGCAGTATCTACGGCGTGGTGCATGTAGACACGGTGCCGGTGGTCGATAACCAATGGTACACGCAGCATATCATCGTGAAAGGTAACCAGGTGAGGATACTGATCGATGGAAAACTCATTCTGGAATACAACGAGCCCAAAACGGTTGCCGCCCCCCATACAGGTCGTGCCATTTCAAGCGGAACGTTTGCTCTGCAGGGGCATGACCCCGGCAGCAAAGTGCTTTTTCGCAACATCCGTGTAAAGGTACTCCCGGATTAACTTGGCCATGGGGAGGTGACTATCCAATCTTATCAAAATGGCTGCTTATCTTATCATTGTATGGATAGAGGATGCCGGATAACGGGTCAATATGTATCTTCGCCGGGTGGATAGAAAGGAAAATAGTACGATGCAGGGCTTGGAGCAATTGGCAAGCCGGTTGGAAGGCCCGCTTTACTACAACGAAACGGCCGAGCACCGGGCGTTGCGCCGCGCGTACGCTACGGATGCATCGGTATACCAGGAACTTCCGCTGGCTGTGGCCATGCCATGCAACAAAGCGGACTTGGAGGAGCTGATTGCCTTTGCGGCTATCTATGGCGTAACGCTGATTCCGCGCACGGCCGGTACCTCCCTGGCAGGCCAGGTGGTGGGCCGGGGCATCGTGGTGGATGTATCCAAACACTTTGATGGTATATTGGAGTTAAACACCGAAGAACGGTGGGTGCGCGTGCAGCCGGGCGTCATCCGCGATGACCTCAACGCTTACCTGCGGCCCTATGGCTTGATGTTTGGCCCGGAGACCTCTACGGCGAGCAGGGCCATGGTGGGCGGCATGGTGGGCAATAATTCGTGCGGTCTGCATTCCATTGTCTGGGGCGATACGCGGAGCCACCTCCTTGGGGCAACGGTGCTCCTCGATGATGGGTCGGAAGTGGTATTCGGGGCATTGGACGACGCAGCCTTGTTTGGCAAACTGACCTTGCCAACCCGCGAGGGCGATATCTACCGCCGGATGAATGATTTATTGGCGGATGCCGACAACCGCGAAGCCATCAAGCAGGGATACCCCAAGCCTTCACTTACGCGACGCAACACCGGCTACGCGCTGGATAGGATGCTCGATACCGCGCAACCATTTAATTTCTGCAAGCTGCTTGCTGGATCGGAAGGTACCTTGGGTATCCTCACCGAAGCGAAGCTGAACCTGCTGCCGTTGCCACCCAGCGAAGTGGGATTGCTCTGTATCCATTGCAACACGCTTATCGAGTCGCTACATGCCAACATCGTGGCACTGCGCCACCACCCCGAGGCCTCCGAACTGGTGGATAAATACATCATGGACTTTACCAAAGGCCACCCGACCTACCAGTACAACCGATTTTTCATCGAGGGCGATCCGGCGGCATTGCTGATGGTAGAGTTTAGGGGCGACACACCCGGGGAGGTGCAACACAAAGCCGCAGCGTTGAAGGCGGAATTGCTGGCCGAGGGGTTGGGCTATGCCCATCCGCTGATTACGGGACCGGAAACCGACCGGGTGTGGGACGTGCGCAAGGCAGGCCTCGGCTTGATACGGAACCTACCGGGCGATACGCAGCCGGTGAACCTGATAGAAGACTGTGCCGTGCCGCCGGAAGACCTGCCGGCCTATATCGAAGACCTGCAGCACATACTGAACCACCATGGGCTGGATGCATCGTACTATGCCCATGCCGGTGCCGGCGAGCTGCATGTGGAACCGCTGATCAATTTGAAAACCGACGAGGGACGGCATGCTTTCCGTGCCGTACTGGCAGATACCGCCCAACTGGTGAAGAAGTATAACGGCTCCCTCAGCGGAGAACATGGCGACGGGCGCCTTCGCGGTGAATTTATCGGTGCGGTGCTGGGCGAAAAAGTGTATGGGCTACTGCGGGAGGTGAAAGCGATCTTTGATCCCAAGGGGGTGTTCAATGCCAATAAAATCGTAGACACGCCGCCGATGGATAAATTCCTGCGCTATGAGCAGGATACGAGCACCATAAAAATAGATACCGTTTTCGATTTCAGGAAGCAAGAGAGTATCTTGCGGCTCTCGGAAAAATGCTCGGGCTCGGGCGACTGCCGCAAAACGCACATCACCGGCGGTACCATGTGCCCTTCGTATATGGCCACCCGCGAAGAAAAGGATACCACGCGGGCACGGGCCAATCTGTTGCGGCAGTTTCTTACCACCTCCACAAAAATGAACCGGTTTGACCATCCCGAAATAAAGGCGGTGATGGACCTGTGCCTAAGCTGCAAGGCGTGTAAAACGGAATGCCCCTCTGGCGTGGACGTAACGAAGATGAAGGCGGAGTTCCTGCAGCATTACTACGATGCGGATGGTACGCCATTCCGCGCCTGGGTGATTGCCAATTTCACCAAATCACAACGGCTGGCGGCGTATGTGCCGGGGTTGTATAATTGGATCATCAAGAGCAACACGTTGTCGCCGTTAGTGAAACGCATTTTGGGATTCGCCCAAGACAGGTCGCTGCCGGAAGTGGGAAAGACCACCTTGCGCAGGTGGGTCCGCCGCCAGGCACGTAGCCAGCGACGGCCCGCGACAGGGCGTACGGTCTACCTCTTTTGTGATGAGTTTACCGAATATAACGATGTAGGGATCGGCCAAACTGCCTATCGGCTGCTCACGGCGTTGGGTTACGACGTGCGGCTAACAAAACACCTGGAAAGCGGCCGCACCTACCTGTCGAAAGGGTTGGTGCGGAAGGCCAAAGCCATCGCCAACCGCAACATCCGGTATCTGAAAGAGGTGATAACCGAGGAAACCCCGTTGATCGGTATTGAACCGTCGGCCATCCTCACGTTCCGGGATGAATACCTTGATTTGGCCGATGAACCGTTACTGACGGACGCCCATAAGCTTGCCAAACACGCGCTGCTGATTGATGAGTTCCTAGTGCGAGAAATGGATGCCGGAAACATCAGCACCGCCGCGTTTTCGGAAACGCCGCGCCAGATCAAGCTCCACGGGCATTGCTACCAGAAGGCGTTCCATCTGGTGGAGTACACTTCGAAAATGCTGGCTTTCCCGAAAGGGCACGAGGTAACGGTAATCCCTTCGGGTTGCTGTGGCATGGCCGGGTCGTTCGGTTATGAAAAAGAGCATTATGATGTATCGATGAAAGTGGCCGAATTGGTGCTGTTGCCCACGGTGAGAGACACGCCACCAGAGGTGGTGATTGCGGCGCCGGGTACCAGCTGCCGCCACCAGATCAAAGACGGAGCGGCGCGTGTGGCCTACCATCCCGTCGAAATACTGTGGCAGGCCCTGCAATAGCCCGCAACTAGCCCCGGCGGAAAAAAGCTGCTAATTTTCGGTGCTTTTTAAGTGTTAATAGCTTCTCCCGCTGCAACGGTTTGATCATGTAGTCGATTACCTGGGCAAACTCCCATGCCCTGCGCTCGTCAGCACGATCGATCGAGGAGGTAACGATGACTACGTGGATGCGTTGCTGGTTGGGCAACGCTTGCAGGCATTCCAACACTTCCCATCCCGACATCGTTGGCATGTTGATGTCGAGAAAAAGGAGGTAGGTTGTGTCCGTTGCGCCCTGCCGGCTGAGATACGCCAACGCTTCCTGTCCGCTGGTGAAACACTGTGGCCGCGTGGTGATGCCGAGATTGCGGAGCAGGATATCGGCCATTAAGTTGAAAATCTCGTCGTCATCAATAACCAAAACACGTAGCTTCATAGGTTTATTGCTCAGTGAGGTTGATTTGTTCTGCTTTTTCGGTGATGTCTCCCAGTACGCTGTCCAGTTCGATGGCAGACTCATGGATGGCTCGGAGCAGCTTATCGAGGTCGACACCGGGGGAGGGGCCGTGCTGGATGAGGTCGGCCAACCCCATGATCCGCGCGAGCGGGGCCCGGAACAGGTGCGACTGCATCCAGGCAATCTCTTGCAGCTTTTTGTTCTGTGCCTCGATGGCCTCGATGTGGTATAGTTTTTCCGTGATGTCATTTGCCAAAATAAGCTCGGCTTTTCGCCCATGAAATTGGATGATATTACTCTGTATATCTACGTTGATAATTTCACCGTTTTTTTTGCGGTGCTTGAACGTACCCTTAAAGAACAGTTTGTTATATCGCCTCGATAGCGCAACGGCCTCTTCCAACTTGGGTATTTCTTCTGGCGGCCGGATGTCGAGGATGGTCATGGAGAGGAACTCCTCGCGCGTGTATCCGTAATGGGTAACGGCCGCAGCGTTGACATCGAGGAAATAATAGGTTTCCAGGTCATACACCCACATGGGCTGTGGGCTGAGGTGGAAGAGGTCGCTGTATTTTTGTTCGGATTGCGCTACTTCCGCCAGATGTTTCTCCAGTTGGGTGTGCAGTTGCTTCAACTTCAGTTCGGCTTGCTTGGTCTCGGTAACATCCAGGCAGGCACCGATTATCTTTGTCGGTTTCCGCTCATCGTTCAGCACCAGCCGGGCCCAAGACCGAAGATGGCGGGTCTCCCCGTCGGGCCGGATAATCCGCTCCTCAAATACGGTGTCTTCGTAGGTTTGGAAGATCCGCTGCACTAGCTGTTCAACCCGTGCCCGGTCATCCGGATGGACAAGGGCCAGGTAGTTATCATAACTGGGCGCATATACCAGGGGGTCAATGCCATAGATATCGCATAATGCCGGCGACCAAGTGTGCCGATGGTTCTCCAAATCGAGTTGCCAGTTGCCAAAGCGGGCCAGCTCCTGCCCTTGTGCCATCATCGTGGCCGATTCGCGCACACGGTCGGCATTCTGGCGGTTTTCGATGAGGATGTTGAGCAGCGCGCTCATGCGGTCAATGATGAGGAGCTCTTCGGGATTGGGGAATTTTGCCTGTTTATAATAGATGCCGAGCACGGCAATCACATTACCGTGGGAATCGATGATGGGATGCGACCAACAGGCCCTCAAGTCGTGCTTGAGCGCCAGCTCCCTGGCGTTTGCCCATTTTGGATCGGTGGCGATATCGCTAACGATAACACGCTCTCGCCGGTATGCGGCGGAGCCGCACGAACCCCCGTTGTCGTCAATGGGAAGATTGTGGACAGCGGCAATGTATGACTCGGGTAATGACGGAGCAATCCAGCTGACCAGCCGATTGTTCTGAACGCCCAATATGGAGCAATACATGCCGCCATATAGCGCTTCGATGCCAAGCACGTAATGCGATAAGATAGCCGAGAGCGGCGTATCCCGCTGGGCACTCATCTCCAAGATGGTTTTTTCCAAATCGTCTAGATCCGTGAGGCGTTTGCTATCCGTGATATCTTGCGTAATGCCATATACGCGGATGCAAGCGCCGCTTACAAGATCTGACTTGCCCACGATAGACACCCACCGTTCATTGCGTTTGGCCGTAACCATGGGCAGTGTAAGGCGGAAGACCGTTCCGTCCTTCGTAGCTTTCACAAACGCATCCTCGAACGCCCGATGGGCATGCGGATCGGGGTAAAACTCTTCAAGCACCCTGAAGGTAGGCTTGAAGTCTGGCGTCACCTCATAAATGTCGCGCAGCCCTTCCGACCACATGACCGTTTGATGTGCCATGTTAACTTCCCAACTGCCAATATGGGCGGTGCGTTGCGTTTCTTCATAGAATTTTTCGTGGTGGACGGTGTGGGTCACATCCGTCATTGAACGGATGATAAACTGGATGTCTTCCTGATTATCAAGGACAGGCGTGTTGACGACTTCAAGGTATTTCACGTCCAGTCGTGCGGGTACGTCTGCCGTTGGGAAGGCATATTTCTGTGGCGGTACTTTGCAGGTTTTTTTTTTACGGATGACTTCGTCGAAAATGTTCCGCCATATGGTGTTGTTTTGGTAAGGGTTGGTTGGGAAAACCTCGAAGAAACCTTTCCCTACCATATCTTCCCGTTGGATGTTGGTAATCTCGAGGTAAGCGTCGCTCACGTTTATTACCGTAAAATGGGGGGCATTGGGGAGCAGCATCACGCACGGGGTGGGCAGTGCTTGGAATACATCCGAGTAATGTTGTTCGCCGATCATGGCTTGTGTGTTTCAGTTAAGTCTTCTCCAAATCTCCAAAGACATAAAATTAAATGCTTTCTTCTAAAAATCCTAAAATTATTTTATTCAACACGAAGCACAAACAGGTAAAACAACTGCCCCTGTATTCCGGACAGGAAATAGAGGGGCAGTTGACGGAAGGTATTGCCGGCCAATGCTAAGGCCAGATACCCAGATTTTGGTAAGAAACGGCTATCTTGTTGATGGCACCCACCAACGCCGCTGTCCGGAGCGTATCGATGGCCTTGTTGGAATTGCGGATCTCCCGGATTTCGTGGTAGGCCCTTATCATGGTATCTTCCAAACCGGAATTGACCAGTTCGAGCTCATCGGCCCCTTTTACGATGGTCATGCGCTCAGCTGGGGTAAGTGACTTGCCCGTCATGGTTTCGACCGTGTTGATCAAGTTCTGGTTGGCCATCTCCTCGTACCGTTTGTCCATGCGGCCGAAAGAAACGTGCGATAGGTTTTTCAGCCATTCGAAATAAGACACGGTTACCCCGCCGGCATTGCAATACATATCGGGAATGATGATGCCTCCTTTTTTGACAAAGGCCGTGGCCGCAGCGGGCGTGGTGGGGCCGTTTGCGCCTTCCGCAATGATTTTTGCTTGGATACGGCCGATGTTTTCCGCTGTCAGCTGGTTTTCCAATGCGGCGGGCACGAGGATATCACACGGCTGTTCCAGTCCCTCCGAGGGTGCTTTAAACGATTTCGT
Source organism: Parapedobacter sp. 2B3 (assembly GCF_041925275.1). Classification (NCBI taxonomy): domain Bacteria; kingdom Pseudomonadati; phylum Bacteroidota; class Sphingobacteriia; order Sphingobacteriales; family Sphingobacteriaceae; genus Parapedobacter; species Parapedobacter sp. 2B3. The sequence goes on along the minus strand of NZ_JBHEUZ010000001.1, from coordinate 516,542 downwards.
GGCCTTTTTGTAACCGAGTATCGAGCCGGTGTTTTTGCGGTGCTCGAGGATGGCATCGGGGTCCAGTCCATCGGGATTGTACAGCGCGCCGTCGTATTCGCACACCCCCACAATGATGGCGCCGAATTCGAGGAGTACTTTAGCGGTGTTATAACCCACGTTGCCCAGTCCCTGCACGATGACACGCTTCCCGGCGATGCCGGGTGCGAGGCCGATGGCCTTCATGTCTTCGGCTACATCCACGCACTCGCGGATGGCGATGGCAACGCCGCGTCCGGTGGCGGCTTTCCGGCCACTGATGCCGTGCAGCGATAGGGGTTTGCCAGTTACGCAGCCGAAGGCATCCAGCTGGCCGGGATTCATGGTCGTATACGTATCGGCAATCCAGCTCATCTCGCGCTCGCCGGTGCCGTAATCTGGTGCCGGTACGTCAATAGCCGGGCCGATAAAGTTCTTCTTGATGAGCTCAACGGTGTACCGCCGGGTGATATTCTCCAACTCGCCAACGGAATAGTTCTTTGGGTTGATGGCGATGCCACCCTTGGCGCCGCCGAACGGTACATTGACGATGGCACATTTGTAGGTCATCAGTGCGGCGAGGGCCATCACCTCATCCTCGTTTACCATGTCGCTGTAACGGATACCGCCCTTGGTGGGCGACATGTGCTGCGAGTGCTCTACCCGCCAGGCATTGATCACCTCCAGGCTATCACCCCGTCTGAAGGGGAAGCTGAATCGGTAGATGCTATTGCATACCTTGATCTGGTTCAATAATCCTTGGGGGTGCTTGGTGAATTGCGCTGCATGGTCAAAGAACGCGGATACATCATCGAAAAAATGGGGCTCTTGCGCTTTTTCTGCTATTGACTTAGCCATAACAATGTTTGTTTATTGATACTTTTTTTGGTGACTTTATTCATTTCCATGGTGCGTGCCCGGCGATCTACCATCGTCGGCATCGGCCTTGCGGGTTGGCACTGTCGGGTTAAGTCACGCAGCGGGCGCAGTACCTATCGGTCCATTACCGCTCTTGTTGCTTTTCAACACGCGAGACCTTCCTGTCAATGGTAAATAGGTAAACGGCTAGCCCTGCGAAAAGCACCACCAATACGGCTACCACCACATAAATTTTGCCCGAACTGCGCAAACCCATGGCCATCTCGACCCCGGCACTTGATTGGGCAAAACTACACATTAACCCATTGATAACTAATAGCAAAGAAAGAATTGTCTTTTTCATATCGTTTTGTGATAAACGTTGTTAAATTTTATCGTTTAATCGATTTATGATTGAGATTATACCAATGTTTACGGCGTTGCTGTAAGGTTTTGATATTCCATTTTCCGGATGCGGTAGCGCAGGGTCATCAGCCACACGCCAATGAGTATCCAACCGATGGCTCCGGGGTATAACACGGCCTTCATCGAACCATCGAGGTCGAACTCGCCGAACCCGGAATTTCCACCCGCACCGGGATGGAGGGAGTCGGTGGTTTTCGGCAGGATATACATGAATACGATCAGGATCGGGAATGCGAAGATGTTGTATATGGCCGATATGCGGGCCCGCTTTTGCTCCTCCTCCAGTGCGTTGCGTAGCACCAAGTAGGCGAGGTACATCAGTGTGCCGATGGCGGCGCCGTTTAGTTGGGGGTCGTTGGTCCAGAACGTGCCCCACGTGAAATTGGCCCATAGCATGCCCGTGAGCAGGCCGAAGATACAGAAGACAATGCCTACATTCACGCTTTCAACAGCCACCAGGTCGTGGTGGGGCTTGGCAGACGATAAGTACTTGATACTATAGACCACCGATACGATGTAAAGCGTAAACATGGTGAACCACATGGGCACATGGAAATACACGTTGCGGATGGTTTCATTTACAATGGGCAAGGCGGGTACATGCCCCAGCAGGCCCATGATAATACTATATAACACCAATAAAACGGCAAGGACTTTCCACCAGTATTTTTTCATTTTTGCTTTAGATATTAGACATGAGACGCTCGACAAAAGACACCAAGGGATACGATGATGCATGACAAGCCGGAGAAATCAGTATACATTTGCCCAATCTGTGTCATCCGCATGTTCAATCGAAATCTTAAATTATCAGTCCCTCCAAAGGTAAGGAAATAACAGCAAAGAAATGGCAACCGTGATGACGTTGATGGCACCGAGGACGAACAGCTCGTCGTAGCTAGCACTGCGTTCCAATCCGTCGAGTGCGTTTTTGGAGACTTTTATCAACACAAGGAGCATGGGTATGATGATGGGGAAACTGAGGATGGCCATGAGGGTACTGTTGTTGCCGGCTTTGGCACTGATGGCCGCCACCATGGTAAACACGGCCGCGAAGCCGACGGCACCGAGGGCTACCACCGCCAAGTAAAGCACCGGGTCCCCGAGGGGGTTGTTGAAGATGATGGAATAGACCAGGTAGGCGATGGCAGCGAGCAACAGCATGATGAGCATGTTGTAGCTGATCTTGGAAAGGATGACCGCCTTGGCGCTGGCAAGGGTGTAATAATAGAGTTGGCGGCCGTGGCTTTCCTGTACAAAACTTTTGTTGATGGCGTTGATGGACGCGAACAACAAAATGATCCAGAACAATGCGTTCCACGTAGTGGGGTCTACGGATTTAAATGCTTGGTAGCAGACAAAAACCGTAGACACCACATAGAGGACGATACCGTTGATGGCGTACTTGGACCGCCATTCCAGCACGATGTCTTTCCGGATAAGAGATTGGACCGCTTTAAATAACCGCATTGCCGCAAAGATACGACCTCGGGGGGAATTGCGGCTACGGTGCGGCTATTTTATATTTCTTCTTCTATCTGCTGCTTAGCGGCTTTGACGGTACGCCGCGCTTTGTCCACGCCGCTTTTTGCCACACGGTCGGCCTTTTGGATGGCAGATTGGCCCTTGCGCTTGGCCTGCGCGCGGAGGTCATCGATCTCTGCCGTTGCCCGATTGGCCATTTCCGAAGCCTTACGGATACCCTCTTTGGTTGTTTTCCGGATGGTTTTGCTGAGTTCCCGTATGCCGTCGCTTGCGCGGTCCATCTGTCTGCGTCCCTCTTTGGTGCCCAATAACAACCATGCTGCCGTGCCGGCGGCAAGGCCTACCAATGCATACGTTACGATACTGTTTTTCGTGTTCATCTTCTTGTCCTTTCTGTTGAGCTTTTCTTCCTTTGTTGTCATAAGCTAAGAACAACGGAAGCCATAAAATGTTTGATGGCGGCCATTTTCGTTTTTTGTTTTTTTTCCTGCATGTGAAAGCATAACTTTGGGAGCGAAATGGAAAATAATATGCAAGAAAAATCAGATATAGGCGTTATCGGGATCGCCGTGATGGGCGAAAACCTTATCCTTAACATGGAAAGCAAAGGATTCCACGTAACCGCATACAACCGGACGGTGGATAAAGTGGAACGCTTTGTCAACGGACGTGCCGAAGGCAAGAACATCTACGGAGCCACTTCTATCGAAGACCTGATCGGTTCGCTGAAGAGACCCCGTAAAATCATGTTGATGGTGAAGGCCGGCAAGCCTGTGGACGATTTCATTGAGCTGCTGATACCGCACCTGGAGCCGGGCGACATCATTATTGATGGCGGGAACTCCCATTTTCCGGATACCGAGCGCCGGGTGAGGTATGTGGAAAGCAAAGGACTGCTGTATGTGGGCACAGGGGTGTCTGGTGGTGAAGAAGGTGCCTTGCTGGGGCCTTCCATCATGCCGGGGGGATCCAAAGCAGCCTGGCCGGCCATACAGCCCATTTTTCAGTCGATAGCTGCCAAGGTGGCAGATGGGACGCCCTGCTGCGATTGGGTGGGCGACGGTGGTGCTGGCCATTTCGTGAAAATGGTGCATAACGGTATCGAATATGGCGATATGCAACTCATCAACGAGACCTACCAAATCATGAAGGATGTGCTCGGCATGACCCCCGATGAGATGCACGAGGTTTTTAAAGAGTGGAACGAAGGTGAGCTGGATAGCTACTTGATAGAGATTACACGCGATATACTGGCATTCAAGGACGAGGATGGGCTGCCCCTGGTAGACAAGATCCTTGACACCGCCGGGCAGAAAGGTACCGGCAAATGGACGGGTACGGTAGCCCTCGATTTGGGCGTACCCCTTACGCTGATTGCCGAGTCGGTATTTGCACGTTGCCTGTCGGCACTGAAAGACGAACGGGTGGCGGCATCAAAGGTGCTGAACGGGCCGACCCCATCATTTGAGGGCGATCGGCAAGCGTTTATCAACGACCTGCGCGATGCGTTGTACGCGGCTAAGGTGATTTCGTATGCCCAAGGCTACCAAATGATGGCGGTGGCTGCCAAAGAGTATGGGTGGAAGTTGAATTATGGAAGCATTGCCCTGATGTGGCGCGAGGGCTGCATTATCCGGTCGGCGTTTTTAGGGAAGATCAAAGAGGCGTTCGACAAAAACCCGGCACTGCAGAACTTGATTTTGGATGATTTCTTCAGGGATAAAATACAGGCGGCACAAGGCGGCTGGCGCAAGGTGGTGGCCACGGCCATTACGAATGGCATACCGGTGCCTTGCCTGAGCGCAGGGTTGATTTATTACGATGGGTACCGCTGCGAACGCCTGCCCGCCAACCTATTGCAGGCGCAACGCGATTATTTCGGAGCCCATACCTACGAGCGGCTTGATAGACCCCGGGGTGAGTTTTTCCACACGAACTGGACGGGTAGGGGAGGTGAAACATCCTCCACGACGTACGATGTATAGTTACAAAAAAAGCGGCGAAAGCCGCTTTTTTTATGTCTTTTCCTATGCGAGTTAATCCTCGATTATTTCGCTATTGTAGCTTTCGGGTTCCACCAGTTCTTCCTTGAAATAGCGTTTCTGGTAGATGAGGATAAGCGCGACACCGACCGTGATGGCAGAATCGGCGATGTTGAATACCGGCCTGAAAAACAGGAAGTCTTCACCGCCCCAAATGGGGAACCATGCGGGAAAGTTCCCCTGGATGATCGGGAAATACAGCATATCCACCACTTTGCCATGCAGCAAGCTGGAATAGCCGCCCCCGGCAGGGAACAGGCTCGCTTTCTCGAACCACGTGCTCTCGCTGAAAATGAGGCCATAAAACGTGGAATCAATGATATTGCCCATGGCACCTGCAAAAATCAACGCCACATTGAGGATGAAGCCGCGGTGGTATTTTTTCTTGACCATGTAATGCAGGCCGTAGGCGATGCCAATTACCGCCGCGATGCGGAACAGCGAAAGCGCCAGTTTGCCCGCCTCACCGCCAAACTCCAGGCCGAAGGCCATGCCGTTGTTTTCGGTAAAATGGATAATGAACCAATCGCCAAGAATCTTGTATTCCTGTCCGAGCGTCATGTTCATCTTGATCCAGAATTTGGAAAGCTGATCCACGAAGAGCACCGCGGCAATCAGTATGAGGGGTTTGGTATAGCCTTTCATGGTGTGTGCTGAAAGCTGGGAAGCGGTTTTTAATACTGTTTCAATTTGGCTTCCATGCTCAAGGTGGTGTGCGGCACGGCACGCAGGCGTTCTTTCTGGATGAGCTTGCCGGTTTCGCGGCAGATACCGTAGGTTTTGTTTTCTATACGGACCAAGGCAGCTTCGAGGTTGTCAATAAACTTCTTTTGGCGCGCCGCCAATTGGTTGGTCTGCTCTTTCTCTAGGGTTGCCGACCCGTCTTCCAGGGTTTTGAACGTTCCTGCCGTATCGTCAGTTCCATTGCCATTACTGCTGTTCAACGTCTTGGTCAGGGCTGAAAGCTCTTCCTTGGCAACCCGGAGTTTTTCGAGGATGATTTCCTTGAACTCCTGCAATTCCGCATCACTATAACGTGTTTTTTCGCTGCTATTTGCCATAATTTTACACTTTTTCAATTAATACATTCAATTCCTTTTCTGCAATCTCTATCGTGTCGCCCGTAGCGAGGCTACCCTCGAATATCAAAGAGTCTGCCAATATCTCGGTGCGAATATAAGATAAATTACCCGTTGCGGCTTCCGTAATTTCGGGGATGTCGCTCAGGCTTACCCGTATCCTGTCGGTCACTTCCAATCCGCGTTCCTTGCGGAGGTTCTGGATACGGTTTACCAGTTCGCGCGAGATGCCTTCTTTTTTCAAAGCGGGCGTGATGCTGACATCCAGCGCCACGGTAAGCCTGCCGAGGTTGGCTACCTGCCACCCCGAAACATCTTCGGCAATGATTTCCACATCGGCCAGCTGGACGGTGTAGGGGGTGCCGGCGATAGCAATGGATCCTTGTGTTTCGAGCGCCGCGATTTCATTGGCGGTGAGCGCCTGGATGGCTGCGGCGACCGTTTTCATGTCTTTGCCTACCTTGGGACCCAGTGCTTTGAAGTTGGGCTTTATTTTCTTTTTGACCAAGCCCGACGTATCGGCGATAAATTCGATTTCCTTGATGTTCGTTTCGGAAAGGATGAGGGCCGCCACCTGCTCCACTTGCTGGTGGAAGGTGGCGTTCAGCACGGGTAGCAGGATTTTCTGGAGTGGCTGGCGCACGTTGATGCCCGTTTTTTTCCGTAGGGACAAGGTGAGCGACGAAATGTCTTGCGCCAACGCCATCCGTTCTTCCAATCCGCTGTCTACCAATTCGGCTTGGTACGCCGGGAAGTCGGCCAGATGCACCGAGGCGGCCTGCTCTTTCTGTGTGGCACCGTTCAGGTCGAGATAGAGCCTGTCGCTGAAAAACGGGGCAATCGGCGACATGAGCTTGGCGACGGTATTGAGGCAGGTATATAGGGTTTGGTAAGCCGATACCTTATCGGCGGTATAATCGCCTTTCCAAAAGCGCCTGCGGCACAACCGTACATACCAATTACTCAAGTGCTCGTCTACAAATGCTTGGATGGCGCGTGCCGCCTTCGTCGGTTCGAAATCAGCATAATTGCCGTCTACTTCGCGTGTCAACGTGTTGAGGAGCGAAATGATCCAGCGGTCTATTTCCGGGCGCTGCTCAAGGGGCAGGTCGGCTTCTGTATAGTCGAACTTGTCGATGTTGGCATACAGTGCAAAAAACGCATAGGTATTGTATAAGGTGCCGAAAAATTTCCGGCGTACCTCGTCCAGCCCTTCCTCGTTGAATTTAAGGTTATCCCAAGGGGCGGCGTTGCTGATCATGTACCAGCGGGTAGCATCGGCACTGTAGGTTTCAATGGTGCTGAAAGGATCGACGGCGTTGCCGAGCCGCTTGGACATCTTATTGCCGTTTTTGTCGAGTACGAGCCCGTTGGATACCACATTTTTGAAGGCGATGGAATGCCGCAGCATGGTGGATATGGCATGGAGCGTAAAGAACCATCCACGGGTTTGGTCTACCCCCTCGGCAATGAAGTCGGCGGGGTAGGCACCCTCGAAATCGGCCTTGAACGGTGTCTTGTCGCCCGTGGCCAATTTTTCCTGATCCAACCCCCATTGTGCATAAGGCATGGCACCGCTATCAAACCATACATCGATCAGGTCTGGCTCGCGGTAGAGTTTTTGGCCCCCGTCAGACACCAGCACCACATCGTCTACGTATGGGCGGTGCAGGTCCAATTGGTCGGTGCCGAACTTCGTTAGGTATTCCTGTAAGATGCTCTTTTCGCGGGCATCCAGTACGTCGGATGCGAGGCTTTGTTCGATCCGTGTTTTCAGCTCGGCAATGGAGCCGATGCATAGTTCTTCGTTTTCGTCTTCGCTGCGCCAGATCGGCAAAGGGGTGCCCCAATAGCGGGAGCGCGAAAGGTTCCAGTCGACCAGGTTTTCCAGCCAGTTGCCGAAGCGGCCGGTCCCTGTCGATTCGGGTTTCCAATTGATGGTCTTGTTGAGCGCCACCAGCTCGTCTTTCACCGCGGTGGTGCGGATGAACCAACTATCCAGCGGGTAGTAAAGCACCGGCTTGTCCGTACGCCAGCAGTGCGGATAGCTGTGTTCGTATTTCTTTACCTCGAATGCTTTGTTTTCTTCTTTCAGTTTGATGGCGATAAGCACATCAGTGGGCTTGAACCCGTCTGCTGCCCGCTCTTCGTCGCTGTAGAACTCCTCTTTTACGAAGCGGCCGCCGAACTCGCCGATTGCCGCTACGAATCGGCCCTGCTTATCGACAATGGGCACGTCCTTGCCGTTTTCGTCTTTTACGAATACACCCGGCACGTTGTTTTCCTTGCTCACGCGGAAGTCGTCTGCACCGAATGTCGCCGAGGAGTGTACGATGCCCGTACCATCTTCGGTGGTAACGAAATCGCCGGCGATGACGCGGAAGGCATGTTGCTCCAAGTCTTCGTTGGTAACGTAGGGCAGCAACTGGTGGTATTTGAGGTTGACGAGTTCCGCCCCGGAGAACTCCGCCCGGACTTCCCACGGGATGGTCTTGTCGTTGCGGTGGTATTCTTTCAGCGGAATCTGTTGCCCTTCGGGCTTGAAAAAGCGTGCTACGAGGTCTTTGGCCAACACCACGCTAACCGGTTCGAACGTATACGGATTGAACGTGCGGATTTTCACGTAGCGGATGTCGTTGCCTACCACCAGTGCACTGTTGGCGGGCAATGTCCAGGGCGTGGTGGTCCATGCCAGGAAAGCCGTATCTTCGCTTTCCTCTTCAAAGAGTATCGCCAGCGAAGGATGCACCTGGTCCTTTTTTATCCGGAATTCGGCCACGATGGTCGTATCCTTGATGGGTTTGTACGTGCCCGGTTGGTTGAGCTCGTGCGAGCTCAGCCCCGTACCGGCAGCCGGCGAATAGGGTTGGATGGTATACCCTTTGTACAGCAGGCCCTCGTTATATAGTTCTTTCAGTATCCACCACAGGGTTTCTATATAGCCATTTTCATAGGTGATGTACGGGTTTTGGAGGTCGACCCAATAGCCCATTTTCTCGGTGAGGTCGTTCCACACGTCCGTGTACTTCATCACTTCCCTGCGGCATGCGGCATTATAATCGGCCACGGAGATGGTTTTGCCGATGTCTTCTTTGGTGATGCCAAGCGTTTTCTCAACAGCGAGCTCGATGGGCAGGCCATGCGTATCCCAGCCGCCTTTGCGTTTTACCTGGTAGCCCTTCAACGTTTTATACCGGCAGAATATATCCTTGATGGCGCGTGCCATCACGTGGTGGATGCCAGGCATGCCGTTGGCGGAAGGGGGGCCCTCGTAGAATGTATAGGGCTTGCTTGCCGGACGGGAAGCGACACTTTTTTCAAAGATGTTTTCCCGCTGCCAATAGGTAAGTATTTCTTTGCCGATTTCCGATAAATTCAGCTGCTTGTATTCGTTGTACATCAATCGTTTGTGTTCAAAAATGAGGATGCAAAGATAGGGAATTAGTACGAAAGGAAAAAGGAAAGGTAGGATTATACGTACGGCTCCTGCACCGAATTACCGCTACTTAAGAATAACGGCGCTCAATAAAGATATACCGGAAGGTTAAGCCGAAAAAGACGTTCCACAGCCACAGGTGCTGCTGGCATTGGGGTTGTTGAATACGAAGCCGCGTGCATCCAGCCCATTCTTGAAATCGATCTCCATCCCGGCTAAGTATAAGCCATGCGCTTTGTTCATGAAAATACGGATACCTTCGATATCATATTCCGAATCGCCGTCTTTTCTTTGATCAAATCCGAGGATATAATTCATGCCCGCGCATCCGCCACCCTCAACGCCCACGCGTAACCCGAAATCGTCCGATATCTCCTGCTGTTCCCGTAGCTTTTTGAGTTCTTCGATGGCGCCCGGGGTCAATGTCAATGGCGCTGCAGCTAATGGTGTCGCTATGCTCATCTTCGTACTATTTAATTCGTCCAAACGCTGCAAAAATAGATAAAAAATCGCCACTTTTGCAGGGTTACGCGGATTTTTACGTTCCATAAACAAACGGAATAGATGGATATTGCTTCATTTTCTCTTGATCTTTTCAAGTATATATTGGCGGGATGTGCCGTGGCCGGTATCGCCAATTGGATGTTTTGGACGAAATATAATAACCATGTTTTCCGTCTCAAAATGTTGGAGGCACGGCATGCGGCAAAGAAAGAAGTGTTGCCGCTGCGGTTGCAGGCCTATGAGCGGCTGGTGTTGTTGATTGAACGCATAAACCCTGCCCATGCGGCCGTGCGGCTGCATCAGCCCGGTTTGGGGGCAAGCGAATTTGAGCAGCTGCTCATCGAAGAGATCCGTGCGGAATACCAGCACAACATTACGCAGCAGTTGTATGTGAGTGATGTGGCGTGGTCAGTCACCGAGCGGGTAAAGGATAATACGGTGGCGCTCATCCGGAATGCCGCAACCGGCCTGTCGGCCGGCGCTACCGCCAAGGAGCTCAGCACGGTATTGCTGGCGCATATCGCCGCATTGGATGCGAATCCATATGATATGGCATTAAAAACCATCAAAAGTGAGTTGGTGGGTTGAATATTGCGCCCAAGTTTATATCTTTGCGCAACTTTTTAACATTCAATTCTTTGTACCACAATGAGAAGGGACGAAACCGTATTTAAGTTAATAAACCAAGAGCTCAAGCGCCAGGAAGAAGGCATCGAACTCATTGCATCGGAAAACTTCGTGAGCAGGCAAGTGATGGAAGCCGCGGGGTCGGTATTGACCAATAAGTATGCCGAAGGCTTGCCCGGTAAGCGCTATTATGGCGGTTGCGAAGTCGTTGACGAGGTGGAAACGATTGCCATTGAAAGGGCCAAGCAGCTCTTCAATGCCGAGTGGGTGAATGTGCAACCGCACTCAGGCGCACAAGCCAATGCTGCTGTGTTTTTGGCATTGCTGCAGCCCGGCGATAAGATTTTAGGTTTCGACCTCTCCCATGGAGGGCACCTTACCCACGGTTCACCGGTCAACTTTTCGGGGAAACTTTACCAGCCGCTGTTTTACGGTGTGGATAGGGAAACCGGCTTGATCGATTACAAGCAATTGGAAGAGGTGGCGCTGCAGGAAAAGCCGAAAGTGATCATTTGCGGTGCGTCGGCCTATTCACGCGATTGGGATTATGCCTTTGTACGTAGGGTGGCCGATGAAATCGGCGCGCTGGTGGTGGCCGATATTTCACATCCGGCGGGCCTCATTGCCCGTGGGCTGCTCAGCGATCCGCTGCCGCATTGCCACGTGGTGACGACCACCACGCACAAAACGCTCCGCGGACCACGCGGCGGCCTCATCATGGTGGGCAAGGATTTTGAGAACCCGTGGGGTATCAAAACCCCGAAAGGGGAAATCCGCAGCATCACGTCGTTGCTGGACCTGGCGGTTTTCCCGGGTACGCAGGGCGGACCACTGGAGCATATCATTGCGGCCAAAGCAATCGCATTCGGTGAAGCGCTGAGCGAAGACTATATGGAATACATCGTCCAAGTGAAGAAAAACGCTGCAACGCTGGCACAGGCATTCGTGAATAAAGAGTATAACATCATATCGGGTGGAACGGACAACCATTTGATGCTTATCGACCTGCGCAACAAAGGGATCAGCGGCAAAGCTGCTGAGGCGGCGTTGGGCAAGGCCGGCATTACCATCAACAAGAACATGGTGCCGTTTGATGACAGGTCGCCATTTGTAACTTCGGGTATCCGGCTGGGCACGGCGGCAATCACGACCCGCGGCCTCAAAGAAGATCAGATGCTGGAGATTGCTGAGATGATCGACGTAGCGTTGCTGAAACATGATGACGACGCGGCATTGGATAAAATCCACAACAAGGTAAAGACCTTGATGTCGGCGTATCCGTTGTACAAATAACCAACGGGTTTAGGATTGAAGGAGGCCTTGTTCCGCATTTGTGGAACAAGGCTTTTTTTGTTACGTGGTGTGACATAGGAAGCCTAAAAAAAGTGAAATTCTAACAAAAGCTTTGAAATACTGAAAATTTTCCTTTTTTTTGACCTAGTTACACTATCATTGAGAGGAGAGCTATTATAGGAAATACGACTACAAGAAAGAGATTACTTATTTGTTGAAAATAGTAAAAGCGGGAGTAGCGTATTATGAAGCTTGAACAACGAACGGACCAGGAGCTCATTCGTCTTTACGTGGCTGGTGAAGAGACAGGGCTCGAGATTTTGATAGACCGATATAAGACCAAACTATATACATCCATCTATTTGCTGGTAAAGGATGAAAGTTTAGCGGAGGATATTTTCCAGGATACCTTTATTAAGGTAATCAATACGCTGAGGAGCGGTCGTTATAACGAAGAGGGCAAGTTCCTTCCGTGGGTAATGCGTATTGCGCATAACCTGGTGATTGACCACTACAGGAGGGAGCGGCGCACGCCCGTGGTGGTAAACAGCGATGGTTTTGATATTTTCGATGTGCTCCAGTTTGCCGACGAAAGTGCGGAAACAAAGATGGTGCGCGAGCAGACCCACCGCGACCTAAGGCGCATGATACAGCGCCTCCCTGACGACCAGAAAGAAGTACTTATCATGCGCCACTATGGCGATATGAGCTTCAAGGAGATTGCTGTGGTCACGGAGGTCAGTATCAATACCGCACTGGGTAGGATGCGTTATGCCCTCAATAACCTACGCAAGATGATGTATGGCGACGAAGCCGCACTGCGGGCCGGTTAGCGGTGCTTTGTGTGGTTTCAGGCAAATAGTTTTCCCTGCGTAAAGGCGGGTGATATGCCCAAGAACTCAAATTTCTGAACGGTAGCGTAGGAGTGTGTACCCACGCGCCGCCGTAACAGCGTCATGTTCCGTGCGCGGAATTGGCCGCTATAATCCGTGCGGTTCCAAACAGGCCATATCGCTGCGTTTTGCGGCGGTGTCAGTTTCCTGGCAATCGTGATATGGGGTTTGGTTACGAACCGTGCGGTATGTCCTTTCACGCCGTTTACCAGTGGCCGCAGGGTGCGCCGATGCGTAGCGACCAGCTGGAGGATGGGGACGGCGGACTTGACATCCACGAACAAGGTGTGCCCGAAACTGCCGAACCCCTCCAGTTCCACCTCAAACGGGTTGACCGTGGATGCAATCCGTTGGAGTTCCCTGACAATGTGCTTTTCGTAGCTATCGTATTGGATAAACCGTATCAATGTAAGATGGCTTTTCGAAACAATCGCATTTGAGTAGCGATGGCTGTTAATGAAATACTGCTTGAAAGCCCGCAATTGTTTCTGGACAAGACCGTTGGGCTCGATGATGAGCAGGTACTCGTACAGATAAAGGCCATACGGCTGGAAATGTACTGTATCCATAATTTCTAATATTTTTAGTAAAAATACAAATAATTTTAGATATCCCAAATACATGCATATTATTTTGCTAAAAAACTTAACAATTTTTAGGAGGTAGGGCGATGTCTCACCAATTGGAAAACACGTGTTTTCGTGGATTGCTTTTTCTGTTGGATGCGATTACCTTTGGAAGGTTGAAGATGGTGTATGAAACGGTTTATTGTTTTTTTGACCGCGGGGGCCTGGTTTGTACAGGCAATGGCCCAGCAAGGCGAATACACAGGTAGGAGTGCTTACGCGGATAGCTTGAAGCAACTCATGGAGCGGTCGCCGAATGACAGCGTGAGAATAGAGCGCTTGCTCGAGCTAAGTTTCTATTGGAGCGACCGCGATACGTCCCAGGCGTTCGGTTACATCGAGGAGGCGGAGAAAGTGATGGGCACGAATCCTACCGATTATTACCGGGGTTTGCTATGGCACCACCGGGCAAATGTGATCTATGCCCATGATATGGAGCAGGCCAAGCACTACTACCTGCAGGCTGCACACTTACTGAACAGGTATTCGTTTCGGCAAGCCTATGTATACCAGGCCCGTGCGTGGAACAATTACGGCACATTGCTACAGGCGCAGGATAGTGCCGCACAATACTTGGACGTTATCATCGATAAGGCACTCCCTCTTTCCCGTATGGCAGGCGATAGTAGTGCGGTAAGCCAGCATCTCCAGAATATCGGACTGATACTTGCCAACCTGCATGACTTTGAATCGGCATCTCCTTATTATAGACAGGCCATGCATACGCTCTCGAAATTTGCGCAGGCATATGAAAATAAGCTGACGGTATTTGTGAACGCCGCAAAAAATGAGATGAATATCGGCGATATAAACCAGGCTAAAATTTATCTGGATAGCGCAGAAATACAATTGAGGGCCGTACCCCATTCGACGTATGCACCCTATTACTACCGCACAGCCGGTGTGTACCTCCGGAAGATAAAAGACAAGGACGGGGCATTGGCCAATTTCTACCGCGGGATAGCGATCGCAGAAGATCTGTTGGACGATCACTCGCAACGCGATCTTTATTTTGAAATATATGCCACTTACAGGGATTGGAAGGACTATGTGAATGCCAAGAAGTATTTAAACATCGCGAATACCCACGGGCTCAACACCATCGCACATAACCAACTGTTGCATACCCGCGAAATGGCTTATACCGAATATCACCTTGGTAATTATAAGGCAGCATTTGAGCGGATGAGAGACTACGCGTTGGCGACCGATTCATTGCAGGAGAGCGAAACAGCGTTGAAAATACTCGATCTTGAAAAGAAATTCCAGTCGGTAGAACAGGAAAATGAAATCCTGAAATTGCAGGATGCCAACCGCAGGCAGCAATCGGCAATCGACAGAAACCGGCTGTGGATCATGCTACTCGTGGCAAGCCTGACCATTGCGCTGACCATCGCTTATTTTTCTTGGAAGCTGGCAAGCGGCAACCGCCGGGCGCTGGGCCAACAGGAAAGGCTGCACGTGGAAGAACTGCGCAACCTTAAACAGCAGGAGCAGCTCCGGCAATTCGACTCCATCCTCCAAGGGCAGGAGGAGGAGAGAAGCCGGATTTCGCGCGACCTCCATGATGGCCTCGGCGGTTTGTTGGCGGGCGTGAAGTTGCGCCTCTCGGCCGTGGCCACAAAAGGGGGCGGGCAGGCGTCGGTAACAAGCCAGGAGATGCAAGCGGTGATGCTCGAGCTGGACCGTTCGGTAGACGAACTACGGCGGGTGGCCCGGAACTTGATGCCCGAGTCACTGCTGTATATGGGATTGACCCCGGCGTTGGCTGATTTATGCGAATACATGGATACCCCAACCACGTCGGTCAAATTCCATGGGTTCTACTTGCGTAGCACTTACCCACAGCCCATCCTTATCGGTGTGTACCGGATTGTGCAGGAACTGCTCAATAACGCCATTAAACACGCGGATGCCGACCAAATTATCGTACAGTGCAGTGAAAATGAACATTCCCTTTCGCTGACCGTTGAAGATGACGGCTGCGGATTTGGTCTGCAGGAAGCGGGCAAGAAGGGGTTGGGGCTGAAGAATGTGGAAAATAGAGTGGCGTTGCTGTACGGCACGGTGGAGATGGATAGCCATCCCGGCAGGGGAACCACCGTAAACATTGAAATACCGATTTAATATGGATAGTAAGGTGTTGGATATCATCGTTATTGACGATCACCCGGTAGTGCTGCAGGGGTTTTCATTCATGTTGCAAGGTATTCCGGGAATCCGGCTGGTGGGAACCTTTACGGATGCAGATGCCGGGTTGGCCTACATCGGGCAGGAAGCGGTGGATATTGTGCTGCTGGATATCAATATGCCCGGAAAAAACGGGATCGATGCCTGTTCGGAAATACAACGGCGAAACCCGGCGTGCAGGGTAATCGCTATCAGCAATATCAATGAACATAGCATTATCCAGCGCATGCTACAGGCCGGGGCATCGGGGTATCTCCTGAAAAATGCTGACAGGGACGAAGTGGTGGATGCCATCCACCAGGTAGTATCGGGTGGGACAGGGCTTAGCAAGAACGTACGGGAGATCATAGATAGTGTAAGATCGGGAGACTTCCCGGTGATTACGCGCCGCGAAAAGGAGGTGCTGCATTGGCTGGCGCAGGGGTTGAGCTCCGCAGAAATCGGTGAGAAAATTTTCATTAGCCCGCTCACGGTGGAGAGCCACAGACGCAACCTCCTTCAAAAGTTCAAGGCAACCAATGTGGCTGCACTCATCCACGACGCGATGGAGATGAAGTATATATAAGGCAAAACTCCTCCCTTCAAATCCATCCTTGGCGTATGGCTTTGCCTACCAGTTCGCTGGTATTGGCAAGCCCTTTCTTATGCAACATGTTTTTTCGGTGCCGATCGACCGTTTCTTTGCTGATGCCCAGTGTCGAAGCGATTTCTTTGCTCAACATGCCTTCCGCAAGCAATTTCAACACTTGGCGTTCTCTGTATGTGATATTGTCCTTTTTAGGCAGCAGGTTTCTGTTTTTCAGTGGTACATCGATGTAGGACGGCATCCCGTTCATCCCGATAAAGGAAAGTGTGGGCGCACCACCCTCTTTCAGGTAGTTGATGTCGGTATAGGTGCCGAAGGTCCTTAAAATGCGTCCAAGGCCGTCGTGCTCTATAATGATGGCCTGGTACAAAATCCGGCAGTAACTTCCATCCTTTTTCTGGTACCGGATGTCATACCTCATTTTGAAATCCAGGAATTTCTCAAAGGTCATTTCAGCGATGAAATTGTATAGCGTTTCCCCAATCCTCAAAAAAAAGGCCGGTCCTCCGGGTGTATGATGCTAATGGCAAAAGGGATGGTAAACTCGTCAGGTTCGTAGCCCAACACACTACGCACCTCCTTGCTTACAAATTCGAAGTCCATCGTATGATGGTTCATGGTGAAGTAAAACGACTCGCCGGCAAGAAAGAAATCGGTTAGCTTTTTGAATGCATCCGCCTCCAATATCCATGCGTCCGGTGCATGCGGGCTGTCGAACTTTTTTAACAGACCGGCCATCTCGTTTTTAAAGGAACGCAATTCCATGGTGTTGACTATTATGCTTCTAACGTGCAGTAGGGGTAATGGGTGGTGCTCCGTTACCGTAAAATAAAGTTACGACAAAATGCGGGAATGTATAACGCCTGCGATACATTTTTTGTAACCATAAATGGGTATTTTTTAACGAGTACAGAGTACATAATTTAGTTTGGTATTTACGCTAACTCAAACGATGAAACGATTATTGGGTGTGTACTGTCGTCATTAACGTTTTAAAACATGGAAAAGATAGTAGTTGTTCTCGCATTCATTTTTCTCTGCCAGCTACCAGCAGAAGCACAGGTCTTGGATCCCAAAGAGAAAGCCAAACGGGCGGCCGAAGACCGGGTAAACGGCCGGGTGGATCAGGGGATTAACAAAGGATTGGATAAAATTGAAGAAGGCATTGGTGGGCTGTTTAAAAAGAAAGATAAACAGAAAAAGAAGGAGGGCAATGAGCAGGAGATGGGGCCCCGCAATGCTCAAACTGCCGGTTTTTCTGACTTTATACCCGGCAACAACACCATTTTTGCTGACGATTTCAGCCAAGATGAACTGATGGATTTCCCGGCAAAATGGAACAGCACCGGTAGCGGGCGTGTGGTAGAATTGGATGGCGTACCGGGCCGGTGGTTGGAAATAAAGCACAATACCTATGTAAACCCGGTAATGGATGGCACGCTTCCCGAAAACTGCACCATTGAATTTGATCTGTTTTTAAAGGAGGAGGGTGAAAGGCGGATTCCTCAACTGTTTTTCGGACTTACGGAAGTGCGGGATATCGTAAGGGAGGACATTTACTACAAAGAAAAATTCTACACCAAGATAGATGGATACAATGCTGCAAATAGTAAAGCGGTAGAGTACGGGATAAATTTCCCACCCTTAGGGAACAAAAATGATTTTCCACTTACCAGATACAGCAACCGGGTGCTGAGGGTTAGCATAGCCTGCAACAAAACAAGGATCCGCGTATATCTCGACCAAACAAAAATCGTGGACCTCCCCCGCATAGTGACCCCCAATATGCGAAACAACGTGTACTTCCAAAATGGAGAGCTGGTTCCTGCTTCAGAAGTGGGGATGTATATTGGCAATATCCGCATAGCTTCGGGCGATGTGGATGCGCGCAGCCTTTTGGTAAAGCAGTTGATGGACGACGGGAAGGCCGTGACCAATGATATTTTGTTTGATGTAGGCAGGGATGTGATCAAGCCGGCATCTTTTGATATTCTGAAACAGATAGGCGATGCATTGGTAGCTAACCCTTCTTTGAAAATTAAGATTATAGGGCATACGGATAGCGATGGCGGCGACGCAGATAACCTGAAATTATCACAGGACAGGGCAGCTTCTGTAAAATTATACATCACCGAGAACTTTCCCGTGGTTGGTTCGCGGATGCAAACTGACGGCATGGGCGAAGGTAAGCCCGTAGCGGCAAACGACAGTCCGGCAGGCAAAGCCAAAAACAGAAGGGTTGAGTTTCTACGGCTATAGTGCCTAATCAGGCGAATGGGGCATAAACGAAAAAAGGGTACCGATGAGTACCCTTTTTCTTTAAAACTGGCGGTCCGGACGGGACTCGAACCCGCGACCCCATGCGTGACAGGCATGTATTCTAACCAGCTGAACTACCGAACCAGATTTTCATTATTTCAAAGTATCCGTTTAAAGTCCGGACGGGACTCGAACCCGTCTCGCCTAAAGCGAGATGACAGGCATGTATTCTAACTAGTTGGCTCGTTTGAAATAAGACCGAACCTGTTTCCCTTTCGGGAATGCAAATATAGCGTGTTTTCTCTATTTGCAAACAAAAATTTTAAAATAATTATGCGGTTGCACCCTCTTTCATTTTCTCTGCGTTTTCGGCAAACTGGAGGGCATCGATAATCTCTTGAATATCACCATCCATCACCGCTGGCAGGTTGTACATGGTAAGCCCGATGCGGTGCTCGGTAACGCGGCCCTGCGGGTAATTGTACGTCCGTATTTTGGCCGATCGGTCGCCCGTGGAGACCATAGTTTTCCGTTTTGCGGCGATATCGCCGTGTTTTTTCTGTACTTCCAACTCGTAAAGCTTGGATCGCAGCATCTCCATGGCCAACTCGCGGTTGGCCAGTTGGGAGCGTTCTACTTGGCATACCACCACGATGCCGGTCGGCTTATGGGTGAGTTGTACCTTGGTTTCCACTTTGTTTACGTTCTGACCACCGGCCCCGCCAGAGCGGGACGTTTGCATCTCGATATCACCGGGATTTATTTCCACGTCTACTTCTTCCGCCTCGGGCAGCACGGCTACGGATGCTGCCGATGTGTGTACCCTGCCTTGGGTTTCGGTGTCAGGAACGCGCTGTACCCGGTGCACACCCGATTCGTACTTCAGCTGGCCGTAGACATCTTCTCCGGTTACCTTCAGGATGACCTCCTTATAACCGCCCGCAGTACCTTCCGTTACATCCATCACTTCGGCACGCCAGCCTTTCTCTTCGAAGAAGCGGCTGTACATCCGGTACAGGTCGCCTGCAAAAAGAGCGGCTTCATCACCGCCGGTGCCGCCACGTATTTCGAGGATGGCATTCTTGGAGTCTTCCGGGTCCTTAGGAATGAGCATCAGGCGTATTTCTTCTTCCTTGGCTTCCTTCTGTTCCAATAGGATATCCAGCTCTTCTTTGGCCATCTCGCGCAGCTCCTGGTCTTTTTCGTTGGCTAGAATCCCCTTGTTGGTGTCTATATTGCTCACCATATTCTTGTAAATATGGTACTGTTCCACGATTTTACCCAGCTCTTTGTATTCTCTGTTGAGCTGGGCGTAACGCTTCATGTCATTGATCGCTTCGGGACTGCTCAATTCACCTTCTACCTCTTCCCAACGATCTTTTATGGCTTTTAATTTCTCTAACATAACAATCTATCTGTGATTTTGCCGATCTGTTTTTCGCGCAGCAACACAAGTCAGTAAACTGAGGGCAAAAGTACGTTTTTTTATGGTGTTACGGTCGGTAAATTGAACGACGTTCCTCAATGGGTTGCGACAACCTTGAGGCCGATGATGGAACCGATAAGCGTGGTGATGAAGACCAATCGCCATAGGGTAGCGGGCTCATTGAAGAAAATAATGCCCATCAACACGGTCCCTACCGCTCCGATGCCGGTCCATACGGCATAGGCGGTTCCCAACGGCAGCGTTTGCGTAGCCTTAATCAGCAAGATCATGCTTACCGTTAAACACACCGCAAAACTACCGTACCATAGGTATGAGGTCATGCCCGTGGTTTCTTTTGCTTTGCCCAAGCTTGTGGTAAAGCCAACCTCAAAGAGACCGGCGATGATTAAAATAACCCAATTCATATTATTCCGCTCCTTGTTATAATATCAATGGTGCAAATATCCGTATTTAATGGGACTATCTTTTTTACAAATGATAAAAACTACCTGACTTCCGCGCGGATGCGGCTTAGGGTTACCTGGCTAATGCCAAGGTACGACGCAATGTGGCCTAGTTGTACACGTTGGAGCAATTGTGGTTGTGTTTGTATAAGCTCGCGGTAACGTTCCGATGCCGTATTGAAAAGCTTGGACATTAAGCGCTCTTCGGTCTTGATCAACTCGAGTTCGGCTAATCGGCGACCCCAGTTGGCGATGTGGATATCAGACGCATACAGCTTATTGATGTCATTGGTCCTTAGCTGGAGCAGCCTGCTGGGTTCCAGCAACTCGATGTTTTCATAACCGGGCTGATTTTCGATATAACTTTTTAGCGAAATCAATACGTCTCCTTCACTGTTAAAGCAAAGCGTAGCCGCATTGCCGTCGCGGTAGTAATAAACACGAGCGATACCCTGGACCATGAAATAGATATCGCGTTCGAGTTTACCAGCGCCGAGCACTAAATGACCTTTTGGCAAATCAATGATCCGCACGATACCAGTGAGTTTCGCAAGCGAATCTCGGGGGATAGCAAGCGAGCGGGCGAGGATGGCCTCCATCGTTGCTGGTGCCACCGATCCGTTTGAAATTACACCGGCCATGTCTTTAACTCCAGCTTTTCACCATCAAACACGGCGTAGGTGTTGTAATTTATCCATTCGCCCAGATTGATATACCTACTTTCCATGGGGAGCTCGAGATCGATCGGGAGGTGGCGGTGGCCAAAGATGAAATAATCGTAATGGCGCTGTGTAAGGAGCTCCTTGGCGTATACCACCAACCATTCCTTGGCTTCGCCTTGAAACTTTTCCTGCCCCCCCGAGGCAATGCGGCTACTGGCCGACCATCGTTGGGCAATGCCGATCCCCAGGTTGGGATGCAACCGCGCAAACAGCCACTGGCAGAACCGGCTACGGAATATCTTTTTCAGCACTTTATACGTACGATCGCCCGGGCCCAGCCCGTCGCCATGGTGCAGATAGAACGTTTTGCCGTTGCGCTCTATCACCAACTCGTTGTCGATGATGGTTGCGCCGAGTTCGCTTTGCAAGTAACCGAACATCCACATATCGTGGTTGCCCTTGAAAAGGGTGATCTTCACCCCCCCGTCGGCCAATTCAGCCAACTTACCCAAAAAACGGAGATAACCCTTCGGTACCACCGTGGCGTATTCAAACCAGAAGTCGAAGACATCGCCCATCAGGTAAAGCTCGGCTGCGTCGGCTTTGATATGGTCGAGCCAACCGACGATACGTGCTTCCCGCTCCCGCGTGGCGGAGCGGGGATGTGCCCCTAGGTGGAAATCGGAAGCAAAATAAACCTTATCACGTATCGCCATGCGGGCAAACTTAGATAAAATTCCTTTAATTTGTGGCAATTTTCGCCGCTGTTGGAAACTGTTCAGCTGCGAAAAATCAAGAAATTCTTACTAGCTTTGCATTGGTCAAAACCCAAAGACCATTGCACCATGAATAGAAATTTTAAACTGATTGTATTGGCTACATTCGTTACCGCTTGTCAAAACCAGAAGGTTATCCAACCTGCAGAAGAAATCTCCCTGCTGCCCTACCCGGCAACAGAAAAAGGAGACATAACCGACGACTACTTCGGTACTTTGGTGCCCGATCCGTACCGTTGGCTTGAAAACGATACGGCGGCCGACACCAAAGCATGGGTAGACGAGGAAAACAAGGTGACCAACGCCTACCTGGAACAGATCCCTTTCCGTGATGCGATTTATAAGCGATTGGAGAAGCTATGGGATTATGAAAAGTTCTCGGCACCGTTTGAAGAAGGCGATTATACGTATTTCTATAAGAACGATGGTTTGCAGAACCAGAGCGTGCTATACCGCCAAAAAGGAGCGGATGGCGATGTGGAGGTTTTCCTCGATCCCAATAGTTTTTCGGAAGATGGCACCACTTCCTTGGCCGGCATCGCGTTTTCACGCGATGGAAGCCTGGTCGCGTACCAGCTATCGGAAGGCGGTTCGGATTGGCGTAAGGTGGTGGTAATCCGTGCCGAAGACAAATCCGCGGTGGGAGACACCCTGGTAGACGTGAAATTCAGCGGATTGGCATGGCGTGGTAATGAAGGTTTTTATTACAGCAGCTATGATAAGCCCGTAGAAGGTAGTACGCTTTCAGGCATCACTGACCAACATAAGCTCTTTTTCCATCAACTCGATACCCCCCAAAGCGAAGACACGCTCGTCTTCGGCGGTCCAAGCACCCCCCGCAGGTATATCGGCGGATACCTCACCGAAGACGAACGGTTTCTCGTCATCACGGCGGCCAATGCCACCAGCGGCGGTGAGCTGTACATCCAGGATTTATCCAAGTCAGGCAGCCCGATTATAAATGTGGTCGATAACTTTGAGAAGGATCACAGTATCATCGACAACGACGGTGGCAAACTGTTTATATATACCAACCTGGATGCACCAAACGGAAAAATCGTCACGGTCGACGCCAGTAGCCCAACGCCCGAAAATTGGACTGACCTGATCCCTGAGACCGAAAATGTGCTTAACCCCGGTACCGGTGGCGGTAAGATTTTTGCCAATTACCTCAAAGATGCTACTTCTTTGGTACAGCAATTTGACCGTAATGGGAAGTTGGAACGCACGGTCGAACTGCCCGATGTGGGTTCGGCAGGGGGCTTTGGCGCGAAAGCGGAGGACAAGGAATTGTATTATTCGTTTACATCCTATGTATACCCACCTACTATTTTCAAATACGATATAGTCACCGGAAAATCTGACCTGTATAAGGCGTCGGGTGTGGATTTCGATCCGAGGAAATATGAATCTAAGCAAGTGTTTTATACTTCCAAAGATGGTACGAAGGTACCGATGATCATCACCCATAAAAAGGGGCTGGTACTTGATGGAAGCAATCCGACGCTACTTTACGGCTATGGTGGGTTCAACATCAGCCTTACGCCTTCATTCAGTACGTCCAATATCGTCCTGCTTGAGCAAGGGGGGGTATATGCCGTGGCGAACCTCCGGGGAGGAGGGGAGTACGGCGAGAAGTGGCACCTGGCAGGCACCAAGCTCCACAAACAAAATGTATTTGATGATTTCATTGCCGCTGCCGAGTACCTCATTGAGGAGGGGTATACAGCTCCTGAAAAATTGGGTATTGCGGGTGGCTCCAACGGTGGCCTGCTGGTGGGCGCAGCTATGACACAGCGGCCCGAGTTATTCAAAGTGGCGCTACCCGCCGTTGGCGTATTGGACATGCTGCGATACCATAAGTTTACGGCCGGCGCAGGTTGGGCTTATGACTACGGTACCGCAGCCGATGATCCCGAGATGTTCAACTACCTGCACACGTACTCGCCCTATCATGCCTTGGAGGCTGGCACGGCATACCCGGCCACGATGGTTACCACGGCCGACCATGATGACCGTGTTGTACCCGCGCACTCGTTTAAGTTTGCAGCGCGTTTGCAGGAATACCATACCGGACCCAACCCGGTACTCATCCGTATTGAAACCAAGGCCGGTCACGGCGCAGGCAAGCCCACCGCCATGGTCATCGCCGAGCAGGCTGATAAATGGGCGTTCCTTTTCCAGAATACCGGGACGGCCTATACCGAATGACGATCGTTAACACTAAATGCAATTGACATGGAAATCAAACGGGACGACAACGGCAAAAAGGGACAATTCAGTGCTTGGGTAAACGAAGAAGAAGCCGGCCTGATGACATATACCTGGGCAGGTGACCATAAGTTTATCATTGACCATACCGAGGTAAACCCCGAATTTTCGGGTCAGGGCGTCGGAAAAAAACTGGTGATGGCTGCCGTGGAATTTGCCCGCGAAAGGGGCCTTAAGATTTTGCCGCTGTGCCCGTACGCGAAAAGTGTTTTCGAGCGCACGCCAGCTATACGGGACGTGTTGTTTTAGTGGTGTACGGTCGTTAGTCCCAGCGCCAGTCGCCACCGATGCGTAGCGCCTCTTCAAGGTTATTGTCCACCATCTGTTGCTTGACTTCGCTGTCGGGCAGCCGTTGTACAGGGATTTCGTGGGCATTGGCGAGTCCGTATACCAGCATGCTGCCAAAGCGCACGGTGTTCTTCATCTCTTGCTCATCTACCAGCTCGAAGACGTCGCAGTCTGCGTGGTAGCAATTGAGTGCGGAACGACTCAAGGTGCCGTCGCTGGCACCGCCGATCGGGATGCCCTGCAGCATAAACGGCTGGTGGTCGCTATACAGTCCGACCCGCGCGGAAAAGCTATTTCTGAACGCGGTATCTACCAAAGCAGCCGCGTGGCCGATATCTTCAAATAACGGCCTACAGCCTTCCAAACTCGCGTAGAAACTCTTCGGGTCGTTGGTCATGTCGAAATTGAGCATGAAACGGATCCGATCGGCCGTCCCGTTGGCAATAGCTTGTTGCAAGTACGCCTTGGAGCCGAGCAGGCCCTGTTCTTCGCCCATGAATAATACAAATTCGATGGTACGCTTGGGTTTAATGCCCAGGGCAATAAACGTACGCGCCATATCCATTACCGAGAAAGCGCCCAAGCCATTGTCTACCGCTCCCTGGGCAAGATCCCAGCTATCCAAATGGCCGCCCACCACGATCTTTTCGCCGGGTAGCTCGGTTCCCTCCATCCGCGCGATGACATTCCTCGCCTGCATCGATCCGGTGGTATTCTTCATGTCTATGATTACCTGTTGGTAGCCCGAAGTAATTGCTCCTTTCAGCCGCAGACCATCTTCAAGCCCGATGCAAATAGCGGGAATAGACAACAGCTCGCCGGTAATGGATGCCGTGCCTGTGAGTAGCGTGCCGCCGTCAACGCTGTTGAATAGGATAATCCCTTTGGCACCATACTGTATGGCCAATGCCGCCTTGGCCGACCGATGGAGGTTTTTGGTGCCTTCAGGCGAGTTGGGTAACAAATTCAACGCCGCCAGCACGATTTTCCCCCTGGCTTTTTCAGGGTCGGCAGCATAATCGTCCGCCAGTCCGTTGCCCATGTCTACCAGCGAGCCCTGTACATGGGCCGTTGCTGGTGTGCTGGCTAGGGCTACGGCTTTCACCGCTTCTGGTGGTTTACCTGCGGTATTTACCTGAAGCGTGAGATGTTCGCGCGCCCAGCCATTTACCGCAAACGGCTGAAAGGACACCTCCTTGAAACCATACGATTTTAACAAATCAAAAGCATACTGCTCGGCACGGCGGCCATTGGCAGAGCCCGTGAGGCGGTGTCCGATTATTCCGATGGATTCGCCGAGCCGATCATAAGCTTCCGAGTGGGCCTGTACCTCTGCGTTGATTCGTTCAAACATAGCTGTCCATCGCGGCGTTTCCTGGGCATAAAGCTCGACGCCGCCCAGCAAGAAAAAAAGGATGGATAGTTTGTAACGTTCCATGGCTGTGTGTTATGGTTGAGGCGCTTCTCTCTTCGGGAAAATAAGCGATGCGACCACACTGATAAACAATATCGATATAATGATAATCAGCGAGTGCGAGGTTGTAAAGCCAATACTTGATAACCAATCGTGCAGCAGCATCTTTGCGCCGATGAATACCAACAGGAATGAAAGTCCGGTTTTGAGGTAATGGAATTTATGGATGATGTTTACCAATAAGAAAAACATGGAGCGCAAGCCCAGGATGGCGAAGATATTGGAGAAGAATACGATGTAGGGGTCTTTGGTTACCGCAAAGATAGCAGGAATGGAATCCACTGCAAAGATAAGGTCGGTAAATTCAATGACCAATAATACCAAAAACAGGGGGGTAACGTATCTTTTAGCGTTCTCCGTGTGGAAGAACTTTCCGTTTACGAACGTGGGGTAAACCGAGAAGTACTTTGAGGCAAATTTAACCACCGTATGGTTCTGTGGATCGATCTCTTCTTCCTGGTTACGGTGGATAAACATCATGATGCCTGTGTATACCAGGAAGATTCCGAATATATAAAGTATCCACCCGAATTGGCTGATCAGTGCTGCGCCCAAAAAGATAAAGAGGAAGCGGAGCACGATGGCACCGATAATGCCCCAAACCAGCACCTTGTGGTAGTACTGTGTAGGTACGCCAAATGAGCTGAAAACGAGCACCATGACAAATATGTTGTCCACCGAGAGGGCGTATTCTACCACATAACCCGTGATGTATTCGAGCGCGAGGTTACGTCGGTATAGTTCGAGACTGGCAATGAAATCATCGGGTATTAAGCGGATATTATGCAGGTGTTTTTCGGTAACTTCCGCGAGATGGGCGAAATCTTCGATGTTGTGTAGTTCGTGGCCCCAGATACGTAAAACCACATAGAAGCCAAGGGCAAAGCTTACCCACACCGCGCTCATAATAGCCGCCTGCTTAAAGCTTACCGCCGAGTTGCTTTTGCTGAACAGGCCCAAATCAATGGCCAGCATGAGGATAATGAAAAGTAAAAAGCCGCCAAAAAATAGAAGTTCGTTGCTCATATTATTTATTTCTTTCAGTGGTATATCGTACAAGTTGCTCCAGGCCGTGCCGATAGGCATTTTCAGGCAGGTGGGTGAGGATGTCGAAAGCCTCCTGCTGGTAAGCCAGCATTTGCGCCGTGGCGTACTCCATGCCGCCGTTGGCCTTTACGAACGCGATTACCTCGGCTACTTTCTGCGTATCTTCGTTGTGGTTTTTAACCAAGTTGATGATCCGTCTTTTTTCAGGTTTGCCCACCTGTTTCAGTGCATGGATCAACGGCAGCGTGAGCTTCTTCTCCTTGATGTCGTTGCCCAGGGGTTTTCCGACGTCGTCGATACCGAAATCAAACAGGTCATCCTTGATTTGGAATGCAATGCCGACTTTTTCGCCAAATCGGTGCATCTGCGCTACCGTTGCTTCGTCCGCACCTGCCGATGCCGCCCCGCATGCGCAGCACGAGGCAATGAGCGATGCCGTTTTCTGGCGGATCACTTCAAAATAGACGGCCTCTTCAATATCCATACGCCTGGCTTTTTCAATCTGAAGCAATTCACCCTCGCTCATCTGCTCCACGGCATGGGTCACGATTTCGAGTAGGCGGAAATCGGCGTTGCGGATAGAAAGCGAAAGACCTTTGGCCAGCAGGAAATCGCCTACCAGTACGGCAACCTTATTTTTCCACAGGGCATTGACCGAAAAGAAACCGCGCCGCACGTTTGCATTGTCCACTACATCATCGTGCACCAGTGTGGCGGTATGCAAAAGCTCAACCAACGCCGCGCCACGGTGCGTAGCATCATTGATTTCTCCACATGATCCTGCAGAAAAAAAGACAAACATTGGTCGCATTTGTTTGCCCTTGCGTTTTACGATATAGTGTGTAATACGGTCGAGTAACGGAACCGAGCTCCGCATCGATTCTTTGAATTTATCTTCAAAAATGGCCAGTTCCCCTTCAATGGGCCTTTGTATTTCGCTTAGTTTGAGCATGTAAAACGGTCGGCAGCCATGAATTTAACTTGTCTGTTTCAAAACGGCGCAAGATACTAAGAAATCCACAATAACCTATAGCAGCGCAACCGATTCTTCCAATTCATCGTACCACTGCTGGCCGTATTTCCGGACAAGCGGTTCCTTTAGAAATGCGTATACCGGTACCTGTAGTTCGCGGCCCAGCGCACAGGCGGCATGGCAGATATGCCAACGGTCGTAGTGCAGTACGTCAAATTCGGGGTAGGCGGTGGTACGGATGGGGTAGAGATGGCAGGAAAGTGGTTTTTTCCAGTTGATTTCGCCGTTTTCATAGGCCTTTTCAATGGCGCATTTGGTGATGCCATTTTCCCAGGTCACGTAGGCGCATTCCTTATGGCCATCCACGCAGGGGGTGGTCAGGTCGCCATCGCCATCGACCACGTGCGTACCGTACTCCTCCACCGTAGCAATCCCCTTTTCGGTCATGTAGGGCCGTACCTTTGGGTAAATAGCAGCCAGTACCTCGAGCTCATCCCGCTGCAGGGGTGCCCCTGCGTCGCCTTCCACGCAGCAAGCTCCCCGGCATTTGCTGAGGTTACATACAAATTCTTCCTTTATCAATTCTTCGCTCACCAGTACGGTGCCTACTTCGATCATCATGGTCGGCTGTATTATGTTTATTTCCCCTCACGCGAGACTGATTTGCCTAGCGGATATTTCAAACCTTTCGCGTCGGTCAGTTCCAGCGTTACCGACCCCACCAGTATTTCCACCTGGGCCTTTACGGGTATGCGGTTGCCATCGTTGGTTACCCAAAGGTACAGACGGCTGTCTTTACGGAAAATGCGCCCGGGTTTTATCTCCGGACTGAATTTCAGGCATTCAAGTGTGCCCAGCGAAGTCTTGATGGTTTCCACACCGATGTATTCGATGCCGAGTGTAGCGATTTCGTCGTTGAGGAAATAGGTGAGCTTGAACGACTGCCCTTTCTTTACGTCGGATAAGTCTAGATTACGGGCAAAATAGTAAGCCGATAGCAGATCGAATGTTTGGGCGGACTCGCTTTTGAACGTGCCCTTGTTGCCCTTAACGGTTTGTTTCCGATGGTCGAAACTCACCACATCCGTACGGCGGTAGCTACCTTCCCTGATATTTTCTGTGTAATAGTGGGGGAGGAAGGTGCGCGTGTCGATATAGGAGTCATATCGGTTGTCTACCGTGAAGAAAATGCTGAATGCGCTGGACGTCTGCCCACGGGCCGAAAGGTGGAAACTATTCGGACTGCTGAATTTTATTTTCGAGTCTTCCACCTTTAAGACACCCGTAGCCGCAGATATTACCCCGTAGCGTAGGCGGTAGCTGAGCTCCTCGCCGGCTTGGAATGCAGGTTCTTTGAGGTAAGGGAGCGACTGCCCATGGGCCAGCAGGGCTGTGGCAAGGATGGTCCATGCGAGGGTAAGCGTTTTCTTCATATCCTACGGTGTACAAATAAAATGCCGCTTTTACCCATTCGTTGGCGGGGCTTTCCGTTTGAAAACCGGTACGGTTGAGCACGGTTCGCCATACATGATGCTTTGGGCCACCTTGCTGGCCATGGTGGTGAATTTGACAAATGCCGACTCGGGTATTTCGGTATCGCCGCACCCTTTAACCACTACCCGCTGGTTGCGGTACCGTTCCATGTCCAACTTTTCCAATGCCCGCTCAAAAAGTACGGTCTCCAGGGTGGCAAGGCCGCCGAATACGACGGCGGCCGCATACGGCTCCAGTCTGTTGGCGAGCAGCATATAGGCCCACGTAGGCACGATCGCATCTGCTGAGCAGGTAATCGCTACATATTTATCGCGGTACTGTTGCCAATCGTGTACCTTTACAAATTCCCTGAAATCTTTCTCCCGGAGTATAAGGCCTTGAAATAGGTTGTCTTTGATATCATAGACCACGCGCTCGCCCCGTGGGGCGAAATCGGCGAGATCAACGGTCAGCAGCCCGCTTTGGGCCACTTTGTTAACGATGGTTTCCTGTATGTTCATCTAACTACCTCTCGTTTCCCTAATAAAAAAATCCGGATAACGGCGACCGTTATCCGGATACAAAGGTACGAAATAAAGTTTAGTGCCTGTTGTTAAAAGAACCGCGCACGGTTGTCTACCACGTCGGCTTTGTCTTGCAGTGCCTGGAATGCCAACGACCAAATGCGCTGCGATAGTGATTGCGAAAGCTGCTGCTTCTGGGTACTCAGGTCGGCCGGGGCCTCTGGGTTTACAAAGCCGGTCACTTCAACCACATATACACCCTGAGAGCCTCTTATCGGCTTGGATGGTTGCTTGGGTTGCAGCCCGAAGATGGTGCCCACAACCGCGTTTTCTTGGGCCACTCCCGGTATAACGGGGTTGGCAAATACGATGTTTTCTGCCTGTGCCGGGGTTTTGCCCAATTTTTGGCCGATCTGGGCGAGGCTGGTGGCACCGTTGGCGGCCTCTTCGGCCTGTGCGATCAGCTTCTTTGCCTTCGCCCGGTTACGTACCACCTCTTCCATTTCGCCTTTCACGGCTTCCAGCGGCAATTGGCCTGCCTTGCGTATGCCGGTAACCCGCGCTACGATATAGTGGTTTTCAGACTCATGTATCTTGTCGGTTACGTCGCCCTTGTCGGCGTCGAAAGCCCACCGTACGAGTTCACGCGGTACTTCGGTTCCCGTTAGCATGGTCTCCATGGCCGTTACTTGGTCGGCCTTGAGTACGGATAGCCCCTGCTTGGTTGCTGCTTCCTGGAAATCGGCGTTGCCCACTTCGCCGAAAAATTGGGTAGCTTGCCGATAGGCGGCTTCGAGGGTTTCCCGGCCGCTGTTTATCTGCTTATCGATGATGGCCGCTTTTACATACCGTGAAGAACCGATCTGGTCTTCCACGTTGATGATGTGGATGCCGAATTGGGAAGAAGTAACGACCACGTCGCCTTTTTTCGCCCCAAAAACAGCGTCTTCAAAAGGAGCCATGCTGCCACGTGCGAATGTGCCCAGCTCACCGCCGTTTATTTTACTGTTCTCGTCCGTACTGAATTGGATGGCCAACGCGGCAAAACTTTCGCCTTTTTCAATCAACCCTTTGATGGAATCGGCTTTGGCATTTGCCTTGTCCATACCGCCTTCGATGGCCGGGTTGAGCAGGATGTGGCTGGCTTTGACCGAATCGGGACCAACCAATGATTCCACCACTTTGGCAATCTCGAACCGTCCATTGTCCAGTACCGGGCCTACCGTGTTGCCTACGGGCGCACCAAACACCAGCGTGTCTAACGCGGGGCTGAGTTGACCCTGCTTGTAAAAAATATAGGGGTATTTCGTGTCGGAATTGACAGCGGCAAACAACGAATCTGTTTTCGTTTCGGCCAGCTGTGTTTTCAGTTCCTCAACAGTGGTCCGTATCCGTGCCGTATCTTGGGCGTTCGGGCTGGCATCGAATACCACATATTCCAGACTACGGGTTTCTTCGGGGTTTTTGAAGACCCCTTTATTTTCATTGTAATAATCCTTGTAGTCTTGCTCGGTGATGGTAACCGCGCTATCGGGCACCGATTGGTAATCGAGCAGTACGTATTCGAAATTAGCCAGCTTGTTGCGTTGGCTGTATGCAGCATTCGCCTCAAGCGTGGTGACGTAGATGCTGTTGCTGACAAGGTTATTGTATTTGGTGCTCAGGCGTTCGTCGATGACGTTCTGCAAGAGTGCTTCCCACTGTCCGTGGGCCTCATGGCCCTGGGGCAAGGTATTTACCTGCGAAATGAAGGTGCTGAGTTGGCTGCGGTCAAACTGGCCCGTTTGCGGATTTCGGAAAGCCTGTTGGATCTGCGCGGAGGGATTATCGCCCTGCACCAGGTCGTTCAGCTCTGTTTTCCCAACGGAGAGGCCGATGCGTTCTACTTCACTTTTCAACAATTCACGGTTAAGGTATTGGCCCCACACTTGCTGCACCGCCCACGACTTCATCTGCGGGCTCAGGTTGCCGCCACCCATCTGCTGCCGGAACATTTCCGAGGTTTGGTCTACCTGCACGTTGAACGTATTGATATCGATCGCCTCGCCGTTGATGCTCCCTACCTGATTCTGGTGGCGTGCCCAAAACGGCGTGCCGTAGTTGATTATGTCCCCCAATAAAAACGCAACTATCGCAAAACCAATAAAGACAACAATGATCGTCCCCGCCCGGTTGCGTAAATAATTCATCAATCCCATAGCCTGTGTAAAACTGTTTTTAAGCTGTTATCTGTTGTGTCAAATTCTTGTTTTCAGGTGGTTGTATCCACATTTTCAAAACGAGGCGCAAGATACGACTTTTATCAAAAAAAGCGTAAAAACTTAAATAAATTGCTGGCCGCTACCGGAAAGTGGGGGCCTGGCCATCTTCGAGCCTGCGCAATCCGGTCATGTTCTGCACCACAATGTCTTCGAAGCTGGCATCCGATGTGAAAGAAGTGCCCATCAGGTTGCCACGCTCATCTTTGAAATACGCTTCGATTGGCACGTGGTTATAAAAGGTGTTGGCTTTCTGGTCATGGATGAGCTCTTCCGTTTTGATAATGGACCCGTCGGCGAGTGTAATGACCACATTGCCCTTGAATTCGATCAACTCTTGCGTTTCTTTCTGGATGGCATAATCGGAGGTAATCCGTTGCGCTTCTGCCCCGTTCTCATCATAGAAAACGATGGTTACGCCCTTTTGGAATTCGTAATAGGGTTCTTCTATGTTATAATGGCGCATTTCGGGGGCGGTCATCTGTGCCTTCACCACCGCCGAGTCGCTGTATACCACGGTAATGCCCAACGAGATGTCTACGGG
Organism: Parapedobacter sp. 2B3; assembly: GCF_041925275.1. Taxonomy (NCBI): domain Bacteria; kingdom Pseudomonadati; phylum Bacteroidota; class Sphingobacteriia; order Sphingobacteriales; family Sphingobacteriaceae; genus Parapedobacter; species Parapedobacter sp. 2B3. Next base: position 484,040 of record NZ_JBHEUZ010000001.1, on the reverse strand, counting down.
TTCTTCCGCTTGGATGGCCGCAATCCGGTCTACCTCCTTCAGGTCGGTTTCGCAGGCCGTAATCAGCAAGGCTCCTAGCAGGGCATACCCTCTTACAAACTGCGTATTTCTGCCAAGCTTACCCATTTCCCGTCGATTGCTACAACGACCCGCTAGTCATTGTACCTGCGTCTGAACCAGCTATCGTTGAGCGTAAACCCTAAGTTGAAGTTAATATAACGTTCGCGCACCAAGTTGTTGGATAGCGTGCCCATTTGGCCAAATTCGGTGGCGAAGTTAATTTTATAGAATGAGGTACCAAACAGGGAAGGCAGCGGAAACCCGAAGCCCACGGTCAGTGCCATTCGGTTAATGTCTTGGTTGTCTATATTGATGTACGATTTGTCGTACTTGAAGCCCAGCCGGTAGTCTACCACGCCGAGATAATTCACCGAAGTCACATCGGGTGTGATTTGGCCGCCCACGGCGAAACCATAGCTGTCTGTCAATTGCGGATTGCCATTGCCCACCCGGTAGTCGCTCCACTTGGCGTAGTTGAAATCAGCGCCAACCAGCCAGTTATTCCCTTTGGCTATACTGAATCCCACACTATGTTTCATGGGCATGGTGATCCGTTGCTTCATGCCTTCGTCTACAGACACGGTATCCACGGGTAGGTTCTCCTGGTCGTCTTCCACACTGGTAGGGGTCCTGGTTATTACCCGTGAGGTGCTGGTATTAAGCGGCGAGCCCACGGTTCCGCCGTAGCCGATGGTCAGATTGACGTTGTTGCCCAACGGTTGGAAATATTGAGCCCCGTAGTCGAAGCTGAATCCCTTCACATATTGGCTGCTGTCGGTACGCACATTCAGCGCCCCCACGTCGTTGGGAAATTCAATGGAGTTGATACGTTCCAGCGTACCGAAAACATACGAAGCATTTACACCCACACTGAAGTTCTTGTTGATTTGCACACCATAGCCAAGGTAGGCTTTGGTGGTACCGCCAGCGCCCGCATACACGGTGCGGATATCGGTGGTGTCAATGGTGCCCGGAATGGCATAACTGAAGCCCACGTCAGAAAAGGGCATGATTCCAAAACTGATGCCGCCCGGCCGCCCCAAAGGGATGCCGAAGTTGATGTGGCTAAGGGAAAAATTGTACGAATTTTCAGTGAGGTTGTTTTTGCCCAATTGGGTAATGTTGCCAAAGAGGCCCACGTCAATGGTGGTGAGGCCCAATGCCGAGTAAGAAGCCGGGTTGCCCACGTTGATGTTGCCATACCCATTTTGATAGCGTACGCCTGTGGCAATACCACCCATGGCACGCGTCTGTGGCAGTGCGTCGCCCCGCATTTCCCCAAGTCCGTAGCGCGAATACGGTGAGCTGGTGGTAGCGCGTTGCGCCTGTGCCGCCGTTGAGAGCAGCAGGAATATGGATAGTACGAAAACGCCAGGGGTAAAGTGCATGTTAGTGTAAAGGGACTTCGATATGCGGTGCTGCATGGGTTAACTTAAAAAACGGAATGATGATGTCTATAAAATACCTATTAATTGACAATCAGTAAATTCAATGATCAAAAAATGTATGCAAAGCTATTTAAATTTTAGTTGCCGCAAGCCATCCTTTTTGTTAAAAAAGGTTAAAACACTGCTTATAAATCAGTTAGAAAAACTGGAAATAAATGATCGTGAGCAGTAATAATGCAAAGATGCTTTCATAAAACCATCTTTTGGTGGCGTAACTGAAATAGTACGTCAGGTAGATGGCAATGGGTGGTGCCGCCAGCAGGAAGTGGTTGATGGACCAATCGGCGTTGAGGTAAAAAGAGACAGCTGCTAGCGCAAACATGCAAAACAGCAGCTGGAATGATTTGCGTATGTGCACTACGCTTTTTAGTAGGTTTTTCCGGAGGGTGATGACAAAAAGCACGAGAATGGCCACCAAGGGAAGCAATACCAGGTAATCGTAAATATCGATATGTATGGACGTCGGAAACGGATAGGTGAACGGCCGCCAGATTTCGTAAAAGGCATCCATTCGGTCAAACCATAGGTAGATGACACCGAGCAAGAAGTAAACCGTAGCGAAACCGATAGGTATGGCTACCCACTCGCGCCAGTTCAACGGACGGAAAATCATCAAGCTGCACCACAGCAGCAGCAGCATCACGATAAACGGGAAGTAAACCAGGCTGCCCAGTGCCACGATCATGCCCAGGTCAAACATCAATGGCTTGATTTCAGCCCGCCGGTAAATGCTGAGTAGCTTGTCTAGCATCCAGATGGTCAGGAAATTGCATATCAGTATCGGCGACAATACCAGGAAGGGCAACATAAGGCTGGCCAGCGTCATGTACATCAGCGCAGGCAGGAAACTTGACCGCCCCACGAGGCCGAAGCGGTTTACGATCGTGTTGATGAGCAACGCCTGGATAATGGTGAGTACCAGCGTAATGATTACGTTCGCTTCGGGCGATATGTTTTCGGGCGAGAGCTTGCCGGTGAAGTTGCTGATCGCTGGCTCGAAAAATACCGGCATCAGGTCATCGGGTAAGTGCAAAAACACACCCAGGCAGAGCACGAGCCCCACCACAGATAAAAGCAGGATGTTTAATGGTGTGTATTTACGGAACTGATTAATCATTTGTCTACGCTCAACGGCCCTACAATTATAGGGGTTAATTGACAATTGATTGTTTAAAATTGAAAATTAATTATCAACGATAGGCTCCGATTGCAGCAGACCGAGCAGTTGTTTGATGTCGAGTTTATCGCTTAGGCTATCGTTTTCAGAAAGGTCCGCATCGGGCAGCACATCGGCGTAATCCGCTGCTTCATACCGGTATATCCGCCAGCTGCCTTTGTGGTATTCCAGTGCGGTGAGGTTTTCCACCCAATCGCCCGAGTTGAGGTAGGTTACGTGGCCTTTTTCGGTTTCTATCACGCGGATTTCGGGCTGGTGTATGTGGCCACAGATGACGTATTGGTAGCCTTTTTCAATGGCCAGCGTTGCAGCCGTCACCTCAAAGTCATTGATGAACTTCACAGCATTCTTGATGCTGTTTTTGATGCGTTTGGAGAGGCTCATCTTCTCGCGTCCCAGTTTTACGAGCATCCAGTTAACCACGCTGTTCAGTAAGATGAGGCTGTCGTAACCGATGGCACCCAACCGCGCCAGCCATTTGGCGTGTTGCATGGATATGTCGAATACGTCGCCATGGAATACCCATGCCCGCTTTTTACCCACACGTAGGGAGAGTTTGTTGGTCAGTGTCAACGACCCTAGCCGGAAGTCGGCGAACTTGCGGAGCATCTCATCGTGGTTGCCGGTGAGGTAGGTCACCGGTACGCCATCGGCCACGAATTTGAGTATTTTCCGTACCACCTTCATGTGCGATTCCGGCCAGTACCGTTTGCTGAATTGCCAGATGTCTACAATATCACCGTTGAGGAGGATTTGTTTCGGCTTAATGCTTTTGAGGTAATGCAAGAGCTCTTTGGCGTGGCAGCCGTAGGTGCCCAAGTGCACATCTGATATGACCACCAAATCTACATTCCGTTTATTCATAGGCATTGTTAGTAGTCGTCACCATCTTCGAAGCGTACGTCAATGTATTTCGGGAATAAATACCCGAGCGCAAGTAAGCCGAGGATAATCACAAGAATGGTTATTTCCAATAGGTATGTCATATCACGTGCAAATATGGCCTATGCAGGTTTCGTGGATGTTACGCTGATATTAAGTTTAGGTGTTGATTTTGGAGGGGCAGCGGACATGCCCAAAGTTCGAGAACGCGCCAAAAGAAAAAGGGGCATCCGCCAACCGGCGGAGCCCCTTTTCCAATTTCTCAATCCGGTTAGTTAGTTTACCAACGAATCCAGTGAGTCGATAGCGGCATCACCGATAGAATCGATAGAATCGATGGTAGCGTCAACTTGTGCTTCGATTTCAGTTGCCAACGAATCAGCAGTTTCTTCACTTTCAGAAGTGGTGGTGTTGCAAGCAGCGAAAGCTACGGTAGCCAACAAACCTAAAAAGCCGAATTTGAATGCATTTTTCATGTTAATTTCTTTTTTGGTGTTTAAAACAAACTTGTTTAATTACGTTTTAATACCCGGGTAAGGGAAAGGTAACCCAAAAAAAGAAAAAAAGATAAAAAAGAATGACGTATCTTGTGGACCATGATAAACCTTGAATTTAACCAAAATGAAGATCTGAATAAACAAGCCTTATCGGCCCTGAACAAGCGATTGAAGGCTGTGTATGCCGGCGGCGGTGCCAAAGCGGCCGAAAAACAGAAAGCCAAAGGTAAAATGCTGGCCCGCGAGCGGATAAACCACCTGCTGGATGCCGACAGGCCCTGGCTGGAAATCGGTGCAACTGCCGCCGAGGGGATGTATGCCGAGCACGGTGGCTGCCCGTCGGCGGGTGTGGTAGCGGGTATCGGCTATGTAGCCGGCCGCCAGTGTGTGGTGGTGGCCAACGACGCCACCGTAAAGGCTGGGGCGTGGTTCCCGATGACGGCCAAGAAAAACCTGCGCGCACAGGAAATTGCCATCGAAAACCGCCTTCCCATTATTTACCTAGTAGATTCCGCAGGTGTGTACCTGCCCATGCAAGACGAGATTTTTCCGGATAAGGAACATTTCGGGCGTATCTTCCGCAACAATGCACGCATGAGCAGTGAAGGGATCGTGCAATTGGCGGCCATCATGGGAGCATGCGTGGCCGGGGGGGCATACCTGCCCATCATGAGCGATGAGGCGATGATCGTAGACGGTACCGGCTCGGTATTCCTCGCCGGGTCTTACTTGGTCAAATCGGCCATCGGTGAATCGGTGGATAACGAAACGCTGGGCGGCGCAACCACGCATTGCGAAATATCGGGCGTAACCGACTACAAGCAACCGGATGATAGAACCTGCTTGGATGCCATCCGCCGCATCGTGGGCATGCTGGGGAAACCCAAGGAAGCCGGTTTCGACCGGATAAAACCTGTGCCCCCGAGGCTCGACGAGCAGGAGATTTACGGTATTCTACCCGCCTCGCGCGAGAAACCGTATGATATGGGCGAAATCATACGCCGATTGGCAGATAACTCCGATTTTGAGGAGTACAAAGCTGGTTATGGCCAAAGCATCATCTGCGGGTTGGGACGTGTGGAAGGATGGGCGGTGGGTTTTGTGGCCAACCAGCGCAAGGTGGTGAAAAGCAAGAAAGGGGAGATGCAGTTTGGGGGCGTGATCTACTCGGACGCGGCCGACAAGGCGACCCGTTTCATCATGAATTGCAACCAGAAGAAAATACCGTTGGTCTTTTTGCAGGATGTAACGGGCTTTATGGTGGGTAGCCGGGCCGAGCAGGGTGGCATTATCAAGGATGGCGCCAAGATGGTCAATGCAGTAGCCAATTCCGTGGTGCCCAAATTTACCATTGTAGTGGGCAACTCCTATGGTGCGGGAAACTATGCAATGTGCGGGAAGGCATATGATCCGCGACTTATTTTCGCGTGGCCGTCGGCAAAGATAGCCGTGATGGGAGGCAGCCAAGCAGCTAAGACGCTGCTCCAGATCCAAACGGCATCGTTGAAGAAAGCGGGTACGGAAATTGATGCGGAACAGCAGGATGCCCTCTTGAAGGAAATAACCGAGCGGTACGACCAACAAACAACGCCCTACTACGCGGCGGCACGCCTGTGGGTAGACGGGATCATCGATCCGTTGGACACCCGGAAAGTCATTTCGATGGGAATCGAAGCAGCCAATCAGGCACCGATAGAAAAGCCGTTCAACGTAGGGGTGATACAGACGTGAGATATGAGACGATAGACAAGAGACATAGATTTAAGCAAACAGCAGAAAAACAAAAATTATGTTTTCAAAAGTAAAAAAAGCGTACCAGCTGTTCAAAAGCATCGATTTTGAGCAATTGGATAAACTTTCGAGAAAAGTGGACCTGCCAAAGGTGATGGATGCGTTTTCCAAATTGGACGAAAAGCAACTCAATGGGCTGATGAAAATGCTCGGGGGGAGCCAGCCGAAACGGGAATTGCCGCCGATCAACGGCGACTTCTACGAGCTGCACATGCGCTTGAACGACGAAGATCGCGCACTGCAACTGAAGGTACGCGACTTTATGGAACGCGAAATACGGCCGTTGGTAAACCACTACTGGCTACGGGACGAGTTTCCTTTCGAGATCATCCCCAAGTTGGCCCAGTTGGACATCTGCGGTCTTACCTACGAAGGGTACGGCTGTGCCGGTAAATCATCGCTGATGGAAGGAATCATTGCTATGGAGATTGCCCGCGTGGATGCGTCGGTGGCCACCTTCTTCGGTGTGCAGAGCGGCCTGGCAATGGGATCGATATACCTCTGCGGCTCCGATGCCCAGAAGCGGGAATGGCTGCCGGCTATGCAGCAGATGAAACTGATCGGCGCTTTCGGCCTCACCGAGCCCGAGGTAGGGTCGGGTGCCGCGGGTGGACTTACCGTAACGGCCCGCAAAACAGCGGAAGGATGGCTGCTAAATGGCCAGAAGAAATGGATTGGGAATGCCACATTTGCCGATGTAACCGTCATCTGGGCCAAGGATGTGGCGGATGGCGAGGTGAAAGGGTTTCTGGTGCGTAAAGGTACCCCCGGTTTTGAAGTGGAGAAGATAAAAGGAAAGATGGCCCTGCGGATTGTGCAGAACGGATTGATTACGATGACGGATTGTTTAGTGGAAGAAAACGACCGATTGCAACATGCCCATTCATTCAAAGACACGGCCAAGGTGCTGCAACTTACCCGGGCGGGGGTGGCCTGGATGGCCGTGGGCTGCGCACGGGGCGCTTATGAGAATGCCCTCGATTATACCCGCAAGCGCAAGCAGTTTGGCAAGCCGATCGCATCATTCCAACTGATACAGAACCATCTCGTTGAAATGCTATCCAACCTCACGGCCATGCAGACATTGGTGTACCGCCTGTCGGAACTACAGGATGCCGGCATGCTGCGCGATGAGCATGCATCGTTGGCCAAAGTATTCTGCACGCTCCGTACACGCGATATCGTAAGCCAGGCCCGGGAGGTGATGGGGGGCAACGGTATCTTGCTTGAATATGACGTAGCCCGTTTCCTGGCCGATGCGGAGGCCATTTACTCCTACGAAGGAACCAAGGAAATCAATTCGCTGATCGTGGGTAGATCCATTACCGGATTCAGTGCGTTTGTCTAAACAGCGCCCGGTAAAAAAATATGAAAAAGAGTTTTTTGTCTTTTATTTATTGTTTCGTATATTTGCTCCGCAATAGCGTGATAGATGTTTTCAAAAACGTGTGAATATGCAATCCGGGCGATGATTTTCATTGCCAAGCGGTCTAAGGCTGGCGAAAAAGCCGGCATCAAGGAAATCAGTAAAGAGATTGATTCGCCCGAATCGTTTATCGCCAAGATATTGCAGGAGTTGAGCCGCAAAGGATTGGTGCTGTCTACCAAAGGGCCCAATGGCGGGTTTTTCCTAGACGAAAAGTTACTCGAAGGCTCCTTGGCCAGCATTGTGAAATCAGTGGATGGCGACAAGATATTTTCGGGTTGCGGGCTGGGACTCAAGCAATGCTCCGAGGCCAAGCCGTGCCCCATCCATTACCAGTTCAAGATCATCCGCGAAGAAATGCGCCATATGCTCGAAGGGGCAAAGCTCAGCTCATTTACGGAAGAGTTGGAGAATAGATTGACGTTCCTCAAGCGCGACTAGTCAGCAGTTGTTTTTTTGTACCTATAAAGGACAAAAAGGTATTAATATATTTTAAGTTGGGTATGATAAAGACCTCATCATTGTTTACGGGTATTGCGCTATTGGTATTATCTCCGGTGCTGCTTTTCGCCCAAGGGGAGATGCGTCCCTTCTTGTTCACATTCGACCGTACGGAAGTGATTGTCCTGCTCTCGCTGTTGTTATTGATTGCCATGCTACTCTTTGCCATTTGGCTGCTGCACCGTATCGAAACCATCAAACAGGTAGCGGACCGCAGGCGCACAGCCAGCAGGACCGGATACCGCAAGTACATCCAGCAATTGGATACCCATCAACTTGGACGGCTCATCACGATGATCCGCAAACGGAAAACGTTGCTCACCTTATGTTTGTCCTCTTGCGGCTTGGCCTCATGGGCTCAGCCCACCGGTGAGGGGGAGCCGCTGCTGGGGCAAGCAGGTATCATCATCACGGTCGTACTGCTGCTCATCCCCATCCTGGTAGGATTCGCAATCATGGTGGGCAAGGCATCGCGCATGCTGAAACGGTACCGGCGGAAGATGGATATGGCCGAGGCCGACGAGTTTGCGGCATACCTGCGCAACGTGGATGGAGAGGAAGCCGAGCGTGCGTTGGTGGAACGTAAACAGGCGCTGGACTACCGGCTGACCGATACGGAGCTTTCCGGGCCGGAAGTGCCCGCCGACCGGTTGGGCATCATCAGCATCCGCGAAAACTCAGGGCTCCCTTTCGTTGCCGTGAAAAAAAAGGCCCAACGGCGACCCAACATCGATCCGCAGCTCCGCAAACTGATTGTATGGTACCTGGTAGCCGCCACGTGCTGGCTACTTTTCGGAACCACCGTGGGCCAATACTTGGGCATTAAGTTTGTGGCCCCGGATGCTGACCAGTTGAGCTGGCTGAGTTTTGGTCGCTTGAGGCCGGTGCATACCAACGCCGTCTTTTGGGGCTGGGCTTCCCTGGCCATGATCGGCCTGGGGTACTACGTAGTACCCCGTGTAAGCAACGTGGCCATTGCCAGCCTCAAAATGGGATGGTATTCGTTTTACCTCATCAACGCGGCGGTTATACTGGGGTCGTTGTCGCTCATGGCCGGCATCAACAACGGCGGTGGTGAATACCGTGAGTATATATGGCCTATTATGCTGCTTTTCGGTGTCGGGTTGGTGCTCACTTTGATCAATTACTTGAAAACGGTGGCCAAGAGGACCACCCGCGAGATTTATATTTCCAATTGGTACATCATCTCCGCCGTAATTTTTGCGTTGGTCATTTCCATCGTGGCCTACATCCCTTGGTGGCAAAACGGCCTGGGCGAAACCATCATCCAGGGGTATTACATGCACCAGGGGGTAGGGATGTGGTTTATGCTGTTCATGCTGGGGGTAGTGTACTATTTCCTGCCCCAGCAATTGAATAGGCCCATCTATTCCTATAGCTTGGGCATCCTGGCGTTCTGGACACAGATTCTCTTTTATACGCTCATCGGTACCCACCACTTCGTGTTCAGTGCTATCCCTTGGTGGTTACAAACGGTGGCCATTGTGGGTAGCATGGGCATGGTTATCCCGGTGGTGGCCGGCACAGCCAACTTCCTGCTCACCTTTAAGGGCGGCTGGTATAAGATCAAAGACAGTTATACCCTTCCGTTCTTCCTCATTGGTATTATCTTTTACTTTACCGGATCGTTGCAAGGCACGGCCGAGGCCTTCCGGTACACCAACCTGTTATGGCATTTCACCGATTTTACCGTGGCACACTCACACCTCACCATGTATGGCATCATCAGTTTCTTCCTGTGGGCGGCTATATACGCGCTGGTGCCGCGGCTTACCGGCCGGGAGGCACCGCAACCTACTGTGGGTGCCCATTTCTGGATGGCGCTGATCGGGCTCCTCTTCTATACCGTTCCGTTGATGTACGGCAGCACTCTCAAAGGGCTGATGTGGATGGATGGCAAGCCGTTTATAGAAAGCGTTGCGTTTATGATGCCCTACTGGCTCTGGCGTGCCATCGGGGGGAGCCTCATGTGGCTGGCACACCTGTTTTTTGCCTACAACATGTATAAGATGCTATCGGTGGACAGGGAAGCGCTCGACATCGGGGAAACGGCCATCCAGCATGCCAGCCAGGATTCACTCAGCGAATAGACGACATACCCCTTAATACTTCAATAGGAGATGGAATTTTTTAACGACCATAGAAAGCTATTTACCACCGCATTTTTGCTGTTCTTCGTGCTCACGCTGTTTGTGGCTATCCTGCCAGCGCTTCATAACCAGCGTCAAAATGCGCCTTTACCGGGACATGAGCCGCTCAGCGAAGCAGCCGGAAAAGGGAAATCGGTCTTCATTGCCAATGGCTGCGTAGCCTGCCATACCCAGCAGGTGCGCAACGTAGCTATGGATAGGCCGTGGGGCAAGCGGCCAAGTGTGGCGGCCGACTATGCCGGGATCGTACGTACGGATGCTTGGCGCAACACAGCCACACTGATGGGCACGGAACGTACCGGACCCGACCTTACCGACGTGGGCAACCGCCAGCCCAGCTTGGAATGGAATTTAGTGCACCTCTTTAATCCGCGTATCGTGGTAGAAGCCTCGATCATGCCGGCATACCCTTGGTTATTTGAATACAAGGCGTATCCTGCCGACGGCGATGTGGTGGTCAATGTGCCCGAGGCATATCTCAAGAACGGCAAAGGGAAAGTGGTGGCAACGGAAGAGGCCTTGCAGTTGGTGGCCTACCTGCAATCCCTCAGGCAGGTACCGCTGCCCGATGGCAGGCCGTCGCCCGAGTTCCTCTATGCCCGGGCGGCTGCCCAAGCAGCGGCAGCCGACGAGGGTGGCGGTCTGGATGGCGCGTTGCTGTATGCTACCCATTGCCAAAGCTGCCACCAAGCCAATGGCGAGGGGCTGCCGGGCGCGTTCCCCTCGCTCAAAGGGAGCAACGTGGTGGGTGGGGATGACCTGGAACTTTATGTAGACATTATCATGAACGGGTATGATGCGCGGCCCGAATTTGCGGCGATGCCCGGTATTGGCACCATGATGGAACTTACCCCGGCCGAAGTGGCGGCTATCATTAACCATGAGCGCACAAGCTGGGGGAATGCAGGCACAACGGTGACCGAGGCCGAAATTAAGGAGATGATGGACTTTTTGGCGCAGGGCGCCGATGAATAACACGGAGAACGATGGAAACGACGAGACGAGACAACGCCAAGGCCACGATACTCACCTTGCTGCTGCTATGCATCGCAGCCGTAGGCTGGGCCTGCCCGGTCTGCGAAAAGCAGCAACCGAAAGTACTGCGGGGGGTAACGCATGGCGCCGGGCCGGATAGCAACTGGGATTACCTCATTGTGGGCGTGATAACGATCATCGTAGCGATTACATTGTACTATTCCATGAAATGGCTGTTGCGTCCCGGTGAGGATACACCCAACCACATCAAACGGAGTATATTAGACCTTGATTGATTATGGAAAGTAAGAGCAAGATACGTATTTTTATGGACGACCATCCGCAACCGATAGCGGAAGTGATGTCACCCATCAATTTCGAACTGGATACCAAGAAACTGGTGGATGGTCCACACACGTTGAAGATAGTAGGCAAAGATCCTACGGGCAAAGAGGGCATCCGCATCATTCCGTTCGTTGTGCGCAATGGCCCCGCCATTGACGTGGAAGGAATAACAGAAGATGCGGTGGTGGATGGGGTCGTCCCAATCATGGTCAACGCATATGGCAAAGGTGACCAGCGGTCGTTCCTTATCGAAGGCAGCGAGACACCGCAGAGTATCCCCTCGTGGGTGTGGGTGCTTATCATTGCCTTCGTGGGTTGGGCGCTCTATTACCTCTTCCGCTACTTCGGCATGCCTTAAAAAGTATGCCGAAGGCCTTGTGCCGAGCTTATTTCTTGCCCTTTGGCTTATTATTCTGCTGCTGGCGCATGTAGTCTTCCATGCGCTGCTGGAATTTCGATTTCTTTTTTGCCTCCGGCTTTTTCTTGTTTGCCTCGATGATGGCCAGGATTTTATCGTCATTCACCATTTGGCGGATAACGAGCTGCTGCCCGAAGGTAAAGACCGTCGAGAGGAAATAGTAATAGTTCAACCCGGCCGGGAAGCTGTTCAGCACGAAGAGGAAGATCAACGGCATGAAATAGCCGATGTATTTCATCTGCGCATTGGCGGCGCCCGAAATGGAGTTGTTGTACCACGTAGAAAGCAAGGTGGCACCGGTCATCAAGATACACATTAAACTGATGTGGTCGATGCCAATGATTGGAAGCGGCGAAAAGTTGATCACCGAGTCGTACGTGGAAAGATCTTTTACCCACAAGAAACTCTCACCCCGCAGTTCGAACAGGTTGGGGAAGAAGAAGAAAAACGCAATGGTAAAAGGCATCTGCAAGAGCATGGGGATACAACCGCCCAATGGGTTTACGCCCGCCTGCTTATACAGTTTGAGGTATTCCTGCTGAAGCAGCGTGGGGTTGTCTTGCCCCACCTTTTCCTTGATCTGGTCCATCTCTGGCTTGAGTACCCGCATTTTGGCCATGGATACGTACGACCGGTAGGTAAGCGGCGAGAGTACCGATTTCAACAATAGGGTAAGGATGAGGATGACCAATCCGTAGCTCCAATTGAAACTATCCAAGAAATTGAAAACCGGCACCGTGATGAATCGGTTGATCCATTTCATAGGCCCCCAGCCCATATCGATTTGCTTTTCCAATCCATACCCGTGTGCCTTTAAGACCTTGTACTGGTTGGGTCCGAAGAAGAAGTGCATGGGATACGTGTTGATGTCCTGGCGGCTGAAGTCCAGGTGCAGATTGGCGGCAAACAGCTTCACTATTGCTGCATCGGCGCTGGTATACACATTCACCTTACCTCCATCGAAGCCATTTTGAGAAACCAAGACATTGGAAAAAAAATGCTGCTTGAAGGAAACCCACTCAATCCGCTCGGCAAGGTCCTCCTCGTCGTCTTTGGTCGTGCTCAGATGGTCTATGTTTTTGTCGGCATGGGCATAATACAACGTAGAGCGCTGGCGCTCGCTGTCCATGTCTTTTTCCTTTTGCGTAAGCGCTGCTTCCCAGTTGAGTACCAATTGCTTTTCGGCGGGGGCTACCACATCCTGCAGGCCCTTGGTTACGATGGTAAAACCAACGTTGTGGTCGCCTCCGCGTATGGAATAGATATAGTCGATGTATTTGTCGGCAGCATACGCCAGCCGGAATGTCACCGATGCCGAGTCCTGACCGGACACATGTACGTTATTGCCATCCGTGGTAAAGTACAGGTCGTTGGTAATGATGTTTTTCCCGGCAGCCGAGAAGAAGAGGCCGAATTTGTTGTGCTCGCCCTCAAACAGCATCAGCGGTTGCCCGTCGTATGTTTTCTCATCCTTCACCTCCACCGACTTGATCCGGCCGCCCTTCGTGCTTATGGTGGTTTTGATATGCTCGTTTTCGAGTGTGATGGTCCGTTCTTCGCCGGCAACGGCTTGGCCGAAGGGGCCGCTCAGCAAGGCGGAGTCAATGGTGGAAGCGGCCGTTGCCGTTCCGGAGGTGTCGGTAGGGGTTGGCGTTACATTTTCGATGCCCGCCCGGGCACGGGCAAGCGAATCCTGCAACTGGCGTTCGCGTTTTATTTCCTCGTCAGAAGGTTGCAATAGGTAAAAGGAACCGGCAATGATGACAAAGATTAAAACCAGACCTGTCAGTGTATTTCTATCCATTTCTTTAATCTGCGCTATTCGCTATTTCTGTTTTGCCGCTTTGCTGTAGGTCAAAGAAGCGGCTACAAAGCTAACAAAAAGTGGGTGAGGATTTGCAACCGTTGATTTTAATTCCGGGTGGAACTGGCCTGCCACGAAAAACGGGTGGTTTTTGAGCTCCACGATTTCCACTAGGTTGTTGTGCGGATTGATGCCCGAAGCCACCATGCCAGCTTCTTCGTATTTTTCGAGGTAGTCGTTGTTGAACTCGTAGCGATGGCGGTGGCGCTCCGATATTTTACCCTTGCCATAGATGGCTGCCGCCTTAGTGCCTTTTTTGATTTCGCAATCGTACGCGCCCAAGCGCATGGTGCCACCCATGTTCTTTACCTTTTTCTGCTCTTCCATCAAATGGATCACCGGATGCTTGGTTTTCGGGTCCATCTCTATGCTGTTGGCATTTTTGAGTTTCAGTACGTTGCGTCCAAACTCAACCACGGCACATTGCATACCCAGGCAGATGCCGAAAAAAGGGACGTCATTTTCCCTGACGTATTTGATGGCCGTTAGCTTACCCTCCAGCCCGCGCTCGCCAAAGCCGGGCGCCACGAGTACCCCCGAAGCTTTCCGGAGCTTTTCTTGCACGTTGTCGTCGTTGATGCTTTCGGCGGCGATGTATTTCACGCGTACTTTGCATTCATTCATCGCACCGGCATGGATAAACGCTTCGTTGATGGATTTGTAGGCATCCGGTAGTTCCACGTATTTCCCTACCACGGCCACGGTGATCTCGGCCGTGGGGTTTTTGAGTTTACCCAAGAATACCTTCCAAGTGGCCAGGTCGGGCTCGTTTTTAGTAGACAGTTTGAGTTTGGTCAAGGCGGTTTTGTCCAACTGCTCTTTGAGCATCAGCAGGGGCACGTCATAGATCGATGGCGCATCGATCGATTCGACTACCGCGTTGATGTTCACGTTGCAAAACAACGCGAGTTTCTTGCGGATTTCCGAGTTGAGGTGATGTTCCGTACGGCAAACCAGGATGTCCGGCTGGATACCGTATTCCAGCAGCGTTTTTACCGAGTGCTGCGTAGGCTTTGTCTTCAGTTCGCCTGCCGCAGCGAGGAAGGGCACCAACGTGAGGTGGATAACCAGCGAGTTACTGCTCCCTAGTTCCCAACGCAATTGCCGCACGGCCTCGATGAAGGGCAACGACTCGATATCACCCACGGTGCCGCCCAGCTCGGTCACAACGATGTCGTAGTCGCCATCTTTACCGAGCAGGCACATCCGGCGTTTTATCTCGTCGGTAATGTGGGGTACCACCTGCACCGTCTTGCCCAAGTAGGCCCCCTCGCGTTCCTTGTCGATCACGTGCTGGTAAATGCGGCCGGTGGTCACGTTGTTGGCCTGTGAGGTGGCTGTATTGAGGAACCGTTCGTAGTGGCCTAGGTCCAGGTCCGTCTCAGCACCATCTTCGGTAACATAGCATTCGCCGTGTTCATACGGGTTGAGTGTGCCCGGATCGATGTTGATGTAGGGGTCGAATTTCTGGATGGTTACTCTGTAACCCCGCGCTTGGAGGAGTTTGGCCAAGGAGGCCGAAATAATACCTTTCCCTAACGACGAGGTGACGCCGCCCGTAACAAAAATGTATTTAGTCATGACAAATTTTGGGTGTATGCTATACGCTGTGTAAGCCAAAAAAAGCTTCAAACATCACGTTTGAGTACGGGATACAAAGGTAGACTTTTTTCCGGGATTATCGCCAAAAGATTTTTGGGTAACTTTCCTATTACTTGGTATGCTTTTTTGCCCTATTTTTGAAATAAGCGTTTACATTTGGAATAAGCTGTGTCCCCTTATCATGCAGGGCCATATTATATACACATGATATTCCTAAGTAAAAATGAAGAGAACCTTACTGTTATGCTGTTCTGTGCTGTTGTTTGGCATGGTGGCGGCACAAGAGACCTACCCGGTGAACGGCTCGCACGATGAACAGCCACGGCTGTTTGCCTTCACAAATGCCAACATCGTCGTAAAGGCAGGCGAGCTGATCAGCGGTGGTACGTTACTGGTTGACGGCAAGCACATCGCGGCATTGGGCAAAAGCCAATCCGTGCCGAAGGGCTACGTTACCGTCGATTTGCAGGGTAAGTTTATTTACCCATCGTTCATCGATGCCTTCAGCGACTACGGCCAAGCCAAGGAAAGCCAAAGCAACCAACAAGCTGCTGGCCGCCGGTCGCAACTTTTCGAATCGACCAAGAAAGGTGCTTACGGCTGGAACGAAGCCATACGCCCCGAGGTGGCTGCCAAGGAATCATTCTCGGTAGATGGGAAGCAGAGCGAGGAGCTGCGTAAAATCGGTTTCGGTGCGGTGCAGTCTATCGTGCGCGATGGCATTGCCCGTGGTAGCTCCGTAGTCGCTACCTTGGCCAATGCCCGCGAAAACGAGGTGGTGATACTCCCCGATGCCGGGGCGCACTACTCATTCAGCAAGGGCACGGCCCAAACCAGCTACCCCTCTTCGCTTATGGGCACCATCGCGTTGCTGCGGCAGACCTATTACGATAGCCAATGGTATACCACCCAGCACGACGAATACAATATTTCGCTGGAAGCTTTCGGTAAGTTGCAGGCGCTGCCCCAATTTTTCGAAGCGGACGATGTGCTCGACGTGCTCCGGGCAACTGAAATAGCCGAGGAATTTGGGAAGAACTACATCATTAAAACCGGGGGCAATGAATACCAACGGTTGGCTGCGATTAAGGCCACGGGTGCCAGCCTGATTGTGCCGCTTGTTTTTCCCAAAGTATATGACGTGGAAGACCCTGCCGATGCGCGCAACGTTACCGTAGCCCAGCTCAAGCATTGGGAAATGGCCCCTGCCAATGCAGCGCTGCTTGAGGAGGCAGGGATCCGCTTCGCCATCTCGCCGATCGGGCTCGGCAACTTGCTCGATTTCTGGACCAACCTGCGGCTCGCATTGGATAACGGGCTCTCGCCGGCCTATGCGCTGCGCGCCCTTACCGAGATACCGGCCGAGATGCTGGGGGTGTCTGACAAGTTGGGTACGTTGGAACGGGGCAAGTTGGCCAACTTCATCATAGCCAGCGATACACTGTTTAAAGAAGGCGCCATCATCTACGAAAACTGGGTGCAAGGCGAGAAGTTTGTGGCCACAAGGGTCTACGTGCAGGATATCACGGGCGAATACACGACCACCGTACCAGGCCTGGGTGCCGCACGCCTGTTCATCGGCGACAGCAAAGGGAAGCTCTCGGCCCACCTGAAAATAGGCAGTGATACCACGGAAACCACTGTTACTGCTACCCGTACGGGCGATTTGCTGTCGCTCAGTTTCAATCCGAAAGGGCAGGAAGGCAGCATGCGGATCAGTGGCTACATTGCCGATGGCGACCCCCTGGCGCTGAAAGGCGAAGCCGTGCAGCCCGATGGTACTTCCTCGGCATGGACCGCTACCTACGCCGCCGTGTACACCCCGAAGGCAACGGACCGGCCGGGTAAAAAGAAAGCGGTGGCCGAGGGGATGGTAACCTACCCATTTGTGGCCTACGGCAATGCCAGCTTGCCCAAGGCAGCGACGGTGTTGATAAAGAATGCCACCGTATGGACCAATGAGGATGCCGGCATCCTCGAGAATGCCGATGTGCTACTGGTCGACGGGAAGATCAAGGCCGTGGGGCAGGGGCTCTCGGTCGCGGGCGCTACGGTCATCGACGGCGCCGGCAAGCATGTAACCCCCGGCATCATCGATGAGCATTCGCACATCGCCATCAGTCGTGGGGTCAATGAAGGATCGCATTCGGTCACGGCCGAAGTACGGATCGGCGACGTGGTCAATTCAGAAGATATCAATATTTACCGCCAGCTGGCGGGCGGGGTCACCACGTCGCACCTGCTGCACGGCTCGGCCAATTCCATCGGTGGCCAATCGCAGCTCATCAAACTCCGCTGGGGTGAAACCCCCGAGGGGCTGAAGTTCGGCGGCAACGATGGGTTTATCAAATTTGCCTTGGGCGAGAACGTGAAACAAAGCAACTGGGGCATTACCGGTATCCGTTTCCCGCAAACCCGTATGGGCGTGGAGCAGGTCTACTACGATGCGTTCACCCGCGCCAAGGAATACAAGGCGCGGATGGCCGCCAAAGACCCGACGTTGCGGCGCGACCTTACGTTGGACGCCTTGGTAGAGATTCTAGACAGGAAGCGGTTCATCACCTGCCATTCCTACGTGCAATCCGAAATCAACATGCTGATGCATGTGGGTGATAGCATGGGCTTCCAGGTAAATACGTTTACCCACATCCTGGAGGGCTACAAGGTGGCCGACAAGATGGCCAGCAGGCAAATCGCGGGTGCCTCTTTTGCCGACTGGTGGGCGTACAAAATGGAAGTGCAGGAAGCTATCCCGTATAATGCCTATCTGATGCATAAGCAGAACGTATTGACGGCCATCAACTCGGACGATGCCGAGATGGCCCGACGGCTTAACCAGGAGGCGGCAAAGGCCGTGAAGTACGGTGGGGTGAGCGAGGAGGAAGCCCTCAAAATGGTTACGCTCAACGTGGCTGAGATCCTGCATGTAGACGACCGCGTGGGCAGCCTCGCGCCGGGCAAGGATGCTGACGTGGTAGTTTGGAGCGATAAGCCGCTTTCCATCTACGCCAAAGCGGAGAAAACGTTTGTGGACGGCATCAAATACTGGGATATCGATGAGGATGCCGCCAAGCAGCAGGCGCTCGCCGCCGAGCGTGCAAGGCTTATCCGGAAATCGCTGCAGGCCAAAAGCGGCGGTGGCGTGACCCAGCGGCCCACGGCGCAGCCCAATAGGGAGTACCACTGCGATACCATCGGCGAGATCGGTGAATTTGACGACCACATGGATTAACATCTTTTGAACGACAATGATGAACGCAATCAAAACATATTTATTGGCAAGTACCGCGGCAGCCGGTCTGTTATTCGCAGGCACGCTGTGCGCCCAGCCAACCATTTATCCGGCCAAAGCGCAGGCGCAAACCGTGGCCATTACGGGTGCTACCATCCATGTGGGCAACGGTACAGTGATCGAGCAAGGCACGCTCATATTCGAACAGGGTAAAATCACCTATGTGGGTGGTGCCACGAATATATCTGTGGGGGCGGCGATTGTCGATGCCAGCGGCAAACAGGTATACCCCGGCTTCATCGCACCCAATACTAATTTGGGGTTGGTAGAGGTCGAGGCGGTGCGGGCAACGGTAGACGATGCGGAAGTGGGTGAAAACAACGCCCACGTACGTTCGCTGATTGCCTACAATACGGATTCGAAGGTAATCAATACGCTGCGGTCCAACGGTATTCTGCTTGCCCAGGTTACGCCGCAGGGCGGTCTGGTGTCGGGGCAGTCGTCTGTAGTGCAGCTCGACGCATGGAATTGGGAAGACGCCGCTTATAAGGTAGATGAGGGCCTCCATATCCGTTGGCCCACGGCACGCTTTTCACGTAGCGCTGGTGGATCGGCTGCCAATGCCGACAGCCAGAAAGAACAGGTGCAAGCGGAAATTGCCCAGGTGGAAGATTTCCTGCACCAGGCGAAGGCCTATGCCGAACTCGGCAGCGCGCGCGTTACCAATGCCCGGTTTGAGGCCTTCAGGGCTGTATTTGCCGGTGGCAGGAAGGTGTATGTACATGCCAATAAGGCTACGGATATCATCGCAGCTATCTCGGCCCTTAAGCGGCATGGTATCGCCCCCGTGTTGGTGGGTGGGGCAGAGGCCCACTTGGTTGCCGATCTGCTGGTAGATAATAACGTGCCGGTCATCATGCAGCAGGCACATGCGCTGCCGTATGCCGCGGACGTAGATGTATACTTGCCTTACCGGCAGGCAAAAATACTCACCGACGCCGGCATACTCGTAGCCTATAGCATCGATGGGTTTTGGCAGCAACGCAACCTGCCCTTCATGGCCGGCACAGCCGCAGCCTATGGTCTAAGCAAAGAGCAGGCGTTGGCCACCATCACAAGCAATACCGCCAAGATACTGGGTATCGATGATCGTACCGGCACGCTGGAGGTGGGCAAGGATGCCAATGTGGTCATATCCGGCGGCGATGCGCTGGATATGCTGGGCAATGATATACAGCGGGCCTTTATCCAAGGACGCGATATCGACCTAGACGACCTGCACAAACAACTGTTTGAACGGTACGAGTTTAAATACGGTCTATCGAAATAAATTAGATTCGTTTTAAATAAGCAGGAAATTAGCTAAGTTTGCCGTATGGAAACACGATATGGTAGGGACATGGCAATGGCAGTATTCGCATTGCTATGTTCGGTAACACTTTATGCACAAGAGGTAAAAACCATCGAAAATATCGATGCATCGGTAGCAACGGCCTATTTCAGTCTGGCCGTGGGCAAGCAGGTGCCCTCCGCATCAGATGCATGGGATATCGCGTTCAACCGCACAACGGTGCTGATCAACGGTGGCAGCAGCGGAAACGGAAACGCGCAGGCTGTTTTATTGAAGGAGACCCCGTTTGAGCAGGTGAAGCAGCGGCCGGTGGAGGGCTTCAAGACCGATACAGAGAGTGAGAAAGCCATTCCGGCAGGTAGCGGCAATGGTTGGTATGAATACAATATGGCCGATCATAGCATCAATCCCATTCCCAGCCGCGTGTTGGTGATCAAGACCACAGCTGGTAAGTATGTGAAATTGGAAATCTTGGGTTATTACCATAAGACGAGCCATAATCCGGCTAATTATTCGTTCCGGTACAGCTTTCTGTAATGTAATATACCCGGTCATGTCAAATAAAAAAGAAGCTGCCTTGAAAAAGACAGCTTCTTTTTTATGCTTAACAACGCAGGACTCCGCTAGAAACGCTTTGATTTGATACGTGCTGCTTTGCCCGTGAGGCCCCGCAGGTAGTATAACTTAGAGCGGCGCACTTTGCCGTGGCTGTTTATTTCCACTTTCTCGATGTTGGGCGAGTTTACCGGGAAGATACGCTCTACGCCGACACCGTTTGATATCTTGCGTACCGTAAAAGTTTGGTTGGTACCGATGCTATTCCGCTGGATGACAACCCCTTGGTATACCTGGATACGCTCCTTGTTTCCTTCGCGGATTTTATAATGAACGCTAACAGTATCCCCTGCTTTAAATGCGGGAACCTCATTTTTTGTTACCGCCTGATCTTCTACAAACTTTACTAAATCCATGATTTTGAGTAATTAATGACGATTATTATCCCGTAAAAATCGAGCTGCAATATTAGCGATATTTTTTGGAATACGAAAGGTGTTTTTTAAAAAAGAATTGTGATGTATTTTTTGGAAATTGGATTTAATTTTTACCTTTGCAGACCTTCAAGGTTCGGGGTGTAGCGTAGCCCGGTATCGCGCCTGCTTTGGGAGCAGGAGGTCGTAGGTTCGAATCCTGCCACCCCGACACATAAAAATGGAAGTCCCTCGTCATTCGACCGGGGACTTTTGTTGTTTTTAGGCAAATAGTATCTGTTTTAACGCAATAGTTTTGGTTCCTCAAAATTACGTCCGTATCATCAGACTAGCGTTCCCCATCATCTTGGCAAATGCGTCCATTCCATTATTGGGGCTGGCCGATACGGCCACTATCGGACAAACAGGCACGGCGGCCGACCTCGGCGCTATCGCGTTGGCTTCCCTCATTTTCAATTTCGTGTATTGGGGCTTTGGCTTTTTACGCATGGGCACCACCGGCTTTGTATCACAGGCCATTGGTGCGGGCGATACGGAAGAAGCCCATGCCCTGTTGTTCCGTTCCGTGCTGCTGGGCGGTACCATCGGCCTGGCCCTCATCCTACTGCAACCATTGATCGGTACCGGGGCTATCGCGCTGTTAAAAGCTGGCGACGAAATCAAAAGCCTTGTAGGTACGTATTTCTATATCCGCATTTGGGGTGCCCCCGCTACCCTAATCACTTTCGCACTGCTGGGTACATTCATCGGGGCGGGGTGGACTAAGTCACTATTGGCCGTGCAATTGTTCCTCAACGGACTCAACATCCTGCTCAACGTCCTTTTCGTTGTAGGCTATGGTCTCGGGGTGGCGGGTATTGCGCTCGGTACCGTACTGGCCGAGTGGTGCACGTTTTTCTTTGCCGCCTATTTGCTCATCACGAAGTTGCAGTTCGGCCATCTTGGCCAGCGTTTTCGGCAACTCCGGGCACGTGTCTTCAACAAGGCGAAGCTCGTTGCCCTCGTAGAGGTAAACGGTAATATCATGATCCGCACCCTGGCCCTGCTCACGGGGTTCGCCTGGTTTGCCAACCAAGGGGCTGGTTTCGGCGACGATGTGTTGGCGGCCAACCATGTGCTGCTCCAGTTTGTGTCGCTTTCGGCCTTTTTCCTCGACGGGTATGCGCACGTTGCGGAGATGCTGGCTGGCACTGCCTATGGTGCACGAGACAAAGTGTCGTTCGACGTGCAGGTGCGGCATTCCACGGTGCTGGCCGGCGTTACGGCATTGGTGCTGGCTGGTCTTGTTTACCTCTTCAGCGGCCAGCTGGTTCCGCTGCTCACCAAAGATGTCCAGGTACAGGCCGTTGCATTGGCCCATCGTGCGTACGCGGTCATCTACATTGCCGTGTCTTTCGCCGCATTCCAGCTTGATGGGGTGTTTATTGGCGTCACGAAAACCCTTGAAATGCGTAATGCGACGGTGGCGGCGCTTTTGGTATTCATCGGTGTAGCCTTACTCATCGCGTCCGCTTATGGCAATGCCGGACTTTGGGTGAGCTTTATCATCTATGTGATTGCCCGGGCGGTGATGTTAGGGGTATATTACCCGAGGATAATGCGGGCTCTCTAATCGTAGATGCCTTTCCCGTCTGGATTTTATCGTAGTATCTTTATCTTTCGATCCGTGCATCGTGGGTCGTGGCTCGCTTGGCTTACGAAAAACAGAAAAGATAGCCCTTTTGAATTTAAAGTTGTAGAAATGTTTTGTAAAGGGCGAAACATGTCTTTCGGGGCTACCTCATATCTCGGATATTATTTGCAGATTTGTGTTCCTTACGAAGAAAGGCGTTTAGAAAGGGAGGGAACATGACATTTCAAGAGACAATTAATCAAGATAAGCCTGTATTAGTCGATTTTTTTGCGGAGTGGTGCGGTCCTTGCAAAACCCAGGCTCCCATATTGGAAGAGTTGAAAGGGCGCATGGGTGATGAAGCGGTCATCATCAAGGTAGATGTGGATAGAAACCCGCAGGCGGCCGCCAAATTTGGCATACGCGGCGTACCTACACTGATCATTTTCCGCAAAGGGGAAATAAAGTGGCGGCAATCGGGCGTTTTCCCTACGAATGAACTTGAACGCCTGCTAAAGGAAAATCTGTAATACCTTCACCGATAAAAAAAGAAGTATCCATGACTATACCAACAAACACTTTGGCCTGCGGACTGCTGGCGGTGGCACTTTTGATAGCCTGTAACCAAGAACCCGATGTGCAACGGACACAATCGGGACTGGACAAGCGCGATTTCCAAACCGTGGTAAACGGCGATTCGACCAATTTGTACGTCATCTGCAACGCCAATGGGATGGAAGTGTGCATTACCAACTACGGCGGCCGTATTGTTTCATTGATGGTACCCGATGCAACCGGTGCCTTCCGCGATGTGGTGCAGGGGTTTGCCAACATAGACGGATATACCACCGAACCTTCTTCTTTTGGGGCCACCATGGGGCGATTTGCCAATCGTATCAATAACGGACAATTCGTGCTGGATGGCGATACCGTGCAATTGGACCGCAATAACGGCGCGCATACCATCCACGGTGGCGGTGATGGCTGGCGGGGGCAGGTGTTTGCGGCCCGCCAACCCGATGATAGTACGTTGGTGCTCACCTATACCTCGCCCGATGGCGAAAGCGGGTTCCCCGGTGAGGTGACCGCAAGCGTAACATTTGCGGTAAATAGCCGCAATGAGCTGGCCATCAACTACGAAGCGGAGACCACGGCAAAGACCATCATCAACCTGACCAACCACAGCTTTTTCAACCTTTCTGGAAATCTGGCCGAAACGGTGCTTGACGATATCTTGTACGTAAACGCAGCAGGGTATACCCCGTTGGATAGTACACTCATCACCACGGGCGAAGTAAGCCCCGTGGCCGGTACGCCTTTCGATTTTACCGAACCGGTAAGCATACGGACCGCATTAGCACGCGATCCGGCAAACACCCAACTGCAGATGGCCAGCGGCATTGACCACAATTTCGTGCTGAACACCGGTGGAAGCATCGATGAATTGGCTGCCCGGCTGTATGCACCCGGTAGTGGCATTGTGATGGAAGTGTATACCGACGAGCCGGGTATGCAGGTGTATACCGGTAATATGCTTGATGGCTCCCGTACCGGAAAGGGGAATGCGCGTTATGGCAAGCAAACGGCAATTTGCCTGGAAACCCAGCATTTTCCAGACGCACCCAATAAGCCGCAATGGCCAACCACCGTGCTGGAGCCGGGCGATCGCTACACAAGTACCTGTATTTATCGGTTTTCGTTGGTAAAATAATCGCTATCAACGATATCGGCGACAGCTCAAAATGTAAAAAAATGTTAAAAATTAAAACTTTTTAAACAAAAATGCGTTACTTGCGCTTTCGCAGCGTGTGACAGATTTGTGGTGGTGGCGGCGGCTACTGATTAACTTAGCGATATTCAGAATTGACTTTTGGAGATTCGAACTACCTGTAATAAGAAATGACCTCAAGAAAAAATGTACTTGCACTTGTTGTGCTTGGTGTGATTGTTTTGGGCGCCGGTTTTATTTCCCTTTCTTCTTTTGATGCTACTCCGGAGCAGCCGATGGCCTTGGCCGAGTCTGCCACCGCCGCCGATAACAGTGCGCTGCTGTTTGGATTGGCCATCGATGGGTTCGATATCGAAAAGGAAACCGTGAAGCGTAACGAGTTCTTATCGGATATCCTGCAACGCTACCAGATAGACCTGCCAAGCATATCGGTTGCTGCCGAAAGGTCAAAGGGAGTGTTTGACGTGCGGAAGATTGCTGCAGGACATGGTTATACAGTTTTCAAAGACCAAGCGGGCAAGGCCCATTATTTTGTGTACCAGCCCAACCCGATTGATTATGTGGTGTATGATTTGCGCGACGGCATTTCGGTATACAAGGCGCAGAAGCCAGTGGATACAAAGTTGGAAACCGTGGCAGGCGTGATCCAAAGCTCGCTCTACGAAACATTGGAAGCAAATGGTGCCAGCCCTGACCTGGCTGTACAATTGGCGGAGATCTATGGATGGGCGGTCAATTTTTACCGCATCAATAAGGGCGACTGGTTTAAGCTGGTGTACGAACGTAAGTATGTGGATGGCCAACCTGTTGGACCGGGACGGATCGAATCGGCGGTATTCGGGCACAACGGCAAGGAATACCAAGCTTTCTATTTTGAAGGTGCCGACGACGAGCGCGGATCCTATTATGATGAGAACGGGAAAAGCCTACGGCGCACATTCCTCAAGGCACCATTGAAATACAGCCGCATTTCATCGCGGTACACCATGCGGCGGTTCCACCCTGTGCAACGCCGGTGGAAGGCACATTTGGGTACGGACTTCGCAGCGCCACACGGCACACCCATCGTGGCAACGGCGGCGGGTGTGGTGACCGAATCAAGCTACGGAAGTGGTAATGGCAACTATGTGAAAATACAACACGATAACGTGTATACCACGCAGTACCTGCACATGAGCAAGCGCGCTGTAAAACGCGGCCAACGGGTGAGCCAGGGACAGGTGATCGGCTATGTGGGAAGCACCGGGTTGGCCACCGGCCCCCATGTTTGCTACCGATTTTGGAAGCATGGCAAACAGGTAGACGCGCTGGCGCAGGTCTTTCCGCCCTCGGAACCCATCAATGAGAAATACCGGGTGGCTTTTAACCGCACCTTGAATACCCAACAGCAGGTGCTGGCATCGATAGGTTTCGAGAAGCAGAGCAACTTGGAAGTGTATAGTGCGTTGGCATTTCGCATCGATCAGCTTTTTGAACCCGTTGAAAAAGATAGCCGCTTGTTGGAGGGGTTCTCCGCACAGATGCTCTAGCTTGGAGCTTACTAGCTATTGCGTTTTCTAATCAAGATTTTCTTTCCCTTTACAAGCATCCGCATGCTCGACCGAATGATGGAAATGTTGGTTTCCCGTTGCTCATTCAGCGTGTCGGCCGCATCGTAGGCAGCCAGGATATTTTTGTAATGCAGCAACCCGACTACCGTGCTGCCCCGGGCAGCAAGTACCGGCAATACGTCTACATTCTCTTGCGTCATCTTACGGATGGCTTCTTTCAGGCTGTTTGTTGCTCGCAGGTATGCCGGTTGCCTTTTGATAAGTGATTTGATGGTCTTTCCACGGTCCTGATGGTGGGCCAATATACTGGATGAACTCACAATGCCGATGTATTGGTAATCCGAATCGACCACGATGTAATAGTTTTCGGCCAGCCCCTCCGCGGTCGACCAGTTGCGCAGCTCTTCAATCGTATTGTCGCCCTCGATAACCGTTCCGGCCTGCTCGATGGCTTGACCAACGGTTAGCTGGTTAAGCTGGTCGGGCTGGTACGAATCGGGGGTGTGGATACCCCGCCGCGTGATTTTCTCCGTCATGATGGTGGTATCCATAAACAAATAGGACACGAGGTATGCGCCCACGCACGATCCCAGCAACGGTAGCATGGCATTGAACTGTCCCGTGGTCTCCAGCGCAAAGATGATGGAAGTGAGTACGGCGCGGGAGGCACCGGCAAACATGGCAGACATGCCTACCAGCGCCGCCAGCGGAAGGCTGATGCCACATGCAGGGAAGAGGGTAAGCAATACGTGGCCGCATAATAAGCCAATGGCGGCCCCGATGGTAAGCAATGGCGCCAGCGTACCGCCCGATGTGCCGCTGCCGAGGGCGATGACCCACGATAGGAACTTGAGCAGACACAACGACAATACCACGGCCAAGGGGAGACTGTTGTTGAGCAGATCGGTGATGTTTTCATAGCCTACACCTAGTGTGCGCGGGGCAAAGTAGCCAACGATACCTACCGCAAGCCCACCGATGGCCGGCCACCACATCCAGTGGAGCGGTAAGCGCTCAAACGCATCTTCTACCCAATAAACCGCTCTGGTGATGCCGATGGATAGAAACCCGATAGCGATGCCAATGACGCTATAACTGAGGATAGCTGGATTGGATGCCGTAGGTATCACATGCTCCAACGCAAAAACAGGCGTGGCACTGAACAGGAAGTGATGCCCTGCGGCACCGGTGATGCACGCCAACGATACCGCAATAAGCGACTTGGGGGTGAATTCGAAAAGCAATAGCTCGATGGCGAGGAAAATGGCTGCGACCGGGCTACCGAATATGGCCGTCATACCCGCCGTGGCACCGGCGGCAAGCAAGATTTTGCGCTCGGAGTGTGAGATTTTGAGGAGCTGGCCCAACGTAGACCCCAGCGCACCACCGGTAGCAATGATGGGCCCTTCGGCACCGAATGGTCCGCCGGTTCCGATGGCGATAGCTGATGAGATGGGTTTCAAGTAGGTGATGGAAGGCCTGATTTTACTTTGGTTGGTCAGTACCTGCTCCATGGCTTCCGGAATGCCGTGGCCCCGGATGGCCTTGGAGCCATATAAGGCCATTAAACCCACCATCACCCCCCCGATAGCTGGCACAGCAATAACCCATATACCCAAATTGTTAGCCCAAGGGGTGCCTTCGTGAACGGAAAACGTACCGTAAAACGATAGGTTGGTAATCATGTTGATAAACAGTACCAGAAACTTAGCGATAAAGCTGATTAGCGCTGCGATGGCTACCGCGTAAGCGGCGATAACGATGATTCGGGTCTTGTTCGGTAGGGCTGATGAATTGATCCCTTCCGAATCGAGGGTGTCGTTGAGCGACATCGAGATGGGGATGCCCGCTTGATTTTTTGAAGCCATAGTTGGCTACAAAAGTAGGATTTATGACGTTTAAACCAAATAAAAAACCCCGGCGATTCACATCGGCGGGGTTTTACTAACTAAACTAAACAACTATATAAACAAACCATATATAGACTTTATAAATCGTGTGACTGCTTCAAAGATATAAATTATTTAGAAAGATTATAAATTAAATAAAAATCAGCCCGCAAGAGGCTGATTCATAAATACATAATTTAATGATATCGACTAAATGGTGACACTGTAATCTGCTACAACCTGCCGCCAATCTTCGCGTTCGGGAATGTGGGGTTTGCGTTTGCCGAAAAATTGGACGATGAGGTCGCCGTCGGCGTCAAATGCCTCAAGGCTGGTTACGATGCCGTCTTCGGTCGGTTTTTTGACCAGCCACACATCGGCGATGGCGTCCTCGCGCAGGTGCATGTTGAACTCCGGATCCAATACGTTGAACCAAGGGCCTGTCTGTAGTAATTTCTTCGTTTTTCCCGTATGGATCTGGATACAGCCACGGCTTCCGATAAACACCATAATATCCAAATCGCGCTCGGATGCACCTTCTATGATGCGTTTCAGCGATGCGACAGACAACTGCGTGGCGTGCCCTTCGGGTGCTAAACGCATGGACTGGTGGCGGGCCACGCCGAATTTCTGAAGCATGCCGAAGAAGGCGTGTGTATCTTTCAGCGCCAGCCATGCCGCTTGAAAACCGGCCACATCGATCTCGCTATCGGGCGTTTCGCTAATGGCCTTGTCGATCGGTGCGGTTTGGAGTGCTTGCCCTTGTACTTCAGCTTTGTATTTTTCTATTAAGGCGTCGTAGGCCGCAGTGTCACTTTGTTCAGTAAGGTAAATCTTGTGTACGGCTTCGCCGTCCTTGTCGAAGAACTGGAGGCTGCGACGGTCGCCTTCCTGCACGGCGAAACCGAAATGCCAGGCGTTCATAAACAAGCGCAAATCGATGTCGGGGTTGGCCACCAAGCCCACATGGCCGTGGAATGTAGCTTTGGTGTACACGCCTTTGCGTTCATGCACGGCGTGGTCGTTGCGTGTAAGCGCCATGACATAACCCAACGAACCGATTTCTTTGAGGATCTCCCGGAATTCGGACTTAAGGGCGATGTTCTGGTTGCCCGTGGCCACGAGCTCGGCCTCCGAAACCCCTAACTGTTTGGCCGCGTCGCGGATACGGGTTTTGGGATTTTCGGCTTTGAACGCTTCGTATTGTTCTTTAAGTGATAAGGTGGTATGTTCCATATTGTTTTTAGTTTTATGTTTGTTCAGCTAATATCATTGACGGGATGACGAGTGGGCACTTGAACTCATCGTCGTTGATCAACCGTACGTGGATGTTGAAAACCCGGTGGATATTGTCGCACGTAACCACTTCGTGTGGCTTGCCAAACGCGATGCGTTTTCCTTTTTTGAGCATCAGCACCTTATCGGCATAACGTGATGCGAAATTGATGTCGTGCAGGATGCTCACCACACAATAACCGCGATCGGCCAGGTTTCGCGCCAGTACGAGGATTTGCTGTTGATAGAGGAGATCCAGACCGTTGGTCGGTTCATCTAAAAAGAGCAGGCCCTGTGGTTGATCATAGATTTGGGCAATAACCCGAGCCAGTTGCACCCGCTGCTGCTCGCCCCCGGAGAGTGTATTGTAATCGCGGTGGGCAAATGCTGTGGTGCCCGTCTCTTCCATCACCGTTCGGACAATATCGATATCGGTATCGGTCGGGTTGTTGTCAAAATGCGGGTACCGCCCCATCATGATCAACTCGTGCACCTTGAAGGATATGGATAAGGTATTGCTCTGCGCCAATACCGCGCGGAACTTAGCGAGTTGGTTGAGCTTATAACTGGCGATGGGTTGTTGGCGGATATGAATTTCGCCAGCGGAGACCTGGATTTCCTTGCAAAGCAATTTGAGTAACGTACTTTTGCCGGCGCCGTTTGCACCGATGATGGCCAGCAGCTCACCGGGCTGGACGTCGAAACTTACGTCATCAAGTAGCTTGGCCTGACCTGCCGAATAGTGAATATGGTTAACTGTTATCATTTGCAATGATATTAGACGCTAAGCATTAGCATTGGGCGCCATCTATGGACTATGGTATAAAATTAATGATTTCTGACGAGAACCCGTAATCGCTCATTTTGCTTATTAACGTATTCCTCTTTTCCGTCGCTCTACCAAAATGATGTAAATAAATGCCGGAGCACCGATGATGGCTGTCAATATGCCAATAGGTAACTCCGCCGGCGCAAAAATGGTACGCGCCACCACATCAGCAAGTACCAGTACGGTTGCACCCAGTAGGGCAGACCCTGGTATAACAAGACGGTGGTCGGCAGAAAAGGCCATCCGGAGGATGTGTGGGATGACCAGGCCAATAAAGCCGATCATGCCCGATACCGCTACGGATGCGCCTACGCCCAACGTGGCCGTAATGATGATGAGCCTTTTAATCAACCCCACGTTGATGCCCATGTGTCCGGCCTGCGACTCGCCCAGGGACAACGCATTCAGCGGCTTGGCAAAAAAAGGCAATACGACCAGCGAGACCACCACGAAAGGCAAGATGCCGCCTAATGTGTGCCAGCTGGCGCCACCGAGACTGCCCAGCGTCCAGAACGTAATGTTGCGCAGCTGGTCATCAGTAGCCATATAGGTGAGTAGGCCGGTAAACGAGCCGGCCAGTGCATTGATGGCGATACCGGCCAGCAGCAGGGTGGTGATGTCTGCCTTGCCGTTTCCCACGGCGAGGCGGTAAACCAAGAAAGTGGTGATGCACGCACCCACAAAAGCCGCTATCGCTAACGCGTAATAGCCGAATGTGGCCGTTAGAAAGCTGAAATACCGTTGTTCAAGTACAATCACAAGAACAGCAAAGAGCGATGCACCCGATGAAATACCGATGAGCCCCGGTTCGGCCAGCGGGTTGCGGAACAGCCCCTGCAGCGCGGCACCGGCAATGGCCAGCGTACCCCCAACAAGCGCCCCGAGTAGTACCCGGGGTAAACGGATGTTGAGGAAAACAGCTTCCTGCTGCGGGGCAAAACCGATCTGGTCGCTTATGCCGGTGCGGTAGGCAATAATCGACCAGAACTCCGATGCGCTGATTTTTACCGCGCCCACGCAAATGGATAGGATGCAAGCAGCGATCAGCAGCAAGAGGAGGGCGGTAAGCAGGAGACTGTAGCTTTTCATTTCGCGTTGCGACCTGCCTTATTTATGGATTTTTTCGGCGAGTTCCAGAATGGCATCGCCCAGACGCGGACCAAATCCGGTGAGGAATTGCCCATCCATTTCGACCACATTGCGGTTTTTACCCGCATTGGTCTGGCTGATTCCCTGAACTTCCAGCAAGCCATCGATGCCACCGAGGCTCGATAAACCGCTATCGAACAGGAGGATCACATCCGGGTTGGCGGCAACCAGCGACTCGGCGGTGAGCGGTTTGAAATCTTCAAACCCCGACACGGCGTTTTCGCCACCGGCCAGTTTGATCATCTCGTCCAGCTGGGTGCGTTGGCCGGCTACCATCATGGTACCTGTTCCACGCGCATAGATGAACAGTACCTTGGGCTTTCCTTCCGATTGGGCAACGATGGAATCGGCCAATGCCAGGTCGTTGTTTAGGGCCGTGAGCAACGAGTCGCCTTTGGCAGACTGCCCCAGGCTATCGGCCACGGCACGGATAAGCTGTTTGGCGCCATCTACCGAATACTCGTGGTCGAAAAGCAGGAGCCGGGTACCGGCCCCCCGAATCTGCTCACCCACTTCGGGTTTCACCATGCCGGTGATGCCCAGTGCCAGGTCGGCATTCAACGCCAAAACGCCCTCGGCCGAAATTTCGCGATTGTGCCCGATCTTAGGCTTCTGCTGCAGGCTGGCGGGGTAGGTGCTCGCCACATCCACGCCCACGATGTTGTCTTCAAACCCCAGCGCAACCAATATTTCCGACAGGGTACCGTTGGTCGATACGATGTTGGTCGAATCGGTAACGCCCGACTCAGCTGTGGTAGAAACGTTGCACGAGCTGAGCGCGCAGATGACCAAACCAATAAGACCAAAGAAGCATGTGTTTTTAATCATGTTATCCTTGTTTTACAAGCTGGTACTCCAGTTCGGGGTAACCCCGTTGACCGCCGTCATCGCCAGCACCCATCGCGTTAAAACGTAATTTATATACATTGCCTGCGGCATCCTTGATGACGTAATAACGATCAGTAAATGCGCCAACTGCGTTAGGAGGGCTCGTTCCTCTCCATGTGGAACCGATTATGTTTCTTGAGTTACTAAACGTAATGCTATTGATATCAGACGTCGAAAAATCGGCGTACGTGGGTTTTCCCGTACTGCTTCCGTCTTCTTCAACGATTACCTCTGCGGTCGTCACCCCAGCGAGGTGGTTGACGAAAACCAAATCTGAAAAGCCGTAAGGGTAGGCCGTCTCACCTGCTCCGCCGAAATAAAGACTCCATGTCCATTGGATGTCCCAATCCGCTTTAGACGGCTCCACCGTTGCCGGACCGGTCGCAAAGGAAACGTATTTGAAGTTATAATCTGTGTCCTTTTGTATGGTCAACGTTTCAAAAGTAGAGGCGCTTAGTTTGGCATATTGTAGTGTGTAGTCATTCCCTGACCTTAATATTCGCACCTTGTAAAGGTTTTCTTCCAAAAGCGCATCACTATGGCTTCCGCCCTTGGGGTTAATGACATAAACTTTGTTTTCGGCCTCGGACGCAGCGATTTCTGCAATCACTGTTTTGGAGAGGTCCCCTGTCACATCATCGATATTATCGAATGCACCGGGCTGTCCCAAAGGTATCGCCAAATCATCGATGTTAATGTCACTGGCAGAAACCGCGTTAATATCTGTTTTATCAACCGCGATGGCTGACGAACCGTTAGTACTATTCAGGATAACGCGGAACTGGCTGCCTGAGTAAAAGCCTAGGTTCCAACTATCTCGTTTTACGGCAGATTGTTGCTCAGCGCTTAAGTCGACATATACGGAGTTTTCAGCACTTGAACCGCCTTCGCCTCCATTGAGTGTCATTTCCGTTCCCTCCGAAGGCGGGATAACCGGATCGGGATCATTGTCGCGCGTGCACGACATGCTTACAAGGGCAACACCCAAAGCTAGGCTAAGGTATGCTAATGTGTGGTGTTTTGTTTTCATTTTTGTTCGGATTTCTGTGAATTAAACGCTGTGTTTTTATCGTGTTTTGTTTTTTGACCATTGGAGGTTCAGCCCGAGAAAGAACGAACGCCCATAGCTTACGGGCAACGAACTGACTGCCGCGCTGTGTGCACTGCCATCGCCTACGAGCGAAGTGCTTTCGATACGGGTTACATCGAACAGGTTGCGCACGCCGCCTACGATCGTGACATACCGCGTGATGTTTTTATTGATGCTGATATCGGCATTGTGATACGCGTTAATCTCGGTTCGGCGTGGTGCGATGGTACCGTCAGTCTGCGTTACCGCTTCGTAATCCGGCCGTTTACCGTTGAACTTGTAAAAGAGACTCACCCCGGCACCCCATTTCGGGATGTAATACATGATGTTGGCGTTTGCTTCGGGCGACCATACCATGTCGGGAATGTTCGTTTCGGTTGCGGAGAGGCGGTTGTACCGGCCGATGTACGAAAAGCCAATCAGTGCTTCGACATTTTTCCAATATAGCGTGTTTTCCCAGGTGCTCCCCGCAGTACGGAATTTATCGATATTGATGTAGGTGTTTGCCGCCGGATTATCCGGGTGGGGACCGATGGTAATCAGGTTGTTAAACGCGTTGTAAAAGCCACCAATGGTGCTGCTGAGTTGCCAGACACCGAGGTCTACGCCATACCAGGTAAGGTACGTATTGAAGCTGTTGGAATACTCGGCTTTCAGGTTTTCATTGCCCGAAATGGAATGGTTGGCATCATAGAACGTAAAATAGAGTTCGCGTAATGCCGGCGAACGGAATCCCCGAGCGTAAGCGGCGCGGACATCAACCGAGGGGCTTAACTTGAATTTCGTATTGAGCGAGGGGATGACCGGCGGCGCATCGTATACCGAATTTTTGATGAAACGCAGGCCTGGCCTTATATTCATCCAAGCCGTGGGTTTGATTTCGGACGACAGGAAAAAAGCGTAGTCATTGATAGATGGATGGCCAACGATACGTTGGCCCGTACCACTGTTGCTGCTGATTTCGATACCCGGTTGCAAAGAAACCATGTCGGATAACCGGTATTGCAGCGTGCCGCGGAACATAGCCGACGTAAATCCCGCCGTATCCTGCTCGCCGGAGCCCGTGGTGAGCTCGGATGTACCCGTGCGGAAATCGTGGCGGACGGTCCGCGTGCGCCGTTCGTAATCCTGATAGGAAGCGGACCCCGAGAAACTGAGCCGCTCGCTGACGCCCCACTGGGCTTGCAGTGTATGGGTATATCGGCCGGAAAGGTAATTTTTGTCTACCGCCACACCCGTGTTTGGATTCATGGAACCCGGCGTATATATATCCTCATCCAGGAAATCCAACCGGTACCACGTATCTATCGAGCCGTTACGGTAGCCGAGTGTGCCCGATGCGAGCCATTGGTCTTTTGGATTCCAATCTAATGTACGGCCACTACTGAGGCCCTGCCAACCCCCGAAATTGTTGCGGCTTCCCGACGCTTTTACCAGCCAGCCGTGATGTTGCCAGTTGACGGCCAAGTTGCCATTGTGGGTACCTTCGTCATAAAAGGCACGGTATTCACTGCCGGCACTTTCTTCCTGGATACGGGCTGTAATCAGCAAGTTGTCGTCGGCCGGTCCTTTTTGGGTGATAATATTGATTACGCCCGCCAATGCATCGGTACCATAAGTAACGGACATCGGGCCCTCAACCACTTCAATACGATCGATGTTGTTTACATCGATCTGACTGAGGCTTTGTTTGGTCGCACCACGGTCTATCAGTGGTATCCCATCTACCAGCACTTTTACATTTTGTCCCGACATCCCCATGAGCTGGATGTCGGATTCGCCCAGCGTTAAGTCGTTCGAAAACCGCATACCCAACTGGGTGTTCAGGATGTTCTCTACAGAAGTCGACGCCCGCAAACGGATTTGCTCATTGCTGATGGTGCGCACCCGATAAACCGAGTTTTTGATAGACTGCGGCTCATACTGGCCAGTTACGACCACTTCTTCCAACGCCTTTGTTCGCAGGGAATCCCAGGCGGTGCTGGTTACTTGCGCGAGAGAGACGCCGGGGATGGCTAATACACACAGCGAAAAAAGAACCCGTCTATCCATTTATTTAGACTCTATATAAATAAAGGGGCAAACTTATGAGTTATTAAGACTAATTACAAATAATTTTCAGGCTTTGTGCGTGCATGCTTTGTAAAAAAGCTATTGAAAGTGCAACGAACCCGACTTGATTAAAATAATCATTAAGCACACAGGGCAATGATTATTGACAAGTATTCAAAATTAATAGGTGTCAATGAGCTTCGCTTTCGCTTCGGTTATTTTGATCATCAAAGGCTCCATCTGACAAATGGAAAACAAAAAATAAACAGATGAAAGCGATAAGGTTTTTTCGTGGGGGGCAAAGAAAAAGGCCCTGCCATCGCCATGACAGGGCCTGTTGTCGTATAATAAACGGGTGTTAATCGAACATGATATTAAAAGTGGTCCCGATACCTACCTGCTGCAGATTACCACCGTTTTCATCTTTCCGGAAAATGCCGTTGTAGAACCCGAAAATGTTCCACAACCGATTGTGGTAACCGATCTGCGGCCGTACATACATGCCGCCGTTGCCATTGAGGTCGCTCCCCGTCTGGAAACTGTAGCCCACGTCGGTGCCGACGAAAAACCCTTGGCTGGCCGGGTAATAACGGGCAAAGATGCCAACCGGCACCGACCCGAAGTTTTCGTGCCCCTCTTTTGGGAAGTAGTGCGTATAGCCAGATGCGAGGCCGAGCCCCCAATTGGGCGTAGACATGAGCTGCCCCTTGATATCGGCCCCAAGTGCAAAGCTGCTTTGGTCGGCCTGATCGGCAATTGGCAGGCCTACATTGATGCCGGCCTTTATCCAGGAGTTTTTTGGATTGATTTCAGTAGCGCGCTGTTGGGCATAGACACCCGGTGTAAATGCCATCACCATAACGGCGAAAAAAAGCGCTCGATTTGTATGTTGTTTCTGTTTCATACCCGTTATTATGCAAAGGGTATACCAAATTTACAATAATCGGTGACTCTTAAACCAGGAAATCGCGGCATCAATACCGTTTTCGATAGGAGTGAACGCCGTGCCCAACTCCGCTTTTGCTTTCTTATTGGTATAATAGTTATTGACACACAGAATTTTCATGTTTACGCTTGACAGGGCGGTATGGACACCAAGCCAGCGGAGCAGGTCGCCGAGGTACCCGGCCATGCGCAGTAATAGGGGAGGGACGCGCACCAGTAGCGTCTGCTGTCCGGTTTGCGCACTTAGCTTTTGGAAAAATGCCCGATAGGTGAGATTTTCGCCCGCCAACAAGTAAGCTTCCTTATGCTGGCCTTTCTCCAAAGCGTCCACCACGCCATTGGCTGCATCTTGGGCGTTGACAAAGTTTTTTCCACCCGGTGGGTGGAAAACCACCCGCTTGCCATAACCCATGCGGATGATGGTGCCTGAGCTGGGTTTCCCATCATACGGCCCGATCATGAAGGTGGGGCTCACGATGGTAGTGACGATTTTATCGGCAGCGGCGAGTATGCGGCGTTGCCCTTCGAGCTTGCTTTTGGCGTACCACGCATCGGCAAAAGGCGCGCTTGGGGGGAGGGCTTCGTTACCCGGTGCTTCCAAGGTGCCGTACCCGAAGGTATTGGCCGTGCCCACGTAGACGATTTTTTTGACACGGTGCTTAATCGCGGCCTGAATGATGTTCTCGGTGCCCTGTACATTGATGCGGTGATAGTCATCGTAACGGAGTAGGCGTTGGTCTGTCGTAGCGGCGCAATGAATGATATAATCGCAGCCGGTCACGGCCTGATCCAACGATACGGCATCGGTGATGTCGCCGACGGCCAACTCCAGGCGGTCATGGACGGGCAGGAGAAATTTGCGGGTGTCGCGGATAAGCCCTCGCACTTCGTAACCGCGGGATAGTAGGATGAGTATGGTATTGGTGGCGAGCAGGCCATTTGCACCGGTAACCAATACCTTCATACGCCTTTAACCTCCTTTTTCATCGCCCTGGTAAGTAGCGGAAGCCGGATGTAGATAGGAAGGAATTTCATGACCATCCATGTCAGTTTATTTACCCAGTTGAGCATGATCAGTGTATCCCGTTTGAAAAGCTGCCGAATGGCTATGGCGGCGACCTCTTCGGGGGTGAGCAAACCCATGGTGGCAAAAAAGCCCTGCTGCTGCAGGCGGGCTGATGAATCGGCGTTTGTCATCATGGGACCGGGATTGACCACACTGAAAAATACATTGCTATCGGCAAACTCTTGGTAAAGGCCGCGGCTGAGGCTGTGTACAAAGGCCTTAGACGCCGGGTACACGGTTTTGAACCCAATAGGGCTGTATGCAGCTACGCTGCCCACATTAAGCACATAAGCCTGATCGCTTTTCATGAGATTGGGCAGCAATTGGTGGGTGAGCAGGGCGGTGGCTTTGACGTTGAGCTGGATAATGCGGTCGAGGTAGTCGACGTCGACGTCCTGAAACCGCCGGGTGCCGCCGCAGCCCGCGTTGTTGACCAAGATCGATAGCGGGAACCGTTCGTTGACCCAATTGGCCAGCGCCACAATGCTCGCTTTCTGCGTGAGGTCAGTCTCATAGCAATAGGCCTCTTGGCCTAATTCGGCCACTTGTGCCGCTACGAAATCAAGCCCCTCACCTGGCAAACTAACCAGGATGATGTTGATTTGGCGCTTAGCCAATTCCAGCGCAAAAGCTTTGCCCAACCCTTGGCTCGCGCCCGTTACCAATGCATATGTTTTGCCCATCGCCGGTACTTAGATAAAGTTGCTTCGAAAATACGATATTTTTTGATAGGAGGCTTATTTACGCACCGCCTTTCTCCCTCGCCAGTTCGGCACAGAAGAGCGCAGCTGAAATGGCCACATTGAGCGACTCGGCGTGACCAACGCGCGGAATGGTGACGCGGTGGGTAATGTGTGGCAATACCGCCGGGCCGATGCCATTACCCTCATTACCGAGTACCACCAATCCCCGCACACCGAAATCCGTGTCGTAGATGGGGTTGCCGTCAAGTACAGCGCCGAAAACCGGTACCGGCGAATGGGCCACGAGCTTGGCAATATCTGTATAGTGTACTTCCATGCGTGCCAATGACCCCATGGTGGCTTGCACGGTTTTGGGATTGTAGGCATCCACGGAACCCATCGAACAGATTACGCGCGTGAGGCCGAACCAATCGGCCGTACGGATGATGGTGCCGAGGTTGCCGGGATCCTGGATATCGTCCAGTACCAAATGGAAATTTTTCCGCAGCATATCGCCGGTTAGAGGTAGATGATCGGGTATGGCCACCAATGCCAGTACGCCCTGTGGGGTCTTAAGGGCGCTGATGCGTTGCAACGCCTGTTCATCGATTTCGACCGATTTTATATTTTGCGGGATTTTAGGCAATTTTGCAGCCGCTTGGGCGGTATGGTAAATCGTTTGGACGCGATAGTCGGAACGGAGGAATTCCGTGACGGATTTTGCGCCTTCTACAATGAACAACCCGTGCTCCCGGCGGAATTTTTTTTGCTGAAGCGACGTAACGGCACGGATTTGCGGTTTTGAAAGCATTGTCAATGGTTAAACGGGATTGTCTTTTTACGTATGCAAGTATAATGCTTTTGCTGGTATTATTTGCATCGTGCCGTTCCACACGTTTGCTCGAGGCCGACCAAGCACTGGTAACCAAAGTAGAAATTGATGGCATCGACTCCCGGTTTGCTGAAGAGGCCCAGGCATATATTCCACCCGCAATACGTCCCAATTCGCACATAAATCTGTTTATATATAACCTAGCAAATGCCCGAAAAGGGCAGTACCGGACAACGAATATCCGCAACGTGGGGGAGCCGCCGCATATCCTTGATAGTGCCCTTGTCGATTTCTCTACCCAGCAGATCAGCCGCTACCTGGCATCGAAGGGTTATTTCAATGCTGCGGTAAACCAGAAGATCGTACGGCGGGGTAAACGCGCGCACCTGTATTTCCATGTGGCTCCCGGCGAACCGTTTACCCTTAGGGGCGTGGGGGTCGATATCGCCGATACGGCACTGGCGCGCCTGTATACCGAGCAGCTTAGTGCATCGAGCCCTATCAAGCCCGGCGTGCGCTACGATGCGGATTCGCTGGTGGTCGAGCGCGAACGGGTTTACCAGTTGATGCGCCAACGGGGGTATTACGACTACCTGCGGCAGTATATGCGCGTGGATGTCGATTCCGCCCTTCAACGCAACCAAGCCGATGTACGGCTTATCGTAGATAATCCTGAAGGACGGGCTAACCACGCCAAATTTTACATCGACAGCAGTTTTGTGGTCGTGCGGCATGATCGGCAGCACCTTAACCAAACAGTACCCGGCGAGGCCCGATTGGAGGGGCAGATCGCTTTTAAGGACTATACCGGCCGCTTCAGACCCGCCCCTATTGCGCGGTATCTGTTCCATCGGCAGGGAGATACCTACAATGCCAATTCGGAAAACCTTACCTACGATCGCCTCTATGAACTGAATGGCTTCCGCAATGTGAAAATCAATTATGAAAAGATAGATTCTAATCGGCTGAACGTACACTACGAGCTGGTACCAAGACCCTACATGGGCAACCAGATAGAAGGCGAGTATACGTTCAATGCCGGTATGAGCGGTTTCAACATGGGAAATACCTTTACCCACCGTAACCTTTTCGGCGGGTTGGAGCAACTGGAAGTGAAGTTGCGCTACGGTGTGTTGTTTGACTCACGGTTACCCGGTGGTCTGCTCGACAGGGTATTCAACAACGATTTCCAAGTGGGCGTAAACATTACCGTGCCCCGGTTGATTACACCATTCGCTGTGCCCCCTGTTGGTAGGAGCGGATTGCCACGGACGGTGTTTTCATTAAACGTACAGGCATTCGATCAATTCCAGACCTATTCAAATCGGTATTTCAGCGGCACGCTATCGTATAATTGGTTTGACACCCGGTACAAACAACATAATTTGACCCCCGTGGTGCTCGAATATCGCTATGGCCGGCTAGCCGGTGAATTTGCCCAGCGGCTGATTGACCAGGGTTTTTTGCTTTATGTGCGTAGCAACAACAGGGCTTATTTTGGGTTGGGCTCGCAGTATGCTTATACCGTAAATGCCATCCGGCTTTCGAGGCTCGAAAGTTTTCTCTACTTCCGCGGCGCCTTGGACTTGAGTGGTAATCTGCTGGGACTGGCGGGGAAGGTAATCGATTTCAAACAAAATGTAGACGGTGAGAAGGAAATCATGGGGGTGCCCTACCTGCAGTATGCAAAGGTGGAAACGGATATTCGGTATTATCGCTACCTGGGTGGCGATAGGCAACTTGTTGTGCGGCTCAATCCGGGGGTCGCCATCCCTTATGGCAACAACTCGAGCCTGCTGATTTTCGAGAAAAGTTTCTTTGGCGGAGGTATGAATGGTATAAGAGCATGGCAGGCGCGTACCCTGGGACCGGGCAACTATAACCGAGAGGTGCTTGATCCGAGCCTTCGCCTCAATTTCCGCAACCTTGA
The DNA here is from genome assembly GCF_041925275.1 of Parapedobacter sp. 2B3. NCBI lineage: Bacteria > Pseudomonadati > Bacteroidota > Sphingobacteriia > Sphingobacteriales > Sphingobacteriaceae > Parapedobacter > Parapedobacter sp. 2B3. The sequence continues at coordinate 443,792 of NZ_JBHEUZ010000001.1, read as the reverse complement.
CCAATTGGGCGAGATTAAGCTCGAAGGAAACGTGGAATATCGATTTAAGGTGGTAAACGATATTTTTGGTGCCAAACTGAAAGCTGCAACCTTTGCCGATTTCGGTAATATTTGGCGGATCAATGAAAATGAATTGAACCCGGGGGGCGAATTTAAGTTCGACCGCTTTCTCAGGCAGCTTGCCATTGGTGCCGGCGCGGGCCTACGGTTTGACCTGGATTATTTTGTTATCCGGCTGGACGCGGGGATAAAGGTGCGCGACCCGCAGTTTAGTGGGGCACGGCAATGGGTAATCTCGGAATTTTTCAATAGCCGGGTGTTTAAAGAACAATATCGCCTTACCAATGCTCCCGACCGGTACAATTTCATGCAGTATAATTTCGGGATCGGGATGCCGTTTTGATTTTAGTCGTAAGTCTTTTTTAGTCGTAAGTCTTTTTTAGTCCAAAGTGCTTATGACTTATGACTAACGACTTATGACTAAATGACTTATGATTAAATGACTAACGACTTAATCCCGTGCGCAATCGTTTCAAAGATATTCTCTAAATCCAACCCTTTACTATAATTATAGATAAACAAGCCAATCAACACCACCATTGCCAACACCATGATCCGTTTGAAGAGGTAGGCGATAAGGAGGATAATCGCTGGGATGATGATAAGGAAATACCAATTGATAGCGATAGGATTAAGACCTTGATCGCGTTTCAGCACATAGTAGAGTCTGCCATGCGAACCCTGCTGGTTGCGGTGTTTGATGAAAACGAAGGCCGACGTTTCAATGGGGTGCTGGGTCACGGCGACACCATCGCGGAACTGCAATTCCTGCTTAAAACCATTGATGACAAACTGATAGGTGCCCGAAATGGCCTCGTTCGGATGCTCCTCCGCGTCCGTGGCGATAACGGCTAGCTTGCCATTCTTAATCAGGTTTTCCCTCACTATGAAATGGTCTATATCGCCTGTTTCTTGTGCACGCACAACCAGGGCCGTAACCAAGGCAACCAGAAGGCAACCGAGCTTCAACATACTTTTTAGTTGATAATGAATGATGCAATGTTAGCGAAAAAATGTAAAAGTTGGTTGGGTATATGCATTTCCGCTGCAATTTATCTATGTTTGCTAGGTAACTACCCTCCCCATCAATGGACATCATTATCGGTGTAGACATCGGAACTTCAGCGACCAAGGCCGTGGCCTTCCGCACGTCAGGAAGTGTGCTGGCACACGAACAGGTCGATTACGAATTGTCGAACCCCCAACCGGGATGGTTTGAACAGGATCCGGCAGTGTTGTTTGGAGCGGTAACCAAAGCGATTAAAGGCGTGGTTAGTAAAGCCAAACAGAAGGAAGCCGACATCCGGCACGTTGCCATCGGGTTCAGTAGTGCCATGCACGGACTGATTGCCATGGATGCGAACCACCAGCCGCTAACCCACTGTATTACTTGGGCCGATACGCGCAGTGAACCGTTTGCCGCGGCCCTCAAACGTACGTCCGCGGGGCTTGATACCTATTCGAAAACGGGAACCCCCATCCACCCCATGTCACCGCTTGCCAAACTAGGTTGGCTGCGGAAGCACATGCCGGAAGTATTCAAGGCGGCTAGGAAATTTATTTCCATAAAGGAGTACGTTTTCCAGCGGTTATTTGGCCGCTACATCGTGGACGAGTCTATCGCATCGGCCACGGGACTATTTGACATCCACACGTTCCAATGGTATAGCCCGGCGCTCGAATTGGCCGGTATTTCGGCGGCACAGCTTTCTGAACCCGTGCCGATTACTCACATTGTATCGGGCCTGACTGACCGGCTGGCCAACGAAATGGGCATAGCGGCAGATACGTCATTTGTGGTGGGCGGCAGCGATGGTTGCTTGGCCAACCTGGGCGCAGGTGCTGTGAACCCCGGCGACGCGGCGGTGAGTATCGGTACCAGTGGAGCGATACGGATGGTGGTCGAAACGCCGCAGACCGACAACAAAGCGCGTACGTTTTGCTATGTGCTCACCAGGCGGCTATTTGTAATGGGCGGGGCCGTGAATAGCGGCGGTGTGGTGTTTCGGTGGTACCTGGACAACTTCGGTCCGGAAGGGGCATCGCGTACGGAAGCATATCGATCGCTCATCGCTGAGGCTTCGGCCACCCCGCCCGGTGCCGACGGCTTGCTGTTCTTGCCCTATCTTGCTGGTGAACGGGCACCGCATTGGAATGCGAATGCAAAAGGGCTTTTTTTCGGTGTACAGCTGCACCACACCAAAGCGCACTTTACGAGGGCCGTGCTGGAAGGTATTATATATGGGTTGTACAGTGTAGGAAAGGTACTCGAAGAACTTGCGGGCCCTATCCGGATTGTCCATGCCAACGGTGGGTTTGCGCAAGCCCCTTTTTGGGTACAGCTATTGGCCGATGTTTTCAATAAGCGCGTGGTGGTATCGGAAGAGAGTGTGCAGGATGCGGCAAAGGGGGCCTATCTCGTGGCGCTTCATGCATTGGGGAAGGCTACCGGGTTTGACGTTGCCGATAACCCATCGGCCAAAACCACGTACGAACCCGACGCCGTTGCCCATCGCCGTTATATGGAGAATTTTGAATTGTTCGAACGGTTGTATGTCCGGCTGAAAGATGAATTTTAACTAATTATATATCGTTGAATTATGGTGCCAATTGTTATTGTAGCGGGCAGTGTATTGTTGTTATTGCTGCTGGTAATCGTTTTTAAATTGAGTGCTTTTTTTTCACTCGTCATCACATCGCTGGTGGTGGGGGTTGCATTGGGCATGCCGGCCTCTGGTGTGGTTGTTTCCATCGAGAAGGGGATGGGTAGCACACTGGGGTCGTTAACGATGATCCTGGGCTTCGGCGTCATGCTCGGTAAGTTGATTGCCGATGGGGGTGGCGTACAACAGATATCAACCCGGCTGGTGGATGCCTTCGGTCTTCGGAATATACAATGGGCAATGGTTGTTATCGGGTTTGCCGTGGGCATTCCCATGTTTTATAACGTAGGTTTCGTAATTTTGGTGCCTTTTATTTTCGCGATAGCGGCACAAACGGGCCTGCCGCTTATTTATGTGGGGTTGCCCATGTTGGCCTCGCTATCGGTAACGCACGGATACCTGCCTCCGCACCCCGGGCCTACGGCTATTGGTACGTTGTACCAGGCAGATATGGGCCTCACATTGATTTATGGAATCGCTGTTGCCATCCCGGCCGTCGTGTTGGGTGGCGTGGTCCTTTCACGCATGTTAAAAGGCATACACCCCAGTCCCCCGGCACAGTTTATGGAGCTGGCAACACCCCCCATGTCCAGACCTCCTGGTTTTTTTGTTAGTTTATTCACCGGATTATTTCCTGTATTGCTCATTGCGCTGGCGTCTTTATTGTCGCTCGCTTTGCCGGCCGATTCGGCCATCATGGGTGTCGTATCCTTTGTGGGCAACCCGGTTATCGCCTTACTGATAGCCGTATTTGTAGCGGTTTTTACCATGGGTCTAGCGCGCGGGCGGACCATGAAAGAAGTGATGGATAGCGTGGAAGAATCCGCACGCAGTATCGTCATGATCCTGCTTATCATCGGGGCTGCGGGCTCATTCAAACAGGTGCTGGTTGATAGCGGCGTAGGCGACCACATTGCCGCATGGGCTGGGGCACTTTCGCTTTCGCCGTTGGTCTTGGTGTGGGTCATTGCGGCCATCATCCGGGTGGCGCTGGGCTCTGCGACCGTAGCGGGGCTCATGGCCGCAGGCATTGCATTGCCGTTGATCGGTACCACCGATACCAACGCCGAATTGATGGTGCTGGCCACGGGTGCGGGCTCGCTGATGTTTTCCCATGTCAACGATACCGGGTTTTGGATGTTTAAAGAGTATTTTGGCCTCAGCATCCGCGATACGATCGTATCGTGGTCGCTTATGGAGAGTATTGTGTCTGTGGTGGGGCTGCTGGGCGTGTTGGTATTAGATATATGGGTGTAGTTTCCAGGTAAAAAAAGTGATACAGCTACGAAATACTTGGGGATTCGAGTAGTTTTGGCTGGCAAAAGACCGTATATTTATATCTTTTGAGGTTGCGGGCATGGGCCAGCGCCTGGTTTTCAAATACTAGAATGAACAAAAAATACCTATATATTGCGATAGCCGTCGTTGCTGTGGCGTTTGTGAGTTATTGGCTCACGCGTGATACGAAACCCAAGGTTGCCGCGCCGGAACAAAATCAACGTTCGGGAACGATGGAAGTGAATGCTATTGTGGTGGCGCCCCGGGCATTTTCGAACACCATTACACTGTCGGGCTCGATTGAGCCGAATGAGCAGGTTCAAGTCCGCAGTGAAGTATCGGGCATCGTGAGGGCGTTGTCGTTCCGTGAAGGGTCCGCCGTGCAAAAAGGCCAGGTGCTGCTGCGTATCGACGATTCGGAATTGCAGGCCCGCCTCATCCAGGCCCAGAGCAGTGAGAAACTGGCGGAAGATAACGAAAAGCGGGCGCGGCTCCTTTTGGAAAAGGAAGCCATCAGCCAACAGGAGTATGACGTAGCACATGCCGATTATGAATCGGCCAAAGCCCAAACCGAGCTTATCCATGCACAGATAGCCAAAACTACCGTTCGTGCACCGTTCGGTGGTAAGATTGGCCTCCGTTCGATTTCCGAAGGCGAATACCTCACGCCATCCACGGTGGTAGCCAACTTGTTGAGTATCGATCCGGTCAAGATATTGTTCTCGGTACCCGAAAAGTACAGCGGACAGATTGAAGTAGGGCAGGGGCTGACCTTCGGTGTCAGCGGATCGGAAGCGCGGTACCACGCAGAAATTTACGCGATCGAGCCCGGTGTGGATGCGGCAACACGGACCATCAGTATCCGCGCCGTTGCAGACAATCCGGAAGGCCGGTTGTTTCCCGGTGCCTTTGCCCGCATCGAACTGGCACTGGACCACACGGAAAATGCAGTGCTCGTTCCGACCGAAGCTGTTATCCCGGTGCAAAACGGCAAACAGGTGTTCTTATTGAAAGATGGCAAGGCGACGGCCACCCCGGTGGAAGCGGAAAATCGGACCCGAACGGATGTGTTGGTTACCAGCGGTGTAGCTATGGGCGATACGGTGCTGACCTCGGGCATCATGTCGCTTACCGATGGAATGGCAGTCACGGTGAAGGTTGATGAATAGGACTAAATGACAATCGCATGAGTCTCTCCACTACCAGTATAAAAAGGCCGGTTCTCACCATCGTGATGAACCTGATGCTTATTCTATTTGGCATAATCGGGTACACATTTCTGGGTGTCAGGGAGTTTCCGTCCATTGATCCGCCCATCGTATCCGTACGTACCAATTATGCCGGGGCCAACCCCGACATCATCGAATCGCAGATTACGGAGCCGTTGGAGCGTTCGATTAACCAAATCGATGGAATCCGTAACATATCGTCATCCAGCAGCCAAGGGTCGAGCCGGATCAACATCGAATTTGTGTTGAGCAAAGATTTGGAAGAGGCCGCCAATGACGTACGTGATAAGGTTTCGCAGGCGATGCGCAGCCTGCCGCAGGATATCGACGCACCGCCGGTAGTGTCAAAGGCCGATGCCGATTCCGATCCGATTATTGTGATGACGGTGCAAAGCGATTCGCGGTCGCCCCTTGAGCTCGGTGAAATTGCCGATAATGTGATTGCCCAGCGGCTACAGACCCTGCCGGGGGTGAGTTCCGTACAGATTTGGGGTGAAAAGCGTTATGCGATGCGGCTGTGGATCGATCCGATGCGGCTTTCGGCATACGGGCTTACGCCATTGGATGTACGCAATGCGCTAACCCGCCAGAATGTAGAATTGCCATCGGGCAAGATCATGGGAGAGAATACCGAATTGGCAATAAAAACCGTGGGCAACCTCACCACCGAAGAGGAGTTTAATGATTTGATAATCCGGTCGGAAGGTGATCGGATTATCCGGTTTGGCGACATCGGCACCGCTGTGCTGGGCCCGGAAAATCTGGAAAGCGAGTTCCGGGAATCCAAATCGATTATGGCGGCCATGGCGATCATTCCCCAACCCGGAACCAATTACATCGATATCGCCAATGCGTTTTACGACCGGCTCGACCAACTCAAAAATGAAGTTCCGTCTGACATAGTGATGGATGTTGCGATAGACAATACGCTGTTCATCAAACGATCGGTCATCGAGGTTGCCGAGACCATCGTCATTGCGCTGATACTTGTGATTCTGATTATTTTCCTTTTCTTCCGCGATTGGGCCATTGCGTTCCGGCCGTTGATTGACATACCCGTATCGCTGATTGCTACATTTTTCGTGATGTACTTGTTTGGCTTTTCGGTCAATGTGCTGACATTGCTTGCGATCGTGTTGGCTACGGGATTGGTGGTTGACGATGGGATTGTGGTAACGGAAAATATCTATAAGAAAGTGGAGGAAGGCATGTCGCCGATTATGGCGGCCATAAAAGGGGCAAATGAGATTTTCTTTGCCGTCATCTCCATCTCGGTAACGCTGGCCGCCGTGTTTTTACCGGTTATGTTTATGGAGGGTTTTGTGGGGCGGCTATTCCGGGAATTTGGGGTGGTTATTGCCGCTGCCGTATTGATTTCGGCGTTTGTGTCGTTATCCCTTACACCCATGCTCAATGCGTATCTCATGCGCCGGGGGGCGAAGCATTCGTGGTTTTACACGGTTACAGAGCCCTATTTTGTTAAGATGACGAAAGGCTATGCCCACTCGTTGCGGCGGTTCATGCGTGCCAAATGGGTGAGCTTTCCGATTTTGGCGGTTTGTTTCGCCTTGATTGCTTGGTTTTGGGTGCATTTGCGTAAAGAGACAGCCCCCTATGAAGACCGTAGCTTGTTGCGGGCGAGCATTACTGGCCCTGAAGGGAGCACCTTTGAGTACATGGATCGGTTCATGCTGGAACTTATCCAGCTGGTAAACGACTCCGTTCCGGAGAAAAAGGTCAATATGGTCAATACGTCGCCCTCCTGGGGAGGATCTGGCTCGGCCAATACCGGCATGATGCGGATAGGCTTGGTGCCGCCGGAAGAACGCGAGCGCTCGCAGGATGAGATTGCCGAAGTGCTGTCAAGGCAAACTGGCCGATACACCGAAGCGCGTACATTTATTTCCCAGCAACCTACCATATCGGTAGGAAGGAGAGGGGGGATGCCCATCCAATACATCATCCAAGCCCCAAATTTCGCGAAGCTGGAAGAGAAAATCCCCGAGTTCATGGATCGTGCCGTGGCGGATCGGACCTTTGCCAACGTGGATGTCAACCTCAAGTTTAATCGCCCGGAACTGAATGTGAGCATTGACAGGGACAAAGCGCAAAGTCTGGGTGTTTCCGTACTGGATGTTGCGCAAACCTTGCAACTTTCGCTGAGTGGGCAGCGGTTTGCATACTTTTTGATGAATGGCAAGCAGTACCAGGTAATTGGGCAGTTCGCTGATCAAGATCGGAGCTCGCCGCTCGATTTGGCTACCATTTTCGTGCGTAGCAGTACGGGCGAGCTGATCCAGCTGGATAACCTGGTGGATATGGTTGAACAAAGTAGCCCCCCGCAGTTATACCACAACAACCGATTTATGTCGGCCACAGTCTCAGCATCGCTGGCCCGCGGACAAACCATCGAGGATGGCATCAATGCGATGGACCGCATTGCGGATGAGGTGCTCGACGATAGTTTTTCTACCGACTTAAGCGGCGAATCCCGCGATTTTCAGGAAAGTAGTTCAAATGCCCTATTTGCTTTTGGGTTGGCGCTATTGTTGGTATACTTGATCCTTGCCGCCCAGTTTGAGAGCTTTCTCGATCCAGTGATCATTATCCTTACCGTACCCATGGCCGTAGCGGGAGCAATGCTGTCTCTTTGGCTTACGGGGCAATCGTGGAATATTTTTAGCCAGATCGGCACCGTGATGCTCATCGGGCTGGTGACTAAAAACGGCATCCTTATCGTTGAATTTGCAAACCAGCTCAAGGAACGGGGTAAGCCTGTTCGGCAGGCCATTGTCGAAGCCGCTGAGGCTCGGCTTCGCCCCATCCTCATGACCAGCTTGGCCATTTCACTGGGGGCATTACCCATCGCCATGGCGTTCGGGGCGGCCGCCACGAGTCGCATCGGAATGGGGGTGGTCATCGTAGGCGGCACGATGTTTTCGCTGATACTTACCTTATACATCATCCCGGCGGTGTATGCGATGTGGTCGCGCGAATATAAGCCCAATGCCGATTTGGAAGAAGCGAAACGCGTAGAGGAAGTAATGGCCGGTGAACATTCGTTATGAACCGAGAGGTAAATAATATTGACACACAAGGCAATCATTATTTACTTCGAGCTCTCATCGGCCGATAAAAGAAAAATAGTTAGATGAAACGATTGATTGTTGTTGTCTTGTTTTTTATTCCCTTTGTGGGGGTAGGTCAGCCGGTGCTCACCATGGAAGAAGCGGTGGCGATTGCGCTGGAGAATAATTATGACATCCGGTTGGTAGCGAAAGATGCCGACGTGGCCACGAACAATGTGCATGTAGGCAATGCGGGGATGCTACCGTCGGTAAGTGGCGATGTGTCTGCGGCGGCAAGCATCCAAAATACTACGCAAACGCTGCTGAGTGGAGAAACCCGTGCACTACGTGGCGCGCGGAGCCGATCGATGGCTTATGGCGTGAGCTTGGATTGGACGATTTTCGATGGCCTCCAGATGTTTACCCGGTACGATCAGCTTAAGGCACTGAAGGCCCTGGGCGAAGCAAACCTGAAAGCCGCGATCCTCTCAACCGTGTACGAAGTAGTGAGCGGGTATTTTGACCTCGTGCAGCAACAGCAGCTTATTAAAGCCACACGGACCGCGTTGGAACTGTCGGCCTTTCGGCACCAAACAGCAGAAAACAGGTACCAGATTGGCCGGGCCTCTAAGCTGGAGGTACTGGCCGCCAGTGTCGATCTGAATACGGATACCACCAACTTATTGCGGCAGCGCGACCTTTACCGGACCACCCAAATTCGACTGAACGAGTTGCTTGCACGTGATGTAACGACCGACTTCAGGGTTGCCGACACCATCTTGATCGCTAACGACCTGCACTACGAGACATTGGCCGCACAGGCGAAACAATTGAACCCCTCCCTGCAGTCTGCATTGGTAAACCATCGGATCAGCCAGCTGGAATTGAAGCGCGTCAAAGGCGAGCGGTACCCGGTAGTGAGTGTTTCTTCGGCCTATACACGTTCGCGGTCTGCAGCGGAATTGGGCTTTTCCACCCAATCGCGAAACAACGGGCTCAACTATGGGATTTCTGCCTCGATGAATATATTCAATGGATTTATGCAACGTAGGAATGAGCGGAATGCCGAGTTGCTATTGGATGCCGCAGCCATCGAGGTGGATAGAGTCGAAGGGAATATCGGTGCCCAATTGTCGGCGGCATACCAAACATATCTGATGAATCTGGAGTTAGTAAGGTTGGAGGAACGGAACAAGGATATTGCCAGAGAGAATATGGATATTACGCTGGAGAAATTCAAGCTGGGCAGCATTGCCCCGGTAGAGTTCCGTGAAGCACAACGTAATTTCGTGGATGCCAGTACCCGCTATAGCGGTGCACAGTACCAAGCGAAACTGGCCGAAATAACGTTGAAACAGATAGCAGGCGTATTGGAAGCGGAATGAGGGTTCTTATTTTACGCAATTATAGTTGCATATCAATCCAGCTTTAGCTAAATTTGATACCCCCAAGTAAACTAATAAAGTGATTCAATGATATTGGTAGCAGATAGCGGTTCGTCACAATCGGATTGGATGCTGGCACTTCCCGATGGAAAGCGGTTGGCATTTACAACGAAGGGGTTGAATCCCTTTTTCGTGAACGAAAAGGATATCGCGAAGATTATCCAGAACGCGAATGAGATCCTTCCCCATGCGGAGCAGGTTACGGAGGTTTATTTTTTTGGCTCGGGTTGCACGAGCCCGGATAGGCGCGAAATGGTCTCCAATGCATTATCCCAGCTATTTACCAATGCATTCATTTCGGTAGAAACCGATTTGGTCGGCGCGGCATACGCCACGTGTGGCAATAGAAAAGGATACATCGCAACATTAGGTACCGGCTCTGACGTGAGCTTTTTCGATGGGGAGGAAGTGCTCCCCACGCGGCAAGGGATTGGCTATGTGCTCGGTGATGAGGGTTCGGGCGTCTGGTTCGGAAAGCAATTGGTAACAAAATTTTTGTATGGCGCGATGCCTACCGAGCTTGCCGCCAAGTTTGAGGCAAAATATCGGCTCAACAAGGAAATCGTTATCAAAAATGTGTACCAACGTGCTTCTCCAAACGCTTATCTGGCCTCGTTTGCCCCTTTTATGGCGGTGTATAGTGACCACCCTTTTATAGACGAATTGCTAAAGCGGGGTTTCACAGAATTTATTACGACGAACATCAAGCCCTTCCCTGACCATGGTGACTACGTGTGCCATTTCGTGGGGTCCGTGGCTTATTTTTTTGTTGAGCAATTGCGGGAAGTATGTGAGCAACGTGGTGTGAAGATGGGCAAGGTGTTGAGCAGACCCATCACGGAACTGTTCAATTACATTGTTCAGCGCGAAAAGAATTACGAAATACATGTTTGAACAATAAAACAATTATTATATGAACGTAACGATGTTAATATTAGGTGCGATGCTGGTTGGTGCTCCTGCAGACAACGTGTATCAGTTTACCATCACGTCGATAGATGGAAAGGAAATCAGTCTCTCCGAGTTTGAGGGAAAAAAATTGCTGTTGGTCAATACGGCTTCGGAATGTGGGTTCACGAAGCAATATGCCGGATTGCAGGAATTGTCTGAAAAATACGGTGACAAATTAGTGGTTATCGGTTTTCCGGCAAATAATTTCGGTGGGCAAGAACCGGGCAGCAATACGGAAATACAAGGGTTTTGTGAAAAGAATTTCGGCGTGACGTTTTTGCTGGCAGAAAAAAGCAGCGTAAAGGGTGAGGACATATCACCCTTGTTCGCGTACCTAACGACCACCGAAAACCCCGATTTTACCGGAGAGATCAAATGGAATTTCGAGAAATTCCTGATCGACGAACACGGTAACCTTGTTCATCGTTTCCGCTCGAAAACAGAACCGATGAGCAATGCCATCATCGGTAAGCTGTAGGCCATTCATGGCACCCGGTAGAAGCAGGGGCGGCACCGGGGCTCATAACGGTCTTTTTCGCCTACGAGCAACTGCTGGTCATCTGCAGTAATCCGGTAAGAGTAATTGGCAGGTGCGCCGCAGCGTACGCACACGGCATGTACCTTCGTCACATGCTCGGCAATGGCCATGAGGGCCGGCACCGGACCAAAGGGTTCTCCCTTGAAATCCATGTCTAGGCCGGCTACGATCACCCGGATTCCCGCGTTGGCCAGTTTTGTGCATACGTTGGGCAATTCGTCATCGAAGAACTGTGCTTCGTCAATACCCACCACTTTTGCCACACTTCCGAGCAGCAGGATGGTAGACGAATGGTCTACCGGTGTGGAAGCGATGCTGTTGCTATCGTGCGATGTGACATCTTTATCGTGGTAACGTGTGTCCATGGCGGGCTTGAAGATTTCCACGGGCAGCTTGGCAAGCTGCGAACGCCGTACCCTACGGATGAGTTCTTCAGTTTTACCCGAAAACATCGATCCGCAGATCACTTCAATACTTCCATATGAAGCATCCCTATGTACCAACCTATCTTCTGAAAAAAGCATGGTATGTATCGCTATCTGTATGCGGAAATCACAATAAATTGTGGTCCCGGGGCCCGCTAATATCAGAATTTAATGTTAATTTTGAATCATCTTTATCGGCATACGTTTTTATAGCATGGCAACAAAGCAGCAGGTTTTAGGAAAAATAGCGGAATTACTCAGGGATATTAATAGCCAATTTGATGAGCTGGAAAACGCTGCGGAGGCGGGGGACGGTCTGCAGGCCGATCTCTTTGAGGCTACGGTCAACTATTTCGCGGCGAATGTGACTGTTTACAATAAATTGCAGAAAGCGGAAAGTGAAGTGCCGGAAGAGCCGATACACGACGCCGAAGCCGACAATGCCGAATCGGAGACTGATGTCGATATGGATGAATCGGAAGAAATTGTTTTCACACCGGGTATCGACGCTGCGGAAACACATACGCCATCGGTAGACGGAACGGGAGCAACCGAAGGTCTACCGGCCGATCGTGACGATGAGGAACAAGATGAGCATGGCATGGTTGACGATGCTGTCGCAGCAGCCGATGATGAAATAGAAGCGGATGAAGTGGAGGGCGATGACACAGACACGGAGAGTAATGACAACGATACTTTTATGGAATGGGGTGAAGCTACGGAAAGTGATGCGGAGTTCGTTGCAGAGGAGGAAGTAGCGCCCAATGAAGAACCCGAGGAGGGTCCATTGGCTGAGGCTGAGCCTATTGCGGATGATGAGGAGGGTGAAGAAGCCGGAAGCGAATCGATTGCAGAGGAGATCGTGATACCGGAAAAATCCGTGGAAGTAGAAAATGAAAAGCCAGCACGGCCCCTTTCGCTCAACGAGCGCCTATCGGCACAACGGAAATCGGGCGGCGGCAACCCACTCGCGGCAGTGCGGGGTGGAGGCGAACGGATTTCCGATATCAAATCGGCCATTAGCCTCAATGATAAATTGCTTTTTATCAAAGACCTTTTCAATGGATATAGCTTGGCGTATAGCGAGGCGATCGAACTGTTGAATAGATACGATGATTTTGTTTCGGCCGACGGTTTCTTGCAGACAAACTATGCCCAGAAGAATAATTGGGCGGACAAGCCAGAAACGGTGGATAAACTATATGCGATTCTGCGGAAGCGGTTTGGCTAGCGAGGAGCAGCACGCTCTTCTATTTCAAGCTCACCGCACCATACCGTGCACTAACGCTTACCACATTATCCACGGCTTTGTTCCAATAACCCGAATAGCTGGCGGAAGTATGGCTCTCGGACTTACTGCCGATATTGATGTGGTTGCGATCATAATCAAACCCACCATAGCTCACTGCAACATCGAAATTGAAAGCGGCATCACTTGCCGGACGGATATGGATATTGGAGTAAGAAGCTGCTACACTTGCTTTTTGTATGGCGGGGCCAAGGCCCATCTCAAACCCGCTGCTGTACCGCAGGCTGATGTCAGCTCGTTGGTTGATTTTGCCGATTTTTCCACTACTCGAGTAGCTCATAGCCAATGTGAGTTTTTCGGCTTCGGATAAAGTAAATCCCCCATAACGCACGCTGACGTCTCCTTCGTTCAAGTATTCAACCGCCGCTTTCGAATAGGCAACTGACAGCGAATTACCCACTCCATTCAGGTGGCCGGCATGCAGGCTTCCATAGCTCACGGACACGTCTACTTTGCCGTCGCGATCGGAAAGTTCGATGGCACCGTACCGGTTTGCAAGTACCAGTTCATTTCTCTTGGGTAGGTAAATGTCGTAGTCCACGCGCAGTGCCCGGTCGCCCCCACCGCTGGTCAGCATCGACCACCAATTCGAATCACCCGATTCAATAGCCGTTTTGAAAGAAATAGCATTACCCGATTGGGATTGGTTGATGTGCACGCGGTCCAGCGCTTCCTGTGCCCGCCGCTCGGAATCTTCAGCCGTACGTATGGTAACGACTACCTTCACCTCATTTTTTGCCCAGTTATTGATCGTGATTTTGCCATAGCGATTATCGATGTTTACCGATTGGCGGCTATTGATCGGATAGGAATATTCGGTTACCTTTTCCTTCTGGTATCCAAAATTCATCATTGCATCCGGTTGTTCCAGCAATCGCTGCCAATCAAGCTGTGCAATTTCCTGCGCTAGCGACTCACTCTCTCGGATAAGTGGAGTCAACTCCACTTGTTCAAGCTCCCGTGTTATTTCGCGTGTACGCTGTTCGGATAGGGACGCCAGCTTTTCGGCATCCCGTGCCAAGGCTTCCACATCGATGGACTTCAGCACATTGCCGAGCTCATCGCCCAGGTCCGTTACCAACTGACCGATACTCCGAACGGTGGCCTGCAGCTCCCCTTGGTCTACCGACTGGGCCGATACAGTCATTGTAAACGATAACGGCAACACCGAAAGAGCAAGGTATGTCTTAAATCTGTTCATCTCTGGTCTGTTTTTTTGAGGCGCTGTTGATATAGTTCAGTACGTCTAGCTGCTGACTGAGTATGTCGATTTGTGCTTGTAGGTTACGTATCATAGCCTCCAAAGTCAGTTCCCTGTTCGGGCTTTTGGCGAATTCCTGTTTCAACATATCATAATTTGATTCCATTTGGTCGATCACTTTCGAAAATTCGCCGTATAGCGCGGGGTTTGACGTGGCGATAAATGCGATAGAATCTTTCTTTTGCATAACCAATTGGGCATATACCTGCTGCTCCGCAGCCAAATCGGGGTTTACCCGGCTATAGTCGAGGTAAGCATCCCTTTTTCCATAAAAGTAGATGAGGATACCGGCCATGCCCACTAGAAATGTCACGGCCGCTACTTTCAGTACCTGGGTAATCCATGCCGTCTTACCCCCCGGTTTTTTCGTGCTTCTTTGGTATCGGCTATCCAACTCTTCGGCAATCCCCTGCCAAAGGTATAATGGAGGGGTAGCCTCATCAAAAGCCTCCCGATTTTCTTGAATGAATGATTTCAAATCCTTTTTCATGTCAACTCCTATGCTTTTCCATTCAGTTTGTTAAATAATCCAATAACTTCCGCTTTCCCCGTAGGTATTGGCTCCGAGACGTCGCCTCACTGATTCGCAGGATGTGTGCGATTTCTTCGTGGTCATAGCCTTCCAGCAGGTAGAGCGTAAGCACCAGCCGATAACCCTCGGGTAACTTGTTGATCGCTTGTTTGATGGCGGCAACCTGTAGCTCGATGTCGTTCTCACCATCCTCCACGTCGGCGGGTTCTTCGCCGTCTCCCAGTGATTGCAATTCCAGCTTCCTTTTGCGCAACGTCGAGATGGACTTGTTTACCACTATTTGTTTCATCCAAAGACCAAATGTGCTCTCTTGGCGGAAACTATCCAAGCGGGAAAACGCATCGATAAACGCCTCTTGCAACACATCGGCGGCTTCAGCCTCATCCTGTACAATACGTAAGGCGGTATTATACATCGCTTTTGCGTATAAATTATACAATTTGAACTGCGATGGGCGGTCGCCTTGTTTGCAGGCCACTACCAATTCGTAATGCTTGTCAGTGAATGAGGCTTCCAACGAGTTTCTTATTATGATGCGCTAATTGTACAATTCGATCAATTCCTCCTATTAGTTTCCCTTTCCCTTTGTCAATAGACGCGGGTAAGCCTCGCAATGTTGCATCATGCGTGTAAATAAATCGGCGGTGCGTTGAAAACTATGCCGTGCTGGCGTAACGGTTATAGGTGGTCAAGCGCGTCCAAGATTACGCTGCAGGCCGCTGCTATGTCATCGTCTTTGATGATAAGCGGCGGAGAAACGCGCAAGGCAGTAGCGCAATGCAGAAACCAATCGATAATCACCCCGTTGTCCGCACAATACTTACTTACGTATGCCACCTGCTCAAAGGTGTCCAGCTGGATGCAAAACATCAGGCCGATGCCCCTTATTTCGCGGATCGACGGATGTTGCAATTGCCGGCGGAACAGGTGGGCTTTTCGTTCCACATCTTCCACGAGGCGCTCGTTCAGGATGACGTTGAGCGATGCGAGTGCAGCAGCACAACTTACGGGATGGCCACCAAAGGTAGTAATGTGGCCCAGCATCGGGTTGTCTTTGATCACGTCCATCACGGCTTTGTTGGCTACAAATGCGCCGATGGGCATGCCGCCACCCATTCCTTTAGCGAGGAGTAGGATGTCCGGTTCGATGCCGTAGTGTTGAAAAGCGAATAGCTTGCCGGTACGGCCGAACCCCGTTTGGATTTCGTCGAAGATAAGTAGGGTACCTGTTTCGTCACAGCGCTTGCGTATGGCACGCATGTATGACAGGTCGGGCACACGTATACCCGCTTCGCCCTGGACTGCTTCAAGAATCACCGCGGCGGTTGATGTGTCGATTTTACCGATATCATCGGGGTTGTTGTAGCGGATAAACGCTATCCCAGGCAATAGGGGCGCATAGGCTTGGTGGTACTCGGGGTTACCAATGAGGCTGAGGGCCCCCTGTGTACTGCCATGATAGGCTTTTTCGGCAGCGATGAGTTGGCGCCGCCCGGTAAATTTCTTCGCGATTTTCATGGCACCCTCGGTAGCTTCGGTGCCCGAATTCGTAAAATAGACGGAATCGAAGCGCTCCGGGAGGACAGCAAGGAGCTGCGTAGCCAAAGCGACCTGCGGCGCCTGCACAAATTCGCCGTACACCGTTACGTGCAAATACCTGTCGAGTTGATCAGCAACCGCTTCGAGTACCCGGGGATGGCGGTGGCCGATATTGCTCACCGCAAAGCCGGATACGAGATCGATGTATCGTTCGCCATTTGGGCCAAATAGGTATACCCCTTCGGCGCGGTCTATTTCGATGAGGCGGGGTGAAGCCGAGGTCTGCGCGGTATTAGCGAGAAAAAGTTGCCGGTTACTAAGCATGCGCGAAGTTACGGAATATTTTATGGATGGTCGCGGTCACGCCGCCGGTGCTGTAACTCGCGCAGCAGGTAGTTCCGAAACTCCTCTTCGACTTCGAAGAACCGCGATGCGCGAGCCTGGCCCACGATGGCAGCAAAACTTTTCCGGTAGGTTTTCTTCACCTCCAGTTCCTTGGCGTCGAATGCGAGGACATCCCGGTCGGAGAGGTTAAAGTTGTTTCCGGGGATGGTCTTGTTCTCCAATTGGGACTTATTGCCGAGTCGTCCCATTGAACGCCGTTCCTGTTTCAGTTTGGAAATTTCCCGATGGTATTGGTTATACACCGGGAAAAATTTCTGTGCTTCCGACGGGGTGAGGTTCAATTCCTTGGTGATAAAGGCGATTTTTTCCGATTCGATTCGTTCAAAGCGCTCGGCCCTGCTTTCCTGTGCCACCACGATGGTGATAGGAAGCAACAACGCTAATGCGATGAGATGGAATCGTTTTGCCACGGTCATTGTTATAACGTATGATTAAGGTATGCTTCAATATCTTCCTCGCTAATCCCTTCGCCGATGGTACGCTCATCGAAGTCGTCGAATTGCTCGGAGATATACATCATATCGTTCGGTGCCCCATAAAGTTCCAGGTAATCGAGGATTTGTTGGTCCGATACAGCGGCCAACGGACTCTTGGTTTCGGATGTGCCTGGAGCGATGCTGAACATGCCGACCCATCCCAGCACCACCGCAACACTGGCGGCGGCAGCGTAGGCCACCCATTTGGGGCGGCCGAGCCTGCGTGCGGGTATAGATGGCTGTTGGGCACGTTGCTTGATTTGATCGGACAGCCTGTCAAAATAATGCTCGGGGGCAGTGAATCCGGCGTCGGCCACGTGTCCATTGATTTTGTGATGGGCCATTAACAGCTGTTCCGACTCGCCGAAATAACCTTCGGGCACAGCAAATCCGGGGTCATTGACGACCGCTTTCAGCTTCTCTTCAGCGATTTTCGCCGTTATGCTTTCCGTCAATTGTTCAAAATAGCCCGCCGGAACGCCAAAAGTAGCCTGCATATCGCCCTGCTGACATCGTTGGATAGTATGGTGATACAAGCTTTCGAAGTAACCATTGGGCACGGTATACGGATTCGCACGCAATGCCTGGGGCAATTGTTCCGCGGCATCAGCGTGGTGGTATGTGTGTTTCTCCTTCATGGTACTTCCTTAGATGATTTTGTTACGTGAAGGTTTAATCGTTTTCTTCAAAAAAGTGGGCTATTTTCTTTACCGCTAGGTGGTATGACGCTTTCAGTGCACCCACGCTGGTGCCCACGATCTCTGATATTTCCTCGTATTTCAAATCGTCAAAATATTTCATGTTAAACACGATACGTTGCTTCTCTGGCAGTGTAAGCAACGCCTGCTGTAATTTCAGCTGCGCCTGGTCGCCGTTGAAATACGTTGTATCCGTCAGTGTCTCGGCCAGGTAAGCAGCGTTTTCGTCGTCAAGCGATACCTGTTGCCGTTGCTTCTTCTTATTCAAGAACGTGATGCATTCGTTGGTGGCGATGCGGTATAGCCACGTGTACAACTGCGCGTCTTCCCTGAAATTCTCCAGGTTTTTCCACACCTTGATGAATATATCCTGCACCAGATCGTCAGCATCATCATGGTCTATAACCAAACGCCGCACATGCCAATAGATTTTTTGCTGATACTTTTTTAGGAGCTGCCCGAATGCGTCATCCCGCGTACGTTTATCAGCAAAAAGGGCTAGTATTTGAGCGTCTTCCATAGGGTGCTGTGCGGCGTTCGTGTTTAGCGTTCTATTTCCGTTTGATTACACGCTGCGCAGCGGCCACGATATTGGCAGCATTAAGTCCATATTTTTCCATAAGCTGGGCTGGCGTGCCACTTTCCCCGAAGCTATCGTCAACAGCTACATATTCCTGTGGCGATGGGTTGTTCTTTGCCAGTACCTGTGCAATGCTATCACCGAGCCCCCCTAGCCGGTTATGCTCTTCTGCAGTAACCACGCATCCGGTTTTGGCCACCGACCTCAACACTGCTTCTTCGTCCAGCGGCTTGATGGTGTGGATATTGATGATTTCGGCATCGATACCCAATTCGGCCAATTGTTCGCCGGCTTGGATCGCTTCCCAAACCAGGTGGCCGGTCGCAAAGATGCTCACATCGGCGCCTTCATTCACCATCCATGCTTTGCCGATTTCAAACTTCTGGTCGGCATCGGTGAAGATAGGCACTACCGGGCGCCCGAAGCGCAGGTATACGGGACCATGATGGTCGGCAATAGCGATGGTAGCTGCCTTGGTTTGGTTATAGTCACATGGGTTGATCACCGTCATTCCCGGTAGCATTTTCATCAGTCCGATGTCTTCCAAAATCTGGTGGGTGGCGCCGTCTTCACCCAGTGTCAAACCAGCGTGGGAGGCACAGATTTTGACATTCTTGTCAGAGTAAGCGATTGACTGGCGGATTTGGTCATATACCCGGCCGGTGGAGAAGTTGGCGAACGTACCTGTATAAGGGATTTTCCCACCGATGGTCAGCCCTGCTGCAATCCCCATCATGTTCGCTTCGGCAATGCCGATTTGGAAAAAACGTTCCGGAAATTCCTTGATGAAGTCGTTCATCTTGAGTGAGCCCACGAGATCTGCGCAGAGTGCAACGACATTTTCGTTGTTTCTGCCTACTTCCAGCAATCCCGCACCAAAGCCCGAACGTGTGTCTTTTTTATCTGTATATGTGTACTTTTTCATTTTTGTCAGATTTGAGAGGTGAGATTTGAGACATCAGACGGTTGAGTAAAAAAACACGTGGCTGATAGTCTAAGTCTCGTGCCTGAAATTAATAGTCGCCCAATGTTTCTTCTAACTGGGCAAGTGCGGCAGCTAGTTGTTCGTCGTTGGGCGCCACACCGTGCCATTTATGAGATCCCATCATAAAGTCCACACCATTTCCCATTTCCGTTTTCATAAGGATCATGACGGGTTTGCCCTTGCCGGTGCGCAATTTAGCTTCGGCCAACCCCGCCAGCACTTCGCTCATCACATTGCCATTCATCTCAAGCACGTCCCAGCCAAAAGCCTCCCATTTTGCCTTCAAGTTGCCTAGTCCAAGCACTTGTTCCGTGGCACCGTCTATTTGCTGGCCGTTGTAATCGATGGTGGCTATGAGGTTGTCTATTTTATTGTGGGGTGCATACAAGGCCGCTTCCCATATTTGACCCTCTTGTTGTTCGCCGTCGCCCATCAACACATATACCAAATGGTTATCTTTGTTGAGTTTTTTGGCACGTGCGGCTCCGATCGCTACGGATAGGCCCTGGCCCAACGAGCCTGATGCAATCCGGACGCCGGGAAGCCCCTCATGCGTGGTGGGGTGCCCTTGGAGCCGTGAATCGATTTTCCGGAAGGTGGCCAATTCGCTCGCCTCGAAATAGCCCGAACGTGCCAGCGTACTGTAGAACACCGGTGAGATGTGTCCATTGGAGAGGAAAAATAAATCCTCACCGATACCGTCCATGTCAAACCCGGCCTTCCGCTCCATGGCGCTGAAATACAGGGCCACGAAAAAATCCGCGCAGCCCAGTGATCCCCCGGGGTGCCCCGATTGGCACGCGTGGACCATCCGGACGATGTCTCGTCTTACTTGTGATGCAACTCGTTCTAATTTGTTAATTTCTTCGCTCATTATAAAGTGGTTATTAACGATTTTGGCGCTAAAGTTAAGGATTAATTATGAAATTCGTAGTGATTTGAGTCGTGCGTTCTCGTCTTCGCGTCTATTTAGCTCTAACGTTGGCATTCTCCGTCTTCAGAGCATGGGCCGCAGCACCTCCCATACATGCTTAGCCAAGATTTGATGGCCTTCTTCGGTAGGGTGAATGCCGTCCTGTTGGTTTAGGTCGGGCTCACCGGCTACATCGGCCAACAGAAAGGGTACGAAACCCATGTCGTTCTCTTTGGCCAACGCCGGGAATACCGCCGTGAATGCTTTCCCGTAGGAACCCCCCATACTGGGTGGCACCATCATACCCGTAAGCACCATCTTACAGTCGGGGTATTTCGCTTTCACTTTGTCGATGATTTCTTGTAAATTTTTGCGGGTTTCTTCGGTTGGTATTCCCCGCAGTCCGTCATTGGCACCCAACTCCAACACGAATATATCAACCCGCTCCCGCAGCAGCCAGTCGATACGTGCTTTCCCGGCCGCCGATGTCTCGCCGCTCAATCCTCCGTTTATGGTCCGGTAGGGGAGATTCAGCGAATCTATCCATTGCTGGATAATGCCGGGAAACGCAAGCTCCTGCCCTTCGAGCCCGTAGCCGGCGGTGAGGCTATTCCCGAAAAAAAGAATGTTTTTGGTCTCTTCTTTGACGGGAGGGGTAGCGGCTTCTTGTCTTGCCTCGGTGTTTTCTTGGCTCGCCTGGTCCGATGGGCTACCGCATGCTGCAGCCAAAACAAAAAAAACCAGAAAAAATCCCCACTTCAAACACATCATTACATGGCTTCAGCTACGACTTCCTGTACTTCGGGCACCATCCGCTTAAGCAAGCCTTCGATGCCTGCTTTGAGGGTAATCATAGAAGAAGGGCAGCCGCTGCACGACCCCCGCAGTTCTACCAGTACCCGTCCGTCTTCGAAAGCGACGTAGCTGATTGCTCCACCGTCTTGTTCAACGGCTGGCCGCACATAATCGTGCAGGATCTGTTGTATCTTGATTTCCGTTTCCGATCCTTCAAATGCGACGTCCTCGTCTTTGGCCACTTCTTGCACTTTCAACTCGGACTCAACGGCGCCTTTGACGAAGTCTTTCAAGAGGGACTCTATATCTTCCCACTCGGCATCCTCCGTTTTCGTGATCGTTACGAAATTACTGGCGAAGAATACACCATTTACGAAATTGAACTTGAAGAGTTCACGGGCAAACGGAGATTCCTGCGCTTTTTCCCGGTCGGGATAATCCAAGCTGCCATTGACCAACAGTTTGTTGACCAAAAACTTCATTGTTGCCGGGTTGGGTGTATATTCGGTATATACGTTTATCGTTGCCATTGCTTCGTCGTTTTTACAAAAATATCAATATTTCCCCAAAAGTAGGGTCAGCGTACCGTCAAAGGTTAAACGCCGGTATAGTTCCATGGCGTTATCGCCTTCAGTTCCGCCTTTATTTCCTCGCTTACATTGAGGGTTTCTACAAACGCTGCAATAGTGCCTTGGCTCACCGCTTCGTTGGTACGGGTTAAGGCTTTCAATGCTTCATATGGTTTGGGATACCCCTCACGCCGCAGGATGGTTTGGATCGCTTCTGCTACCACTGCCCAATTTTGCTCCAGATCTGTTTTCAATGCCCCCTCGTTGAGGATGAGCTTCTGCAAGCCCCTTATTGCCGACTTGATGGCTACTAGGGTATGGGCCACTGGTACGCCGGTATTGCGGAGCACTGTAGAGTCGGTGAGGTCACGTTGTAAACGCGATATGGGCAGTTTGGATGCGAAGTGCTCCAATAGCGCATTCGCGATACCCAGGTTTCCCTCGGCATTTTCAAAGTCGATCGGGTTGACCTTATGCGGCATGGCCGACGAACCGATCTGCCCTTTGGTTATCTTCTGTTTGAAGTAATCCATCGAGATGTAGGTCCAAATATCCCGGCACAGATCAATCAAGATGGTGTTGATGCGCTTCAGCGTATCACACTGTGCTGCGAAATGATCGTAATGTTCAATCTGGGTAGTGGTTTGCGAACGGGTTAATCCCAAGGTTTCGTTAACGAACGAATTGCCGAAAGAGATCCAATCCAGGTGTGGGTAGGCTACGT
Organism: Parapedobacter sp. 2B3; assembly: GCF_041925275.1. Classification (NCBI taxonomy): domain Bacteria; kingdom Pseudomonadati; phylum Bacteroidota; class Sphingobacteriia; order Sphingobacteriales; family Sphingobacteriaceae; genus Parapedobacter; species Parapedobacter sp. 2B3. The sequence continues at coordinate 421,349 of NZ_JBHEUZ010000001.1, read as the reverse complement.
TGTGAGCGTTGAAATTGCCCGTTGCTCCGCCGAATTTCGCGGCGTGGGGAATACGCTCAAGGAGTTCCACTTGGTTGTTAAGCCGTTCGGTAAATACCGTGATTTCCTTACCCAGCCGCGTAGGGGATGCGGGTTGGCCATGGGTACGGGCCAGCATAGGAACAGCCACCCATTCAGCTGCCCGTTGTTCCAGTGCGGCAATGAGACTCTTGAGTTGGGGGAGGTATACGTTCGCAAGCGCTTCCTTCCAGGCATACGGTATAGCGGTGTTGTTGATGTCCTGCGATGTCAATCCAAAGTGGATAAATTCCAACGAATCGGTTAGTCCCAGCGTTTCAAACCGATCTTTGAGGAAATATTCAACGGCTTTTACATCGTGGTTGGTTTCTTTTTCCTTTTCCTTGATCCACTGCGCGTCGGCTAAACTGAAATCTATATAAATTTCGCGGAGTTTTTCATTGAGGCTTCCGTCAAAATGGCGTAGTTGCGGTACACCATACCCACACAAGCTGATAAAATATTCTACTTCCACGAGTACCCGATATTTAATGAGCGCATATTCCGAGAAATAGGGGGACAGTTCTTGGGTAGCTTGATGGTAGCGGCCATCGACGGGAGAAATCGCAGTGAGTGGTGAAAGTGCCATATAGTTACTTTTGGGCAAAGGTAACTATTTGGCGCGCCAAATGCGAACTTAGAACAACTTAGCATTCGCGAACGTCGATTTGAGATTTCTCAAACATTTTACGTCGTTATTTGTCGTCTATAGCACATACACAGACAAAACCGCGGCCCGTCCCGCGGCGCCCTACAGCCGGGGGACGGTAGCCGGGCACATGCCGATATTGGAGAATCAGAAAAACACACAAAAAAGTAATACTGGCAAAATATTATTATGGATACGTTTGTACAATCTTTTTGAATGCATAGCGTTATCATGATAACGAGCGACCAGCGTAAGTGAGTAGACTTGATAGATCGTTGCCAGCTCATTAATTGACCTTTGTAGACGCCTGATGAGGAAAAAAATATTATATATTGAAGACGACCCTGATATGGCAGACATTGTCTCGGAAATTATGCAGTTTGAGGATTATGAAGTCCTTACCGATAGTGGCAAGTCCATGCACAGGCTTTTAAAAGATAACGATATCGGTCTTATTCTAATGGACGAAGGACTTAGCTGGTGTTGGGGTAGCACCCTCTGTAAAGAGCTGCGCTCGAATGAAAAAACGGCAAGTATACCGATTGTTATGATTTCTGCTGTTCGCGAAATCGATAACATCGCGGAACACTGCGGCGCCAATGCCTATATCCGCAAGCCATTTGAAATATACGATGTCATCGATGTTGTAAATGACCACTACCCGCATGGGTAACTGTTGTCGAATATTAAAATATTATGAAGAGAGCAAAAGTAAACGGCGGACCAGCGCTGGGCACTGGCCACCAAAACGAGATTCTTTCCGATAAAACGGATGAGGGAGGTACGAGCGATGGCAAAGGCCATGAAGTATCGCGCATGAGGATGCTTGAAAACCTAAAGCTCGCATTGTTTTTTTGCCGGGCCCAAGGCCGTATGGCGAGGGGTGAGCAGTAAACAGCTTCATGGCACATAACGCGTGGCAACTATCGCATTGGATCGAGATGCCACTGGAACTATCTTCAGGAATTTCAGTGTCCAGACGGTTGTAAATCTGTTCCATCGAGTTCAATATCCGTAGGCATATCGCTGTATCTATGGTTTTTACGAAAGTTGTTTCTGAACCTGCATCAGCAAGCTGTCTATTCCAAAGGGTTTGGCAACATAGCTGTCCGCTTCGCATGCAGATGCCATGGTATGCAGGTCGTGTTCGGCAGAAAAAAGGATTACAGGCATGTGCCGCGTATGTATGTTGGCTTTAAGGTCTTTGCAGATATCGGTTCCTTTCTTCTTTGACCCACCGATGCGGACATCCAACAGCACAATATCCGGGTGCAGTACGCTGATGAAATCGGCTTCGAGGCCTACCTTTGACAGGATAACCTCAAAGCCGGAATCTTGGAATACAATGTTGAGTATTTCCAAGATGTCTTCATCATCGTCAATAATCAGTATCGATTTTGCCATGGTACTAACTTACTTCGCTAACAAACGTAGTCCTCGTATTGTTTAGGCGAAGTGGTGTTGGGGCGGCCGGCCCGTCTACCTGTCAATGGCCTCGATGGCAAAGCCCGCCTGTTGTACGGCTTCGATAACTTGTTGGGCCGAAGCCCCGGTGGCTGCCACGGTCAATATTTTGTCTTTATCGTCGGTGTCTACCTTCCAATGTGCAATACCATCTAACCGGTCGAGGTATGGCGTCACGGTTGCCACACAGCCACCACAGTTGATGTTCGTTTTGAATTGCAAATGTTGATCGTTGTTTTCCATCTTGTTTGAATTTATTGTCGTTAATGAATGGTTTGTTTTTTTCCATTTCAGCCGCAAGCTGTTGCTCACTACGCTCACGCTGCTCAAGGCCATCGCCGCGCCGGCTATCATGGGATTCAGTAAGAAACCAGTTATGGGGTATAATATGCCAGCGGCGATGGGGATACCAATGAGATTGTAGATAAATGCCCAAAACAGGTTCTGTTTGATGGTCGCTACGGTTTGCTTAGATAACCGGATGGCCTGCGGTATTTTGGTCAGATCGGATGAGATAATGGTCATCTTGGCCACATCCATCGCAATATCGCTGCCTTTGCCCATGGCGATGCTTACGTCTGCCGTAGCCAATGCGGTACTATCATTGATGCCATCGCCCACCATCGCTACGGTTTTACCCTGCCGTTGGAGTTCCTTCACAAAATCCGCTTTATGTTGTGGCAAAACCTCCGCTTTATAATGCCCAATGCCGGTTTGCTGCGCAATGGCCTTGGCCGTAGCCTCATTGTCGCCCGTAAGCATGTAAAGCGCGATACCCATTTCCTGCATTTGTTTGATGGCCGATACGGAAGTCTCCTTAATCTTGTCCGAAATGGCCAATACGGCCAGCGCCTGTGTGCGGTTTGCAAACCAGATGACTGTTTTCGACTGTCTACCCCATTCGTCGGCATGCTGTTGCAGTTCGTCGGCAATGGAAACACCATGCTCCATTAAGAGCCCTTTGTTCCCAGCAAAATAGGTTTCGCCGTCGTAGGCCGCTTTCACGCCCTTGCCGGTAATGCTCTCAAATTCCAGTAAGTCCACGGCGTTCGTTCCGGCGAGCTGGTTGGTCACCGCAGCGGCCAATGGGTGCTCGGATTGTTTTTCCAAGCTAAACAAAACCCGCTTTGCCGTATCGTCGTCGTTCAGCCATTTCGCACCGGTTACTTCCGGTTTACCTTCGGTGATGGTCCCGGTTTTGTCGAGCACCATGGCGTTTACTTTTTTTGCCAGCTCCAGGCTTTCAGCATCTTTGATGAGTATCCCGTTTTCGGCACCTTTGCCCACACCCACCATGATCGCGGTGGGGGTGGCCAGTCCCAAAGCACAAGGGCATGCGATGACCAATACCGTAATGGCTGCCAAAAGCCCATGTACTACACCATGGTCGCCGCCCAATGCCATCCACAGTATGAACGTAAGCAGGGCGATGCCCATCACAATGGGAACGAAAATGCCAGCAATCTTATCAACTAGTTTCTGTACCGGGGCTTTGCTGCCCTGCGCATCCTGTACTGTTTTAATGATTTGGGCAAGCATGGTTTCCTTGCCAACCTTCACCGTTTTGAACCGGAAGCTCCCTTTTTGGTTGATGGTGCCCGCAAAAACCTTTTCGTCTGCCGCTTTAAGCACAGGCAGGGGTTCTCCACTCAACATGCTTTCGTCTACATACGAGCTGCCCGACAAGACCATTCCATCCACCGCAATCTTTTCACCCGGCTTCACCAAAACCACGTCGTCCACATGCACATCTTCAATGGGTGTTTGCTGTTCACGGCCGTCAGGCAGTACCAATGTTACTGTTTTCGGTTGCAAGCCCATCAGTTTCTTGATGGCTGATGAGGTGTTGCCTTTTGCCCTTTCTTCCAATAGTTTTCCAAGCAGTATAAAGGCAACGATGACCGCCGCTGCTTCGAAATACACGTGGGCCTCAAGGCCCCGTTGGTGCCAGAACTCGGGCATCAGCATATTAAAAACACTGAATACGTACGCGATACCTGTGCTCAATGCCACCAAGGTGTCCATGTTGGCTTTACGGTGCTTGGCCTGTTTCCAGGCATTACGGTAGAAATCCCGGCCCAGCCACAGCACCACGGGCGTGGTAAACAACCACATGATTTCATTGGCGTAGGGTATGGTCATGAAAAACATACCAATAGCCACCACGGGTAAGGAGAGGGCAACGGCCCAAATCGTTTTTTGTTTTAACGACCGGAACTGTTGTTCGTGGAGGGCTTCCAACGTTTCCTGCCGTGTATCCTCGCTTTCGAGGAGTAAATCATAACCCACGGAGCGGATGGCTTTCTGCAGGGCAACCGGGGTAGTGATGCCTGGCTGGTATTCTACCGACAGTGTCGCCGTAGCAAAATTAACCGACGCATCGACCACCCCATCGGTTGATTTAGCCATGCTCTCCACGCTGGCTGCGCAGGATGCACAGGTCATGTTCAGTACCGGGAAAGATTGTTTTACCGAATTTTTAGCTGCTGTTGCCATTGCTTATGCTTTTATTGTACCCTACAAAGGTGGCAACTATATCTGTGCAAGTCGTTGTGGAATTCTGGAATTGTTTTGTAAGATTTATACCTTATCCAGCGGTTTTCGTTTGTCTTCCTTGATTTTCTTGAAATGGCTAGGGGTAAGCCCGGTTACTTTTTTGAACTGGTTGCTTAGGTACGCCACACTGGAGTAGTTGAGCCGGTAGGCTATCTCGCTAAGTGTCAGTTCATCATACACCAATAGTTCCTTCACCTTTTCGATTTTCTGGGCAATGAAGTATTTTTCAATCGTGATACCCCCCACTTCTGAAAACAGATTGGAGAGGTAGCTGTAATCGTGGTTGAGGGCATGGCTGAGCACATCCGATAGGTTGTATTTGTTATCACTCTCCCGGTGATGCACCAGCTCAATAATGACCGTTTTGATCTGCTCGATGATGCGGCTCTTCCTGTCGTCGATGAGTTCAAACCCCACATTGGTCAACGCGTTATCCAGTGCCGTTCTTTTTTTGTCGGATAAGTTGTGGTTGAGTGTAACCTCCCCCAGTTTGATGTTGCTTATGGGGATGCCAAGTTTATCCATTTCGTTCTGTACCACCATGATACAGCGATCGCAGACCATATTTTTTATAAATAGCTTATCCATCGTCTTACGCCAATCAAAGGTACGAAAAGAAATACCATTTTATTACCTTGATATAACTCCGTGTTGCGGCAACTGCTATCGCCATTTGGATGCTTGTCTATTAAAAAAAGGGCCGGAAATTCGGTCTGCTGGTAAATGGCGAAAATGCCCAGGGAATCGATGCCAGGATAATCAATAGGCCTATCGTATACCAGATGGCCATGGTTTTAAATTTTTCATTGTCCGTTGCTTTCCGCTTGGCTTTGGCCGAACCGACGGTAATCAACACGACGGCTACGACCATCATTAAACTGTGCTCCATGCCGAAGAAACGGAAATGCCGCTGATGGACTGTCTCCGGGAGGTGTTGTAGAAAATGATTGGAAAACGGGCTGATGACGTAGAGCCAGAGACCCAATAGCAGCTGGATATGGATAATGGTTGCTGTCCAATGGCGTACGGCATTATCAAATCGGGAGAATGTCCTTTTAGAAAACCAACCGGTGTAAGCGCAGGCAATGGAAATAAGCAATGCAGCCAGCACAAGCCACCGGACCAATGAATGCGTTGCTAATAGCGTAGGGTACATGATGTACCGGCAATAGTACGAAATTTATTTTTTTACAGTTTAACACATCTTAACAAATTAATTGCAACAAAACAGGGGCGGCGTGCGTTAAAAATGATTTTTATCACCTAAAGCAATGGCCCGAAGAAAGGGAGGGTTACAGAAGTATATCGGCAAATAGTGGAAATATTCAAGATCCAAAAATCTATTCTTGGCGTACCAATATGGGCACGGAGCGAAAAGGATAGATTGCCCTTGGGCAGGACAGTGCAGTACGGAACATCGATTATTGTATTTATATTAGCGGCGCCGTTTAACCAATTTGCATGATCTTGAACAAACCCATATTTCAATACCGTACGTTATTTCTGGTCGCCATTACGGCTAGCCTAGTGATTAGGCCTGCGCTTGCACAGCAACACGACTATTATGCGCTGCGCTGCGAGTACCTAATAAATCCCTTAGGTATTGATGAGACGAATCCCCGCCTTACGTGGAAATTAAAAGACTCGGAAGAAGGGGCGCGGCAAACGGCATACCGTATCATCGTTGGAACAGATTCCATCGCGGTGGCCAACGGAACGGGCAACCAGTGGGACAGCGGAGAGCTGCTATCCGACGCTAATTTAATCCGTTATGATGGTGTGCCGCTAAAACCATTTACCCGTTACTATTGGAGTGTGGCGGGACGGGGCATGGCGGGTAGTCAATACAGCCGGGCACCGGTCGCGTTTTTTGAGACCGGAATGATGAGCTCCCGATGGCATGGTGCCTGGATTTCGGATGGCCATGGGATAGACCATCGCCCTGCTCCATTTTTTCGCAAAGAATTTCAATCCAACAAGCCAATCAAGTCGGCCCGGGCTTATATCGCCGCCGCTGGACTTTACGAATTATACCTGAACGGTAGGCGCGTTGGCGATCACCGGCTTGATCCGATGTATACCCGTTACGATCGGCGTATATTGTACGTCTCCCACGATGTGACAAGCGTGGTCCAACAAGGTGCGAACGCCGTAGGCGTTGTGCTTGGCAACGGATGGTATAATCACCAAGCCATGGCCGTGTGGAACTTTGACAAGGCACCCTGGCGGAATCGACCCGCCTTCTGTTTAGATATCCGCATCACTTACGAAGACGGTACAGTAGAAACCATCAGCTCCGAGCGCGATTGGAAAACAAGTGGCGGAGCGATTACATCCAACAACATTTATACAGCCGAACATGTTGACGCCCGGTTAGAGCAAGCAGGTTGGCATGCGGTCGGCTTCGATGACAGCGATTGGCGGGGTGTCTCCTATAGGTCGGCACCAGCTAAGCATATCGTGACACAAGCACTTCATCCCATTCGGAATGTGGAAGAAATCCAACCGGAAACGTTAACACGCGTGGATGATACAACCTACCTGTTTGATTTGGGCCGGAATATCGCAGGCGTAACCAAACTTACGGTTGCGGGGCCTGCCGGTACGGTGCTGCGTCTTAAACACGGCGAGCGCTTAAGCGAAAATGGCCTTGTGGATCTTTCAAATATCGATGTGTATTACCGGCCAATAGACGATTCGGATCCATTCCAAACCGATATCGTGACGCTGAAAGGGGAGGGAACAGAGACGTTTATGCCGAAATTCAACTATAAAGGTTTCCGATACATCGAAATCACCAGCAGTCAGCCCGTGCAGCTCGACCGGACCAGTTTGGTAGCGTATTTCATGCATAGCGATGTGCCTGCTGTCGGTGCAATCCGCTCGTCAAACCCGCTTCTGGATCGTATCGCTTGGGCCACGAACAATGCTTACCTTTCCAATCTCTTTGGCTATCCCACCGACTGCCCGCAACGCGAGAAGAACGGCTGGACGGGCGATGGCCATTTTGCTATCGAAACGGCATTGTATAATTTCGATGGCATCACCATCTATGAAAAATGGTTGGACGACCATCGTGATGAACAACAACCCAACGGTGTGCTGCCCGATATCATACCGACAGGCGGATGGGGATATGGAACGGCCAATGGAACCGATTGGACAAGTACCATTGCCATCATTCCATGGAACCTGTACCTTTTTTATGGCGATACCAAACCGTTGTCGGAGAATTACGAAGCGATTAAGCGGTATGTGGATTATGTCACCCAAATCAGCCCTAATGGATTGACCACTTGGGGGCGGGGCGATTGGGTGCCGGTGAAATCCCAATCATCGCTCGAACTTACATCGTCTATTTATTACTACGTAGATGCGGTCATCCTGTCTAAAGCTGCCCAATTGCTTGGAAAACAGGAAGACCACGAACAATACAGCCGGTTGGCCGGGTTTATAAAAAAGGCGATCAATGATAAGTACCTCGATCAGGAAACCGGGGTCTACGCTTCCGGTACGCAGACGGAACTTAGCATGCCGTTGATGTGGCACGTCGTTCCCGAGCCATTGATAGCTAAGGTTGCCCAACGGTTGGCGGAACGTGTGGAAGCGGATGGCAGCCACATTGATGTGGGCGTATTGGGGGCAAAGGCCATTCTCAACGCGCTGAGCGAAAATGGATACGCGGATCTTGCGTATACGTTGGCTTCCCGCGATACGTATCCCTCTTGGGGAGCATGGGTTGCCGCTGGGGCGACCACCCTACTTGAAAACTGGGACCTTAATGCCACGCGCGACATTTCCGACAACCACATGATGTTTGGCGAGATCGGTGCCTGGTTTTTCAAAGGGTTGGGGGGCATCAAGCCCGATGAACGGCAGCCGGGATTCAAACACGTGCGGCTGGAACCGCATTTCGTGCAGGGGCTGGACCACTTCGAGGCAACGTTCGACGGGCCTTATGGAAAAATTGAGAGCCGTTGGACGCGAAATGGCAGGCGCGTGGACATCGACGTTGTCATCCCCGCCAACAGCACCGCCACATTGATGCTGCCGGATGGTGAGCAACGGGAATTGCCCGCCGGTAATCATGCGGTGCAATGGCGGAGCAGGCAGTAGCCCTGAAATGACAAATGGCAATATGATGATCGGTCTTCAATGAAACAGCAAACAGACAACGAACTTCTCGCATTGCTTGCCACAGGCGATGAATCGTCTTTTGAAGCCCTCTATCAAAGGTACTGGAAAAAAATGTTTGTCATCGCCTCCAATCGTCTGGATCATCCGGAAGATGCCGAAGAAATCGTACAAGACATCTTTGCTTCGTTGTGGCATAGGCGTGCAACCCTCAAGCAGCACCTCAATTTGCCCGTGTACCTGGCGGTTTCCGTGAAATATCGCATCATAAAAGTGTTGGGAAAGCAACGCCTGCAACAACGATATGTCGATTCGCTGCCGGCAGACAATCGGACGGACGATTCAACGCAAGAATGGTTGGCGTTCGATGAACTTCAGGAACAGCTTGCCGTATATGTAGCACAGTTACCTGAAAAATGCCGTTTGGTGTTTCGCCTGAGCCGTGAGGAAGGCCTTTCCCAGAAGCAGATTGCCGCGAAGCTCGGTATCGCTGAAAAGACGGTCGAATCGCATTTGGCTAAAGCCTTCAAAGTTCTACGTACAAAGCTAGCCAGCTTTATGTTCACGTTGCTCTGAACGTGATTTTTTTCTTTTTTTTCTTCTGGGGATAGGGGATTGCTCTTCCTGCGGGTATCTATTAATAAAGGGCCCTAAAAATGAGCGAAAAGGAACGGTACGAAAAACTAGCGTTAAAGTGGCTTGACGGCACAATCTCTGCTGATGAGAAAGACGAGTTTGCCGCATGGTATAATAGCCATGATGATAGTGAATCGATACTTCCTGCATCTTTTGTAGAGAGCGAGCAGGCACTTGAAGCTCGGATTTACGCCCGTGTGAAATATTCGGTAGCTCATGCCGAGCCGATAGCCACTACCAGAAAAAGTAAAAAGCTGAAATGGGTATTCCCTGCTGCTGCGGTGCTGCTGATGGGCCTGTCGATGGGGTTATACGTTTGGCTCTCTTCCGTGGATAATGCGGAACGTTCACCGTATGACATAGCGCCCGGCAGTAACAAAGCAATGCTGACTTTCTCCGATGGCCGGTCGGTTGAACTCAGTGAGGCACAAAACGGCATTGTTATCGCCGATGGCGAAATCCGATATCAAGACGGAGAACAATTGGTCAACTCACAGCAAGACGGGGAGAAGGGCTTGATTACCATGCGCACACCGAAAGGTGGCATGTACCGCGTTACGCTATCTGATGGTAGCATAGTGTGGTTGAACTCCGCTTCCTCGCTCCGGTACCCTGCCCGATTTACATCGGCCAAGCGTGTGGTGGAGCTGGAAGGTGAAGGCTATTTCGACGTGTCACGTAACGAAGAACACCCATTTGTTGTGAAATGCGACGGCCAGGAAATCGAGGTACTTGGTACAGCTTTCAACGTGAACGCTTATGCCGACGAGGGCGGAGCGCGGACAACGCTTGTAGAAGGAAAAGTGCGGCTCACGGCCCGTGGCCCCAACCTGGCGAGCCGTATACTGCACCCCGGCCAACAAGCAAGCCTACAAGACGCCGATTTTACAGTCGTGGACGTGAATACCGATGAATTTACTGCTTGGACGGAAGGGTACTTCCATTTCAACGATACCGATATGCATACCGTGATGAAGCGGTTTGCACGCTGGTATGACATCGAAGTAACGTATGAAGGAGCGATTGAGAATGCGGCATACGGTGGTAGGATACCGATGAATATGCCACTGGGTTCGGTATTGAACGTTTTGAAAATGGCAGGAGTGGAATACGAAATCAAGGAAGACCGTCAGCTCGTCGTCAAAGGGAAATAAGTAAACCAATTTAATAATCCAAAAACAACAGCGTTATGAACACAACATTCACTTAATCATTAAATCAGGATGCTTAAGAAATGGTCGGAAGTGCTGGTAACACATCCGACCGGGCCTGGTATGCCTGAATCCGCCAAGAGTAGTTCGAATAATCTTATTGAATGACAACCAAACAATGCAAAAGTATGCAATTTAACCGATTATTTAGATTTAGCAAAGGAGATATCATGCGCATAAATCTGACCGTTGCTATGTTAACATTATGTTGCGTGCAGCTTTCGGCCGAGGTATTCGGCCAACGTGTAACGCTAAACTTACGCGAGGTACCTTTTCTGGATGCGATCCGCAAGATAGAGAAGCAAAGTGGATATACCTTTTTCTATAAAATGAAGGATATCGATGGCCTTAATCCGGTGACGATTTCCGTAAAGGACAAACCGCTTACCGACATGCTGCACGACCTATTTGGCGATGCCTACAGCTTCAAGATTGAGGAGAACGTCATCGTCCTTACCAAAAATCCAGCTACGGCAAGCGCTGCGGGCTTCCATCCATCCAAACCCCGAGCGCGCAACGTGCTGCAACGGGAGGTTCGCGGCGTGGTCACCGACTCGCTGGGGGCACCTATAGCGGGTGTGTCCGTGCTGATTAAGGGTACGACAACGGGTACCGCCACCGACAACGACGGCCGTTTTCAAATCCTAGCCGTAGACGGCCAAGTGCTCGAGTTCAGCACGGTGGGCTACGTCTCGCAAGATGTATCTGTTTCGGGCCAGACCGTGGTAAATATCGTAATGAGACAGCGAGAAACAGGGTTGGACGAAGTGGTGGTGGTTGCCTTTGGCGAACAGAAGAGGTTGACGACCATCGGGGCCCAAAGTACCGTGAAAGCGGAAGAACTGAAGCAGCCCGTGGCCAACCTCACCAATGTTATTGCCGGGCGCATCGCGGGTATTGTGGGGGTGCAGCGAAGTGGTGAACCTGGTTATGATAATGCGGAAATCTACATCCGGGGTATCTCAACGTTTACCAGCAGTTCGCCATTGATATTGGTTGATGGAGTGGAGCGGTCGTTCAACAACATCGACCCGGAAGACATCGCTAGTTTCAGCGTGTTGAAAGATGCATCGGCAACGGCCCTCTATGGCGTACGTGGTGCGAACGGCGTTATTCTCATCCAAACCAAAAAGGGCAGAGCCGGCAAGCCTACCATCAATGTACAGTATGACCAGGGGCTCACTGAATTTACCCGACTTCCAGCATTTGCCGACGGGGTTACGTACATGGAAATTGCAAACGAAGCTTACAGAAGTAGCAACCCTTCAGACCCGAATCCACGCTACTCACCCGATCGCATCCAGCAGACCATCGAGCAGACGGACCCCGATCTCTATCCAAACATAGACTGGTTTGATGTCGTATTCAATCCCTACGGGCATAACCGCAGGGGGCGAATCAATGCCAATGGCGGGTCGGAGAAAGCACAGTATTACTTGTCGGTAGGCTATTACGACGAAACCGGGATGTTCAAAACCGATGAATTGGCCAACTACAACTCAACGATGAAATTCAGCCGGTTCAATTTCACGTCAAACCTCACGCTCGACGTCACCAAAACCACCAAAGTGGATTTCGGTGCCTCTGGCTGGATAAGCAATGGGAACTATCCCGGCAATTCCACCGGCTCGGTGTTCAACGCGGCTTATGTACTGCCCCCCATTACCATACCGGTACGCTACTCGAATGGCTTGTTGCCGCGGATACGGACGGGTGACGTGTCTAACCCGTACACGCTCCTGACACAATCGGGGTACGCCACCGAGTTCCGTAACCAACTCTGGAGCAATATACGGCTCACCCAAGATTTCGGTTTTTGGTTAGACGGCCTGTCCGCTACGGGGATGTTCGCCTTCGATACGTATAACAACCACTATATCCGGCGAACGAAATCGGTGGATAGCTACCTCGCATCCGGGCGCGACGAAGATGGGAACCTCATCCTGGAACAAACGCAGATCGGTACCAACTTTTTGGGGTACAGCCGAGAAAATGGGGGCTCCCGGCAGTTCTACCTCGAAGGGGCCATTAACTATACGAAATCCTTCGGCCCCCATGACATTACCGGCATGCTGTTGTACAACCAATCGGATCGTGTTGAAGCCTTCGCCGGAGATTTTGTCGGGTCAATCCCGTTCAGGTACATGGGGTTGGCAGGGCGCTCTACCTATGCGTATGCTAACAAGTACCTGGCAGAAGTCAATTTCGGTTACAACGGCTCAGAGACCTTCGAACCGAGTCAGCGTTTCGGCTTCTTTCCATCGTTCGGCTTGGGCTGGGTCGCTTCGGAAGAACAGTTTTTCGAACCCGTAAAAGACTACCTTTCCTTCCTGAAGTTCCGCTTTTCGTACGGTATGGTGGGGAATAGCAGCATCGGCGGAAGGCGGTTTGCTTACATTTCTACCATCGACGTGGATAGAGGCGCAGGCTATGGTTACGGAAATAATGTCTCCAATGACATTGACGGGCTGAGCATTGGCGATTATGCTGTATCGGTGTCGTGGGAGCGCGCCAATAAATATAACCTAGGGCTCGAATTCAAGACCTGGAGAAATGCCATATCATTTACCGCAGACGTTTTCCGCGAAATCCGCACGGGCATATTTCGTCAGCGGGGCGACGTGGCTACCTTTGTGGGGATACCCAACCTGCCCTGGGCCAACCTTGGCCAGATCAATAATACGGGCGTTGACGCTACGCTCGACATCCAGAAGCAAGTCGGCCCAGATCTTCGATTGGGTTTCCGCGGCAACATCAACTGGAACCGCGCCATCATTATCGACGACGCCAACGCGCCCTGGCCATACCCGTGGCAGCAGCGCATAGGCCGAAAGTACGGCCAACGCTTTGGTTACATCGATCTGGGCTTGTTCCATAGTGAGGAGGATGTGTTGAACAGCCCCTATCAAACCGGTACCAACAAACCGGGCGACATCAAGTATAAGGATTTGAACGGCGATGGAAAAATCGATTCGTACGATCAGGCACCTATCGGCTACGGCAGTATGCCGGAAATCGTTTATGGATTCGGGCCCACCATCAATTGGAAGAATTGGACGATAGCCGCATGGTTCAAGGGAATCAGCAATGTCGATATCATGCCGAATGGGGACGGCTTTAGGCCGTTTATGTATGGTGGCGAGCGGGGTAACCTGTTATCGAAGATTACCGACCGCTGGACACCGGATAATCCCGATTCACGGCCATTCTACCCTAGGATTACCTACGGAAACGACAATATGAATTTCGAGGGAAGCTCCTGGTGGGTGAAAAACGGTGCTTTCCTGCGGCTACAAACCGCCGAGCTCAATTATAACTTTGCCGGCCAGCAATGGCTCTCAAAAGTGGGTGTAACGAACCTTAATTTATATTTTATAGGTTATAACTTGCTTACTTTTAGTGAGTTTGATCTTTGGGATGTGGAGTTGGGTGATGGCAGGGGGTCGCAGTATCCGCTGCTAAAAACCTATAACCTGGGGTTGAGGTGTACGTTTTAAATGCGTAATACATTAAATAGAATAAGCATGAACAAGCAATTGTTAGTTACTATAGGAGCCGTTATATGCGGTGTGTATTTTACTGCCTGCGAAAGTTTTCTGGACCAGGTTCCGGACGATCGGATCACCATCGATGAGGTGTTCCAAAAGAAGGCTACATCCGAACAATTTCTGGCCAACGTTTATAATTTCGTCCCAGATGAGTCTAACGCCATCGACGGCTTTCCGTGGGTAGGAACCAGTGACGAGGCTGATCTAACGTGGTCGGGTGGCCCCAATTACCCAGTGAATATCGGGAATCTTGGACCCGCAAACCAGCAGTTTGAAAAATGGGGGCATTATTACCGCGGTATACGGGCAGCTACCTATTTCATGAGTCGCATCGATGAGAACGAGGAAATCCGTACGTTGGATGGTCAGCAGCGTATAGATCAGTACAAGGCGGAAGCCCGCTTTCTGCGGGCGTATTACTATTTTCAACTCATGCAGCAATATGGCCCCGTTATCTTACTTGGCGACGAGGTCATCAGCCCCGATGCGCCAGGCAGCGAGTTGCAGCTTCCGCGCAGTCCGTTTGATGATTGCGTGGACTATGTAGTGAGCGAACTTGACCAAGCGGCCACGGTGTTGCCTTTGGTGCCGCAGCGCAATGGGCAGGAGAGTGCTGCCGAGTACGGGCGGGCCACCAAGGGTTACGCACTGGCGGTCAAATCCCGGTTGCTCTTGTATGCGGCGAGCCCGCAATACAATGGCAACACCGAGGTGTCTGATTTTACCACATCGGATGGCGTGCCTTTGATTGCGCAGTCATACGACCAGGCGAAATGGAAACGGGCAGCCGATGCTGCGAAAGACGTCATCGACCTGGGTATCTACTCGCTATATAAAGATCCCAGCGGCGACCCGGTCAAATCGTTGGATGGCGTTTTCCTGCAACCGTGGAATTCCGAGCAGATTATGGTGCGCAAATGGAATGATGTGGCCCGCTGGGATGTACACTGCATGCCGCGACAGGCAGGCGGTTGGAGTGGCCTTGGGCCCACCCAAGAAACCATAGACGCATACTTTATGGCGGATGGGCTGCCCATCACGGAGTCGCCACTGTATGTAGAGAATGGATTTACGAATGTAGACGGCTTGGAGATTTATAACATGTACATGAACCGAGAACCACGGTTTTACCATGGTGTTACTTACAACAACAGCGTATGGCAGGGCGGCCGAATGAATGCGCCGGCGCCGATTACGTTCTATCGCTCCGGCCCCAATGGGCGGGAGGGGCACCCGACCGATTTCTCCAAAACGGGTTACCTTGTGCGAAAGAACGTTGGGCCGGGCACCAACGTGGGGTCGGGTGGCAACGGCCAGCGCCAAGAGCGGCCTATCATATTGTTTCGATTGGGGGAGGTATACTTAAACTATGCGGAGGCGTTGAATGAATATGAACCCGGGCATCCAGACATATTGGTATACTTGAACCTGATACGTGACCGGGCTGGAATCCCTACCTACGGGCCGGGAGAAGACCAGATACCCGTGCCGGCCAGTCAGGCGCTGATGCGTGAAAAAATAAGGGCCGAGCGCCGTATTGAGCTAGCATACGAAGGAAATCGTTGGTTCGATATCCGCCGTTGGAAAATTGCCCCGCAGGTAATGGGCGTCCTACACGGCATGGATATCAACCAAGATGGCAATGCATTCTATAACCGGGTACCCACCATGACACCGCACTTATTCCGGCCATCGTATTATTGGTGGCCCATCAGCCAATATGAGCTGGATAGGAATAGGAGTATCGTACAAAACCCCGGATGGTAACTTAAATCAAAAGAAAATGGATAGGAAAAACAATATGATAGCGTGCGGGTTGGCTGTGGCTTTGCTCGTAAGCCTAGGAGGCTGCGAAGACGAAGTGCAGTTGCCGAACCAAGACGAGTCGCAATACAATCAAGTGTATATGCCCTTGGCCGTAAACAATCCGGTTGCCCATACCCTTACCGTAGCTGATGAGCCGCAGGAACTTATATACGGTGCAAATTATGGCGGCCGGGGATACCCCGAAGCGGATATTGCCGTTCGTTTTTCGGTAAACCAAGCTTTAGTGGCCAGTTTCAATGAAGCAAACGGTACCGATTACGAGCTGCTACCCGAAGGAGCTTATACATTGGAAGCCGCCGAAGCGACTATACCCAAGGACGAGTTAGCTACGCAACCGTTATCCTTGTCAGTCAACACCACCGGTGAAGGGGCTGTGGCCATGTTCAAGACGTATTTGCTTCCACTCACGGTCCAATCGTCGTTTAAGGTAAATGAACAGCTGCAGACGACCTATTATTTGGTTACCGCCGAACCCGACATTGCCGATTATCCAGACTATGATCGGTCGGCATGGGAGATTGTCGATTTCTCATCGGAAGAGGCCAATGGCGAGGGCCCCAACAACGGGAGGGCCGTTTTTGTGCTCGATGGCGATAACCAGACGTTTTGGCATTCCCAGTGGCAGGGGGCAAGCCCGCCACCGCCACATCACCTCTCCGTGGATATGGGCGAGGTGACCACCTTGCATGGCATCAACACCATCGCTCGGCAAGTGTCTGGAAGTGGGGGGAAACCCGAACAGGTCCGCGTGGACGTAAGCCTGGACAACGAGCATTGGGATGAAATCGCCGTCTTAACGCTCTCCTCATCCAATAGCCAACAGAAAACCTGGCTGCCGGAGTTTGTGGAGGCGCGTTATTTCCGGCTGGTCATCCTCTCGGCGAATGGTTCGTCGCACGCCCATTTGGCCGAGCTAGGGGCTTATTAGTAGCTATTTGTAAGTATGAAGTAAAAAGTAGTTGTATGTCGTTTAACAATGTTGCATTAAAAAAAATAGGTGTATCAGTTAAGTGGGGTGTTTTGTTGGTTGTTTGGTGTTTTTTGGAGCTGGCTTTTCTGCCAGCCCAAAGCACCGAACGGCCGAAGCCGAAGGTGGTGAATATCGTTAATTTCATTCGGCTATTGGAGCCTAGGGATGCGCAGATTACCGAACAAGTATTGTATGAAACGGTCGTAAGCCAGGTGAAATTGATGGATGCGTATAACCTGAAAGGCACATTCCTGCTCCAATACGATGCGTTGATGGACGGGCGCTACCAGACGCTGTTGGGTGGGTTGCCCGGCGACCGCTATGAAATCGGTGCCTGGTGGGAAATACCGCAACCGCTGGTAGAGAAGGCGGGCTTGGAGTGGCGGGGCCGCTACCCGTGGGATTGGCATGCTGATGTTGGTTTTTCCACGGGATATACACCGGCGGAGCGCGAAAAACTCGTGGACGTATACATGGCCGACTTCAAGGCCATCTTCGGGGACTACCCGAAATCCGTGGCTTCTTGGTTCATCGACGCTCATACGCTCAATTACATGTACGAAAAATACCACATTGTAGCATCGGCCAATTGCAAGGACCAGTACGGTACCGATGGCTACACCTTATGGGGTGGCTATTGGAACCAGGCATACTACCCCAGCAAAATTAATTCGTATATGCCTGCCCAAACGGTCGAAAACCAAACTCCGGTACCCATTTTCAGGATGCTGGGCAGCGACCCCGTGCGGCAATACGATACGGGTGTGGGCCATAACCGGCAGGGGGTGATTACGCTGGAACCTGTTTATAGTTTTGGTGGCGGTGACCAGGCGTGGGTCGATTGGTTTTTCCGCGAATTGATCGAAGGGGAATCCATGGAGTTTGCGTATACACAGGCCGGCCAGGAAAACTCGTTTACATGGGCCGGAATGGCAAAGGGGCTCGAATACCAGTTCCCGCTTATTGCAAAATTGCGCGACGAAGGGAAGTTATCGGTGCAAACACTTGGTGAATCGGGCGCATGGTTTAGAGACACCTATGAGGTGACGCCGGCAACGTCGATGACGGTGAATGACGATCTTGGCGAAAGCAAGCTCAGAACCGTGTGGTTCAACAGCCGGTTTTATCGTACGAATCTGTTGTGGGAAGAAGACGGCAGCCTGCGTATCCGAGACATCCATCTGTTTAACGAACACTTTCCATCGGTTTACACCACGGGGGTAACTAAGACCAATGAATGCCATTTCTATACGCTGCCCGTGGTTGATGGCTACCTGTGGAGTGATGATGAATCGTTGGCAGGGATGCGATTGAAAGCATTGGTAGACGGTGAGGAGGTATTGTTGAAAGGGGGCACGCCCAAGATTACCAGCGCGAGGCGCGGCAGGCTGGATGTTTCGTGGCCGCTGACAAACGTAGCAGGCCAATTAGAAATGAGGTTTGTCGAAGACCAGCTAACGGTCAGCGTGAAGGGAAACAGCCAGCTTGATTGGTACTTCGATATGGAAGTGCCCAAGTATAATCAAGTGCCATTTACAGATGTGCTGGGTAGCGTGGTTCAGGCGGAGTTTGACGACTTTCGTTACGAGCTCCGGGCCCATAGGGGCACTTTTACGGTCGGTAAAGGGAAGGATGTCCTGCGTATATCGCCGCACCGTAACCGCATCCAGTTGGATATGGCAACACCGCTTGAAACGACTGGACGGTAATATTGGTTGTAAAAATATCGTGATCGGCCTTTTAGGGCTATTCGCTGGCGATACGGCGCAGCAAGCATATACATGAACACGGCGGTGCCACTTGGGGATCTATATGAAATTATCTGCTGGATGAAACAGTTGTTGGGTGAACGGTATTAAATTAAATGTTAGGACCATGATTTTAGCAAAATGTTTTTTCAAAATCTATCCCTATTTTTCATTGGGGGTCGCTTTGGTGTTTACGACATCTATGGGATACGGTCAAATTGATCATGATGTAAATGCAAAGGTTGTTCGTATTACCACGACCGATCAGCGGCTTTCTTTGCTTATAGATTATGCATCGGGAGCAAAGGTCACTAAACTCTTGTTAAACAATGGTAATACCTTGGCTCCTAAAGGGATTTTCACCGCACTACGCACCGCTAACAACGAATGGGTATCGGGGAAATCAGCGAGTGAGGTCCAGGTGTCAATTAATGACAATAAGGTGGAAATCAGTGGTATATCTCTTGGGGAGGCTGTCGAATCGTGGTCATTTTCGTTAACTGGTGATAAGGTGATGTGGACCATTAGTCGTACCTATCTTCGCGACATCGTGATAGAGGAAATGGGAATGCCTACGTGGCAGTTTGTAGACCTCAACACATGGAAAGGCGGAATATTGGACAATGGCGGGATGGTTTGGTGTAAGTACCTGGCCTCGCCCAACGATACGTATGGAGTGCATACCGGTGGGGTTACCTTTTGGAACGAAGACAAGGTGGACGCCTTACGGATAGCGGCTAAGACGGGTGCTCATCAAGAAATAGCGGCGAAGTTCACCCACGATGAGAGCGGTGCGTTTTCATACATGCACATTGTGTCTGAGCAAACAATGCAGCAGCGCCATAACTTGAGCCGCTTTGTTCATGGGAAGGATGATGTGTTCGCGCCGTTCGAAGCATCGCAGGGCACGGTGCGGGTAACATACGAGCTTTCTTATGTCGATTACTTAAAAACGTATGACCGTGGCCATTTGCCCGGTATTGATGTATCGGCCGTACGCGAACTGCTCAACACGACTGGACGATACGGGGTGGTTGACAATAACATCGTGGGAGCCAATGGATGGATTACGAATTGGAAATGTCTGCACGAACCTTTTTTTGCACAAATCGGGTTGGCGCTGAATGATAATAACTATACGGAAAACCTTGCCGCTACGTTAGACCGCGAGCGTGACTTCGCTATGCTGCCCAATGGGCGTGTGTTGTCCCGGTGGCACGATGTTCCCGGAGATGAGATTCCTGGAACGTATAACGCTGAAACAGGCTATTATGAGGCGATGTGGGGGTATACCGTCGATTCGCAGACAGGCTACGTTATCAATACAGCGGAACTGTTTCAGCAAACAGGCGACCTGAATTGGCTGCGCGGGCACAAAGCATCTGTTGAGCGAGCGTTAGACTGGGTAATAAAGCGAGATAGCAACGGGAATGGCGTTTTTGAAATGGTTAATAACAACGTTGCTGAAGAGAAGGCCAGCGATTGGATTGATATCGTGTGGGCTGGTTTTGAGAATGCTTTTGTCAACGCGCAACTGTACGAAGCTCTCCGGCTGTGGGGCGAATGCGAGTGGATATTGGGGGATACCGGAAAGGCCACGCACTATTTGGATATTGCCGAGAGGTTAAAAGAGGCATTCAATAAAGATGTGGCCGACGGTGGCTTCTGGTCGTCCGATAAAAAGCAATACGTCTATTGGCGGGACCAGGATGGTACCATACGTGGCGATAATTTGGTTACACCGGTCAATTTTGCCGCCATTGCTTTTGGTATATGCGATGATGAGCAACGAATCGACACGGTATTGGGACATATCGAGCAACGTATGGAGGCAGAAGATTTATTCCATTGGCCGCTGTGCTTCGATTCGTTCGAGCGTGAGGAGGTGCATGACAACAATTGGCCGTTCCCTCGCTATGAAAATGGAGATATTTTTCCAACCTGGGGCTATTTAGGCATACGTTCTTACGTGAAATATAATAAGAGCCTCGCCCTGAAATACATCAGAAATATTCTGGCCCAATATCGCAGGGACGGGCTTTCGTCGCAACGGTACAGCCGTATCGACCAGAAAGGCTTAGGGACGGATATTTTGGCGGGAATCAGTACGACCGTTACCGCACTCTACAGCGATATGTATGGCATCCGCCCCAAATGGAACCGGTTGGGGCTTGAACCGAATCTCGTAGCCGACCTCAACGGCACTCATTTTACCTATAGCTTGCGCGATACGGTATATGAGGTTTTACTAAATGCAGATGCCTATGAATTGCGCACATCGGAATATTCGGTAAAGAGCACGCAGGCGTTCGGTGTAGGTAAGTTGGGAAAAGACATCGTTTATTATCCCGGAAACAAAGAGTCGAATCGGCTGGTGATGCATGCTGACCGAGGTGGTTTTGCTGATTTGTCTGTGACTCGCTGGGAATCAGGTGTTTTTCAATGGTCTGTGGGCGACAAGCACAAGGGCGGGTTTACGATTCGAGGACTGAAGCCACAGGTGAGGTATCGGCTTATCACAAACCATGGGCAAAAAGAGCTGGTTGTGGGGAATGATGGAACGCTATCCATTCCTACACCCCGCACAGGTTCCCCTACCCGTCAGTATGAATTACGTTGCTGTGGTGCTTGAGCGGATAACTTGTTTGTGTCTTTGAATTTAAACCCACTTTATTTTGTCCGCTGTCTGGCTTGCAAAACAAGGAAGTCCGGCTGAAACCGGGCTTCTCTGTAATTGTATGGTGTTTGCCAATCTGCACCGAGGATTAATTGCCCGCCGGTGAATAGGATTTTAGTTTTTTCTTCAATTGCTGCCGTGCCACGTGAATCCGGGTTTTCACGGTACCGATGGGTATTTGGAAGTAGTCGGCAATCTCGTGGTATTTATAGCCTTCGTAATACATGGAGAACGGCGAATAGTATTCCTCGGATAACTTCGATAAAGCACGCTCTATATCATCCATCACAAATTTTCCTTCGGCATCGTTACGCAACGAACTTTTATATAAGTCAGACGATGAGATGGTATCGGATTTAAGGATGATGGAGTTTGTTTTCACCTTCCTCCGATAATAATTGATGAAGGTATTTTTGAGTATCGTGTAAAGCCAGGCTTGGAGATTGGTGCCCGATTTGAATTTGTTGTAGTAGGAAAACGCCTTTAGCATGGTGTCTTGTACAAGATCATGTGCGTTTTCCTCGTCGCGCGTGAAATACAGCGCATAACTGTTTAGCGAATTTACCTCTTGTACGACCCTGGTGTTGAATTCAATCTTATCCATAATCCATCGAATTTATCGTTTATGATATGCTTATGCTACATTTGGTGCGCCATTATCAGACCCGCGCCCGTGGTGCGGTAGTCTGTATGGCGTGTGATAAGAATGGAAACCCAGCACCTGCCAATACCATTTGGCTATTGGTGCGGTCAAGTTAATCGGTGTTTACAATCCCATCATTAATGATTCAAAGAAACAATAAAGCAAGTAGTCATTTTTTCCATAGTATAGTAGTAATAATCGTTGCTTCTTTATGATGGACTGTCTGTTTTAGTGTTAGTCGCAATCGCTTCGCAGTGATGCTAACATAGGACCACGTTATTTTGTTTGAAAAAAAATCAAAATAGTTCCGAAACCCCGTCTTTTCGTAGTGGCTCTGAAATACTAACGAATAGGATAGTCTTGTATTGCGTTGATTTTGAAAAGTATAGTGTTCTGGTTGTCTTTTATGGCTCATTTGTTAGTGTTTTTCGAGTTATGGTGTACGGGGGGTATTGATGGCGCTTACCCATTCGTGGTGTCCACAATGCTCACAACGGTACCGACCGGGCGCCAGCTGATTTAATGTCCCGCAGACGATACAGGCATACAAACCTGGGTCTACAATGGTATCTGAGTATTTATTATATAGATGAGGAAGGATCGGCAAGCCATATTTGACATCTTGATTAGGATAGAAAAAGATACTTAGGTTACCCTCCGTCTCTAGAATAGCAGTGCGTACCTGCCCAAGGTGCTCGACACCCTTCTCGCGCAGTTCGGCAAAAAATTCGTCTTTGGAAAGACTATCTTTCTGGTCGTGTTTGATAACCATTACACTATCTTCAATGATGTATACCGGCCTTCCTTCCAGCAATTGCTCCAAATAGCCGCTCTTCGCCATCACCCATGTAATTAGGCGATATATCCCAATGGCGATGAAGCACACAAGCACGGTAGCCAATAATGGCACGTCTTTATAAAACATTGCGTCGCCTGCTGCCGACCCCAATGTAAGGATGATGGCTAGTTCAAACACTGACAATTGCCGCACGCCGCGCTTGCCCGATAACCGAAGGACAACCAATACCACGATGAACATGAATGCGGTACGAAAGACGATTTCGAGAAAAAAAAGACCGTCCAGCTCGTGCAGAAAGATTCGATTCCAATCCAAGGAGTCTATAATTTACAGGTGGATAACTTACCAACCTATATACAATTGACTGCCCCAAAGGTTTTATAGCAACAACCTACCGGATGCCTGCCGCTATTCTTCCTGGATGCCTTCCACATGCGGCAAGAAAAGCCGGCATAGCAGACAGCTGAAATTTTTGAAACAATAAACGGCGATTGATTGTCAATAGCAAACACGCCCCAGCGACAGGGGACGAGAAAAAGATTTTTCAATATAAAAAGAGAACATGATGGACCAGATGAAAAAAACAGCCGAAGTGCTAAATGATCTTATCAAAATCAACAACGACAGGATTGCGGGCTATGAGAAAGCCATTGCCGAATTGCCGGCTGTGGACGTAGACTTGAAGGCCCTTTTCAGCAGCTTGATAGAACAAAGCCAAATGCTGAAAGACGAGCTGCAACAGCATATCAGTGCCTGGGAAGACCGGGTGGATGACCAAACCACCGCGGCTGGCAAAATCTACCGAGCATGGATGGACGTTAAGCAGGCATTTGCGGCCGATGACCGCAGAGCGGTGCTGGAGAGCTGCGAGTACGGGGAAGACGCTGCACAAAAAGCATACCGGCAGGCGGAGGAGGAGGTCGAAATATCTACGGCTGCCAAGGCGCTTATCTCAAGCCAGAAGACCCAACTACGGGCATCGCACGATCAAATAAAGCAGTTGCGGGATCGGGAGAAGGCGCTGTAGGCAAAAGATTGCCTAGCTCGTAATCAACAATGCATCATATACGGATGGAAATATGGGAGACCTAAAAATAACTGTGGAATGCCTCCGGGATTTGGCGGCATTCCACAATGAACGAGTGGCCGGTTATCAAGCCTTGATAGACAGCCTCGCAGACCACGACCGGCAATTAATCACCTTATTCAGGGCGTTTATCACCCAAAGTAAGGCAATGAGTGAAGAATTGAGGCAGGCAGCGGGAACATGGGGGTGGAGCGATGGGCAATTGCGCGACGAGGGCAAGTACGGACTGGCATGGTCGGTAGTCAAAGCCGTATTTTCAAGTAAAATGCCTTGTTACCCCGTAGATAGATGCCGCTCGGGTGAAAACGCGTTGCTCATCGCTTATCATAGTATTGAAGGTACCGACGGCCTCGCCGAGCCGGTTCGCTTGTTGATAAACAAGCAAAAACGGGCAGTAATTGCTGCGAGGGACTGGATCACTCATTTTGAAGCGCTGCCCGTGGACCAACCACAGCACGTACAGCCGCCAATCTTACACGTGCTGTAAAACTACCTGAAAAACCTGCTGAACCGCATAGCGGATTTTTTCTTGTGCCAACTGGTACACTATTTTGCGATATTGTGATAAAACAATTGTAATTTCGCTAGTAATCCAGTGAAAAACAACGAATGACTTAGCCCCTGGGCGAAAGAGGCACCTGAAAAATGAAAGAATCACACATCGGGGTTGATAACCGTATATACAAGGAGTTGTTTTTGGCCTCACCTGTGGCGAGTTATATATGTGATAGCGAGGGCTACATTGTTGGATTCAATGAAGCTGCTGTGTCGCTTTGGGGGCGTCGGCCACAAATCGGCAAAGAAAAATGGTCGGGTGCTATCGCAGTCTATTACGCTGACGGCCAGCCGATGCCAAGCGAGGCGATGCCGATGGCGAGGGCGATGTGCGGGCACACCGATGCGGGCGGTCAAGAGTTGATCATCGGCCGCCCCGATGGTACGCGACGCATTGTATTGGTTTTCCCGAAACCGATGCGGACAGACTCCGGTAAGGTAATAGGCGCATATAGTACGCTGGTAGATATTACCGAGCATAAGCAGTACGAAGAGAAACAGACGATCCTTACAGAGATTGTCCAATCGTCAGACGACGCGATTATCAGCAAGAACCTCGATGGCATCATCATGAGCTGGAATCATGGCGCGGAACGGATTTTCGGGTATAGTGAAGCCGAAATCGTAGGTAAGTCCATAAACACGCTTATCCCACCTTACCTCCATGAGGAGGAGCATACCATTATCAGCGAAATCAAAGGTGGTCGGACGGTTGATCACTATCAGACCATCCGCATCACCAAAGCAGGCAAAGAGATTCCCATCTCGCTCACTATTTCGCCTATGCGTAATAAGGCTGGGCAAATTATCGGTGCTTCCAAAATAGCACGTGATATTTCCGAAAAAATCAGGCGGGAGCAAACGATCAAATTCCATGCGAAAAAACTCGAGACCCTCCATGCGATCGGTAAAATCATTACCGAGAAATTAGATACACCCTCACTCATTCAAACAGTCATCAATTCAACGACCCACCTGGTTGCGGCCGACGTGGGCCTTTGTTTTTACAGAGTCTCTGATGAACAAGGGCATTCCACACTTTCAACGGCGGTGGCAGCGATGGGTGAGCTGAACGGTGATGCTACCCACCTTCAACTGGAAGAAGGATTAATCCATACCTTTTTTGTTGGAGAAAGTTCCATTAAATTCGATGATGTGGAGGCTGTGCCTCATATCCACGCCCTATTCGAACCGTGCCAGCCTGCGGGGGGGGCTGCCATTCGGCACAGCTTGGCCATACCGATCCGGTCTGGTGACAAATTGTTGATCGGGGCCATGTTTTTTGGCTATGCGCAAACGGACGTCTTCAATGCAGCGGATGAAGACATCATACACAGTATTGCCTCGTTGGTTGCCGTGACATTGGATAATGCACGCTTATTTGAAGAGGTGAACGTATTAAATCTACGGAAGAATGAATTTATCGCCTTGGCAAGCCATGAACTAAAAACGCCGCTTACTACTACCAAAGGCTATCTTCAGATATTGGAACGGTCAGAAATCGACCAAGTGGGGCGCCGCTTTTTGACCAAAGCACTCAAGCAGCTGGAACGGATCAACGCCTTGATTGCCGAGTTGCTGGATATTTCGAAAATAGAGGCAGGTAAGCTTAGTTTCCATTTCGAAACATTCGATATGAGTGAAATGATATTGGACGTAGTGGAGACATTCCACTTCAGCAGTCAAACGCATACTGTTTTCGTAAATAATATTCACGGTAACTATGTTGTAGAAGCTGATCGGCAACGGATGGAACAGGTAGTTATAAATTTGATTACCAACGCGATAAAATATTCCCCGGATGCGCATCAGGTACACGTGATGCTTGAGTCGTCGCCCGATGAGGTCCGCGTGCAGGTGATCGACGAGGGGGTGGGATTGACGCGTGAGCAACAAGAGAAGGTATTTACAAGGTTTTATCAAGTCGAAGGAACTTCCAAGATGACCGGACTGGGCCTGGGATTGTATTTGAGCAAGGAAATCATTGAACGGCACGGTGGTAGAATAGGTGTAAACAGCCATGTGGGAAAAGGATCTACCTTTTATTTTGCCATGCCACGCATCCCCCCTGCTTAACTCAGTACGCCTTGCTGGAGTGCCATCCGGATGACCGTGCCAATATCGGGGGCACCGGTCTTCTGAAGTAGGCTTTCCCTGTATTTCAGAATGGTACGTTTGTTTGTAAAAAGCTGATAGGCAATCTCTTGATTGGAATACCCTTCTAGAATGAGCTTTAGAATTTGCTCTTCCCTGGGAGAAAATTCCACCGCGGACCCTTTTTTCTTGAGTTCCAACACCGCAATCGATTCCAGTACTTGGAGGTAGAGGGCCGTGCAGATATAAGTGTTGCCCGCGAGGATATGTTTAATGGCGAAAATGAGCTCGTCTTTATTCGCTTCATTGACGATGTAGCCATCCGCGCCCGATTTCATCAAGCCGAGGATATCTTCGTCATATTCGATGCCCGACAGCACCAAGACTTTCATCAGAGGTGCAATTTCCTTGAGCGACAACAGTAGCCGTTCCCGGTTGCTAAGCAAAAGATGATCAACAACTAATAGGTTGGTGGTAGGTGCTGCATTGACTGCATCCTTCAGGTCTTCTTGTTCGGAAACAATCTCCGCAAAAGTGAAATCGGGCTCTTGATCCAAAAGAGCAATGATACCGTCGCGCGCGAGCGATTGAGGGGAAGCCCAAATAATTTTTGCTGAATTTTCCATATGCCTGACTAGCTAAATTTTATGGATGCTTTCGCTAATTGCATCGTAAGGGAATACGCTTCAACCGACAGAAAGGTTTTAGTTATTTTCAGATTCTTCGTTTTTTGGATACAGGATGTACAGTGTTTAGTACAATGAGCGAGTCGCCAGCAGCGGTACAAGAAAAGGGGCTAGTAGGGGGATTCCTATCTACGGCTGTTTGCGGTTTCGCCATCCAAGCATCAGCGATATCGCGCAGATAAATAATACTTGGATGCTCGCGTCTAAAAGGTAGATTCGATCGATTTTACCACGCATCACATACACGACATCCATGATAAGAAAGCTAAGCGAGGTGGTATAGCCGAGCAAAATAGGCAAGGGTTTCCGTCGGAGGTTTGCCGAGATATACGTCAATCCAATCGATGCGGATAAAAGGCCAACCATCTCAACGAGCCAGGTATCTTGCTTTGGCCCCGTTGCCGTAATGAAGCTAGCCATGTTGAGCAAAGGCCATATGCCGGTTACGACAAAATAAATCCCCTGTATAAGGAATGCATTGCCCAGCGCTTTGCTATGCTCCACAGTTGCCATGGTATTTTCCCTTTTAAAGCAGTCGTTGCGTACACCGTACCAAGGTAATCGGGATTGAAATATTGAATGGCTTTGGGTGGTTTTTTGCGCGATGCATGCCATTCAGACCCTGAATTGGAGGTGTGCATTTTTCCAAACAATAAACCCACAAAAGTAAACAGCGTGTCGGGAATAGTTGATGCACGGAAGGCAAAGCAATCCGGAAGGGGGCGATTGGTACATCGTAGGCATGCAAACTTAAATGGCGCAATATGTGGAGCTATTTGATCTTTAAAAAAGAAAATATATGGACACTAATAAGTATGTCACTAAATTGAAATGTTATGAAACCTCTACAGTTTTTTTGGGCAGTAGCCTTGGTATCAAGCGTGATGCTTGCATGCAACAACACCAATCGGCGGGCCGCAAGCGACAGTATCGAACAAGCACAGGGTGTAAACGATACATCGGCCATGGTTAATGAGCAAGATGCCGATTTTGCCGTTAAGGCTGCGGACGCGAACCATGCGGAAATCGAATTGGGTAAACTGGCATTGAAGAAAGTAACCGACCAGCGCCTCAAGGATTTCGCGCAGCGAATGGTTACGGATCATCAGCGGGCAAACGATGAACTCCTGGCAATCGCCACACGCCTCAACATTACGCTTCCGCCCGCCATCAGTGAAGACCACGTAGACAAGCAACGGAAACTCCGGGACAAATCGGGCGATGCCTTTGCAAAAGAATACATCGACATCATGGTGAAAGATCACGACCGGGCGGTTTCGTTGTTTGAGGATGCTGCTTCAGGCGCACGCAATACCGATCTGCAGGCGTTCGCCGCAAAGACACTTCCGGCATTGAAAAAGCACTTCGAAGAGGCAAAAATATTACGGGATTCGATAAGCCCGATGGATACAACGACGATACAGCGGGTGTTGCCTTAAAGGAAAAAGGAGCAGCTGTTGTAGCGTGCTATATCATGCGGTATCAGTGATGTGGTAGACCATGCCGTTAAAAGCGATCTCGTCGCGCGTTTTTACGCCGATGAGCCGTTGGCCCAATGGCGATGCCGGTGAAATAATCCAATAAGACACGCCGTCTATTTGCACGTGGCCCATGCTGATGGCAATAAAAAAGTTGCCATGGTTTGTCAGTACGAGGCTGCCGGGCTTCACAGGGCCTTCGTGCACGTTCACGTCCAAGTTGGTCAGTACCTGTTCCATACGCTTGGCGTCTGCCAATAGCTGTTGATGTCGGCTTAGTTCCTGTTGCATCATCTCGCGAGTCGTCTCAAATTTGTCACCTGCGCTGCTTTTTGTGTCATCGGCGGCCGCTTCGCTTGCCGAAGCGATGGCTTGCCGCACGTTGGCGAGCCGCTGGTCTACATATTGCTTGCACGTAGCTAGCAAAGAAGCCTTCTTGGTTCCATATAGTACCGCTTTTTTGTCCATGAGTGGATTTTCCTATCAATGACTTCCGACTATCCGGAATTGGATGTAAATATAAAAATCACCCGCTTACCTCGCATCCGAATAGCGCCTATTTAAGGAATTTAAACACCGTTGGGACTGCATAACCTTAAATTTTAAAATAATTTAAGCTTTTTTTAACTGTAAAAAAATTTTAAGTAATCGAAATATAATATATATTTGTCTACGACAAGCCGATGAAACAAACCAATTGATGGAGCGTCATCACTTGCTAATTAAAATAACCAAATATGAAGAAAAACAGACACATTTCAGGCCGTGTATTGCCTTGGCAACTATCGGTTACCATTCCCAAAATCAGAAACTTTAGCGGTTAATTGCCGGGGCGCCCCACCTCATTTCATTTGACGGGGCGTAGTGCTTTTCAACCAGAGAATCAGCAGGTGCTATTTGGGCAGTCGCCCGGTGGTGCGGTGCTTAGAATGTTGTAGTTTGCCCCTGTTTGCGGCAAGCCAAGGACGTATTCACTTTTTTAATAACCATTTAGATACCATGAGAATTATTGTAGTTTTGTTTTTGCTGCTAGTGCATGGCGTGTGCGTAGCCCAAACCAAGCGCGTTTCCGGGGTTGTGAAAGATGCGAGCGATGGGTCAGCGCTGGCGGGAGTCAGCTTATCGGTGCAAGGAAAAGCCATCGCTACCCAGACCGATGTCAATGGGGAATTTTCCATTGAGGCAGCCATTGGCGACTCGCTGGTTTTCTCTTTTGTAGGGAAACTCCCGGCACGTGAGGTTGTAGGGGAACGCAATGTATTGGAAATCCTGTTGTATGACGATGCCAGCCAATTGGATGAAGTTACCGTTGTGGCGTTCGGTACCCAGAAGAAAACCAGTGTAGTTGGGTCGATCACCACGGTGAAGGCTTCCGACCTGAAAGTTGCATCCGCCAACCTGACCAGCTCATTTGCCGGTCGCATCCCGGGGATGGTTTCGTTCCAGACCACGGGTGAGCCAGGTGCGGATAATGCCCAGTTCTTTATACGGGGCGTCACCACGTTCGGTTACCAGACCTCCCCCCTTATCTTGATCGATGGGTTCGAAGCCACGACAGATGCGTTGGCACGGCTAAGGCCAGATGATATCGAAAGCTTTTCCATTCTAAAAGATGCGTCGGCCACGGTGCTTTACGGTGCGCGTGGAGCGAACGGTATCATCATGATCACGACGAAGTCGGGCCGTGAGGGGCCAGTTCAGGTAAATGCACGGGTCGATTTCAATGTGAGTACACCTGTGCAGATGACCAAGCTGCTCGATGGGGTGGAGTATATGCAGCTTTACAACGAGGCGAGGATTACCCGCGATCCCCTATTGGGCGCTCTCTACTCACAACAAAAAATTCAATCTACCATCGATGGCGTGAGCCCCATGCTATTCCCGAATGTGGACTGGCAGGAAACATTATTCAATAAATCAACGAATAATACCAAGGCCAATGTGAATCTTTCGGGTGGCGGGCAGGTAGCCAATTATTATGTGTCTGCCGGTTGGGAGAAAGAAACAGGCTTGCTGAAGGTGGATAACCGCAATAATTTCAACAATAACATTGATATTAACCGGGCATTTATCCGGTCGAACGTTATTTTCAAATTGACACCTACGACCACATTAGATACTCGGATTCAGGGCCAATTCGAACGCTATAACGGCCCCTGGGCGTCGGCGACTGATATCTTCTACCAAATCATGCAAAGTAATCCGGTTGATTTCCCCGCAGTTTATGAGCCCGATGCAGCCAACCAGTTCGCCGACCATACGCTGTTTGGCAACACCTGGGTGGGTGGTGGTATGAAGGCCAACCCCTATGCGTCTATGGTAAGGGGGTACAACGATCGGAACGAAAGTAGATTGACTACCCAAGCCACATTGATGCAGGATTTCGATTTTATTACACAAGGGCTTAAATTCCAAGGCCGTATCTCGGCCAATATCTGGAGCCAGTACCAGAGCCTGCGTACCTATAGTCCGTTCTTCTATTCGTTACAGGATTACAACCAGGTAACGGGTGACTATACACTGTATTCACTGAATCCAAATTCAGGGTCGGTCTTCCTAGGTAATGTTGAACCCGGACGGAATGCCGATGGGCATTATTATTTCGAAGGCCGTTTTAATTGGGATCGTGTATTCGGTAAACATTCCGTAGGCTTGATGACCGTGGGAATGATGGAAGAGAAACTGCTGACTGCCGGTAACAGTACCTCGATTTACGAAACGTTGCCCGAACGCAACATGGGTAACTCCGGAAGGGCTACCTACGATTACGATAATCGGTATTTCTTCGAATTTGCCTACGGGTATAACGGCTCGGAGAAGTTCGACGGTTCCAAGCGCTACGGGTTTTTCCCTTCGGTAGGTGGGGGCTGGATGGTTTCCAACGAGAAATTCTTTGAGCCTGCAACGGATATTTTCAGCACCTTGAAGCTCCGCGCTACTTGGGGGCTGGTGGGCAACGACGCCATCGCTCAACGTGCAGACCGGTTTTTCTACCTATCTGATATCGGCCTTACCGGTGGCACCAATACAACAAATAACGGATACCGGTGGGGTACCAATTTCATGAATGCCTACAGTGGCTATTACATCAATCGGTATGCCAACGCCGACATTACCTGGGAAGTCTCCGAAAAATACAATTTAGGTGCCGAAATCGGGATGTTCAACGAAGCGCTGAAAATCGAGGGTGATTTCTTCAGGGATATCCGGAGCAACATTTATATGGTACGTCAGAACTTTCCTTCAACGGCGGGCTTGGAAGCCAGCATCAGCGGCAATGTAGGCAAAGCGATGTCGCAGGGTTTTGATGGTTCCATCACCTACCAGCACTTCTTCAACAACGAATTTTGGCTCAATGGCCGCGCCAATTTCACCTATGCCTCCAATGAATACCTGGAACTCGATGAACGTGATTATGCCGATGAGTACCTGAGCCGATTGGGCCATAACATCAACCAGCAATGGGGGCTGGTAGCCGAACGGTTGTTTGTGGACGAAGCTGAAATCGCTAATTCGCCTCGCCAAGACTTTGGTGAGTACATGGCTGGCGATATCAAATACAAAGATGTCAACGGCGACGGTGTGATAAACGGGAATGACCAAGTGCCACTGGGCTTTCCGACGGTGCCGGAAATACAGTATGGTTTCGGTTTGTCTGCCGGTTACAAGCGGTTCGATTTCTCGTTCTTTTTCCAAGGCAACGATCGGGTGTCGTTTTTTATCAATCCCGGTGTAGGTGGCGGGGATGATAATGACGAAGGCATTGCGCCATTTGTTAACCGTCGGAATGCGCTGGAAGTGGTGGCAAGGGATTATTGGACGGAAACCAATCCGAATGTGCACGCGTTCTGGCCCCGTTTGTCTACCGAGCCGGTTGTGAATAACCTCCAGCAGTCGTCGTGGTGGTTGCGTGATGGTTCATTCCTCCGTTTGAAAAGCGTGGAAATAGGCTACAGTCCCAAAGGGCTTAAACACATTGGCTTGGGCGAGGGAACGCGGATTTATGTGAGTTCGGAAAATCCATTGGTGTTCAGTAGCTTCAAGCTGTGGGATCCGGAGATGGGTAGGCGTGGATTACGCTATCCGCCGAATAAAAGGTTTAACATAGGAATTCAGTTGTCGCTTTAATATAAAATGAAGATGAAGACGTTTTTGAAAGTAGGGTTAGTGGTGTGTGCAACGCTGTTATCACAGTCTTGTACCAAGTACCTCAATGTGGTTCCAGACAACACCATGACCCTGGAAGATCTATTTGATACGCGGGAGACAGCCTATGAGGCATTGGCACGGGTATATAATTACATTCCCCGGGTAGACGATACGCACTTATCCACTTGGTCGTTGGGCGATGAATTTGTAGGTCGGCTCGACCTCAATAATAACCTGGGTAACCTGCGGGCCATTCGCATTATGCGCGGTCTGCAAAGTGTTACCAGTCCGCAGTTGGGCACTTGGTCCGGTACCGAGGGCGCGAAGAGCCTGTACGACGGCCTTCGCCAATGCGATGTGTTCCTGCAAAACATTAACAGTGTACGGGATATGGGTGATTTGGAGAAGGCTGAATGGGCTGCTCAAGTTACATTCTTGAAAGGATACTATGCGTTTTTGTTGGTACGGCAATATGGTCCCATCGTACTCCCAACCGAGATGGTCTCGCCCGAAGCCTCGAAAGAGGAACTGTTCCTGCCGCGTTCTAAAGTGGAAGATTGCTTCAATTACATCCTTGCGCTGATGGATGAGGCAATCCCTAACCTCACGGAAAGGGCCACCGAGAGTAACATGGGGCAAGTGGATCAGGTGGCGGCAAAAGCCATTAAGGCCCGGGTATTGTTTTATCGTGCCAGCCCGTTCTTCAACGGTAACCAGGAGTACTTCGGCGATTTCGTGGACCACGACGGCCAGCCTTTCTTCCCGCTCCAATACGATAACGAGAAGTGGAAGCAAGCCCTTGATGCCATCAATGAGTCCATTGCGATTGCCGAGCAGAACGGTTTGGGGATTTACCACTTCCAGAAAGAACCGTTTATATATGATCGTCCGGCCTTCGAAGCAAATGGGGAAAACATGCGTACGCTCTACGATCTGCGCATGGTCGTATGCGATCCTTGGAACAATGAGCTGGTATGGGGTTATTCCAATCACAATTACTATGACCAGGGAGAACTCGCCCATTCTACGAATATCCGCCTTCCGGCAGGTTATGGCGATGGGGTTATCAATACCGCGGCGTATTCTTGGCAATGGATGGCCGCCACCTACAAGATGGTTGAGCGCTATTACACCCGCAATGGGCTACCCCTTGACGAGGACCTTACGTTCAATATGAGTACCATGCATGAGCTTACCCAAACACCCGGGTTGCTTGATCCCGAGTATGCCGAGTTGAATGGCATCATGCAGCCGGGGGCCGAGACCATCAATATGTACCTCAACCGCGAACCCCGTTTTTATGCCAACTTGGGGATTACCGGTGGATTTTGGCGGGCACACACCGTGCGGATAAATACCAAGATGTACAACGGTTCCGACGGTGGGTACAATTCGTCTACACATGCTACCGATTTCCTGGCTACTGGCATCGGCGTTCAGAAGTTGGTGCACCCCGAGTCGCAATCGAATGCGTGGCAACGGGTTATCCGTTTCCCATACCCGCTGGTGCGCATGGCCGATCTTTACCTCATGAAGGCCGAAGCACTCAACGAGTACAGCGGCCCTAGCCAAGAGGTGTATGATGCTGTCAACTTGGTGCGCGAGCGCGCAGGTATCCCAGACGTTGAGGCTGTATGGTCCGATGCCAGCTTGGCAAAGACAGTCAACAAACACCTCACGAAAGAAGGGATGCGCGACATCATTCTCCAGGAGCGGTCGGTTGAACTTGCCTTTGAAGGCCAGCATTTCTGGGACATGTGGCGGCATAAGCGGGCCGTTGCCGAGTTTTCGTCGCCCGTGTGGGGGTGGACGCACACCGGCTCTACGGGTGAGTCGTTCTTCGTGCTTGAAGTTAAACAAGCTCGACGGTTTACCATTACCGATTACCTGTGGCCCATCGATTTGAATGAATTGAATACAAACGGAAATCTGATCCAAAACCCAGGATGGTAACCATCCACAACATAAGGAGAGTTATGAATAAGAGAAAATATGTTGCAATGCTAGTGGGCACCCTGCTTATCATCGGGGCCTGTAAGGAGGAAAACCGCTATGCGAGCCACGTTGGTGATAGTGACGCGCCAGGTAAGATCACCATCGTAAATCAGAAGCCCTTGTATGGCGGTGCGCGGTTCTTTTATGACCTGCCAGCAGACGAAGACCTGCTGCAGGTGGAGGCCGTGTATAAGGCTAAAAATGGAAAAGCGTATACGTTTTCGTCGTCTTATTTTGTCGATTCGCTGGACGTATATGGATTCGGTAGCACCGACCCGCATGAGGTTACGCTCTATGCAGTCGACCGTTCCGGCAACCGTTCGGATCCGGTCACGGTATCGATCACGCCGCTGGAGCCCGCCTTTAGCCGGGTGGCCTCTTCCATCGAAGTCAAATCGGGATTCAGCTCGTTTTTCCTCGATTGGACCAATGAGTTGGAGCAGAATGTCAATGTGTATGTCGATTACAGCTTCACCCTCAATGGCGAGGCGCGTCAGTTGACCACGGTATTCTCGTCCAATTTGGCGGAAGACCGACGGTTCATCAATGACCTTTTCCTTTCGCCCCAAGATCCGGTAAAGGTGAGCGTACGCGTAGAAGACCAGTTTGGCAATATCACCGACCCGGTTGATAAGGGTTCCCTCACGTTGTACGAAGATATCGAGATACCCAAGGCGAACTGGGTATTGCCAAATGCGAACGACAGCGTCGGAGGCGTGCCTATGGTTTTTGGGGATGGTCTCGAAGGGCGCTCGGCGAAAGTCATCGATGGGATCATTGACCGAGGGGATAACCTCAACTTCATGCATACCCACAGCCGTGGGCGTACCGGCCGGACGGCCGACGGAAATATGCCGTGGAACTTCATTATTGATTTGGGCGGCTATTATGAACTGAGCCGTATCGTTACCGTGCAACGGCACTCCGGCGGGTTGGCCAATATCAGCAGGGGGCAGTTCTACCAATCAGAAAACGTAGGGAGGTATAACATGTATGCGTGGGATGACGATACCGATGAGTGGGTGTTTATTTCCCAGCATACGATACCCGTTCCGGTGGGCCTCAGTGAGTTGGAATACGTACAGGCCGGTGAGGCAGGCGATGAAGCGTATATGTACCCGAATGATCCGCAGTATACCAAGCCCACACGTTGGTTCAGGTACGAAGCAATCAAGAGTTTTAACGGAAATTATACACTTGAAGACGCAAACTGTTTGTCGGAAATCACCCTCTTTGGGCGTAAGGTCAATTAGTAATCCGTTTTTTGAGTAAAAACACAGTTGATATGTTGAACAGAATATTATTTTTCTCCGTGCTATCTGTCGTCTTGTTAGGCGCGTGTGATGGCATGTACGATAGCCTGGACGAATACTCGGGCGAAGTCGTTTACCCCGCTAAATATGATACCATTGTGGGGCATATCGGATATGAGCGGGTTGAGATCGATTTAATGAAGGCCGGCCGCATACCCGCCAGCCAGATCAAACTAGGTAAGGCAAAAAAGACGGTGGTGGAATATGACGACCAGCAGATTGTCATTGACGGACTGGTATCGTGGGTGAACATAACGGGGCTTACCCAACCCAAACTTTACCGTTTCCAGGTTTATACCATCGATGAATTTGAAAATAAATCGGTGCCCCTCGAGATTGCGCTCATCCCGTATTCAGCTAGCGACGTGGCAGGTTTGGCAGTCAGTACGCCACGCGTACTCACTTCTCCTACCTCTGCGGTGGTTGATTGGCCCAACGGTCTCTCATCTGTATTGCTCGACTACAAAAACCTATCGTTCAGTTATACGGACAAAGACGGTGAGACGCGGACCGGGGAGCGGGAGGCAGATTCCCGTTTCTTTATGGCCAATTTGCAATCGGGGCAACCTACCACCGTAACGGTGACCTACAACGTCGTACCCAAGGTCAACAACGTGCCGATTCTCGATGTTATTACAATTGAAAAGGATTTGGTCATCAATATGCCTACGGGAAGCACTCCATTTGCGCCATCTGAACGGACCATCTTGGAAGCCAACGGCGTTACCACATTTACCGCAGACGGTGTGTCGGCAATCACTAAGCTCGTCTATCCCGTCCATGCAAATTCGTTGCAGGATATGTTTTACTTCCCCAACCTGAAGGAAGTCGACCTGACGGGCGGCGGCTTGTTTGCGATGCCCACCCTGGGCTATGACCGCAACGGCGTTCAGGCAACGGTGGGCGGAGGTGAATGGGTTCCCTTTGCACGGAAGGTGTCCAACGTACCGTCGGCAAATGCACAGACACTTAAGGACATGCTAGAGGCTGGCCTCCTTGAGAAAGTGCGTTATGCGCCAAACAGCATGGGCTTGGACGATCTGTTGAATCCCTATGTAGAAAGTGGTGTGGTTGAATTGGTGACGATGCCTAATGATGCGCTGATTCCCATGAATTATTTTCTTGATGGTGTGGTGCAAGATAACAATTGGCGGATAGATTTTACCGTTCCAGCAACAGATGCTCCTGCCGGTACCGGATTGCAAAATGTGTTGAAGACGGTATTGCGTAATCGCAGTGCATCTTTCGTATTTGCGCTACCGCGCGAATACCGATTTAATATACAAGAGTATAAATACCTGAAATTCAAGGTGTACGCGCCCACCAAGAGTACGTTTGCCGGGGCTTATGCACCTTATCAGCGGCTTTGGCCCCGGTTTATGAATTCCATGTGGTCGTTTGGGCAAAACAGTGATTTCGGGCAGGAGTATTGGGCGCCCAATGCCGATGATTTCCGGATTAACGATGCGGACTTGGAAAAATGGACAGACGTTACTGTAGACTTGTCGCAGGCATTGAACCGACACAACCGGGTCATCGTAATGAATATCGGCGGCGAACCATCGCTGACATTCGAGCCCGATGAAGACATTGTGTATTACTTTTCCAATTTCAGGTTCGCCAAAGAATAGGTTGCGGACCATCGTTGTTTCGATCGGCCATCCCTGCACCAAGCAAGGATGGCCGATTTATTTACGCCTTGCCAAGCCGATAGATATGCCGAAGGTGCGATGCAAACGCGCGCGACATGGTGCGGTGCTCGAGGTAGGTCACCCCGAATTCCTTGCAAGTAGCCTTGACCAATTTATTGATGGCGGGGTAGTGCACATGGCTGATGCGGGGGAAGAGGTGGTGCTCTACCTGGAAATTAAGCCCGCCAAGCAGCCAGGAAACCGTGCGGCTACCGGTTGCAAAATTGGCCGTGGTACTTAGTTGATGGACCATCCACTCCTGTTCGATCTTGCCGCTATCTTCGTCAGCAACCGGAAACTGGGTTGCCTCCACGACGTGGGCGAGCTGGAAAACAACGGCCAAGCAGAAACCGCAGGAAACCCCGGCGATCAGCCAGCCAATCACCGCCGGAACCCACCCTGCTGCCATAATGGGAATAATGAAATAGACCGCGACGTAGCTGATCTTTGTAGTCCAAAAGATCACGTGCTCACGTAACGGCATGGTTTTCCTTTCTGCCTGCTGACCCATCTTGCCCGAGAAATATTTCTCAAAATCCTGAAATAATACCCAAGCGATATAGGAAATACCATACAATACAAACCAATAGGCGAACTGAAACCGATGAAACCAACGGTGGGGCTGATCGGCATGCATACGCATAAACTTGACGTCAATATCATGGTCCAAGCCGTCTATATTCGTGTACGTATGGTGATTGATATTGTGTTTCTGTTTCCAGAAATAGATGGTGCCCCCGAGCATGTTTAACGTATAGGCCGACAACGTATTCAACCACCCAATTTTAGAAAAACTCTGATGGCCCCCTTCGTGCATGATGTTGAAACCGATGGCAGCGAAATTAACGCCGAGTACTACGCACAGCAGGCAGGAGAGCCATACAGGCATCGTAAGCCCAAGCAAAACCGTGTAAAGCGCAATGGCCGTGGCTACCAACGTTATACTTTTGATATATAGCCGCCGGTTGCCGGTATTGGCAAGCTGGCGGGTCTTGAAATAATCATTCACACGTCCACGAAGCGTGGCGGCGAAAGGTTTGTTGATGCTATTGAAACTGGTTTTGGACATGTATGGGTGAGTGAATTTTAAAAATATTGCGCTCGAATATACGGATTAGGAAGGGGTATTTCGGGTATTCATAAAAAAAACCATCCGGTACTGAATGCCGGATGGTTCCTGTACAATATTTGAAAAATGGATTTAAATCAATTTGACATTTACTGCGTTGAGCCCTTTCTGGCCCTGTGCCACTTCAAATGAAACATTGTCATTCTCACGGATACGGTTTTTCAACCCGGAGGTGTGGACAAATACATCGTTTCCACCGTCATTGGGGGTGATGAAACCGAAACCTTTGGTTTCATTGAAAAATTTTACTTTGCCTTCTTGCATGGCATGCTGGATAAAAAATGAATAAAATAATTAATTGCGGGCAAATATAGATATAATTTATTGGTATTCAGTAATTTTTATTTTGGCTTGCTGGCGCCCTACACGGGGTATACCCACAAATACCTAAATCTAGGTATTGCGCCGTCGCAGCAACCATCCTATCTTAGCGCTTACCAACTTAGGGTAGGTTTACAAACCGCTGACATAGTTGATACAATACGGCATGGTAATTGGTCATTTGAAACAATAAGATTGTCTTTTCATACATTAGGTTTATAATTGGTTAGTTTGAAAGCCCCGATCCTCCCCGTTTCGGGGCTTTCTGTTTAAACCTCGTTTGCCACCCGTGCAAACTTATTCCGGTACTCGATTGGCGTAAGGCCGGTGATTTTCTTGAACGTATCCCTGAAGGCTTTGGTATCCGTATAACCCACATCAAACATGATTTCGGTTACGTTTTTCCTTGCCGCTTCAAAGAATTTTTTGGCAGCTTCTATCCGCACCCGTTGTATATATGCAATGGGCGTATTATTGGTGGCCTCCTTAAACCTTCTTTCAAATGTCCTCCGGCCCGTATTGATCAGCCTTGCCAATGTTTCTATGGATATTTTATCACAATAATGTTCCTCAATGTAATCCTGTACCTGTTGTATACCATCGTCACCGTGATTCCGTTGGCCTTTGAATATGGCGAATTGGGATTGGCTGTCCCGCCCGATATCCAATGCGAAATATTTGGAGATCATGACGGCGGTTTCCCGATCGGCAAACTTTTCAACCAGGTATAAGATCAAATTCCATAAGCTGCTTGCCCCGCCGCTGCTATAGATATTGTCGTGTTCGGTTATTATCGCACCATCTTCTACCTCCACTTGCGGGTAGCGTGCTTTGAATTCATTGATGTACGCCCAATGGGTAGAACATTTTTTGCCATCCAGTAAACCCGTTTCGGCCAAAAGGAAAGCCCCTATACATAAGCTAGCGAGGCTCGCACCCGTTTCGTGCAGCTTTTTGAAATAGGGTATCGCTTCCGCGTTGGCCTCAATCCCTTTGGCAGCATCGCCAAATGTGGGCGGTATGATCAGCAGGTCCGTTTGGGCCACATCTTTGAGCAACCTGTCGGTTTTAATCGTGTATTCGCCGTTGTTTGCCGGCACGTATTCGTTGAGGCCCACATATTCCACTTCGAAGATGGGTTTTTTACCAAAGGTGGTTAAAAACTCATTGGCGGTATGAAAGGTTCTGAATGGGGGCGTAACGGCCTCAATTACCCCGTATGCTGGCACAAAGACAGAGATTTGCATATCAATCATTGGTTATTGCAACGCAAGGTAGAAATAGTTTGTCATAATTCACCCCTAAGAATGTCGTTTTTATAACAGCCGCTTTTGGGTAGCCCGTTGTAATTTTGAAATGTAAAATTAGATAGACAAAAATTAACTCCCCATGGCACAAGTAACAAGAATTACCGTAGAAACAACTGTAAATGCACCCCTAACGAAAGTTTGGAAAGCCTGGAATACACCGGTCGACATTATGCAATGGAATACGCCCGATCCAAGTTGGCATAGCCCGAGCAGCGAGAATGATCTGCGGGTAGGTGGTTCGTTTAAGAACAGAATGGAAGCGAAGGATGGCAGCTTCGGTTTTGATTTTGAAGGCATTTATGATAAGGTAGATGAGCACAAAGAGATCGCTTACACGATGCCCGACGGCCGAAGGGCGGCGACGGTATTTACCGAGCAGGGTGGAAAAACCAGTATTGCCACCACCTTTGACGCAGAAACAGAAAATGACCCTGAATTTCAGAAGCAAGGATGGCAGGCCATCTTGGATAACTTCGTGAAATACGTTGAATCAAATTAATTTGTAGACCGTTAATAATTAATCAGATGAAGAAGAGTAAAATTATCTTTTGGGTGGCAACAACGATCATCATTTTATGGGAAGGGGTGATGCCGCTTAGCACGCTGCTTTTTGCACCAGACCAGGCAACAGTGGGTACCGCACCTTTGGGCTACCCCGATTACTTTGCCTATACACTTATCATTTGTAAAGTACTCGGTGTTTTGGCGATTTCGGCCCCGGGCGTATCGGCTAAGTTACGGGAATGGGCGTATGCCGGGCTTACGTTTAACTTGATCTTTGCCTTCATCAGCCATGCCTGTGTGGATAAAAACATCGCGTTTATGCTGATGCCGCTGGTCGTGTTGGGTATTTTAGCCGTCTCTTACTTTTACAACCCTAAAGTCCGGACAAATGGCTAAGACAAATTTTCAGACCATCGACGAATACCACGAGGCTTTCGATGGGGAACCGTTGATGCGGATGCAGGCCGTCCGGAAGATCGTCCACGAAGCGGTGCCTGGCGTAGAGGAGCATATCAGCTATCAAATTCCTTGTTTTAAATACAATGGCTATCTGTTATACTACTGCGCATTTCCCAAACATGTCTCGTTGTCGCATCCCTATAGCGATGCATTTTGGGAGCACTTCAAGACGGACCTAGCGGGGTACAAAACCAGTAAATCGGTTATCCAGATCCCAACGGATAAGCCGTTTCCCGAGGCACTGGTCAAGAAGATCGTCGCGTTCAGGAAACAGGAAAATGAGGAAAAAGCAACACATGGCAAGAAATAATTAATCACAAACTAACTTTAAAAGAGATGGAAAATCAAACGGTTTCATTACATCGGGTCATCAAGGCGAGCCCTGAGAAAGTCTTCCGGGCATTTGCCGATCCGCTGGCACATTCAACCTGGCTGCCGCCCTATGGCTTCCTATGCACTGTCCAGCACATGGACTTCAAAGTAGGAGGGAAGTACCATATGACGTTCGTGAACTTCAGTACAGGTAACGGGCATTCTTTCGGCGGGTCATACCTCGAGATAAAGCCCAACGAGTTCATCAAGTACAGCGATGCATTTGACGATCCCAATCTGCCCGGTGAAATGATAACCACCGTATGGTTAAAAGCGGTGTCGTGCGGCACTGAACTTACCGTAGTGCAGGAGGGCATTCCCGCGGCCATACCGGCGGAGATGTGTTATTTAGGTTGGCAGGAATCGCTGGAAAAGCTGATCAAGTTGGTAGAACCCGAAATCCCCGACGCTTAGTGCAATCCGGTATGGCTGATCCTAATGATGGTAGGTCCGTGAGCGCGATTTTCATTACTTTTTCCGGTAATTGCAGGAGTGCGCTCACGTATTACCAATCCTGCTTTGGTGGCACGTTGCGATTCCAAATGTTTGGGCAAGCGTTGCAAGGATACAGAGAGATGCCGGTCGTTAGTGGGTCGCTGGTTTCCGACCGTATTATTATCCACGGTTCGGACTTGGTGCATGACGAAGGGCGAACACTGGGAAACTATATGTCTATTTTCCTACACTGTAAAGATGTAGGCGACAGGGAATCACTTATTGGGAAACTGGGATATACCAGAAAGGATCCGGTTGACACCCGTGATTCCGGTCAGAAACTCGTGGAAGTAACCGACCCGTTTGATGTACGGTGGGTGTTGGGGGTTTAAATAATCGGCCCCGATAAGGTGCGGCAGCCTTAAATGCCCGGTAAACCAATAGGCGAATGCTTCAGACTGCCAGGAAATAGGTAGTCGACACCGACAGGCTCCCGACTGCTATCCAGGTAGGCCTTTAGCTCTATCAAATACAATCGGTCTTCCCTCAATTCCCATAAAGCTTAATGGAAGAACGAAAGTTGAACCTTGTAAAAAGGTTCAATCGAAGCCGTTCTGCCCCGCTTTTGACAATACCTTGTTAGGTCCAGGCGTTTTGTTTTCTATTCATCTATTTTTCAGTTAAGCCTAATATTCTTAAAGATGTTGTCGAAACATCCATCATAATTGGCAACATTTCTTCAATACTCCATTCTGTTGCTTTTGTGAAAATTGATACGGCTTGCAGCATAACTGATTTGCCGTCAACAGTGATGACGATATTTTCACAACTATTTTGATTGATAGGTAAACTGTAATTTGCAGAAGTCAATCTGTCAATTCTGTTTAAAGAACCTGCATCGTGTTTCAAAATCACTTCGGTTCCGTCTGGTCTTAATACCGCAGTTGGTTCTGTCAGAAAGTTTGAGCCTTGCAAAAATAAAATGTAAGGAAAGTGTTTTTCATCAATCATTATGTTTCTGATTTCGTTGATGTTTTTATGAGAACGCTCAATGGCATTTCCTGCAACCATTAAATCTTGATTGCTGTTTTTGCCTACCAATATTCCTTTTGTAATATTTTCAATGTCTTTGCCTTGATGTTTAGCTTCACAAACTAATACAATACGCCATTTATCGTCCTTGTCTTTCACTTCAATAATTCCACCGTCGGGTCTTATTGATGCATTCGCAACAAATACCGTCAATCCTAATCGCTTATCAACCGAATTCAGTTTTTCATTTATTTCCTTTTTCGTGATTTTCTCTCTAAAACGAAACTCAAGGCTCGGAAAATCCTTTTTCAAAGTTTCAAAAATGGTTTTTGAAAAACTGTTTACCGATTTGTCGTGTATTTGTGCGTTCTCTCCGAATATTTCTTTCGGACCTTGTCCTCTTATTTTTTCTACTCGTAGTCTCTCTGTTTGTTTTTTCGCCATTTACTTGATACGCTTGTTTTTGATTAAAATTCTGAAATAAGGACACTTTCCGTTTATTGATAAATCTTTATCGTCATTACCTTTTCTGAATTTAATCAATTCAAATTGTTCCGGATTGTATTTATGCAAAAATGTAATTGGAACGCCCATAACTCCTTCATAATCCAACGGAATATCTTGGGTCTTATTTACGTTAATTGCTTCGTAATTATCAAACTTTGGATATTCGAATTCGTTTCCGTAATATTTTTTGGTTAGAACAATATCCTCGTGTCGTTTAAAGGTCTCCAAATTGGTTAGCCATAAACAATTGTTGGGTGAAATTATTCTATTTCCAAAATCATCAATGCGAGTTTCTGTTCCATAAAGTTCATAACGGTCAGGAACGATAAAACCCGAAATTCCTCGTCCCATATTGATACCTAACCACGCTTTATTTTCTTTAATGAGTTTAAAGATTTCTTTGTAGGTTATTGCATTGATGTTTCCGATTATTAGAAATTTCTTTTCGTACTTTACTAATTGGTCAACATATTCTCTAAACAACGAAAACGGGGGATTGGTAACGACAATATCGGCTTGCTTTAGCAAGTCGATACTTTCTTTACTACGAAAGTCGCCATCGCCTTTTAGTGGTGTCAATCCTATTTCTTCTGCATCAGGAATTTTGTTCCCGTTTTTGTCGCCTGTGTATTCAAGAAATACAGCTTTTTCATTTTCTTCTTGAAAAAACAAATCAGTTTCTTGATTTATATAGCAGGTTGTTATGAGTTTTTTCAAGCCTAATTTTTCAAAATTGTAGGCAAAATAATTGAAGAAATTGCTATTTCGTGGGTCGTCACAATTACAAAAAACCACTTTATTTTTAAAGTGTTTTTCATAATGTTTCAACTCACTTTCTATGTCTGATAGTTGGGTATAGAACTCATCTTTCTTAGCAGATTTTGCTATGTGTAGAGTTTGGTTTAAGGTTTTTTCCGCTATCATTTTTAT
This sequence comes from Parapedobacter sp. 2B3, assembly GCF_041925275.1. Classification (NCBI taxonomy): domain Bacteria; kingdom Pseudomonadati; phylum Bacteroidota; class Sphingobacteriia; order Sphingobacteriales; family Sphingobacteriaceae; genus Parapedobacter; species Parapedobacter sp. 2B3. The sequence goes on along the minus strand of NZ_JBHEUZ010000001.1, from coordinate 376,383 downwards.
TATTTATTAGTTAATTGTCGTAAAGATACAGATTTTTTTGGTGGGATTTTCCTGGGTGTCGCTGTTTTACGCTTACACCTAACGGGCCGCGTATTGGCGATGGGCGGGATTTTTAGTACTGAAGCTGATACGAAGAACAGGAGTTGAATTTAAGACTTCGCTTGATACGAAGCCGTTCAGCCCGCCTATTGCCAATACGATGTTGCAGGCTGGCGTTCTTGTCTTTGTGTTGTTTTCAATTTGCATTTTGTCCACTTGTTAAGTTGTCCAAAATTCGTCTATTTCTTTTGTTTATCAAATGCAATGTATGGTCTTTGTATTGTTTATACTCGTCAATATTCTGAGGTAACGGCGGTCTTGTGAAATTGATTTCGCCTTATCCTGCAAACGGTCTATATATTCAAAAATCAGTTCGATATTCTGGTCGTGTCCTTTCTGTTTCTTGGCGATCTGCTCTACGGTATACTTTATTTCGGCCATCTCCAGGCGGATGTCGGTTGTTCCAATAAGAGAGGTTCGAATTTGGTTGAGTACCCGCATAGTACGAATGTTTACTTGTATTGCACGTTGGCTGTTTAATACACTGGATAGCATTAATACCCCATGCTCCGTAAATGCAAACGGTTCTCTCCGCCCATTCATCCTTGGTCAATTGGAACATAAAGTCTTCGGGAAATCGGTCCAAGTTCCTGCTTACAGCTTGGTTAAGAACACGCGTTTCCACACCGTATAAATCGGCTAGGTCGCTATCTAACATAACACTGAGGCCGCGAATAAAATATATTTTGTCTTGTACATCAGTTTCAAGAAGCACGCTTTCTTTGTCGTTGGTTTGGGTTTTTGCCATAGGTCTGTGTTAGTTTTTGATATCACAATTTATGATATCAAGATTCGCTTATGTCATTCTGTTCCTTCTTTACCACCTTTTTCTCAACATTATCCTTATTCACCTCTGCAATTTTGTCTTTTGCCTCCTTTAATACTTTTGGTGGTACCCTTCTTACCAGTTTAAAGTAAAAAGGTTTTGGGCCTCGGCCTTTTCTATCCCTATCTTGCCTAGTGGTCTTTATTATGTAATCATCCATAGATTCGGTAAGACGCTTTCCGACTTCGCTCGTACTAAAATTTTCTTTGAACGTCTCCGATAAGGACTTTACTATATGCTCAGCGAGAAACTCGTCATCTTTTTTATAGTTGTTCAATACTACTGTAATCTTTTCATTTAGAAGAACTGCGTTGTATGTGGTATCCTCGTGTGGTCCTTCTTTTTTCCGAAATGCGATTCTATCTTTGGTTGTTTCTGGGAGAGAGTCAAAGAAAGGCATTTCAAAGTCAGGATTCCCCAATTGGTAATAACGCAGGCCGAAGATTAACGAAATTTCGTCTACGGATTCCAATTCAATGCCACCGGTTCCCGCTAGAAGTGCATCAATTGTTTTTCTATTCACCTTTGATAAGTATGCGACGTCGATAGGCTCTAGGCCGAATTTCTCGGTGTACTTTAGTAGTATCTCAATAAGCTCTTGAAGGGCCCTCATTCTCAATATAAATTAATTGATATAAAATCCTTGGATTTTGAATTTATAATATTACCTTTGCCTATGTATTGTAGCGACACAAGTGAATAGAGGATAAAACCTCCAATTCAAAATGAAGTCTCTCACACGAGAAAACCGCCAAGTTTACCCGTGAGATGACCGTATGTTCGCCCATTAAAACTGGATATACTATCTTTGCGATATTATGCCAGTAGGGCGAACTAACGTGAGTCTTTAGGGTAACTAATCCTTGGATTAGAATGGGCTACTTGGCGGTGCCTCTCGTTAAAGCAGTTAGTTCGCCCTATTGGTGTTTTTAATCCAATCCGATCTAATATGCTTTTTGAGGTACTTCGTTTACATAACCAAAAAAGATTATGGAAACGACATCCACCAAACCGTCAAAGCTCCCATACCGCAAGCCACTTGCGGAAGGCATCGCAATTTGCGATATCAAAAGGGTACAACCCCAATCCCTACAATCCAACTTAAAAAACGTTAAACGCGGCCCCGTATAATCCCACGGAAAAATACCACAGCCAACAGAAGTGCATAGGGGAGAGGGTAAATCAAAATCCTCACCCGAAAGCAAGGACTATAAACCCACCTTCCTCGGCTGCCACCGACCCCAATGCTGAAAGAAAAACCCGTTTTTAGTTCAGGTTGGAGAAGGCGTCTATTTTCGGTTACTTCGCAATAGCTAAAAGTAGGCGCTTTCTTTCATACTTACAAATAAATTCGAGAAATTTCTTCGGCATCGGTTGGTCGGATTGTGAAATGAATTTTTCTTAAACCGTTAAAAACCAATGATAAATGAAGCGAAAATTACGCTTAGGGGATAGCTATGCCCTAACCACACATAAACCGAAATACCATTATATACGATACATCAGCCTGCTGGCTGTATTGACGAGCATGTGTTTGTATGCCGTGAAGCAGGTCTCCGCCCAGCAGGCGGAGCCTGTGGCTACGGCAGTTGCAGAAATCAAACCGCTGCAAATCGGCGACACCATCCCCGAATGGCTTTGGCACCATCCGTTGCAAGTGGTAAACCATTCGCCCATTGGCGGAAGAGATACGGTCACGCTCGATGATTACCGGGGGAAACTAATCATCCTTGATTTCTGGGCTACATGGTGCAGCCCCTGCATTGCATCCATAGAAAAGCTTTCTGCCATCCAACAAATATACCCTGATAAAGTCGCGTTGATTCCCATAGCTTCCCACGAGGCAATTGATAACCAATCACTGGCCAACTTCATGAAAAGTAAGAACTGGCCTGTTGCATCGGTAATAGACCGTGATAAGTTCTTTTTCGACGGGGTATTCCGCCACGGTGAGAGAAACGGCATACCGTATGTGGTTTGGATAAAAGATGGAAGAGTTGCCGCAAAGCCAAAGATTGCCTACGTGACCGAAGAGAACATCCTACGGTTTTATGAGGGCAAACCCGTGGATATCGAGATGAAACTTGGAAATGTAAGAGCCATTGACCGCTCAAAACCGCTGTTTCTGCCTGACAATGGTTTCACAAAAGTATACCAACGCCTTTCGCCATATTCTGTGATTGGCGGATACATTCCTAATTATGGCACCGGGCGCAAGATGGAGATCAGCACGCAGGATGATACCGTCGCGGTAATTTCCATAAACCGGACCCTTGAAGACCTGATATTCGATGCGTTCTCGACAGCTATCATGCCAAAGTTGGACAAAACAAATGGCATCTACTGGTACATAGACTCCGGATTAAGAAAGAGATTGTTCGTGGACCGCCCGGGATACGATAAAACAAACGATCTCCAGCATTATTTAAGGCGGATGAAATGGCTTGAAGAAAACACATACAGTTATAATCTCAGGGTCCCGGACGATACTCTACAAGGGGAAGTACTCAAAATGGTCCGACATGATATCACGATGTTTTTTAAAAAACATCTCGGCGTTAATATCGCGGTTGAGCCGGCGATGAAGCATCGGTATGCGGTATTAAAAACCATCGAAAGCCCTCAGGAAACGCTGGCACTATTGAACGCAAACGACGAAGGCCGGCGGCTGGTGGACACACCGTCGCATTATCAGCGGCAACATTTCGAACAGGTTTTCTTAAAGGAAATATACAACAGATTATCGCCGTTGACCATCAATGCGGTTATAGACAGTACGGGTATTCCGTCGGGCACCTTCGTCAGTTTCGACCTGCCAAATGATACGTGCGGTGACGACAATGTCATTGTTAACGCACTTAAACGCTATGGACTCTCTCTTTCAATCCGCGAGACCTACGTACCCGTGATCACAGTCAGGCAGTCAACGCAGAACAATTTAGAGAAATGCTTATGAAACTAATATATTTAACTATTATCTTCGTGATTGTCTTAACGGTTACCGCAGCAGCGCAACCATATCAAGGGCGGGTGCTGGCATCCGACACAAAGGCCCCGTTAGCGGGAGTCAATATAGAAAGTACAAATAGCGGACGGATAGACGTCTCGGATTCCAACGGATACTTCCATATAGCAATCCAACATCAGGCAGACACCTTTATCGCGAAACATCTTGGCTACGAAAGCCAAGAATTTACGCTGGCTACCATGGGCAACCCCCTTACGTTATACCTGACCCTGTCGTCAGCCGTATTGCAGGAAGTCATTGTCAATACCGGTTATTACGAAATACCCCGCGAAAGGGCTACCGGCTCATTTGCGCATGTAGACCAACAAACACTCAGTAGGAGTGCAAGCACAAATATCCTGGATCGGCTGGAAGGGGTGACCAATGGGTTGCAATTCGATCGAAGTTTGGTAACCGGAGAGAACGCCGGTTCTGCTGCGCCACGTTTGCGCGTTAGGGGGCTTTCAACTATTGAAGCCGGGTCTGACCCGCTCGTTATTGTGGATAATTTCCCTTATGACGGGAACATCTCAACCATAAATCCAAATGATGTGGAAAGTGTGACCGTCCTCAAAGACGCCGCATCAGCTTCCATCTGGGGTGCACGTGCTGGAAACGGTGTTATCGTCATCAATACAAAAAAAGGACGCCGCAACCAGCCTTTCACCGTAAACCTTGTCGCGAATATCTCTTTTTTGAAGAGCCCGGACTTGTTTTACTCACGCAATTTTCTCCCCTCCGAGACGGTGATGAAAATCCAGGAAGAGTTTTTTTCCAAAGGCGGATACGTGGAGGATGAATCTATATACCTCCCACTGTATGTGGAAATGCTAATCAAAAAACGGGATGGTCTTATTACTGATGAGGCATTCGATTATATGCGTAACCAGTATAGTCAAGCTGACCTGAGACAGCAAGCACGCAGCTATCTATACCAGACCGGGTTGACGCAGCAATATGCGGTAAATGGCAGTGGCGGCGGTGAGCGATACACCTATTATCTGGCCGGTAATTACGACAATAACAAAGGGAATGTTATCGGCAATTCAGGCAGGCGGGTAAACGTGAACATGCGGAATGAATTCAAGATAAATAAGAAAATCTCCATAGAAGTCGGAATCTGGTACACGTCCAAATCCGCGGTAAACAACGGACTGACCTATACGGCGATGGGTAATGGCGCAACCGAGCCTTATCTTTTGCTTGCAGATGAACAAGGCATTCCCTTACCGACGGGTTATTATTCTAGACGGTTCTCCTATTCGGAAAACGCGATTGAACATGGATTGTTGGATTGGCAGTATTATCCACTGGAAGAAATGGGATTGCACAATCGGATAAGTGATGATAGGGAAGTGAGGGTGACTGGCGGCTTTAATTACAAAATTTGGAATTGGCTGGATGTGAGGGCCAATTACAGGTTCCTATCCGGACAGTCCGGGGGAAGCACCTATTATGATTCAGGGAGTTTCTATGTTAGGGATTTGGTCAACAGATTCACGCAGCCCGATGGCAGACAGGTTATTCCCCACGGTGGAATAAACGACGTCATGCCAAACAATGCATATTCCACCCATTCCGGTAGGGTGCTGCTCAATCAGGAGCGGGAATGGAGCGGTTCACATCGCCTGTCGGCGTTGGCTGGGATTGAATTGTCCGAGCACCGGATATCGCAAACACCCGGCTTGAGGCTATATAACTTCAGCAGCGATTTTCTGGGTGGAACGCAGGCGTTCGATTTTACGACATGGTATCCGGTATTGCCCCGGGGAAGCGCCAGGGTTGAGGGCGGTCAGGGTAATGTGGAAAGGAGACTTAACAGGAATCTTTCTTACTTTTCAAATGCAGCATACACCTATCTGGAACGTTATATCATTTCCGGTAGTGTAAGGTGGGACGGCAGCAACCTACTGGGGGTGAAAACGAATCAGCGGGGCACAGTCCTGTGGTCTTCGGGCGTGAGTTGGCGTATCGATGAAGAGAAATTCTACAATAAAGATGGGATATTTCCCCGTTTACGCTTAAAAGCGACCTACGGGAGTGGCGGGATTATCGATAAATCGCAGGGGCACTACCCAACCGTTTCCTTCCAGATCAATTCGGATACCGGTTTACCGTATGCTGATCTGCTACATCCCGGCAATCCAAGTTTGAGATGGGAAACGGTTAATACACTGAACCTTGCAGCGGAGTGGGGGACGAAAGGGGAGCGCCTTTCGGGGAGCGTAGAGTGGTATAACAAAGATGCAAAAGACCTGCTGGGAAGTTTCATGATCGATCCTACGACAGGTGCCGGCCCGAACTATCGACGCAATTACGCCAGTATGCGTACGCGTGGCCTTGATCTGCAGATCAGCAGCCTGAATATCAAGAAAGCAGGTTTTCACTGGAAAAGTGTCGCGATGGTGAATTATTCATCCAACAAAATAGTATCCTACGATACCCCGGAAAGTGTAAATGTATTCGATTATTTCTTTCTCAATGGCAGGCCCCCGGTTGTCGGGCGTTCCTTGGACGCGATTTATGCATTTCCGTGGTATGGTCTTAACGGAAATACCGGGCTACCGAACCTTCCTGGTTACGAAGACGGAAATGTGGACTACGACGAGCATATTCTGAATTTCGACCCTAACGATTTGTCGTTGATGGGCGTCGGGGTGCCCCCTTTGTTTGGCTCGCTCCGAAATGATTTCTCGTTTAAAGGATTCGACTTGAGTGCGATGATTTCCTTTAGCCAAGGCGGGTTGTTTAGGAGAACGTCCATGGTGCCCGGGGGAGAATACCTAACTACGCCAAGATACCACCAGGACTACTTCAGGCGTTGGAAGCAACCGGGAGACGAAGCATTCACCGATGTCCCGGCCCGGGTGGAGCGTTACCACGCAAATCTTGCTGATTTTTATACCTATTCCGAAGTACTGGTAGAAAGCAGTGACCATATCCGGTTGCACGATATTAATCTTAGTTATACGGTAGACGGGATAAAGGCGGGAGTCTTATCCTTTCAAAGCCTCCGCTTAACCATAAATGCCCAAAACCTTGGAATCCTTTGGCGGAAGAACCGAAGTGGCGTAAACCCGCTATATCCCAATGCGGAATTTCCTGCCCAGCGATCAGTCACTCTGGGCTTTCAATTGACATTATAAAGTTTGACAATGAAGAATTTAATTTATCTAATCGTCTCGGTTACCCTCTCCGGTTGCGGTTCATCATTTTTGGATGTGCGCCCGAACCAAGGCCAGCGCATTCCGAAAAGTATCGCTGACTATAACGCGATGATGGACAACACTTCGCTACTGAATACGTTTTCTTCCCACGCGCTTGGAATGATAGGTTCGGATGAGTACTTCATGCTAGACGCGCGATATGACGCATTTCCAGTAGGTAGCGCTACCAATTACATGAAAAGGGCTTATACTTGGGAAAAAACCATTTATGAAGGCGGGGAAATCGTTACGGATTGGTCGCGCGGATATAGCAGGATTTTGCAATGTAACATTGTTCTGGATGGGTTGTTGAAAATGGATGCCAGTAAAAAGGAAAATGAGCTATGGCGCCAGGCGAAAGGTAACGCACTATTTTTCCGTGCGTTAAACTATTACTGGCTCGCCCAATTGTACTGTGACCCGTACCTCGCAGATTCGGCGTCCCAAGCGTTGGGGTTGCCACTCCGTGTGGAGGCCGATGTTACCATTTCCGTTGCTCGCTCTACAGTGGAAGAAACCTACAGACGCATCGTCGATGACCTGCTGGAAGCCGAATCTTTGCTCCCCGAGCTTCCGGACAATATGTGCCAAGCGTCAAAATGTGCTGTTTTTGCACTTTTAGCAAAAACATATATGCAAATGGGGCGCTATGATGATGGTCTGATTGCTGCATCCCGAAGCCTATCAATTAAGCGGAATTTGATAAATTTCAATCACTTGGATCTGGATGTACGATACGTATTTCCCGCGAACGGAGAAGGGAATCCGGAGATTATTATGTTTACATCTGCCACGAACATGACGCCGTTAACGACTGCACGGCAATGTGTGGACACGGCACTTTTTGCTTCATATGGGGATAACGACCTTCGGAAAACAGCATATTTTCATCACAACTCCGACGGCAGGATTCTATTCAAGGGAAGCTACGTGGGAAATCCGGCATTTTTCACGGGTCTGGCGGTCGATGAAGTTATCCTCAACAGGGCTGAATGCAGTGCCCGCCTGGGGGATTTTGAAGGAGCAAAAGCGGACATGCAATATCTATTTGATCATCGGATTGACGATGTGGTGGACCAAAAGATGTCAAAAATCAATAATGACAACCTCTTGGACCTGATTGTTAGTGAACGGCGGAAAGAGCTTGTGCTGCGCGGCACCCGATGGGAAGATTTGCGCCGTTTTAACAACGAGGGGGCATTTAGGGAAAAAATCGAGCGACGCATTCACGATACGACCTATGAACTGCTGCCCGGTTCCAAACGTTACACATGGCCATTGCCCGTGGAAGCTATTGCGGCGGGCAAGTATGAGCAGAACAGCCGTTGACAAAGGGCGGATAGTGCAAACACTTCGTTGAGATGAAGTTCTTCGATTTCAATGTAAGCTTCGCTGGACCAAAAAATCCCCAAAATCACAATCTATAAGAGGTTGGATTTTGGGGATACTAAAGGCATTGACCATCGTTATATATCGGGTTGCCTTGCATAGCCCAGAGAGGCCTTGCTCGTTACAACGGAGCTGCCGGGATGGGCAGTCAGCGCATCTTGAACGGAACCGGAGGTTATGTTGGGAGCTGTCGTTCCGGGGAATTCAATCAGCACTGTGCAGAAATCACCCTCATTGTCAAGCTGCGCACACCCCTCACTATCGTATTCTTCCGGCTCGTCCGATAGTCCTGTAATCATTTGATTATTCGGGTTACTAGATGCGGTTGCATTGAGACTATACCATTGCTGAACAGTCTGAACATGCGTCTTATTACTGGTAAGCGATGGTAAACTCCTCACCCAATCAGGGTTAGCCTTGGTTATGGCGACGACCACCGCGTCCAAATTGATATCCACCGTTTCCAGCTGGGCCTTCTCAATGGTTGGGCCAACTGGAGTTTCCGTGGCGTAAGATGCCATGCTTACACCACCTACCAATGCGCCGAGCAATACCGTTTTTCGCACGGTTTGGGCGACTTTTTTGATTATTTCTGATCTGTTGCTCATGATCGTAATGTTTTTTAGTTTTGTCCTTCAGGATACCTTGGGGCTTAACCATCCGGCACGATTAGTTCTGATTGTTTATATGGCGGAATGCGGCCCGGCATTCCTGTTTTTGGTTCTTTTTTCTACGCACAGACCTCCTTTCTTTTTGGTGGTGTTTATACCAGCCAAATTAGCTCGAAAACAGCGTCTTGAATTTTAGGTTTCTATGGTGAATTCGTTTAGGTTTCTAAATTTTTGCTATTTCTCCCTGATCTGGCTGATGTATGCATAGGCCAGGTGCAGGTAGTTGCCCAGGTCTTTCCCTTTCAGGTGGGCGCGCAGTTGCCCGAAGGTCCGGTCAAACAGGGCCAGCTTCGCTTTGCCGGTTTGCTCCAGCAGCCAAAGCCGGGTGTCTAGCGCGTTTTCCTGCATGTCCCGGATTTTCAGATAGCTGCCCAGCAGGGAAGGGTACTCCAGCAGCAACCGGCGCAGCGTATGGCTGTCCCAACAGTATACCGTGCTCGGCTGGATGGTCTTGATGTAAACTGGATCTGGATCATGCGGCACCGCATACACTTCGCCCTGCCGGATGAAACGGTTGATGGCCGGCTGCGTTCGGCCGTGGCGGACATACTGCTTCAACAACCCCTCTCCCACGTAAAGCAGGCCGCCCGCCTCCAGCCGAATGGGCCGTTCGATGCCATACCGCGCGCTGCGCATGCTCCCCGTTACCGCAGCCCAGGCGCCCGCATCCACGGCACCCAGGCGACGCAGCAGGGTTTCCAATCCGGCGAGAGGCATGTCCATCCCACGAAACTAATGAACCCATCCTGCCGAACCAAGCGCGCTGTGACGAACGGTCGATTTTGGGGATAAGTGGTATCACCTGCCGTTTATTTCTTCCTGTATACCGATTATGGCTCTTTTCCGGTTATGTATCCCCCGGCATTCCAAATACGGTTTTTCCGGGTTATTCTTGCAGCGTTGATCGGCGAAATACCCTGCGGCCGCAGGTACGGGGAAGGTGTCCTGAGCCCCGGTAAAGTGCAAAGCGGACAATGGTTGAACACAAAATCGAACAAGCGATGAAATCGAATCATTTTAGTATCGACAGGCAGCAAGGTGGCGGTGCCATTCTGGAGCGTCCCATTCCGTTCAGTGCCACTTTCGGGTGGCTCAGCAACGACGATGAGGATGAACCGAAAGTGCCCAAGTGCAACTTTACGCCGTTGTAGGCTAAGACCTGTTTAGGAGCTGCGGGGGCCGCCGAGGGCCGGTTCCCGCATGCTTTTTACCTCAATTGCCAACATAAATCGTTTACCCTTACCAATATCATCATGATTAACTCTTTGAAAATCCGGGCCGACCGGATCGATGCGTACCTGCGCAGCAACCTCGCCAACGCAAGCCAGCGCATCGAACTTGAATTTGCGTACTTCAGTGCCAACCTGCACAACCTGCTGCCGCATGTACCGCGCGGCGATTATTTACCTCTTTTTAACGAATTGCAAGCCAACCGGATGCTGAGCGACTTGGATGTCCGTCAGGCTGAGGCCATAGATGTTACGGGCTGGGATGACAACTGGGTGGATGAGCTGCGGCATAACCCGGGCATCGTCTGCACCTTTCATACGGGTTCATACCGTTTCCTGAGTCTGTTGCTCGCCCGGGCGGGGGTTCCGTTTAGCCTGGTGGTGGCCGGGCAGGCGGTCAGCGACGAGCGGGAGGCCTTTTTGAACCGATACCTGCCGGTGGCAGATCAGCTGGGGTTCCGTCCAGATGTTTCCTTTATCGATGCGGGGCAGGCCGGTGTGCTGATCCGGATGATGCGGGAGGCAAAACGGGGCCGGTGCCTGCTGGTATACCTGGATGGCAACAGCGGTGCAGGCACCGGCGGCGTTGAGGCGGCCAACACCACCACGGTTCCGTTTTGCGGCGGCCGGCTTCGCGCGCGCAAGGGGATGGCCGTTTTGGCCTACCGGCTGGCAATCCCCATCTATCCGGTGCTTTGCCAGCGTGCGTTTCCCCGGCTTGGCCCCGAAACGAGTCACCGGCTGTCTTATGGGTTGCTGCATGCCATCCGTCCGTTTCCCGGTGAAAGTGAGTCCGCTTTTTCCAACCGCGCAACAACGGTGCTTTACCACATGCTGGGTCAGCTTGCCGGGCGGAGCCCGCACGAGTGGGAGGGGTGGCTGAATATCCACCGGCAATTGTTGCTTCAGGAAGCGGCACCGATAGGTGATCGCCTAGCAGTAGAAGAGTGGGCTATCTACCGTTGGGGCAAGCGGGCGTTTTTGCTGCACCGGCCCAGCTACAGTAGTTATGAGGTGTCAATGGCTGATTATCGGTGTTTTTTCGACCGATTGAATGAAGACTTTGTGAGTATTCACTCGTGAATGGAATAATTTGTATATCTTAAACGCTTTATCGTCCATCGAACTGTAACCATAACCTTATGAAAATGAAAAGAAAATTGTCGGATCGTTTCTATCGACTATTTTTCACGCAAGTTTTCGCCTCCGTCTTATTCATTGCCCTTACGTTCGCAGCCAACTTTTACCTGCACCGCAACACACAGGTGATGGCCGCTGTGGTAGTGGGCGGTTGCCAGATCGGTGCTTGCTATGGGTATTGTTATTTGATCAGACGTTGGTTTGATCAGCAGAAAAGCCGCCGGGCGTTTCGTGGCATATTGCTGCTTTCCGTACTCCTGCCGCTATCGGCCCCGCTGCTGATTTATCAGGTTTTTCCGGTGCTGGGCGTCAAACTGTGGAAAGAAGGTGCCGCCTTTCAATGGGGCGAGCTGGCTGTCAATGTTTTTCTCGCGCTTAAAACGGTTTGGATAGTCGCTGCCATATATTTCTACTTCTATCGCGAGCGGATGTCCCAGCGAAAGGTATATGCACTTCGGCAGCAGGCAGCAGAAAAGGAAATTGAGCAGCAACAGGCAAAAATCAATCGCCTATTGAGCATGATGCAGTCGCATTACATCCGGCGGGTGTTGATGGGTATCGTGGGGCGCGCAGAGTCGGCAGGCGAACCTTACATCGCCGCCCAGGCGATCCATATCCGCAAAACCATAGACTACGTGGCCGAGGCGATACGGGATCACGCTGCCGTTATATCCATCCAACAGGCATTGGCTTACTTCGAAGAAGTCGCGGTCTCTGTGCGGTTGCGCAATGGAGGTGACAAAGCATTGGTGCACGTGCATTACGATGGGATACCTACTATGCAGGTCATCGGTGCACTCACCCTCCCCACGCTGTTGGAAAATGGCGATACCCACGGTTGGGTCAACTTGGATCACCCCATTCGGGTGGCATTTGTTTTCAGGGAGGGTTATCTGCGGTTCACCTGCACCAATGCCAAGGATCCGGAAGGTAAGCAGGTGGCGAGTACCGGACAGGGACACGCGCTGGTGCGCGAGGAACTCGCCCTGCTTAGCAGACACGAGGTGGATCTGACTGTGGCCGAAGACGCCGAAACCTATGAAGTATGTTTAACTATAACTTATCAATGAATGGAACCAGTCATCTACTTTGTTTTATTGGAAGACGATCCGGAAGCACAGAAGCTCGTTATGGCCTATTTCAATGAATTTCCCAATTTTAAATGTGTCGGTTGTTTTACGCGTGCAGGCGATGCCCGGGCGTTTCTATTGGAAAACCCCGCTCACCTCATCGTGGCCGATATCCAGCTGCCGGATATGAACGGCATCGATATGATTGCATCGCTGCCCAAGCGACCTTTGGTAGTACTCATGACGGGGCACAACTCCAAGAAAAAGGCCACCAAGGGGTATGGGTTGGAAGCCGTGCATTACCTCACCAAGCCGTTTGCTTTCCGTGAGTTCCAGGAAGCCATGAACCGGGTGGTAAAGCGCGTGCAGGGAAAGCCGCAAACCGATCCGTCGCTCGGCGAACGTGTGGTATTTGGCGAAGGGAGCGAAGCATTGCAGATTTTACCGGCAGAAGTGAAGTATTTCGAGGTCGAGGGGAATGAAGTGACCTTCCACCTGTCTAACGACGAAACGCTTTCGATCCGCATTACGCTCGAAAAAGTGCTGGCCAAGCTTCCCTCCAGTCACTTCGTCCAAGTACACCGCAGTTACGTGGTCAATCTGTGGCATCTGAAACGGCTGAGGAGAGATACCGTTAGCTTTTATGGTTCGGATGAGACCGTTCCGGTAAGCCGGCGAAAACGAGGCGCGCTTAAGAAACGCTTGAATGACCTTAAGGCTTAGTCGTCTAGTGCATGGAGCAGCTTCCGCTCGCGCAGGAAATCGATCAGTTCGGAGAATCGGTCGGGTCCTAGGTTTTCGGTCTTCGAAATTTCCAGGGCTCCCTCGCGGCACAGTTGTCGCAACGTAGCATAGCCGCATGACGAGCAGCGCTTTTTGAATTTTCTGCTTAATCCGGGAATTTCTTCGATGGGATGTTTCAGGATGTCGGTAGGTAGGGTTATTCGCATAGAAAAAGGGCAGTGCCATCATTCCAGCTAACCAGGCTTCGTACGGCCCAACCCACAAGAAATCACCTGACAACTGCCCCAAAGGGCAGCATCCAGGCTATTTATCTGCGGGTTGTTCAGAGGTACGAATTCGGTTAACCTAACAAATAGCTTTCAGCTGTTTATCAATATATGTATTACAAAAACTAATCTATCATAAGCGTCAAATCTTTGCGCTAAGGTACTAAATATCCGGTTAATGCAAGCCTTGATTATGGAAACAAATCTACTCCGCGAGCTGGTAGCGCTGCAGCGCGAACAGGTTGCAGCATTGAACGAGACCAACTCGCACCTCATGGCCATTGTTACGCACGTGGCCATGCTTGCACCTCCCGTAAAACCTCAAGACCGGTCGCCATCGGTGGGAGATAACCCATATGTAGTTACCGATGACGGAATCGAAAATGGACTGTGGATAACGCGCAGGGAGGCTTGGCTGCACCTTGGCATCGTCAAATCCACGTTGGAGGGGATGGTCAATTCGGGCGAATTGGCGGCGTACCATAAAGTAGGCGATCGGCATAAGAAGAAACCTTATGTATGGCTAAAGCGCTCGGATGTGGAGGCGCTGTTCCGCTCGTACACGCTCCGCAAAGGGAAGGAAAAGAAGGCGCGTCCGTGATACTGGGTTACCGGGTCATGATACTACGGGGCAGGGGAACCGTACCATGGTACGGTTCCCCTGCATCCGAAAACGGCTCAACGATGTCCGAAAAAGAGTCAGCGGTGGCCGGATACCGTAATACGATGCCCCGGAGCAAGCCGGCGTCGCCGAAAAGCGGCTGCGCGTAATCGGGGAGTGGCTCAGGGGCATCCGGTTTTGGCTCAACGATACCAGGATGCGATTTAGCGTTGCCGGGGGGCGAATACCCGATGCCCGCAAGTGGCTCCATAATATCCGGGGGGCGCCCAACGGCGCCCGGAACTGATAAACCGGTGCCCCTAAACAATCCGATGATACCCCGAAGCCGTTAGACGATACCCGCAGACGGCAAACCGATACACTTAGGTGGTTGAACGATGCCCAGACGTGACCGGCCTATACCGGGAAGCCCCCAACCGGTACCCGGAGGCGGCAAACGGGCACCCGGAAACGGCAGAACGATACCCGTTTATCGGGCACATGGGGCCAATGTGCCCGAAAATACCCTCAATGTGCCCGATTTTTAAGTCAATGTGCCCGAATGTGCCCGATTTTTCGTCGGCCGGCCAATGGTTTTCCAGTTTTGCAGTGGAGTTACACAACAGGAATTATTAACTAAAAAGAATAGAAAAAATGTATACACCAAGAATTTATACAAGTTATGCCGACCTCGGCGACGCCGCATTGGCAACGGTGGCCGGCAAGACTTTGACAGACATGACCGCGAATGCCAACTTCGCGGATCCGGTACCGACCCTGGAAGACTACGGTGCTGTAGTAAACGATTACCGTGCCAAGCATGAGGCGGCGGCCGAAACGGGTGGGCGGTTTGCCACCACGGCCAAAGACATCGCCCGGCTGGCGCTGCTGCGGCAGATGAAACGGCTTGCCTCCTACGTGAATTTTACCGCGGAGGGTGATGCGCACAAATTGGTTAGCTCGGGCTTCACGCTTATTCCCCCGCCGGAAAGCCATACGGTACCGGGTGTTCCTCTTTGGGTGCGCATGCGCCGGGGTCCGCAGAAGGGGCAGCTGATGTTTGACGTGGCTAAGGTGAAGTTCGTCTGGCAGTACGAGTATCAGATCGGTACCCGAACAGAAGGATCGGAAAGCATCACCTGGGATGAAACCATCTATTCCACCACGCGATCACGGGGCAACGTGATTGCCGGATTAGAAAGCGTCAAGACGTACTGGGTGCGTGTGCGCGGGATGAATGGTCTCGGTGTCGGTGATTGGTCGGAAGCCGTAAGCGGATCGACGGAATGATACGGATTATCCGTGTGGCTGAGGGGAAGAACAGTACCCTCAGTCACTTGTATGTCGATGGCCTGTTTCGCTGTTACCTCTTAGAGGATAGCATTCGGGAAGAAAAGATTCAGGGACTTACTTGCATCCCGGAAGGGGAATACGGCCTTTCGCTCAACCATTGGGCAGGGATGAACGCTAAGTATGCACCGAAGTACCCGAAACTGCACGCTGGCATGATCGAGATTACCGAAATACCCAACTATCAACTGGTATTTATTCACATCGGTAATTACCATACGCAGACGGCGGGCTGCCCGCTCACCGGCTCGTACTGGCAGCGGTTGGATGGCGACTACCAAGTGATGGGGTCTGAAAATGCCTACAGGCAGGTTTACCCCCTATTGTTGGGGCAGATCGGCAAAGGCGACAACCGCGTCATTGTGGAAAACCGGATAAAGGAAACGTGGGCAGATGGGAACAGGATTTAGGAAAACAACAAAACCGAGAAAAAATGGAAGTAACAACAAAAACAAGCGGGCGCCCCGAAGCGGGGAAGCCTACGGTTTACGAACGGATCAAGGAAACGCTGGCGGTGGCCAGCCAACTTATCATTGCCTCACCGGTGAAGCTGCCGCCCAAGGTGGTGGTCGTGGCGCGTTACCTCGCCCTGGCACTCGGGGTGCTGGAGGCGGTGGAAGGCGCAGCAAATGAGAGGAGAACCGATGATGAAGTCGAGTAACTCGCATATTGGCGTTGGCACAGGCGGCGGTACGCTGCTGAGTGTGGTGGGGCAATTGGGCGTGCATGATGTGGTCAAAACCGCTGTGCTGGCTGCCATCGGCGCCGTGGTGAGTTTTGCAGTAAGCTGGGTGCTGCACCGGTGGCGACGAAGATAACCGGAAGCCATCATTTATCAATAGGGATGGCCATGTAACCGTGGCCATCCCTTTTTAATGGGGTTAAGCGTTTTTCTTCGGTTGGTTTTCCTGATTTACTGTGTGTTAATTTATTGTCAAGTATTTAAAAACCGCTGCTTTTCAGTTATCTTTGTATTTCGTTGTAAGCTGGATATTTTGTTGAGAAATAAATTACTGGATTCAATTGCCGCTTTCCGGTGGCGATACTGGAATAACTTGGTAGGTAAACCTGATGAACTGCCGCGCCAGAACCGTGGGTTTAACGTAGTATCAATATTCATATTCCTGCTGTTGGCCATTCTAATACCACTCAATTGGTATTTGGGGTTGACGGAGATTGCCATTGTACTACTTATCACGGAAGGATTGCTACTCGTGATGTATGGCCTTTCGCGGTATCGCGGGCTATACCAATTAGGTCTCCAGGTCTACATGGCTTGGAGCTATTTGCTGATTACGTTCGTTTTTCTCTACAACGGCGGAAGTGATGGGCCGGCGCTCTATTTTTTCCTGCTCACTTATCAGCTGGTCATCGTCTTTGCAAGCGAACGTCTGCAGCCGGTAGGCATGGTATTGCATCTTGTTTTTCCTGTTGGCTTGTTGGTGCTCGAATACGCCCATCCTGCGATTGTAGCGGGTGGTTACACCTCTGAAAGCGCCCGATATATCGATCTTGCGACGTCATTGCCTATCATCGTCGTTTCTATTTTTTTAACAACACGATACCTCCGGAGGGCTTACGACCGCGAACGGAATGCAGCCGAGGCACGGGCGAGGCTGATTGAACACCAAAGTGAACGTATCAAAAGTCAAAATCGGCTGTTGCAGGAAGCGAACCGTGAGAAGCTAGGGTTGATTTCTGTTTTGGGGCACGATTTACGAAATCCCCTGAATGCGATTACGGGTACGCTCGAAATCCTTTCACAAGCGGAGCTTCCCGCTGAAGAGGAACAGCGGGTGAAGGAGGATTTATTGATAGCGGCACGGAACACTTCCGACTTGTTGAATAATGTACTGTCATGGGTGCTTGCACAGGTAAAGGGAATTAACCCGGTATTTACCGAGGTAGAGCCGATGATTGTCATCGATCGCGTGTTAGACGTGCAACGGTTCATTGCCGAGAAAAAGGGAATAGCCATCCGCGTGGATGCGATCGCTGACGCCCGGGTGGCTGCAGACGCGGAGATGCTGGAGCTGATTGTACGTAACCTTGTAAGCAATGCCATCAAGTTTACGGAGCCGGGAGGGCAGATAACCGTTGGCGTGATCGAAAATGCGGAAAAGGAAGAATGGGCGATCTTTGTACGCGACAACGGTGTAGGGATGACAGAAGAAGATATCGAGGATGTTTTCAACGGGCAGATCCAATCGACCTACGGCACCGAAAGTGAGAAGGGGGTTGGTCTGGGCCTGTTCTTGTGCCGCGAGTTGACCCGGCGGCTAAACGGAAAGATAACGGTGGAAAGTGGACCGGGGGCAGGCTCTACATTTTACCTCTCCTTGCCGCGAGCTCAACTGGCTGCAGCCAATGTGAGGGAGGTCGCTATCCTGCCCGACGGCCGAGCCTATGCGTAGGTCGGGGGGCTTGAGCAACACCACTGGCCGATGTTATGACCGAAACATTACGGTCAGCTTAGGCTCCTTGTACATGGGGTACCCATCGCCGGGCACCCCATGTATGGAAAGGAATAGCAGCACGCTCAGTGTCGCCGTAACCCGAATAGTACCCGTAGGAATCCCACCCGCTTGATGAGCAGCTCATACAAGGCGAGGCAGCCCGCCGCCGTAAGCAACAGCACCAGGAAGAATTGTAGTGGAACGGCCAACGGCCACGGGAAAACAGCCATCGAAGCCAGGTATAAACATATCATGTGCACAATATAGACCGGATAGGCGGCTTGGCTGAGGTAGGCCAGTGCCCTGCTGGGGCGGTTGAGGTACCGATAACCGAAAGCGAATACCGCGAAAACCCAACTGTTTGACTCGATAGCGATCAGGTAAGTAGGGGGCATCGATCGGAAAAAAGTAAGCCGCAAAATAAAAAGACCGACGGCCAGCACCACAAACAGCCAACGCCAGCGGAGCAGCATGCGCCAGAACGGTGCGCCGCACCACACGAACAAGAACCCGCAGAGGAAGGCAAGCAAGCCGATGGCAAACCCGTGCTCCGTCATCGCATAGAGCTCGAATGGAACGGGGCGGACAATGAGTACTTCGGCAATGAAAAGGGCGTATACCGGTAGCAAAACCAACGGCGTACGGCATGCCTTGGCTACCCATGCGGGACACCGCAGCCCCTCGTGCCGCTTCAAATAGTAAAAGAGCGGCAACAGGATGACTACATAGCAAAACAGGTTGCCGAGGAACCAGAGATGGCCAGGCCCCGGCGTGTAGCCTGCTTCAAATGCATAATACCGCTGCCAAAGGTATACATGGATGGGCACGATGGCGGCCATGCCGAATGCGAAAGGCAGTAGGATACGCTGGGCGCGCTCCTTGATAAGCTGCGCCCAGCTCCTGCGGCGAAGGGCAAAATAGACACCCATGCCGGATACGAAAAACAGCAGTGGAATGCGCCACACATTAAGTAGCGACATGGGAAGCCAGAGTGACGCCCACGGTCGCTCATGGGTAATGAAGCCAATCATGATGCCCCACGGTTGGAAGCCGATGGCCACATGGTACACCAGCAGCAGGCCAATGGCAATGACCCGTATCCAATCGATATCGTATCGACGCTCCATTATTGCAGCATGTTGGCGATTTCGGGGCGTACTTTCTCCAGCTGCGCGTAATCGAGTTTGAGCCCCATCGGTGCCAGCGCTTTGCCCAGCATGTCATATGTGCCCTTGGCCTCACGGAAGGGCGTAGCGACCGATTCGTAGGCTGTGGCACCGTACTTGTTTTTGATGGTCTTATCGGCGCCGGCATCGAGGAGCAGCTGTACAATGTCGCGCCGTCCGAAAAATGCCGCCGAGATCAGGGCCGTGGAACCATCATTGTTTTGGAAGTTGAGGTCCGCCCCTGCATCGATGAGGATTTTGGCCATGGCCGCCTTGCCGAATACAGCGGCGCTAATTAACGGGCTCGATCCGCCGAACGGATCTTTGGCGTTGATATCCGTGCCGGCGGCGATGTGCTGCCGGAGGGCTTCCTCGTTACCGCTTACTACCGCTGTGTGGATATCGACTTGCGGCGCCTTCACTGCTGCGTTGGTTTGCGGGCCGGTCCGCTGTGAGGAATTTCCTTCGCCGGCACAGGCGGCGGTAATCGCTACGCAAATAGCCAGCATCCACCGGGTAGCTTGGCGAAATGAATTGATGTGTGGGTTGTTCATGATGTTAATGATTTAAATGATACAATAAGAGTCCATTCATCGGACGGAACAAAGGTCTGCCACGGCTGCCATTCAGGAAATGAGGTATGCGGATAAATGCATAAAGTTTGAACATAGCGATGAAAAATATGGTGCATGGATATAAATTATGATGCAAATACACCTGCAAAACCTATCTTTGCGTACGAACGCGTTGCTAACCCATGTCTGACAAATCATACCCCCTAGCTGACGATTTTATTGCCCGGAGTACCGCCGTGGTTCTGGCGGAGTTAGCTGACGAGCGGTTCGGCGTGTCTGAACTGGCAGCGCGGATGCATATGAGCCGATCGAACCTGCTGCGGCGCATTAAGCAAAGCACGAATCGTTCGGCGAGCCAATTTATACGCGACATCCGATTGGAACGGGGTATGGAATTGTTGCAGAACGGCGGATATACGGTTTCGGAAATAGCGTACCAAGTGGGGTTCGGCGGAACCTCTTATTTTATCAAATGTTTCCGCGAGCACTATGGGTACCCACCGGGCGACGTAGGGAAAAAGCAAGCGGGTGACAAAACGGACCCACCCGTGCCTAAGCGGCAACTGCATAAACGCTACTGGCTCCGTGCGGCGATCGCCGTGGCCGTTGTGATTGCCATCGGGGTGGTGCTTTACGTTGCCCGTAATCCCCTCCCTCCGCCGACTATCGAAAAATCCATCGTCGTATTGCCGTTTAAGAACGACAGCAGTGACTCTACCAACAGGTACCTCATCAACGGGTTGATGGAGGCCACCTTGAATAATCTCCAACGCATAAAGGACCTCCGGGTGGTAAGCCGTACATCGGCCGAAAAATATCGGAATACCTCGAAAACCATTCCCGAACTGGCCGGCGAGTTGCAGGTCAGCTACGTGGTGGAAGGCAGCGGCCAGAAAGCGGGAAACCGGATATTGCTCAACATCCAATTGATCGACGCGCGGCGCGATAGCCACCTGTGGGCCCGGCAATATGAACGCGAAGTGACCGATATCTTCCAGCTTCAGCAGGAAATAGCGAAAGACATCGCCAAGGAAATACAAGCGATTGTAACTTGGGAAGAACAAAAGGAGATCGAGCGGATACCTACCACTGACATGGCGGCGTATGACTTGTTCCTGAAGGCGGTCGAACGGATGCACCAAGGAGGGACGGCAAATCTAAAAGCAGCCATCGGACAGCTTCGGGCCGCTGCGGAGCGTGATCCGGAATTTGCACTGGCCTACGCTGTGACGGCGATAGCGTACCATTACCTCGATATTTTCCAGCAGCAACCTCAGTATACCGATTCGATCGGAAACTTTGCCGACAAGGCCCTGCTCCACGACGCTACATTGGCCGAGGCCTTGTTTGCTAAGGGATTGCACTACGTGAACCAAAAGGCGTTTGATGCGGCCATCCCGTATCTGGAGAAAGCGTTGGCGTATAAACCGAACTCATCGTTGATTATCCAGTTCCTCTCGGATTTTTACAACTGGCGGGTTCCGAATACCGCCAAATACCTCGAATATGCGTTACAGGGTATGCGGCTCGACCCGGCGGCGCACGATAGTGCCACCGCCAGCATGAACTACCTGCACTTGAGCAATGCATTGGTGCAAACGGGTTTCATCGATGAGTCGCTGCGGTATGTGGATGAATCGATTGCTTACAATCCGGATAATTCTTTTGCCCAATGGCTGAAAGCGGTGCTGGCATATGCCAAATACCACGACACGGCCAAAGCCGAGAAACTGTTGCTTGCGCAACTGGCCAAAGATTCCAACCAGATGCACATCCTGCAGGAATTGGGTAAGCTCTATTTCCACTCGGGGGATGACGAAACAGCGTTCGGCTACTACCAGCGCTTTTTCAAATTGCGCGAAGCGAACGAGCTGGATTTCTTCCAGACGGCCGATCTGGACATGGCCATTATCTGGTCGCGGCGGGGTGAGCTGGAAAAGGCTGCTGCATGCTTTGCGCGTTTCAAGCGGTTTGCAGATGCCGACCAATCCATTTATAAACACATGCACCTGGCATTGTATGCGGCTTACCAGGGTGATGAGACCGGAATGATCGACCACCTGCGCCGGTTTTCGAGAGAAGATAATTACCAATATTGGATTTTGTTGTTTAAAGAGGATACCATGGTGGCGCCTTTTACGGGCAACCCGGCATTTAAAGCGGTGTTCGGAACCATTGAGAATAAGTTTTGGGATAAAAATAGGCAGATCAGGGCGCGGCTGGAAGAAAAAGAGCTGTTGTAAGTTAGATGGTAAGTTATCATTAAGGAGTAAACCATGGAAGTAAAATGGGGAATAATAGGCGTGGGGGATGTGACCGAGGTGAAAAGCGGGCCGGCATTCCAACGGGTAGAACATTCGCGGCTGGTAGCGGTGATGCGGCGAGATGCGGCAAAAGCAAAGAGCTATGCCGAGCGGCACGGCGTGCCACGGTGGTACACCGATGCGCAACGGCTGCTCGACGACCCGGAGGTCAACGCCATCTACATTGCCACGCCACCCGATACGCACGCATACTACGCAACGGCTGCATTGCGGGCGGGCAAGCCGGTGTACCTCGAAAAGCCGATGACATTGAACAGCGGAGAGGCGAAGATGTTGATGGAGGCCCAACAGACATATGGCGTGAAGCTATCGGTAGCCCACTACCGCCGCGAACAGCCCTATTTCAAGAAAGTAAAAGAGTTGATTGATAGCCACATCGGTACACCGCGGATTGCCAATTTGCGGTACTGCCAGCAACCGCTCGCCGCAGAAGTGTTGCAGTCGCCGGGAATGCAATGGCGGCTGAATCCGGAGCAATCCGGCGGCGGACTGTTCCATGATTTGGCCCCCCACCAAATCGACTTGATGCACTGTTTTTTCGGTGGTATCGAATCGGCCAAGGGCATGGCCCGCAACCAAGCGAAACTGTATGGTGCTGCCGACGTGGTATCCGGTCAGATTTGGTTTGAGAGCGGCCTGCTGTTCAGCGGGCAGTGGGCCTTTAATGTAGCAGAACAGTGCGATGTGTGCGAAGTAATCGGCTCGGAGGGAAAGGTTTCGTTTTCTGTATTCGATTACCGGCCCATCGTACTCGCCAACGGACAAGGCACGCAGCAGTTCGATTTCGAACCGCTGCCGCATGTGCAGCAACCCATGATTGCGGCAGTGGTTTCGTATATCCGGGGTGTAGGCCCGAATCCATGCAGCGTGCAAGAGGGATACAACGTAATGCGCGTGTTGGATGATTTTATAACCGTATAACCGTCCCTTGATTTGCGTATGTTGCAAAACTTGACGACCTTCGCGCCGAAGACAAAAAACTAGTTGAACGATGCCAAATCCATGGACCGGGGTGGGTAACCCCTATACGAAGGGAGAAGTAAGGGAGCGTTTGCAACAAACGCTGGCGGAACAGAAAGCCATTATTGCCGCCGGTGCAGGCACGGGGATCAGCGCCAAATTCATCGAGCGCGGCGGTGCGGACCTCATCATCATCTACAATTCGGGCCGTTTCCGCATGGCCGGGCACGGCTCCACGGCGGGGATGATGGCTTATGGCGATGCGAATGCGGAGGCACTGGAAATCGGTGAATTTGAAGTGCTGCCCGTGGTAAACGAGGTGCCGGTGATCTGTGGGGTGCATGGGTCTGACCCGAGACGCCGTATGTGGCATCACCTGTTGAAGGTGAAAGATATGGGTTTTTCCGGTGTCAATAACTTCCCTACCCATTCCATCGTCGACGGGCATTTCCGGCAGGTACTGGAGGAAACGGGGATGGGCTTTGCCAAGGAAGTGGAGATGGTGCGGCTGGCCACGAAGATGGACCTGTTTTCGATTGTATATGTAGCCACGGCCGAGGAAGCTAAGCAGATGGCTGACGCGGGTGCCGATGCCATCATTTCGCATGTGGGCACCACCGTGGGTGGATCCATCGGGGTGGTCAATGCATCGCGCAGCATGGATTTTGCGGTGGAGCGCACCCAGGAAATCATCGAAGCGGGCCGATCGGTCAACCCCGATGTGTTCTTCCTTGCCCACGGCGGACCGATCAATACACCCGACGATGTCCGTTGGGTACTGGACCATACCGACGTGCAGGGCTTTGTAGGGGCTTCGTCCTTGGAACGGATGGGTGTGGAAGAGTCGCTCACCGAGTTGACACGTTCCTTTAAAGCGTTGACGTTGAAGTAACGATGCGATGAGCTGTAGCGTTTGAGGTGGCGGGAGCGTCTTACCCGAAACTTAACGTTATGAAATTGATTTATTTTCGTTGCTGGCTATGCGGGCTCGTGGTTGCGGTTACCCTCGGTGCTTGCAGTAAAGGCGAACCGGTCGACCTAACGGCCGACAACCTGACCGCATGTACCGGATGTAAATTCCACTACCGCGTAAACGCGCAATTGGAGGGTTGGAACATAGTAGACGGCAAAAGCCGGGTGTTCACCTATGACCAGGGTTCCGACAGTGAGCATTCCATGTATGAAATCGTGCATATTGAAATCCCAACTTCGCGGAAATCATTTGTAATGAAAGGGGAGGAGATCGGCAACGGCAAGGTGGCTTATCTGTTTGTGTGCCCTTTTTGCAATACCGTGGCGGTAAAGCCTATAGGCGGCTTCATACAGGGGCAAAAGATGGCGGATAACAAGTGGCTCGTGGATGCCACGGTGGAGTTGGCAGCTGTTCATTCAGGAGATCCTGCCGGCTCGATTTCCTTCAAACAATACTTCACACCGGTGCCTTAACTTCAGGCAGGTAATGACACAATAAAGCTGGTGCCGGTTTTTCCGTCGCTTTCCATCTCAATGGTGCCGCCATGCGATTCGATGATCGTCTTGGTAAGATACAATCCAAGTCCGGTGGTCGGTTCGCCGGATGTGCCCGGCCTCCTGGCTTTGGTAAACTTATCGAATATCCGATCCCGCATGGTGTCGGGGATGCCGATGCCGGTATCGCGGACGACAAGAAACACCCGGTTGCCGGGAGCTGCACGGGTAGAGAGCGTAATGGTACCGCCGGGATGTGAAAATTTGATGCTGTTTGAAAGCATGTTGTTGATGGCCCGTTTTAGTTTGAGACGGTCTACTTTGACCGTAAGGTTGCTGTACAACTGCTTGGACAAAACCAGTTGCTTACCCGCTAGTTGCTCCGTTAATGAGGCGGTACACTCGTCTACCAATTCATCGATGTTTTCTGTCTCAAGGGCAAGCGCTTCGGCAGGTGATTGCTCCGCACTGAGGATGTCTTGTATGAGTACCTGTGCGTAATCGCAGCTCTCGCCCAATTTGTCAATTAGCTCTTGGTGCTTCTGCAATGCCGGGTCGGCCTTGAGGATGGTGCCTAGCAGCGTAATGGAAGCAATCGGGCTGCGAAGGTCGTGGGCTGCAGCCAGCAGGGCGGCCCGTTGCTTCTCGTGGTCTACATGCAGGTGGGTTAGCAGGTCGATTTGCTTGATGATACCGTAAAAGCCGCCCCTGGATGTGACCGGCAGGGCGGTGGCACCGGTTGTCTTCATCCGCGCCAAAACCGAACTGACCGACTCCGTGGCGTTTACCGGTGGCCGGCTGACTACGCAGTCGGCAACAACTTGGTGCCGTTTCATCGCGAGATCCGACGCGGTTAGTAGACCGATAGGTTGGTTGTTTTCAACTACGACCAGCACGTCCTGCGTGCGTAGGAGGTCTGTCGCATATACCGCCCCGGCATATGCATCGATGGTAGTGTACTGTTTGGTAATCAGCGATTGTATATTCATTTCCCCGTTTCTCTACCTCGTATCAACTATTCAGGTTACTCATCGATATCCGTACGTGCATATCAACCTGTATCAGCTCGCCTTCGCCGACATGCTCAAAAACATGTTGCTGCAATATGCGCATGATTCGTTCAACCGGGATTTTAGTGAGGATGCGTCGATTGACGTAAACCGCTTCGATACCTCCGTGCCCTGCTTCAGCATCGATCGATTGGAAGGTGCCCGGCGCTAATAGCTCGAGCGATCTGCCCAACCCCCGCTTGCCCTGTGTCCCATTTTTGGCAAGGATCAACACGTCGTGCTGCAGGGGCAGCTCGAGCGTCTCGAAGCTGATATCAATTCCGTATGTTTTTCCGGTGTGCATCTCAGTTTGCCTTGGTGGGATGCTATGCATATAGCAACCCACCGTTTTCCTAAGTGATGACAAAGGTATAAACGGCCGGTCTTTATACAAGGATAAACCGCTTGATAATCAGATATTGTAGTGGATTGCCGACAAGGGCACAACTTATCTCACCCTCAATACTTGCTGGTGGTTTGTAATGTATATTGTTTTTTCGTCGGCCGATAAGGCAACGTTGGATGCCGCGTCTTCCAGTTTGATTTTCCCCAGCACACGGCCGTCGCGGTTAAATATCCATATCCCACCGGGGCCACTGGCGAATACGGTGCCATTCGATGTGATTTTCAATCCGTCAGGGAGCCCTTTTACCCCCTCGCGCTCGTTGGCGGCACTGTAAAATAATGTGGGCGTTGTTGGTGCCTCGCGGGCATCGAGTAGGTACCAGTTGGCGGCATCTGGATCGGAACTGGCAACCAACAGTGTTTGTTCGCCCGGGAAGAAAGCAATGCCATTCGGTCTGGTGATGCTATCGGTCAATAAAACGGCTTCGCCGTTGGGGTTTACCTTATAGACCCCGTTGAATGGGATTTCTTTGGCAGGATCTTCGTCGTTTTGCGCCGGCAGCCCATAGGGCGGGTCGGTGAAGAACAATTCACCGGTGGCGTTAAACACGGCATCATTGGGGCTGCTGAAACGCATGCCATTATACTGGTTGGCTAAGGTGGTAAACATAGTCGCCGGTCTATCCAACGGCGCTTCCATGCGCGCCATTTGGCGGTTTCCGTGCTGGCAAAGCACCAGGTTGCCGCTGCGGTCCAGCAGCAAACCGTTGCTGCCCGGCTCCTTGCTCTGGCTAGGCTCTGTGCCAGTGTAACCGCTTGGCTGCAAGTAAACTTCCGTACCGTTTTCTTCCGTCCATTTATAGATCGTATTTGCTGGCACATCCGAAAATAACAACATGTGCTCGCTTTCTACCCACAGGGGGCCTTCGCTCCATATAAAACCTTCGGCAATGATTTCAATCGTTGCGTTGGTGTCTAAGATAGCATCTAACGCCGGGTCGAGACGCTCGATACTGCCAGTGCTTTTGTAGGTGGATTGTCGGTGTTGAGGTGTATGGTTACAGGCTGTCATCATGATGAGCACACCTAGCCACCCAAGTTGTTGGGGGGTACGTCTATGAGGCGCAGTGGTTACATTTGGTATGGCGAACATAGCTGCCGTTTTATTATTCTCCGCTAAAGGTATTAAAATTAGTTGGAGATTTTACCACTCGGCAAGTAACGGAATCGTTTATCACGGCCTCCGGCTGCATTAATCGTAAAAAAGGGATATTTTTCTTGCAAATTTCAAAATAAAGGATTTCCTTTGTCGCGGAAATATCAATCATAGTGCATAGATACACGACCATTACAACAACGATTACCACCGGGTATAATACACGGAGGAAGTAAGTTTATGTTGTAGTCGTAACGATAAAAACCATAACACGCCTTCCTCGAATAGAGGGGGGCGTTTTTAGTTTCAACGGGTAGGTATAGGAAAGAACATGAAGATACTCAAATTTGGCGGGACATCCGTAGGGTCCGTAGAAAGCATCGGGGCGGTGCTCGAAATTGTAAAGAAATCATACGAGGCAGGTGAACGGCCCGTCGTGGTGCTCTCGGCCATGGCGGGAGTGACCAATCTGCTTACCCGGTTGGCAACGGACGCGGCCGAGGGCAAGGATTTTCTCGACGGATTGCAGGAATTGGAATCGCGCCATTTTTCGGTGGTGAAACAACTCATTGCCGTAAAGCGGCAAAATCCGGTATTTACCAAGTTGAAGATTTACCTGAACGAGTTGGAAGATTTGTTGCAGGGCGTTTACAACCTACGCGAACTGAGCTTGCAGAGCAAAGACCTGATTGTAAGCTACGGCGAACGTTGCTCGGTATTATTGGTCAGCAAAATAGCCGAGCAGCATTTCCCGGCGGTGCACTTCGTGGATACCACGCAGCTCATCCAAACCGATAGCCACTTCGGCAGTGCGCAAGTGAACCAACCTTTTTCGGAGCAATCCATCCGTGCGTATATGGCCGAGCACGAATCGACACTGTTATTTTTTACGGGATTTATCGCGGCCAATGAAAAAGGGCGGGTAACCACCCTGGGGAGGGGTGGCAGCGATTACACCGCGGCCATCATCGGCTCGGCCGTGGGAGCCAGTGCCATCGAAATCTGGACCGACGTGGACGGGATGCTGACGGCAGACCCCCGTATTGTGAAGAAGGCCTTTTCGCTGCCCGTGCTTTCCTACACGGAGGCCATGGAGCTATCTTATTTCGGGGCCAAGGTCATCTACCCACCAACGATGATCCCGGCGTTTCTAAAAAAGATTCCCATCGTGATCCGCAATACGTTTAATCCGGAGTTTGCAGGCACCGTAATCCAGTATGATAGTGGCAAAACATTACTGCCCATCAAAGGCATTTCGTCCATTCCCGAAATCAGTGTCATTAACGTAGTGGGTGGGGGCATGGTGGGTCGTGCAGGTTTCAGCGGCCGGCTCTTTACGCTATTGGCCCGTGAGCAGATCAACGTGGTGCTGATTACCCAGTCTTCGTCCGAACATAGCATCACATTTGCGGTGCATCCCGCCGATGCACAGCGGGCGAAAGCGCTGATCGAAAATGAATTTGAACTGGAATTGCAAGCCAACAAACTGGCGGAACCCCAGATTGAAGACCAGCTCGCTGTACTGGCCATCGTGGGTGAAAATATGAAACAGACGCCCGGCATGTCGGGTAAGCTATTCCATGCGTTGGGCCGCAACGGCATCAACGTGCGGGCCATTGCCCAAGGGTCGTCTGAGTACAATATTTCAGTCATCATTGGCCACGACGATCTGGCAAAGGCACTTAATGCCGTGCACGATGCTTTCTTTGCCAAGCTGAATAAAACGTTGCACGTATTTAGCGTGGGTACCGGCAACATCGGGTCGACCCTCTTCAGGCAGATCCGCGAACAGCATGGTTTCCTATTGGATAACAACGACATCGAAATCAAGGTGGTGGGTATCAGCAATTCACGTAAGATGCTCTTTAATGCTAACGGTATAGCGCTGGATAGTTGGAAAGAACAACTTCAGGAGTCAGGCGAACAGGCTGAGCTGGAATTGTTCGTTCGGCGTATGAAGCAGATGAATCTGCCCAACTGTGTATTTATAGACAACACCGCAAGCGATCAGCCCGTTCCGTATTACGAAGGGCTGTTCCAGTCGAACATATCCGTGGTGACCTGCAATAAAATCGCCAACTCGGGCCGTTTCGACCAATACCGGTTGCTACGGGATACTGCCCGCAAGCATGGTGTTGATTTCTTTTACGAAACCAACGTAGGGGCCGGGCTGCCCATTGTACGGGTACTCCGCGACCTGATGATGAGCGGTGACCGCATTGTCCGTATCGAGGCAATCCTTTCGGGTACGATTTCTTATATCTTCAATAACTTTACGGGTGATGCGTCGTTTTACGAGGTGGTCAAAACTGCCCAGCAGCTCGGTTACACCGAGCCCGATCCACGGGACGACCTCAAAGGGACCGATTTCATGCGCAAGATGCTGATACTGGCCCGCGATGCGGGATATCCGCTCGAACCCGAAGCGGTACAGCTGGGAGCCATCCTGCCCGAAGCCTGCATCCATGCAGCCTCGGTGGATGACTTCTACAACGAGCTGAAAGCCGCTGATGCGCATTTCGATGCGTTGAAGAAAAAGGCACAGCAGGAAAGCAAAGTGCTTCGCTACATCGGCAAACTGGAGGAAGGCAAAGTAGATATCGCGCTGGAAATGGTGGACAGCAGCCATCCTTTTTTCGCCTTGTCGGGCAGTGATAACATCATCTCGTTTACCACGGAGCGGTATAAGGAGCGGCCGTTGGTGGTTAAAGGTCCGGGGGCTGGTGCGGAAGTGACCGCGGCGGGGGTATTTGCCGATCTGGTAAATGTAGGTGCATAATAGATAGTATAATTCAATGGAAAAAGATCAGGTACATGTGTTCGCGCCCGCTACGGTAGCTAATATGGTTTGCGGGTTTGACGTGTTGGGGTTCGCACTGGATAGGCCGGGCGACGAGGTGCGCATCCGGAAAGTCGACAAGCCGGGGGTTCACCTGGTAGATATAACGGGCGATGACGGGCGGCTGCCCCGCGAGGCGACGAAGAATACGGTGAGTGCCAGTGTGCTCACCTATCTGCAGCACCTGGGGCGTAGTGACGTAGGCGTGGAGATCGAACTGCACAAACAGATGCCTATTGGCAGCGGTTTGGGGTCAAGCGCGGCAAGCACCGTGGCCGGCCTGTTTGCCATCAATACGCTGCTTGGTAACCCGTTATCGAGGGAGGAACTGCTGCCATTTGCGGTGCAGGGCGAGGAACTGGCCTGTGGCCATGGACATGCCGACAACGTGGCGCCCGCATTGATGGGCGGGATTACCTTGATACGGGGCTATGCCCCGCTCGACGTGGTGAAACTGCCGGCACCGTCGTCGCTTTTCGCATCGGTGGTATTTCCTCATGTGGATGTGCCTACACGCGATGCACGGCAGATGATCCGTAAGAAAGTAGCACTCAAGGATGCCGTGACCCAATGGGGAAACATCGCCGGATTGGTGGCGGGGTTATACAGCAGCGACTATGAGCTAATTGGACGGAGCATGCACGATGTGCTTATCGAGCCTACGCGTGCCATCCTTATCCCCGAGTTTTATGAGATGCGCCGCGTGGCGGAAGAAGAAGGTGCACTCGGCTTTGGTATTTCCGGTTCGGGGCCATCGGTTTTTGCGTTTGCGCAAAGCGAAGAGACCGCTGCACGGATTACCGCCGCTGTGCAGCGGCTCTTGGGCCAGCAGGGCATCGAAAGCAATGGTTACGTATCGGGCATCAACACCACGGGACCGAAAGAAATAGACGATTAATCGGATTAGATAACCATGCAACTATACAGTACGAACAATAAAGAACTACGTGTGCCGTTCAAGGAAGCGGTGTTCAATAGTTTGCCGGCAGATAAAGGGCTATATATGCCGGTAATTATCCCGACCTTGGATGCGCATTTCATCCAAAACCTCGCGCAGTTTACCTTTCAGGATATCGCCTTTCAGATAGCGTCTGCATTGATCGGCGATGCCCTTCCTGCGTCTACCTTGCGGCGGATCATCGATGATGCGATTGATTTTGAAGCACCTGTACGTCCGCTGGATAGCGGAACAGCGGTATTGGAGCTGTTCCACGGACCTTCGCTGGCATTCAAGGACTTCGGTGCCCGTTTCATGAGCCGTGTGATGGCGGCCCTTTCGCAATCGGATGAGCGGGTGCTCGATGTGTTGGTGGCTACCTCCGGCGACACCGGGGGGGCTGTGGCGTTGGGCTTTTTGGGCGTGCCGGGCACGCGGGTAACCATCCTGTACCCCAAGGGGAAGGTAAGCCCTGTGCAGGAACTGCAGTTGACCACCAACGGGCAGAACATCCGGGCCATTGAAGTGGACGGTACATTTGATGATTGCCAGGCGTTGGTTAAGGAAGCGTTCAACAACCCCGAGCTGAAAGCCGCGTTGCGGCTCACGTCGGCCAATTCGATCAACATCGCCCGGCTTATTCCACAGACATTTTATTATTTTTGGGCATATGCCCAACTACAGGCACAAGGCATACGGAAGGTAGTCTTCTCCGTACCCAGTGGTAATTTCGGCAACATAGGGGCGGGGTTATTGGCTTATAAAATGGGATTGCCCGTGGAGCACTTCATCGCGGCTACCAACGTGAACGATACGGTGCCACGATTTTTGCAGAGTGGCCGGTATGAGCCGCGTCCATCGGTGCAGACGCTGGCCAACGCGATGGATGTGGGCAATCCGAGCAATTGGGTGCGGATTATGGACATGTTTGGCAATGACCGGGAAGCGTTGGCACGGCTGGTTTCGTCATATACCGCTACCGATGCGGAAACCCAGGATGCCATCCGGGCAATATTCGACCGGTACGGCTACGTTGCCTGTCCGCATACAGCCATTGCCTGGCTGGCCGCTAAACGCTACCGCCAGCGGCATCCAGGTACGTACGCGGCAGTTTTCTTATCGACAGCCCACCCCTGTAAATTCCCCGAGGTATTCCCGGAAGAACTTGCTGCAAAGATTCCGATGCCAACTCAGGTAAATGATTTGGAAGGCCGCGAAAAACAGACTGTGGCACTGGAAGTGGATTTTGATGCGTTCAAACGCTATTTGATGACCGGGCAGTAAGTTATTGGCCCTCGAATTTCATCCAAGCATCTTCGTCACGACCAAAAATGAACTGTTTTGGGTAGAGGATTTCGGCCAGGATTTCGATGTCATCGGCGATGAGGGCTCCGGGCTGCCGCAAGTGGTCCGGGTGATGGATGATATATACATTTCCATGTTTTACTGCTGCCGTTTGTGCCCATTCCGGCAGGGCAAGCATCGCTGGTAATACGGCCAGTACGTGTGGTGTGGGCTTTTCGCAGACGACTACGACTGCGTCGGCGGTGTCTACCGCCGATGCGTTGATGGGGATACCCCCTGCAATGCGGGCAATGATTTCGAGATACGTATCGCTATGGATTTTGACGGGCGACACATCGGTTAGGAACACTACGCGAGGCTTGCTTTCGTCGGCAATAAACTTCAGCTTATGGGCAATGATATTGATGCGTTCTTCGAGGTTTTCAATCAGTTGATCGGCCTTTGGGTTCGCATGGAGTGTGTCACCGATGGAGCGGATGGCAGCATATACGGTATCCGGCGTGTGGGCCTGTAGGAGCTCGTGGTACGTGGGGGCCTGTTCCAGCAAGGGCAGGCAGGCGGCGTCGACATCAAGGGCGGTCAGTATGCTGTGGAGAGAAAGAAGTGTACTTCGCATGTGGGCAAAGGTACACAAGTGGCCCCACTATCGCCATAGCAATGCTTTAAAAACATGGATATCCGGCAACGAAATGAACGATGCGTTCAATTGGATGCGCTCTTGGGTCACGGCACTCTGCGGTTGCGTTGCCACTATTATCAAACCGACAAAAAATGGAATGACAAGTAGCAGGAAGGGCGAAATGTTACTGGTTAACTTCTTCATCTTTCATTGTGTTTCAGGGTTAGCAAATCACATCAATTCCTCTTGCACACTACAAAGAAACCGATTACCTACTTGGTACGGAAAAGTTTTAGACCAACGGTGGGATTTTCTAGACCAACGGGATTTGGGCGTTTGTCTGTCCGAATGCGGGATTGGCCGATGGAAGTAGGGAGTTTGTCGATAAGCGCAGCTGATATTGGCAGCTAGTCCTATATTTGCAATTATGCGCAACAACAGAGCGGTTTTAACTCACGGATTGGTATGGCTGGTGCTACTGGCAGTCCTGTTCCTGTTGAATGTGAGGGAGCACCCGGACCGTGCCGCTATTATGGTGCTGTTGTACGGGGCTTTGAATATCGTTATTTTCTATGTACACTATTTCTTAATCAACCCGTTACTCATCGGCGCTGGCCGGTATTGGCGTGCCGCTACTTACATGGCCATTGTATTGGTGGTGTCAATTGCGGTAAAATATGGGATTGCTCTTTATTACGACGATATTATTCTGCAATACCGCGACAACGATAACCAGCAACAGACATTGACGCCGATGCGGTATTCCGTGGCCGTATTGATAACCGGGTTATTCTTTATGCTGCTAAGCACCGCCGTGTACGTGATTTCGTCCAATTTCAAAACCCGGGAAGACCGCAAAAACCTGGAAACGGAAAAGCTAAATGCCGAACTGGCTTTCCTACGGTCGCAGATCAATCCGCATTTCCTGTTCAATTCGTTGAACAACATCTATTCGTTGGCCTACCAGAAATCGGACAAGACACCCGAGGCCATCCTCAAGCTATCGGCGATAATGCGGTATATGCTATACGAGAGCAATGAGGAGTATGTATTGCTTGAAGAAGAGATAAATTACCTGGAAAACTACATAGAACTGCAGAAATTGCGTTTCAAGGAGAAAGTCTACGTGGATCTGCATGTTAATATCGATGAGAAGGGCCACCGCATCATGCCCTTGCTGTTGATTTCGTTTCTTGAGAACGCGTTTAAGCATGGCGTTTCTACCGATCCAGACAAGCCCATCCGCATAGATATCAGTGTGCAAAGCGGAAGGCTGCATTTCAATGCAGAGAACGCCAAGAACCAAGTGAATAAAGACCAGACAAAAGGCGTGGGGCTGACCAACCTTAGGCGCCGTTTGCAATTGGGGTATCCCGACCGGCATACCATCAACGTCGTGGAATCGGAGCATTATTACAGTAGTGAACTTTTCATATATTTATAGCCCCAAAAAGAATATGCCCATGGTACGATGTATTGCTGTAGACGACGAGCCGCTGGCATTGGATATCATCTCGGATTACGTTGCCAAAGTGCCTGAACTGACGCTCGTGGCCAGTACGACCAATGCCATCGAGGCCCTTGCCATGGTACAGAACGGGGAGGTGGATTTGGCGTTTCTGGATGTGCAGATGCCCGAGCTGACCGGGATACAATTCCTGAAAATCATCAATGGTAAATGTGATGTGATTCTTACCACCGCGTATCCGCAGTATGCGTTGGATGGCTATGAACTGAATGTGGTGGATTATCTATTGAAGCCCATCGCATTCGATCGGTTTTACCGTTCGGTGCAAAAAGTGTTGGCTAATCGCCCGCAGCAGGTCGCGCAGCCTGTTTCGACATCGCTACCGAGCGATACGGTTGATTTTATCTTCATTAAGACAGAGCACAAGATTCAACGGGTAGACCTCGATGACATCTTGTATATCGAAGGGCTGAAAGATTATATCTCGATCTATACGGCAGCCGAACGGATTGTTACCCTCCAAAACATGAAGAAGATGGAAGATATTTTGCCTTCCAACCGGTTTGTACGGGTGCACCGCTCGTACATTGTGGCGTTAGAAAAGATAGCCAGTATTGAGCGTGGTCGTATTTTTATTGAAGACAAGATCATCCCGGTGGGCGATACCTATCGCGATGCGTTCTATAAGTATATCGGCGACAAAAACGGTTAATAAAATGCCGTTATTTTTATCCAACCTGAATAGAAAATTTTTTTATCTTTTCACTCCCAATCGGGTTGTAGTCACGCTATTAGCGTGATAAAATCCGCTAGGTATCGCGTGGCGCTTTGGCGCCAAGGTCGTGCGCGGTAAAACTTCGTTAAGTCATGTATTCTTTTTATATCCTTTCCAGCGAACGTTTGCATCGATATTACACGGGGAGCTGTGTTGATTTGGATAAACGGCTGATGGAACACAACCGAGGGCAAAGCCGTTATACGAAGCACGGCCTTCCTTGGCGCCTTGTATGCAGGTTTGAGGTTTCTAGTCGCAGTGAGGCACTAAAGTTGGAGATGAAGATAAAAAAGCGTGGAGCAGCACGTTTTTTATCTGACCTGAATTGAAAAATTTTTTATCTTTGCACTCCCAATCGGGTTGTAGCGTAGCCAGGTATCGCGCCAGCATGGGGTGCTGGAGGTCGTGGGTTCGAATCCCGCCAACCCGACGAAAAAGCTCAGCGAATGCTGGGCTTTTTTGTTGTTGGGATAGCGGGATGGGAACCCCGGGTTCGATTCGTAGAAGACTCAGGGCCGTGTCGGTGCATTGTGGGGCTGAACCAATCCTGCCAACCCGACAAATCAATAAGGATTGCCAACCGGATTGTCAAGGTATCCGAGGTTTTATTAAGGTCACCAATAGCGGAGCCTTTTTATAACAGCCATATTTCTGGATTTCCGATTGCCCAGATTTATCGGATATTTAGGAATGCCACAATATCTTAAATTCCGGTCAGGGGGGTGGCGCAACTGAAAAATGGGAGTTACAGAAAAGGATTGATGATGGTGATGCTTTTATCCACGATCAGTTTATGTTGCATGTCCTCGAAGTAAAGGATTTCGCAACCGCCCTCGATGCAGGCAGCGACAATGATGGAATCGAACAATTGGAATTGGTATCGTTTCGCAAGCCCTGCGGCATGTTGTAGGGTATCGGGCGACACGGGGACGATGGGACAGCCGTCAAGCAATGCAGCCGTCTGTTCCAACAGTTCCACCTTATCAAATTTCAGCAGCCTCCGGCAGGTGTTGATGTATTCGGAAATGACCTGAGAGGGGGATTTTTGGGATATCGGCAAGCAATCCTTTGGCAATGGCCCTTTTTTCCTGTGCGGAGTTGTCGTGCAGGTATATCAGCACGTTGGTGTCCACCGCAAAAGGTTTAGCCATCGTAGTCATTGGCTTCGTCCCGGTCAAAGGTGAATCGGCTCAAACCCACGAGGGAGGATTTGGTCAGGGCTTCAATCCGGCGGAGACGCTGCGCCCTGCTCAGCTCCTTTTTCGCCGTTTCGATTTCAAAGGCAATCACTTTCACCGTCTTGCCGACCATTTCTTCGGGCAGTTACTGGAAAGAATAAGCAGCTTAAAAACAAGGGGTTGTTGTATGAACCAAAAAAAATTTGGTCTCTTCGTATACAAAGATTATTGCGCATATTTTAGAGTTAGCAGTCATTGTAAAGCGACACCCACTACTTTCCGAAAAACATTAAACTTCAACATACCAACTATTCACATGAAATATACTTCTGGAATTTTTTCTCAAAAAATGTCGCATATACTTTACATTTAGAATGTGTTACTTATCTTTGTGAAAATTATATACGACTTAATATGAAAGAAAAAGTAAATATGAAGAATATATTTTGGGCTCTGATTTTTGCCGTCTGTTTCCCAATCAGCGTGTTTTATCTATCCGAATATTCCCTATCTGTACCTATTGCATTACTAATTGTTGCCATTAATGCTCTTTTGTTCGGGGTTTATGCTTTCAAGCAAATGCAAAGTGTAAAATCTTTAGACGAAGTTCAAATCAGAATACAATTAGAAGCGGTATCCATTGCGTTTGTTTTATCATTGCTATTGATAATGGTATTAGGTATGTTAGGATTAGTTAAAGATTCGGGGTTAGATAATTTAAATTATTTGTATGTTTTTCCCTTGTTCTTTTTGTTCTATTTTGTTGGTTTATTCATTTCAAAACGCAAATACAGATGAAGAATACAATAAAAGTAGAAAGAGCAAAAAAAAACTGGACCCAGGCCGATTTAGCAGAAGAAATCGGTATATCCAGACAAGCAATGAACTCAATAGAAACCGGCAAATTTGTTCCTTCTACTGTATTGGCACTTAAAATGTCAAAAGTATTTGGAACACCGGTAGAAGAAATTTTTCAACTAGAAGATAAAGATTTTAAATAGCACCCAAAACGAATGAAGATGAATGCACATTCCATTGACAATAGGACATTCCAACTGATAGAAAACAATCAGGTATTAAGTGAAATTATTTATGCAGATCCATATTTTTTGAAAGCTGAAATTAACGTATCCAATACGGATGGATATTTAGTAAAACCCGTTGGAGTATTTCAAACAAGTATAAGCGTAACCAATAATGGAACTGAATTTGCCAAATTAGTAATGAATTGGAGTGGTAATATTGTAATTTTCTATCGAGATAAAAATAAATACGTTCTAAAGTTGAACAAGTTTTTCCACGGAAAGTATATCATTGAAAATGAAGATAGGGAAAACATCATCCAACTTAACCCAAAATTTAGTTGGAAGGAATTTCATTATCATTATGATATTAACAACAATATCTCTAATGACGGTATTTCGAAAGACCCATTATTTCTTTCGCTAGCAGTTTATGCAGCGAATTACTTCGTTGCCACTATTTCAGGAGCAAACTCAGGATTAGTGTAAATAACAACGGACGGCTAACATCGGTTTAGCTTCGCTGCCACTCCGTGGTTGCGTCAGGCGTGCTAACGTGGTAAATTGAACGTTAGTGCATTTTATTAACTTTGGTGCAAGATTGAACGCTTGTGCCTCTAATCCCGCCCGAACGCAAAGCCGAGGATCGTTAGCGGCTATATTAACCGACTACTTCCAAGACAAAAACAAATTTTGACTTTTGACAACAACATCTCAAATACTAAATCCCGCAGTTCAAAATGACTATCGGAAAATAAGGGAGACATTTCAGGCAGCGACACTGTTCCTGAACGACTTGATAGAATATTTCAAAGCCAATGGATGGGAAGTTATGGGCGCTGACAAGGCTTACAAGGGGCGTCATTTATAATGAAGCAACTAACAACATTCCAGCAGGAGAAAGCCTCATTTGGACATTGGCAAAACAAACCGGTAGGTTTGAAAAAGCACTAAGGTACCCGGCTGAAGATGGAGACTATGAAAAACCGTTTATAGATAAATTAGGGCCTTGAAACACCGTGTTTGATTGAAGCATCTTGTAACCGCTGTTATTTGTTATTATTGATAAAAGATAGGGTTTTATCGTTGATGCCAAAATAGCATCATTACAAATTATTCTTTCCATTTTTCTCAATAAAACCCCCGATTACACTCAAAATTTCCCGTAGGTGTTCTAGCAGGTTCTCATCACCCCGACGAAAAAGCTCAGCGAATGCTGGGCTTTTTTGCCTTTTTGGGCCCATTTTTTGCTAACGATTTGCATAATTGCATCATTCCTCGGCGAAAGAACATCTAGAAAAGCTTTGGAATGCGGACGGACAATGATATCGAAAGAAAGGATAGGCCATAGCTATTTGAAATACCTGTTTACCGGGATTTTTTCGGCCCTGCTGGTTATCGGATATGCGCAGGAAGAGGAGGGACAGCAGGAAGAGAAGCAACAATCCGATGAGCGACAGGACGAAAGGCAACCTGCGCTTTTGGATTCCATCGACATCGTACGTGACTACCGGCCGATGCTGGCCGATGCCGTAAAAATCCGCCGGAGCCCGGATATGCGTATCGACCGGGAAGCACTTGCAATCGAACTGCGCCAGATCGCCGCCTCCACGTATTTTGCAAAGAACGAATTCAAACAAGCTTATTACGGTAGATTGCTGGAACGGCATCCGGATGCGTTACGCAGCAATATCGATAATTACCGGATCGGCTTCCTGGCCTACCAAGCAGGCGAATATGAACGGGCAACCGCTATTATGGGGAAGTTGGCGACTTCGGATGCCTTTTATCAGGGGTCGATGATTGCTTTGGGCCATATTGCCCTGGAAACCGGCGATAAGCGACATGCACGGAATGCGTTTGCCACAGCGTCCAGACTGGATTTCGATCAGGTATTGAAAGCGGATGGGCTGTTTAATTATACCAAAATCTTATATGAATTGGATTCCGCCCAGGTGGCCCTGAAAGTCGCCCAGGAATATATCGCTCAGAAATATGCGGGCAGCAATCCGGATGCCAACAACACAGAAAATCCGGAAACACTGTTGGCCGAAATCTTGTCGGGCACGAGTAATTTCCACGCTGCGGTAAATATGCTGGAATCGTTTAGCAACAGGGAGGCCAAAGCCGATATAGCCTATCAAAAGGTAACGTATTACCGCGGATTGGAGTTTTATAATGAGCGCGCTTTCGAAAACAGTATTTCCATGTTCATGCGATCGGAAAAGTTCCCGATCGATGTGGAAATGGCGGCGTTGGCCACGTATTGGAAAGCGGAGGCGATGTACGAGGTACGCAAGTACAGGGAAGCGGTGGAGAATTTTTCCCGGTTCCTCCAGTTGCCCGCTGCACGAAACACCGATGTATACAGTTATGCGAACTATGCCTTGGCTTATGCAGCGTTCCGCAACAACAACTTTGGTATGGCTGCGGATTATTTTGAACGCTTTTTGGCTGCCGAGGGAAGTTCGATAGCGGAAAACGTACGTTACGACGTAATCGCTCGTCTGGGCGATTCGTATTTGTCTGTGCGCGACTATGGCCGGGCCAACCGATACTATGACCAGTTGATCAATAGCAAAGCCCCCAATCAGGACTATGCGTTGTTCCAGCGTGGTATTATCCAGGGATTGCAGGGCGACAATGAAACCAAGCTCAGCACCCTGCGGTCCGTTGTTGCGCAGTTTCCGGGCTCGAACTATGCGGACGACGTGGCCTTTGAGATCCCTTACACGTATTTCACTACGGGAGATTACGATACCGCCATCGAAGGGCTGCAACAGATGATCGAACAATACCCCCGCAGCAGCTATGTCCCTCGGGCGCTGATGACCATCGGGCTTGTCCAGTACAATAAAGATGATACCGAAGCGGCGACGGCCACTTTCCAGCGGGTGGTGGAAGAACACGCCACAACCGACGAGGCACGGCAAGCGCTGCGTTCCATTGAAAATATCTACTTGGATCAAGGGGATGCTTCGAGTTATATTGATTATGCGACCAGCACCCATATCGGTGATCTGAGTACGGCAGAGCAGGATAACCTAACTTTCCAGGCGGCACATTCCTTGTTTGCCAAGGGAGAATACGGATCGGCTGTGGAAGCGATCAATGCGTATTTTGATAAATTTCCAAAACCTATAAAGGAAAAACATGCCCGTTATATCCGCGGAGTGAGTTTGTACCATGCCGGGCACCCAAAGG
Source organism: Parapedobacter sp. 2B3 (assembly GCF_041925275.1). Taxonomy (NCBI): domain Bacteria; kingdom Pseudomonadati; phylum Bacteroidota; class Sphingobacteriia; order Sphingobacteriales; family Sphingobacteriaceae; genus Parapedobacter; species Parapedobacter sp. 2B3. The sequence goes on along the minus strand of NZ_JBHEUZ010000001.1, from coordinate 335,940 downwards.
AAGCGCTGCACGACCTAAACATGATACTGAACGACTGGACGAGCCCGTATACGGAAAACACCTTGCTGACGGTGGCCGCGTTATACCTGAGCTTGGAGAAATACAACGAGGCCATCGTGCACCTCAAAAAACTGGAGCTGACTTCAGAATATAAAAAAAACTATGGTTACGCGGTAACTAATCTGATGGTTTGTTATTTCGAAATCGGTGACTTGGAGCAGGTGGCCAAGTATGCGAAGTTGATAAAGAACTACGATCGGTCATCGGGCGAAGACATTGCCAAGGCACACTTATACGGTGCTCGGGCCATGCTGCGGGAAGGGAAAGTGGAGCCCGCCATGAAGGAACTGAATCTGGCGGCGCTGAAGAGCCAAACGGCAGTCGGCGCAGAGGCACGGTATCGCGTGGGGCAACTGCAGTATGAAGACAAGGAATACGACAAAGCCTTGGAAACGGCCTTTGATGTGATCAATAACATGGGGTCACACGACTATTGGGTGGCCAAGAGCTTCATCCTGCTTGCGGATGCCTATGCAGGCAAAGGCGATGATTTCCAGGCGAAGAGCACCTTGGAAAGTGTAATCGAAAATTATGAAGGGGATGATGACATCATCCCTTCAGCAAAAGAACGTTTACGGAAATTAAACAACGAGTAATAGGGATTTCTAGTTGGACATCGCCTATTGATGAGCAGTAGATGAAAGTTGCCGGGCGACATGGGCAGGTTCGCAAGAAAAATATCGTGACAATGTAGGTCGCCGATTATATCCCGAATATCAGCGGGAATAACAACATGACGATGAGACCCCATAGGCAGTAGACCGGTAGGTACCGGGCTACGACGTTCCGGACGTTCGCTATGGGAGCGTTTTTAAACAGTACGCGAAGGAGTTGGGCAAGTACCAGCAGCAGGTTGACAAGAACCACAACGTTGGCGCCCAATACAGCGGCTCTGTTAGGGGTTATTCCCCATTCGGCAATGCGGAACAGGATGGCAGAGAGCGCCACACCATTGACGATGACTGTTACGGCTGCTAGCAGCGTAATGATCCATATTCCCATGCGGTTCTCTGTCGTTGTTGAGGTGCCGGCGATGGAAAAGAAGATGATCGCCATTACACCGATCAACAGGAGGTTGAAAATCAGCAAAAAGTCCCGGTCGGTATAGGGGTCTTTTCCGCCGTAGACCATGGTACTGAGGTAAATGACCAGCATCACCAACACGAGCGGGCAAAATATCCGGGCGATGACCGGGGAAATTTTACCGACCAACTGTGGATTGGATTGGATAAGGTAAGTCGCTACCATCGGTGTGGCGGCCATCCCGGTAATCCCAATATACTGGAAGTAAGTCTCTTCGATATTAAACCCAATCGCCGAGAACAAGGCGATGGTGACACCACTGAGCATGGCCCCGGCGATGGCAATCAGCGCCATCATAACCAATAGGTCTCCGTTGAACGTGAGGAAACTGATTCGCTGTTCCCCCGTATTGGGTGCGTTGCCGACGAACGCAAGCCCCGATATGGACCACAAAACCAGTATCAGATGGAAACATGACAGCAAGACGGTATCACTCTCCGGCGCATTGGGCAATAGGTTGATGAAAACCAAGCCGATCACCATGGTTCCGAATACAAGAGCGATTTTGCCCCGAGGTAATTTATGCTTCCACGCAAAATACATGGCTAACGGAGGAAATACAATGAAGCCGACGTTTCGGGGATAGAAAAAGTCGTCATCTATAGAGAATAACGCTGGAAATTGAGCAACGAAGGCAGCAATAACGGACACGATGAGGATGACCGACCATTCTTTTCGGGTACCCCATTGGATAGCTTCGCCCGTATAATTCAACCGCTCGTTCCAATAGTCGGCAAGGATATTGCCTTTGAGTGTTGGATATAAGGCATTGAATGACAGCTTGAAGGCTGTGCGGTTTGTCCGGTACAACGCCTCCAATTGGGCGGGGTCATCGAGATGGGTTTGAATTTCAGTTTTCATGATTTTGTGTGTAAAGACAATGAGTTTATTTAAAAAGAGCTTTGACTTTCAAAGTGATAGAGTAAAAAAATTTAGCCTGTTTTCTGCGACTTGATTAATTGTTCCAGCGCGTTGAGGTGCTGGTGGAATGCCGTTCTTCCTTCATCGGTAATGAAATACTGTGTATTCGGTTTTTTACCGACAAACGATTTGGTAACACCGATGAACTTCTCTTTTTCCAACGCCTTGATGTGGCTTGCCAGATTGCCATCAGTGAGGCCGAGGAATTCTTTCAGCGCGTTGAAGTCGAGTGCATCATTCACAGCCAATGCCGACATGATGCCCAACCTTACCCGGCTTTCGAAAGCCTTATATAATCCGTCTATTGTTAATTTCACTTCTCGTAGCGATAATGGATGTAGATACCATACACGATATGCAGCACACCGAAGCCGATGGCCCAACAGAGTAATCCATAGCCAATGAAATAGGTGCCGATAAGTCCAAGCGTGATTTCCATCGCCCCCAGCAACTTAATCGCACCGTAAGTAAAACTGCCTGCACCGTATAGGGCTAAGCCATAAAAGATAAGCGAAAAAGGTGCGGCTAGGCCGACCATTCCGTTGGCAAATAAGGCAAGGATCAATAAACCACCGGTAACCAGGGGGATAGCCATATTGGCAACCATGCGCCGAGATGTGGCATTCCAAAGCTTTTCGCCCCGTTCGCTTGATTTCCGTTGGGAAAGGAAGACGGCGGTACCTACTGCGAGCAGTAAGGTGCCGATTGCCAAGCTCAATAGCTGGGGTGGAATCGGGAATCCGTTTGTTGGTGTATCGATGGGTGGGGTTATTTCCCCTGGGTTAAAGCTGAGTACCGCATACGAAAGATAGGCGGCCGCGAGCGCATAGACGCCGGCCATGACACCCGCCCAGCCCGAAAGCGACAGAAATTTTGAGGAGCGCTCCATCATCGAACGGATTTCGGCGATATCCCCGATATAGTCTTTCTCTTTCTTCATTTGAAAGTACTTTTTTTTTCAAAGTTAAATAAAAAATCGAATATGCAAGATGTTCGTGAAATTTTTTCGTAAGAAAGTGATACTTTTGCACACCGTAAGGGAAAAAAGCGGGATGTAGCGCAGCCCGGTAGCGCGCTTCGTTCGGGACGAAGAGGCCGCAGGTTCGAATCCTGTCATCCCGACCAATCAGATGAAGCCCTTGCGGAAGCAAGGGTTTTTTCATGTAGCGGGCGTGCCAAGCTTGCTTGAGCGGGTTCGATACATGAAAAAACCAAGGCACGAAGTGCTGGCTTCATTTGATTGAGACTTCCCCCGTAAGGATGGCTGTGGAATGGTGTGTGGGGATTGCGGGACACAGCCAATCCTGTCATCCCGACCAATCAAAGAAGCTTTTTGCCAATGGGCGGAGGGCTTTTGTTGTTTTAGGATGGGCCAACTCATACATAGGGGTTTGGCAATAAATTATTTGGATGAAGAAAGAAAAAACGGATCGGCAGCTTTCGGGGGTAAAGGAAATCGCCAGAAGAGCGAATGTTTCGATAGCAACGGTAGATCGGGTGATTCATAATAGGAAGGGTGTTTCGGAAACAACCCGCCGGAAAATTAATGAAATAATCCAAGAAATCGGTTTCCAACCGAATATCTTGGCAAGTAGGCTGGCTTCAAAAAAAACCAACCAATTTGCCGTTCTTATCCCCAATGCAAAGGAGACCGACTATTGGGAAGCACCGCGCAAGGGTGCGGAACGCGCCTACAACGAAATTAGGCAATACGGTGTCGAATTGGAACTATTCCTCTTCGACCTAAATGACAAGCAGTCGTTTGAAAAGCAAGCCAACGCGATTTTAGAAGGTGGATTCCACGGCGTCGTGCTTGCGCCGTCTTTCGTCGATGAGGCACGCAAGTTTATAACCACGTGTGAATTGCGAAAGCTACCCTATGTATTCATCAATTCGGACATGTCCGATGCCAAAGGATTGGCCTATATCGGGCCACATCTATTCAAAAGTGGATGCTTGGCGGGGAAGCTGGTACGGTTTGGATTAAAACGGGGGAAGGTACTTGTTGTGAACATATCCAAGGAAATCGATGCCTACCATCACCTATTGCGAAAAGAAGAGGGGTTCCGTGCTTACATGGAGGCAACAAATACGGCAGGGGGGCAGATCCAAATCGAGAAGATAGATATCACCAACACAACAGATAGGGCAGTTAACGAAGCGTTGCAGAATTGCTTGGAGCGACATCCTGATATCGAAGCTTTCTTTGTTACAAATTCGAGGGTACGGAGCGTGGCAAAATATTTACAAAAACGTGCGGCTACACATCATATCGTGGTAGGCTATGACTTGATCACCCAGAACGTGGATTACCTAAAGGACGGCACCATCGATTTCCTGATTGGCCAGAAACCGGAGGAACAGGGGTATGCGGGGGTGATGGCGCTATTTCAACACGTCATTGTGGGTGGCCCGGTAGTGAAAGCGCAATATATGCCCATTGACATCATCACGAGTGAGAATGTAGCATTTTACAAAAACTAGCCACGCACAACGGACCTCAACTTACTATCCGTGTATTTTTCATCAAATAATTTGGAAGTGGAAAATATAATCGCGTAATTAGCGGGTACGTTACCGCAACAACGATTATAAGCAGTATGGGTGTCCCATCTTACATTAAATAAATATGGTATATGATGCTTGGGATGGTTGCGTGTACGTAAACGTAGGCGAATGGTGATGTTTTATCAAGGCATTTAAATGGCGGTTCAAGCGGGTCTTGTAAGCCGTCGGTTGTTGAGGGAACGAATCATGTTGAAGATGTTTGCCAATCAGTAAGCATATTATGAAATCAAATAGGAGAATATTTATAAAAGCCGCAGCCCTAGCGGGCGCCGGGATGTCCTTAAGGAATCTCGATGTTTTCGGTCGCAGTGAACACACATCCGGCACGGGTAAACGTGTCGGCATTATCGGGTTAGATACGTCTCATAGTGTAGCGTTTACGAAAGCGCTGAACGCTACCAGCCCCGATGTAAAGCTTAAGGGATACCATGTGGTAGCCGCTTATCCATACGGGAGTAAGACCATCGAAAGCAGTGCGAAGCGCATACCTGGGTATATAGATGACGTGAAGGGGTATGGGGTAACCATCGTGGATTCGATTGGCGCCCTGCTGGCGCGGGTGGACGTTGTGCTATTGGAAACCAATGACGGTAGGTTGCATCTGGAACAGGCGTTGCCGGTAATCGAAGCCGGTAAACGGTTGTTTATCGATAAGCCGATTGCAGCTTCTTTGGAAGATGCACAAAAGATTTTTGAAGTTGCCGCGAAGCATGTGGTACCTGTATTCTCATCTTCATCGCTACGGTACACGGATAACATCGCATTGATCCGGTCGGGTGAATTGATCGGGAAGGTTACCGGCGCGGATACTTTTAGCCCCGCTGTCATTGAATCGACACATCCCGACTTGTTTTGGTATGGTATCCATGGGGTGGAGATGCTGTATGCGGTGATGGGTGCGGGCTGTGCAAGCGTCTCGCGCACGCACAACGAAGGTACCGACATCGTGGTCGGCACGTGGCACGACGGACGTATCGGCACGTTCCGGGGAACACGTACCGGCCGCCCTGATTATGGCGGAATTGCCCATGGCGAAAACGGCCATGTAGCCATTTCGAAGTATGAAGGATATACATCGCTCCTTTATGAAATCGTCGAATTTTTTGAAACCGGTATATCGCCTGTCGATCCTTCGGAAACATTGGAAATCGTTGCCTTTATGACGGCTGCCGACGAAAGCAAGCGGCAGGGCGGCAAAGCCGTGAAATTAAAACAAGTTGGTTAGCCTGGGAGCGATTGCCGGCAACGGTGGATAGGTGATCTCTGTTAAAGCGTGGAGCCGGCAATGATGCCAGGAACAGCAGAAATCGTATGTCATTTTGGGCTTGAAAGGACCAAGCCGCATGAAAAGGGGGCTGCACAGAATTAAAATAACGGTTACAAAACAATATAAAACAGTATAATAGGTTATGAAAGAGCCAATTGATTCAAGAAGAGACTTTATCAAGAAAGCAGTGGTTGGTGCGGCAGCGTTCTCTTTCGGAGGTGCCTTCCCGGCATTTAGTGCAAAAAGCTATGCCAATATTGTAGGTGCAAACGAGCGCATACGCGTGGCGGTAATGGGTGTGAATGCCCGTGGACTGGCATTGGCAAGTAATTTTTCTGCGCAGTCGAATTGTGAAGTTGCTTATGTTTGTGACGTCGATAGCCGTGCAACTGAAAAGTGTAGCGGCATCGTTGAGAAAAGCCAAGACAAGCGTCCGAAACCGGAATCCGATATTCGTAAGTTGCTATCATATACCGATTTCGATGCGCTGGTGGTGGCTGCGCCAGACCATTGGCATGCTCCGGCAGCCATCTTAGCCTCACAGGCGGGGAAGCACGTTTACCTCGAAAAGCCGGCAAGCCATAATCCGCATGAGGGCGAGTTGCTGGTGGCGGCTCAAAGAAAATACGGAAATGTTATCCAAATGGGTAACCAACGTCGTTCTTGGCCTAATGTGGCCCAGGCCATTCGAGCGCTCCACAACGGTATTATCGGTAAGCCGTACTATGCGAAAACATGGTATACCAATAATCGGGCATCCATTGGTATTGGCAAGGAAATAGCGGTGCCTTCGTGGTTGGACTACGAACTGTGGCAGGGCCCTGCTCCAAGAAGGCCACTGAAGGATAACCTTATCCACTACAATTGGCACTGGTTCTGGCATTGGGGCACGGGTGAAGCGTTGAATAATGGAACCCACATGGTTGACCTTGCCCGGTGGGGCTTGCAGGTGGACTATCCCACCAAGGTGACGTCTACCGGCGGGCGCTATCGGTATAAGGACGATTGGGAAGTGCCAGATACACAGCTTATCAATCTCGAATTTGCAGACAGCAGCATGATTTCATGGGAAGGCAGAAGCTGTAATGGTACACCTGTAGAAGGATCTACGGTGGGGGTCATTTTTTATGGGGAAAACGGCTCGTTGCAAATCGATGGCGGAAATGCGTACAAGGTGTATGACTTGAAGGGCAAGCTTGTAAAAGAAGTGAAGAACGAGGTAACCATAGACGCCCGTAATGTCACCAATCCTTCCCAGGCCCTAGACGCACTCCATATCCAGAATTTCTTCGAGGGCATAAAAAGTGGCCATGAGCTGGCATCGGATATAGAAAGTGGGCATATCAGTACGCTATTGGTGCAGCTAGGCAACATCGCCCAGCGCAGCGGGGGGATGTTGGATATTGATCCTTCGAACGGCCATATCCTAAACAATGGGGACGCGCGGAAACTGTGGAGGCGTGAATATGAGCCGGGTTGGGAGCCATCGATTTAAGCGAACCCCGATGACAGTTTCAAAGGCTAAAATAAACGTGGCGTCGCTTTCGCGGCGAGACACCATCGTTTCCATTGTCATCATTGCGGGGATGTTTTTCATCTTCGGTTTCCTATCGTGGATAAATGCCATCCTCATTCCGTATTTTAAAATTGCCTGTGAGCTCACCCATTTTCAGTCGTATCTCGTCGCGTTCGCGTTTTACATCGCATATTTTGTCATGTCCGTGCCTTCGTCTTACCTGTTGAAGGCCGTCGGTTTCAAAAAGGGGATGATGGTCGGTTTTTTTGCGTTGAGTTTGGGGGCTTTTATCTTCGTGCCTGCGGCGATGGCACGCACATACGAAATCTTCCTCATCGGTTTGTTCACGATTGGTGTTGGATTAGCGATCCTGCAAACCGCTGCCAATCCCTACATTACGATTCTCGGACCGAAGGAACGGGCGGCGCAGCGTATTAGCATCATGGGTATCTGCAACAAATTTGCCGGCATCGTGGCACCCTTGCTTTTCGCTGCGGCCGTGTTGCGCCCCACCGATCAAGCGCTGTTCGATAGCTTGGCGTCGATGACGGAGAGCGCACGTTCAGCCGCACTAGACGAACTGGTTGCACGAGTTATCGTACCGTATACGATTGTTGGTGGTACGCTGCTGCTGATCGGAATCGGGGTGCGCTATTCGCCATTGCCCGAAATCAATACGGAAGAGGAATCGGAAGAAGTATCGGCAGCCAATCGGGGGAGGACGTCGATTTTCCAGTTTCCACATTTGGTTTTGGGTGCGGTAGCGATTTTCATTCACGTCGGTTCGCAGGTAATTTCCATCGATACGATTATCAACTACGCGGGTTCCATGGGGGTATCGTTGATCGACGCGAAGGTTTTCCCCTCCTACACATTGGGGATGGCGATCGTGGGGTACCTTCTCGGTATCTCGTTTGTGCCGCGCTGGATAAGCCAGAAGAACATGCTGCGCGTGGTGACTATTATGGGAGCTATGCTCTCGCTGTTGATAGTATTTGCCCACGGACAAATTCGCTTGTTTGGGCACCAAACCGATATATCCATTTGGTTTATCGTCCTCTTGGGGATTCCCAATTCGCTCACTTGGGCGGGCATTTGGCCCCTGGCCATCGATGGGTTGGGTAGATTCACCAAGGTGGGGGCATCCCTGTTGATCATGGGGTTATGCGGCAACGCGATATTGCCTGTTGTATACGGATATTTTGCAGACACGGTAGGGCCGCGTGAGGCCTATTGGGTGCTGCTGCCATGCTACGTGTATTTGATTTATTACGCCATGTGGGGGCACAAACTGAGAAAGTGGTAAAAGCCAACGCTTTTTTATTCAACATACCGATGTCAAAGAAATATATAAAAGTTATAAACGGGAACATCATTACCCCTTATCGCATGATCAAGAATGGCGAACTCTTGATCGCTGATGGTAAGGTTGAAACCGTCAGTGAGGGCCAAATAACAGTATCAGACGCCGAGACAATCGATGCGAAGGGAGCTTATGTATCACCCGGGTTTATCGATATCCATGTCCATGGCGGTGGCGGGGCAGACTTCATGGATGATGACGTCCATGCATTCCTGAAGGTCGCCGAAACACACGCGCGGTTTGGTACCACCGCGATGTTGCCTACGCTGCTTACCAGTACCAAATCGGAAATCATCCGGTCACTGGCGGTGTATGAAGAGGCAGCCGCACGGAACGTAAAGGGTGCAAGGTTTCTGGGGGTGCACATCGAAGGCCCCTATTTCGCCATGGAGAAACGGGGGGCACAAGACCCGCGCTACATCCGTGACCCGGACCCGGACGAGTATCTGGATATCTTGAACAGTTCGTCATCCATCAAGCGTTGGAGTGCGGCACCCGAACGCCAAGGTGCCATACCGTTTGGCGATGTCTTGCGGGATCGCGGTATCCTGCCGTCCATCGCCCACACCGATGCGTTGTACAGCGATGTTATCCAAGCTTTCGAACACGGCTATTCGTTGGTCACTCATTTATATTCGGCGATGTCGGGCGTTACCCGGCGAAATGCCTTCCGCTATGGCGGGGTCGTCGAAAGCGCCTATCTTATCGATGAGATGGATGTGGAAATCATCGCGGATGGCAGGCATTTACCCGCGGAATTGCTCAAACTGGTCTATAAGATAAAAGGGGCGGACCGCATTGCATTGATAACGGATGCCATACGGGCCGCCGCTATGCCGGAGGGGCCGAGTATATTGGGTAGCTTAACGGACGGTATACCGGTGCTGGTGGAAGACGGTGTTGCCAAATTGCCCGATCGATCGGCGTTTGCCGGTAGCACGGCAACTGCCGACCGCTTGGTGCGTACTTTGGTAGAAGAAGCGGACATACCCCTTGTGGATGCGGTACGGATGATGACCGCAACCCCGGCACGTATACTTGGGGCCGAGCGGCATATTGGAACACTGGTATCGGGGAAAGATGCCGATATGGTCATCTTTGACAGTCAAATAAACATAAAGATGACGATGGTAAAAGGGGAGGTCATCTATCGTAGTGATGCGGTTGCTTCGCCGGGTATCCGTAACGAAGACATGGTTAGTTGAAACAAAAGATGATGCGTAAAGAAATAGATTCGTTGACGGTCAAACAGTTCGATAATCGCCTCGCGATGGGCAGGGCGGCTGCCCAGGCGGTAGCCGATACCATGCTAGCCCTGCTCGGAAAGCAAACCGCCGTGAATATGGTCTTCGCGGCCGCACCTTCCCAGAATGAGTTTTTAGAAGCCTTAGGGTGTTACAATGCCATCGATTGGACGCGTGTTAATGCTTTCCACATGGATGAGTACATCGGCTTGCCAACCGAAGCTACCCAACGATTCGGTAACTTCCTCAAGGAACGGCTGTTCGGCAAGCTGCCATTTCGATCGGTCAATTATTTAAATGGCAACGCCACGGATGCCGATGGCGAATGCCGGCGCTATGCAGGTCTGCTAATGGAATACCCCATCGATATCGTCTGCATGGGAATCGGTGAGAATTGCCATATCGCATTCAATGACCCCCATGTTGCAGACTTTAACGACGCGGCGTTGGTGAAAGTGGTCGATTTGGATACAGCCTGCCGGCAGCAGCAAGTGAACGATAATTGTTTCGATGTACTGGCTGCGGTTCCAACACACGCCCTAACGCTGACCATCCCGGCGTTGATGGCAGCAGGCCGTGTCTTCTGCATGGTACCCGGGCCGAATAAAGCCAAGGCCGTTCGGCATACCTTACTGGCCGATATCACACCCTTGTACCCCTCCACCATGTTGAGGTTGCATCGCAATGCCATCTTGTATATCGATAACGAAAGTGCCGCGAGATTATAATTTTTTTATCGACCCGCTACCAAGATTTCGATAATTGTAATTAATTTAGGCCCCATTGTATCCCATTTTTGAACGAATGGGATATTTTTTGACCAGTTATCAAATCATATATGCAAGCATCTTCCCCCGTCGGCACAGCTACTCATAAAAAAACGTTATGGAAAGTCATCGGCGCATCTTCCTTGGGCACCCTGATCGAATGGTATGATTTTTACATCTTCGGCAGTCTCGCGATTGTCATCTCCACCAAATTCTTCCCACCAGACAATCCTACAGCAGCATTCTTATCTACATTAGCTACGTTTGCGGCAGGTTTTGTAGTCAGGCCCTTTGGTGCCCTGTTCTTTGGTCGGCTCGGCGATATCATCGGGCGTAAGTACACCTTTATGGTCACGTTGCTTGTGATGGGCCTGGCTACCTGTGCCATCGGACTGGTTCCGGGTTACGAAACCATCGGCTTCGCCGCACCGGTTATCGTGCTGGTGTTAAGGCTGTTGCAAGGACTGGCACTTGGGGGCGAATATGGCGGAGCGGCCACTTATGTGGCAGAATATTCCGAGCCGGGAAAACGGGGCTATCGCACGTCGTGGATCCAAACAACCGCCACTTTCGGACTATTCATCTCGCTGGCGGTGATTATGCTCACCAAGAACAGCATGTCGGCCGAGGCCTTTGACGAATGGGGTTGGCGCTTGCCGTTCTTGATTTCATCGGTTATGGTAGTGGTTTCCTATTTCATCCGCCGGAACATGGATGAGTCGCCGCTATTCAAAAAAGCCAAGAGCGAGGGGAAGACCTCGGCCAACCCGTTGCGCGAATCATTCGGTAAAAAGTATAATTTCAAATTCGTACTGCTGGCGCTGTTCGGTGCTACCATGGGGCAGGGGGTGATCTGGTATACCGGCCAATTCTATGCATTGTCGTTCCTCCAAAGCGTGTGTAGGGTAGATTTCGACCAAACCAATTACATCATCGGGGCGGCGTTGCTGGCAGGTACGGGTTTCTTCGTGTTTTTCGGGTGGTTGTCTGACAAAGTGGGGCGCAAACCGATCATGCTGGCCGGTATGCTACTGGCTATCCTTACGTATCGCCCTATTTTCGACCGTATCTATCAATTAACGGACGTGGCCAACAAGCAGGAGCTGGTTGACGCGTATGCCTCCCACCAGTACGTGGAAATGCACGGTGAAACGGGCGATTCGTTGCGGGTGACTACCATGGAGCATTTCTATGCGGATGGATCCGTACGTACCGTGGTGCAAACGGAAACCAAAACCGCCGGCGAAACGGCCTTCTCAGCGCCTGTAGCCAATGCGCATGTCCACGTTGGCTCGAGTGCTTTTGCATCACTCGTATTGCTGGTGTTCGTACTGGTCTTATACGTCACCATGGTCTATGGGCCCATCGCGGCCTTTCTGGTGGAGATGTTCCCCGTCCGGATCCGCTATACGTCGATGTCGCTGCCCTACCACATCGGAAACGGGATTTTCGGCGGCCTGCTTCCGGCGGTGGCGACCTATTTGGTTGCCAAGGCCCAGTTTGCCAACTCCCTCGAAAAACCTTACCTGGAGGGACTTTGGTACCCCATCATCATTGCCGTCGTCAGCTTCATCATCGGATTACTCTATCTCAAGAACAAGAACCAAAACGTACAGTAAGCATGAACACGATCAAACGGATATTGGGAGTTGTATGGATTGCTCTCGGATTGGCGGCAGGTTATTATCTGATCATCAGCCAGGCGATACCGCAGTTCGCCAGCGGAAGGTCCGAGGACTTGGTGCCCGCTATCATCTATACCTTTATACTGATGCCCATCATTACGGGTGGCCTATGTATATTTGGATGGTATGCATTGCGGGGTGAATATGACAAGACCGACTGAAAACCTTGCAATGTCAAATTAGACGGTATGAATATTCAAGTCAGGAAATTATCGCTGAAAGACTACAATGACCTGAGAGACTCGATGCATCAGGCTTACGGCGGCGCAGGTGGGCTGTGGACCCGTACAAACATCAAGGACCTGCTCAGCCTCTTTCCCGAGGGACAGCTATGCGTCGAGGTGGACGGTCGCGTCGTAGCCTGTGCCTTGGCCATCGTCATCGATACGACGAAGACAGCTATTACGGATACGTACCGCGAGATCATCGCCGAAGGTACTTTTTCGACACATAATGCCGAAGGCAACGTGTTATACGGTATCGAGGCCTTTGTACACCCTGATTATAGGGACCTACGCTTGGGGCGGCGGCTGTATGATGCCCGCAAGGAGTTGTGCGAACATTGGAACCTCAAAGGTATCCTGTTGGGTGGGCGTTTGCCCAAGTACCACGAACACGCCGACGAACTCACGCCCAAGCAATACATTGAGAAGGTTAAGCAGAAAGCAGTGTACGACCCCGTATTGACGTTCCAGCTGGCAAACGACTTCCATGTGAAGAAAATTCTTAAAAATTACCTGGAGGGCGATACGGAATCCCGGGAGTATGCTACCCTGCTCGAATGGAACAATATTTATTACGAACCGAAAACAAAAGCATCGTCGCCATCCAAACAAACCATCCGGTTGGGTCTGGTGCAGTGGCAAATGCGCACGTTCAAGGAAATTCAGGCATTCTATGACCAGGTCGAGTTCTTTGTGGATGCCGTGAGTGGGTATGGTGCCGATTTCGTGCTCTTCCCCGAGTTCTTCAACACGCCATTGATGGAGCCCTATAACCATATGCCCACCACGGAAGCGATGCGCGAGCTGGCAAACATGAGCAGCGAGATCCAGCAACGTATCCAACAGCTGGCCGTTTCGTACAACGTCAACATCATTGCTGGCACGATGCCTGTAATTGAAGAAGATGGGAAGCTATATAACGTGTCGTTGCTTTGCCACCGGAGCGGTAAGACCGAAGCCTACCGAAAGATACATATTACACCCAATGAAACGAAGTACTATGGGATGCAAGGTGGCAGTGAAGTCCGTGTTTTTGACACCGACTGTGGCAAGATCGGCATACTGATCTGTTACGACGTGGAGTTCCACGAATTGGGCCGGATCCTCGCCGACCAGGGCATGCAGATTTTGTTTGTCCCATTTTTAACGGACACCCAGAATGGTTATGTGCGGGTTAGGAACTGTGCGCAGGCGCGTGCCATCGAGAATGAATGCTACGTGGCAATCGCGGGTGCGGTCGGCAATTTGCCCAAGGTAAACAATATGGATATCCAATACGCACAATCGGCCGTATTCACACCCTCTGATTTTGCATTTCCAACAAATGCAGTCAAGGCTGAAGCGACCCCGAATACCGAAATGGTATTGGTGGTCGATGTGGATTTGAACTTATTGAAAGAACTCAACCAATACGGTACGGTGAAAAACCTGGTTGACCGGCGCGTGGACCTGTATCGGGTCGTATTGAATAAATGAACGCTTGTTCCCGCTGTGCCGGGTAAGGTTCAGGACACCGCAGGATGGTTATTGTGTCATTTTAAATAGATTTGTGGGTAGGCTTATATTGGAATGTTCCAGTTGTGCCAATGACCTTAAAAACAAATCGATTGTGAAAATGCTAACCAACGAAACGGGACTGTCAAAAGATACCTTCAATGAAATATTCGAGCGGTATTATCGGTCCATTTGCTACTTTATTTTCCAACTAACGGATAATCGGCAACAGGCGGAGGATATCGCCTCGGAATGCTTCCAGAAAGTTTGGATTAATCGGATGAACTTCCACGAATTGCCTGCGGTGAAGGTATTTCTATACAAAGCGGCCAGAAATGCAGCACTCGATTATTTGAAATCGGTGAAAGTACGTTCAACGGCACATGACGAAATCCTATACTTTTCCGAACATTCCGAAGATTTTGTGCTGGCGAAAATCATCAAGACCCAACTCCTTCACTATATCTATGACAAGGTGGAAACGATGTCTCCCAAAGTCAAGCAGATTTTCAACCTGATTTATCGGGATGGTCTTTCCACAAGGGAAATATCGCAAAAATTGAACACATCGGAGCAGCATGTCCGCAACGTCAAGACCCGTGCACTCAATTCCCTTAAGAAGTCGTTGACGCCCCAAAGCTTGGATTGCTGATATCCCTGATTTATTTTTAAAAAATAATCGACTCGGTGAGTTGAAATTTCACTTCAGTCGTTTATACATATGAAATAGACCTTTATGAGTGCGGAACAAGAGCGTATAGAAAAATTGTTCAGATTGTTTGTCGATGGCAGTCTCACCGAGCTGCAACGCATTGAGCTGGAGGGGTACTTGCGGAAGCACCCCGAATTGGATGCGCTGTTTGCCGATTTGAGCGATGGTGATGCCTTCTTGGCGCGCGAATGGGCAGACTTCGTAGCGTTCGACCCCGCTGCGGACACCAGGGAAACAAACAGATCTGGCCGCGTACGGAAACTCTTTTTACCGATTCGGATCGTCGCCGGCCTGTTCCTATTTCTGTTGGCGTTTGCTGCCATTTGGTTTTACAAAACCACACCGAATAATAGGGTAGACATGCAAGTACGGACGGAGCGGTATAAGAATGATGTCATTGCCGGATCGAATAGGGCGGTTGCCACACTTGCCGATGGCAATTTATTATTCCTTGGCGATACGGTATCGACCCATGCCGCGGCCGGAGGCAACGCCGTGGCACTTTCGGAGGGTCAAATCAGGTTTAAACCCTTGGAAAAAGACAGGCCGAATAATGGTAGTTTCAATTCGGTTACCACGCCCCATGGCGGGCAGTATAGTGTTATATTGCCCGATGGTAGCCTGGCCAAGTTAAACGCCGGATCCAACATCCGTTTTCCTGCCGCTTTTGAAAAGAAGCGACGGGAGGTCGAAATACTGGGAGAGGTGTACTTCGATGTCGTGTCTGATAAGACGCGGCCGTTTATCGTGAAACTGCCGAACGGTGCGCAAATCGAAGTGCTGGGGACGTCCTTTAACGTGAAGGCCTACCCCGACGATACGGTGATCAAAACAACCCTTGAAAAAGGCAGCGTGAAATTCAAAGCGGGTGAAGATGCCCTGCTGATAAAACCCGGTGAACAAATACAGCTGGCTACGCAAGCATCGAACCCTGTGCTATTGAAACGAACGGTGGGGTTGAATACCGAAACTTCCTGGAAAGATGGTTACTTCAACTTTGAAAATGCAGAGCTGAAGACGATCATGAAGGAAGTTGCCCGGTGGTACGATGTAGATGTTGAATATAAAACACAGATCACAGAACAATTCAGCATACTGATGCTCCCCCGGAGTTTTTCTATTTCCAGGTTGCTGGAGTTGCTGGAACTGACAGGTCACGTTAAATTCACAATCGATGGGAGGAGGGTTACCGTTATGACATAAAGCATACTACCCTTATAAACCTGGAGAAACCACACCGGGGGCAACCGGTGTGGCTGATTCGTCCAGTTCAGTAACACCTATAAAGCTTTGCGATCACTTTTAGGTTATGTGTTATATAGCTAAACGAAATCAAAATTATGCAATTTTTTTCTTTTATGGGGAGAAATATAGTATCTCCTGTCACTAGTTTTTTATTGTATTTGAAAATCACCGCGTTTTTTATCGTATTCGCCTCCCTTCAAATCCATGCAAAGGGAGTGGCGCAAACCGTGCGGTTGGACATGTCCAACGGTAGCGTAACGGCATTGATCAAAGATATACAGCAGCAAACCGGCTATGCCTTTTTGTATAACCGGAACGATATCAAAGATCTCGATGCCATCAGTATTTCCATCGAATCCGATAATATCAGCGAGGTGCTTGCCGAAAGCCTGAAGGACCTCCCGCTCGATTTCCTGGTAAAGGAAGACGAGAAGGTAGTTATTCTAAAAAGAAGCGCCAGCAAAACAAACCGGGAGCGGTTGCTCGCCAGCCTACGGCAGCAACCCACGGTTCAGGGAATCGTTGTCGATACCGCCGGGACCCCGCTAACCGGGGTAACGGTGTCGGTAAAAAACCGGCCAAGTATAGCAACGGGTACCGACCTGAACGGACGGTATGTGCTGCAGGCGCCCGAAGGTGCTATCCTCGTATTTACGATGGTTGGGTATCTCACCCAGGAAGTAAGTGTGGGTAACCAACGGGAGATCGATGTGGTGCTTGAAATGTCGGCTTCCATGCTTGACGACGTTGTGGTGGTTGGCTTCGGTACCCAGAGACGGAGGGATGTAGTCGGCTCGGTCACGTCCGTTAGTCCCGGCGACCTGAAAGTGCCTTCCAGCAACCTGACCACGGCATTGGCGGGCCAGGCGGCGGGTATTATCGCCTATCAGCGAAGCGGGGAACCCGGTCAGGACAACGCAGATTTCTTTGTCCGGGGTATCACGACCTTCGGCACAAATACCAATCCATTGATATTGATCGACGGTATCGAACTCTCGGCAAACGACCTAGCCCGCCTTCGCCCGGACGACATCCAGAGTTTCTCCATACTGAAAGATGCTACCGCCACGGCTTTGTACGGCTCGCGCGGTGCAAACGGGGTGATTCTGGTCGTCACCAAACAGGGCAAAGAAGGTCCGGCAAAATTCTCCTTCCGCTTCGAGAATTCGATGTCGGCTCCGACGCAGACGGTTGATGTCGCCGACCCCGTGACGTATATGAAAATGCACAACGAAGCCATCCTTACCCGCGACCCCTTGGGAACCATTCTGTATTCGCAGGAAAAAATTGAAATGACAGAGTTGGGTAGGTACCCGCTTATCTATCCCGCCAACGATTGGCAGCAAATGTTGTTCAAGGATTATACGATGAACCAACGCAGCAATGTGAATGTGAGCGGAGGTGGAGGGGTTGCGCGTTACTATGTGGCCGGCTCATTCAATCGTGACAACGGTATCCTCAATGTGGACAAACGCAATAATTTCAATAACAACATCGCCATCAATAATTACGATCTGCGTTCGACCGTCAATATTGACCTTACCAAAAACACCGAATTGATTGTACGTCTGAGTGCCAATTTCGAAGAATACAAAGGTCCTTTGCGCGGTGGGGCGGATATGTATAATTTAATGGTACATTCCAATCCGGTGCTGTTCCCGGCTTATTACCCGGCAGACGAAGATTTCCAATATGCACAACATATCTTGTTCGGCAACTGGAACAATAGCAAAATCAATCCCTATGCCGAAATGGTCCGCGGTTACAAAGAGAAATCGCGCTCGCAGATATTGGCTCAGCTGGAATTGAAACAGGATTTGGGTTTCATTACCCAAGGGTTGACGGGCCGGGGAATGTTAAACGTCAGCCGCTTATCGCAATTTGCCGTCAACAGGTCGTATACTCCGTTTTATCATGAAATTAGCAGATATAACCGACTAACGGGCGATTACAACCTGATAGAAACGGATATCGGTACTGAATATTTAGGATACGGCGAATTGCCGGCGGACAGAGAACAGTATTCTTCGTTCTATTTTGAAGGAAGCTTAAACCATGTCCGTGATTTCGGGAAACATAACATCAGCAACATGTTGGTGTTTCAGGCACGGGAGACGTTGACTGCCAACGCAGGTTCGCTGCAATTGTCGCTCCCCTCCAGGAATTTAGGTCTGGTAGGACGCGCAACCTATGCGTATGACTCCCGGTATATTGCCGAATTTAACTTTGGATATAATGGAAGCGAACGTTTTGATAAAAACAACCGTTTCGGGTTTTTCCCATCGGCAGGCGTGGCCTGGCTCGTCTCCAACGAGAAGTTCTGGGAAGATTTGGAGCCCGTTGTTAGTAACCTGAAGCTGCGTTACACCTACGGTTTGATCGGGAATGACCAGATAGGCGACGCCGCCGATCGATTCTTCTATCTTTCCGAAGTGAACATGAATAACACCGGCAGGCGGGCCATCTTCGGATCGGAATACAATACGATTTATGATGGAATCACCATCAGCCGGTATGCCAATCCCTATATCTCCTGGGAAAAATCTTACAAACAAAATTTTGCGCTTGAATTGGGTTTGTGGAATCAACTGAACATCGTTGCGGAATATTTTACCGAGAAAAGAGACAATATCCTGATGACGAGGGCGAGTATTCCCAATACCATGGGCTTGACGGCCACGCCCCGCGCAAATGTGGGCGAGGCATCGGGCAAAGGGGTAGATATGACGCTGGAATACCAGAAAAACTGGAATAGCAATTTCTGGTCTTCAGCGCGTGCCAATTTCACGTATGCGACCAGCCAGTTCGATGTGTATGAAGAACCGGAATACAACGAACCGTGGCGTTCAAGAGTGGGCTTGTCATTGAATCAGGCAACCGGCTATATTGCCGAGCGGCTTTTTGTGGATGATGCAGAAGCGGCTAGCTCGCCACCGCAAAATATAGGGACTTCCCAATATGGTGGTGGCGACATCAAATACCTGGATGTAAACCGCGATGGCCAGATTACCGAAGCGGACAGGGTCCCCTTGGGCCATCCTACGGTCCCTGAAATTGTTTATGGATTTGCGGTTTCCATGGGATACAAAGGATTTGATTTCTCGGTACTCCTCCAAGGAGCGGCCCGGCAATCGTTTTGGATCAATGCACACAGTACGGCCCCGTTCCTTGGCGATGCTCAGATTCTCCAGGCGTATGCTGACAGCTATTGGTCTGAGGAGAACCAAAATCTATATGCTACCTGGCCCCGATTGGATACCAGGGTCAACACCAATAATGTTCCGGGAGCCTATATTGATGGAAACGGTGCCTATCAATGGCCATCAGACCAACGGAACACCTGGTTTATGCGCAACGGCAACTTCCTGCGCGTTAAACAGATGGAGGTGGGCTATTCGGTACCCGACCGGTTAACCGAGCGGATAAAAATGAACAATCTCCGGCTCTATCTCAGTGGAACCAACCTGCTTGTTTTCAGTAAATTTAAAATGTGGGATGTGGAAATGGCCGGTAACGGATTGGGCTATCCCAACCAGCGAGTGTTTAATGTTGGGATAAATTTTGCTTTTAACTAGTTAAGTGTGAGCGACATGAAAAAAATAAGAATCATAATATTTGCCGCTGTAATGAGTTTAACCGCTGCTTGCGGCGACTGGCTGGACGTAGTACCCGATGGCATTGCCACCTTAGATATGGCATTCAATTCGAGAACGCAGGCCCGTAAATACCTAGCGACGGCCTATTCCTATATGCCAAAAAATGGCGGGTCGGGCGATCCCAGCACGCTGGGAGGAGACGATATATGGACGCGAAGGACCACCCACTTTTCTAACCGTTTTTCACTTGCCGGTTTGGATATCAGTGAAGGATTCCAAAATGCCACCAGTCCGATACTTGCTCGATGGAGCAGTATGTACGAGGCGTTGCGTGTTTGCAATACCTTTCTGGAAAATGTCGATTTGGTCCCTGACTTACCTGCTTGGGAGCGGGAACAATGGGCCGCTGAGGCAAAAGTGTTAAAGGCCTATTATCATTTTTGCCTCGTACAGATGTACGGTCCGATACCCCTGATCCGGGAAAATTTGCCGGTGGATGCGGACGTGTATGCGGTGAAAGTAGAACGGGCACCGGTAGACGAATGTTTCGACTACATCGTGCAACTACTGGATGAAGCCAGCGATGGCGACCAACTGCCCACGGTTATATTGGATCCGGCAAGCGACTACGGACGCATTACCAAGCCGATTGCACTGTCATTGAAGGCCAAAGTGCTGGTAACGGCGGCGAGCCCGTTGTTCAATGGGAATAATGACCAGGCAACGTTGAAAAACCACGACGGTACGCTCCTGTTCGACGCCACCTTCAAAGCCGAAAAATGGGAATTGGCCATGGCCGCCTGTAAGGAGGCCATTGATATTTGCCATGAAGCAGGGATGCTATTATATAAGTTTGAGGATGCGGCCAACCGGTACAACGATACAACCGTATTGAACGTAACTCTCCGGAATGCTTTTAATTTGCGCTCAAACAGCGAAGTTATCTGGGCAAACACGCAAATGATTTCAATTCCCGGCAGTGGCGGGATGATCCATGCGTCGATGCCAAAACTGAATTCGGCTTACGTCAATAGCAACGATATTTGCCAGTGGCTGGGTATGCCGATCAAAATTGCCGAGATGTTTTACACGGAAAACGGCGTGCCGCTCGATGAGGATAAAACGAGGAATATCGGAGATCTTTATAACCTGAGAACCGCACAAGCGGACGATAAGCTTTATATTCGGCAGGGGAGAACCACAATTGATATGCATTTCGATCGTGAACCCCGATTTTATGCATGGGTAGGCTTCGATGGCGGTGTGTGGTTCGGAGCAGGGCAATATAATGATAAGGATGCATCGTCGTTAAGATACCTTGCCTTTAAGGTAGGCGAAACAGATGGCTCGCAGGGGCAGGGCAACTGGACCGGCTATCTCCCTAAAAAATTCATTCCCTATGAGGCCCAGCTGAATGCGATCAACGTTATATCTTCACCCAGCTACGCTTGGCCGGTCATGCGATTGAGCGATCTTTACCTATTGTATGCCGAAGCGATCAACGAAGCCGAAGGACCTAACGGAGCCAATAGTGCGGAGCTGTTTCGATATATCGATCTGGTTCGCAATCGTGCCGGTTTGAAAGGAGTGAAGGAATCTTGGGATACCTATACCAATAGCCCGAAGTACAACACCCAGCCGGGTATGCGTGAAATCGTACAAAGCGAACGCTTGATCGAACTTTCGTTCGAAGGGCAACGCTTTTGGGATATACGGCGTTGGAAAACCGCGCCGACGGAATACCATACCCCGCTGCAAGGGTGGAACATGATGGTATCTACCATTGACGGGACCGAGGAAGAAGTAAACCGGATGATGTACCAGCCGCAGCTTTTGTTGGAGCAGAAATTTGGCATCCGCGACTATTTCTGGCCGATCAGGACCGGTGATATTGAAGTGAATCCAAATCTGGTACAAAATATTGGGTGGTAACGATTAACCTATTACATCATGAAAAATAGTATTATATATATCATTATCCTACTGACATCGATGTTATGGATCGGTTGCCAGGAAGAGGGGCGTATTGATTTTATGGACGATACGGCGGCAGCGCCTGGTCAAGTGACCAATGTGACCGTAGAAAACAAACCGGGGGGAGCTGTATTGAAATATATGTTGCCAGTAGATAAGAATGTACTTTATGTACGGGCTGAATATGAAATCAAACCCGGCGTCATACGCGAAACGAAGTCTTCTTACTTCAAGGATTCGTTAGTGCTCGAAGGATTCGGCACCACGGATACGTACGACGTTAGACTATATTCCGTAGGGAAAAATGAAAAGGAATCGGCGCCTTTTACGGTGCAGATAAACCCAACGACGGCCCCCGTACAATTGGCGACGAAGACGTTTAGGGAGACTTTCGGAGGCGTAGCGATCGATTTCGAAAATCCGGAAGAAGCCAATCTGGCCATCGTATTGATGGCAGACACCGCGAATTTGGGGTATATGAGCGAGTTAATCACCTATTATACCGCTACGCCAAAGGGTACATTTACGTATCGCGGTGTTGACGGGTTGGATCCTGAAGAACATGAATTTGCGATGTACATCCGTGACAGATGGGGTAATTTGTCTGATACCGTCACAGCCGAAGTGACACCGTGGTTTGAAGAGTTTATTTCCAAAGCCACGTGGAACGCGTATACGTTGCCGGGCGATATCCCTCCGGTCAATTCAGGTTACCCAACAACAAGAATATGGGATGAGAATTATGACCAGGATGGATTCCATGGTCTGGAAACCCAAATGCTCCCGCATAACATCACATGGGACATGGGAAGGACCGTCAAATTAAGCCGGTTGAAATACTGGCCGCGTAAGCATAGTGACGACCGATGGAAGCGGGGACATGCAAAAGTATTTGAAATATGGGGTTCTGTCTCGCCCAACCCTACCGGGGAGCTTGACGACAGTTGGATACCGCTCGGACGATTTGAGAGTTTGAAGCCATCCGGGTCGGGTGCACAAATTACCCAGGAAGACATTGCTTTTGCAGATGAAGGTATCGAGTTCGAATTTGGCGTGAGTGATTTCGCCCCGAATCCCTTCACCCCAGTTAGGTATATCAGGTTCAGGACCGTATCTACCTATGCCAATGCATCCTTTTCGACTGTTCACGTCTTGGAACTGAGTTTCTGGGGAGAGTTAATTAATTAAAGTTAAATCATTAGCAATCATTTATGATGAAGAATACGATATTTGTCATCTTTATTGGGGTCATTTTGGGATTCTCTTCATGCGATAGCCCGTCGGATATTTACAAGGATTATGTGGTTCCCAACGGATTGATATATCCGGGGCCGGCACAAAACCCGATTGTGTATCCCGGGAATAATCGTATCAAATTATCGTGGCTCAGAGGTACCGATCCCCGGATACAGAAAGCGAGAATATTCTGGAATAATTACACCGACTCGGTTGAACTGCCGGTGACCGCAGACATGGATACGGTCAGTCATATTATCGACGCGATCAGTGAAAACACCTATTCCTTCATGATCCATACTTACGACGATGAAGGGAACAAGTCTATTCCGATTGAGATAATGGGTACAGTGTATGGCGACAATTACCAGGGCATGCTTACCAATCGTCTGTTGAAGAGTACCTACTACGATGGACAGGACCTTACGCTAAATTGGGGAACAGTTGAAAGCTCTGAAGTAGGTGTCCAGCTGAACTGGACGGATTTAAACGGCGACAGCCAGACGACGGATGTTGATACTTTGGAAACCGAAACGCTGCTTCCAAACTTCAACATCGATAAGCCGTTAGCCTACCGTACGGCACATAAGCCGGACTCCCTGGCCATCGATGTATTCCAGGCGACAACGGTCGAAACCATGATTGATCCGGTATTATTGATCCCAAAGGCGACCTGGGCTGAAAAGCTTTTGCCGGGTGATGTGGAAATCAATGGCAGTTACCCATTAGCACGATTTTGGGACGGGAACACCACCAATTTCATGCACACAGCAGATCCGGCGGCCGTACCAAGTACCTTCACATGGGATTTGGGTCTGAAGGCGAAACTGGATAGGATGAGGCTATGGCCACGTAACAGCAATGATGATCGTTGGAACAGGGGCCATCCGAGGGTATTTGAAATATACGGGTCATTGGACCCGAATCCGGACGGCAGCTTGGACGGCAGTTGGACGCTTCTGGGGAAATTTGAATGTGTACAACCGTCGGGTAACGGACTTGCCGATCCCTGGCAGGCGCCTACAGCCGAGGACATCGCGCTTTCTGATAGCGGTCTGGAATTTGAATTCGTACCGGGTGCTGGGGTCAATCCCGATGCAACGGTAAGGTACATCCGGTTCAGGAGCCTTGAGCATTTCAACCCTACGCAACCGCCGCGTATGTTACTTGCTGAAATCAGCTTTTGGGGAGCGTTGGTAAAATAGAAGCATTTCACGTGTTACCCAAAGGTGCTCAACCGGACCCGGTTGAGCACCTTTTTTATGCAGACAGGTGTCTAAAAAGAATGGCGTATCGGTGCTCCGTTTGACTTTGTTGCCGCATTTTTCCAGTACAATTGATTTGCTTTCTTCTCACCGCTCCATGCAGGCTAGGCCGTCTGCGTTCGGAGGTCGGATCGGCCTTGGCGCAATTGGACGTACAGGCCGTGGTGGTGCGTTGCAGAAACGGTCTGGTGAGCACTGAAACAAGCAGAACCCAGCCACCGGGTGGGCCATGGGGGCAGGCGGCCTAGGGTTCGCGCCGTTGCACCGACGCGCAGCCGGAACAACAAATACGACACAGCCTTGTGCTTTGGTTCTTTGGGGCAAGCCAAAGAACAAGGCCAAGTCGCGGCCAGCGACAACTGGCACTACAATCCTTATTTTTTGCGATCAAATAAAAATAAGCTCCTCTTATCTTTTACTGCAGCATCAACCGCAAATTGAATCCAAAGTTAGCGTACGAAGTCGCAAATGTTTGCGACGTGTATGGCCGCACCGAGTTGCTATCGAAGAAGAGCCGGATGTTGAACCGTTGGTTGATGACATAATCTACGGATGGCCGATAGGAGATGCTTTTGTTTCCCGCCGATACTTCCGATTCGTTGATGTCCGATCGGTACACGAGCGTTTTCAGGTCGTTGAGCGATATATCCAACCGGAAATTGAGGTCGTTGTTCATCCGGAAGCCGCTGAACCATCCGAACGGCATTTGGAACCCCGTCGCCCGGTAGCCCGCACCGATTACCAGCGATTGATCGCTAAGCATGGCTAACTGGCTGTTTTGCAAGCTGAGGTTCAATGTCCGCGCCCGGCGGTATTCGGCGTTTGCGGTGAGGTTATTCTTAAACCGGGCATCAAAACCAATCAACGGCGTGAATTGCTCAAAAATAGACACCTGTTGGAATTGGAATTCCGGCAGGAAATTCTGGTTAACGTCCCGCTCGGAAGGGAAGCCACCGACTTCGTTATATCGGATCAATGAATTGTACCCGTTGATTGAGTAGCGGGAGTTGTAGCCATGCCGAAGCGTAAGTGACGTGAGAAACTCGCTAAACAGGGGGATATTGTTCAACCCGTTGTAGGTGATGTTCCAGTTGGGTATAGGGATAGCGGGGAAGCCACCAAGCTTGACGCGCTCGGCATCCTTGCCGCGGTAGGCTGCCAAAAAGGAGTTGACCACCACATCTTGGGCGGTACGGTCGTAGCCATCCGCATAGCCACCCGATTGTCCAAGAGAGTTCGGATTGCGTTGACCAAGCCGACTGGAAATGGTCTGTCGGTTGCGCTCAAATTCACGGAACAATGCTTCGTGATCCTTAAACGCCGTCCCGAGCGTTAAGTATGAGATACTGTAGTTTCCAGTGGTCACCGGAGTTAAGCTCCGGAAGTCATTGGCCGCTGCCGAATACTGGAAAGACGTAGTGTAATTCTGGTTGTCCAGTTTCACTGCTGTCAGTTCAATGTTCAGGTCACGAATCGGCTCCACGATCGCACGTATTGACAGGTCTTCCGTGAGCGACGTCATATATAGCTGGGTCTGCAAGGTATCGGTGGTGATCCACCCATTCTCTGCGGCCCGTTGGCGGATGTCGCGTTGGCTACCGAAGAGGAAGCCCCAACCGGGTGCGTTAAGGTCAAAATCGTATCCCAACAGATTGGTTTGTGGGGTGTACCCCGGAAGGAAGGTGTTCTGCACGCGTGTATAGGCGGCATTGACATTTTTGATGCTCGTCAGCAGACCGGTAAAAAAGGCGGCCGGACCACGGGCATCGAGTCCGGTATGGTTGCGGATAAATCCAAATTTGTTATACAGACCGGCCATATTGAATGTGGGGTTCACTTGGACGGTACGCGAGTTCTGGATACTGTTGCCCATGTTGATGTCTTGGCTGAGGATAGATAACAGGGGCTCGGTTTGCCAGTTGAATTGCGTACCATAGCGCGCATCTACATTTATCCAATCCAACCCCGGTAACTTGTGGACGGGCAGCGTATAGGTAATGTTCATCATGTGGTTGTAATCGGTGGTACGCCCCAGGCGCCAGAAATTTTCCCACAAGGTATCGCGCTGAAGTCCATTCAATCGGCCGTCCGGCTCATCCACAATGGCGTAGTTGGTGGCATTGAAATCGAGTTTCAGCGATTTGGATAGGTTCCAGCTGATGCCATAGATACGGTTCATCGTGAAATTCTTGTTGTACAGCGTACCCATCGCGGGCAAGAAATTGTCGGCCGAGTTATTAATACGTAGCGTATTTTCATTGTACACGCGGTTCACATCGATACGGAAGTTGAGCAGCGATGGCATCAGATTGAAGTTGAAGTCGCTTAGGATGCCCAAGTGCTTGTTTTTAATCCACTTTTTGAACGGCTCGAATGTCAGGTCGTCGTTGCTGGTGAAGGTGTAGTCCAGTGCGGCCCGGTAATTTTTCTGCAAAGCAACTTCGGTCAGGTAATCGCGGTGGTAGTGCTGCGAATAAGCGTATGTGGCACTGAAGTTCTCAATATCCCAAGGCCGCACCGGTTTTTCGATATTGGTCCGGATCTTCCGCACATTGGTAAGGTTGAAACTCCTGCGCGTGGTAAAGTCTTGGGTTGCGCGCAGGAGCGAGTCGCGCCGATTACGCGAAAGATTGGCCAAGGCGCTGTTGAGCTCAATGTCGGGCATCAGCGGGTTGTATTCGGGGGTGCCCACCTGGCGGGTATAGCTAAAGAAAAGGGGTATCCGCAGCCCGAAATCGGCCGGGAAAAATTTGCCCAGCTCGGCATTGGTCACCAGGTCAAAGTACAAATCATCGCTACGGCTCCGCTCGCCGATGCGCTGTTCGATCGAACCGAAGCCGACCGTGCTTTTGCTTCCCGATACGGTGATGTTGGCAAAGTCAGCCAGCTGGGCGTTCATCCGCGCGGTAACCGCCCATCCACCTTTGTCGTCGAAATCGGTGAGCCGCAGTTCATTGAACCAAAAGAGTCCCGATTTATCCAGCCCATCGTCGGCAGGCGTGCTCACGTCGCTGCCGCGCAACGGATTCATCACACCCAGCATGTAAAAGCGTACTTTGCTGATGTCGGGCTGTCCCAAGATGGTTACGCGGTTTTCACCATCGAAGAAGGTAAATGGCAGGTTGTAAGGCCATGGCTGCCCATTGAGCATCGCCTTGTTGCGCGCCTCTTTGGCTTCCTGGAAAATGGCTATCCGTATGTTCATGCGATTTTCCTGCGGCCATATCAGTTCCGCATCGCGCGTACCCGGTTGGGTTATTTTCAAGGGCATGTCATACTGGTAGTAGTTGTACTGGTCGTCCGTGCCTACCCGTACAAATGCCCGGAAGTCACCGTCCTGCAGGTACTGTCCTTCCGCGTGTATGAACATTTCAAGGCGGCCATACGCCCGGAAATCATTGGTGGCAGTACGGTAGGCTGCACGCCCATAGCCGTCGCGGAGATTCTTCACATCGAGCGAGAGTGATTGCTCGTTGAGCTGTACGTTGTTGTTGAGATTGCCCCAGTCGAGTTGGCGCTCAATGCCCGGCGGCACTACGTAAGGAATGGGTTGCCGGTTGCCATTCTGCTCGATGTTTACGGCAGCTACCTCGACGGTTGAATTATCGAGCGGCACCGCACCCATACTCGGTTCGGCAATGACTTTTGCATGGTTGTTTTCTGCATTGTATCGGCGCCACTCACCCCGCACGAGCTGTAATTGAGCAAGGCGAACTACGGCGGTGTCGGCAAAGTCTGTCATGAACATGCGGACGAACCGGATGGATTTGAAGTCGCGGATATCACCCACACGGTCTTCAAACTCCGTGAGGGGGATGCGGAATTGGTACCACTTTACCTGCTCCTTGCGGCCGTTGCGGAGCTCCACCTCGGCCGTGTGCATGTCTGAAATAAAATTGTCCCCCACCTGCATATCCTGTGGGCGGAGCGATATGCGGTACTGGTAGTACTCTTCCGCCTCATTCATGTTGTTGTCGCGGTTGATGTCCTCACCATCGGGGAGGAGGGTAGAAGCCGAGGTTTCCACGCCTACCGACTGTTCGGGAGTTTTGGAGTTGCCCTCGGGTCCGTTAAACCGTTCATATCGTTTAAGGATACCTGCGTTCTGGTTGTCGAGTTCCGGTCCGCGGAAGTACTGGAAATTATCGCCCGACGGGTCGTTTGCCAATTCCTGTGCTGCGGCCGACGTCAGCAAGCCCTGCATTTGGCTCAGGAAATCACCGTGGAATCCGCGCTCGTCGGTATCGCTTAAGCCGTCCAGACCGATATCTTGGCGTGCCCGCGCTGCCGGGTCGTTATCAAATGCTTGTATAACGGGTTGGTTGCGGGGGACACGCCCCCAGTTGGTCTCATCGATCTGCGAGAGGTCGCCCGATGGTGACATGCCATTTTCCATCGCTTTCCGGCCGTCTTTCAGGATATCTTCCGAGATGTTCCCAAGGTTTACATACAGATCGCCGCCCTGTGAGCTGGGATTGGTCAGGAATGGATCCATCATCCATATTTCGACAAACTCGATATTCTGTGCCTCGAAATCGGGCGCATCGATTTTGCGGAACATGCCACCCCAGCGGCTGCGCGGATTGGCCAGCGTACCGTCGGGATTCACCCCCGTCCTCGTGAAATTGTAAGGCCCCCGGAGGGTGGGGTAGAATGCCAGGTCGAGCGTCGACAGAAAAATCGGAAGTCCCGTTGTCGATTCACGGAAGGGGAATACTTCCTGTTCCAGCACTTCGCGTACCCGGTGGTTGGACAGTTCCGTGCTGCCGATGTTTTTGGGTGTGAGGTTGATATCACGGTAGAATATAGGGTCTATGTTGTAAAAGGCGAAGCGTGCCCGGTTGAATCCATACTGGAGGTCATCCATCAGCTGTGCTTCGGGAAAGAGTTGCGGGGTGCCCGATAGCTGCCAGGTGAAGGCCCCTTTGATATCGATAAAAGA
The DNA here is from genome assembly GCF_041925275.1 of Parapedobacter sp. 2B3. Taxonomy (NCBI): domain Bacteria; kingdom Pseudomonadati; phylum Bacteroidota; class Sphingobacteriia; order Sphingobacteriales; family Sphingobacteriaceae; genus Parapedobacter; species Parapedobacter sp. 2B3. The sequence goes on along the minus strand of NZ_JBHEUZ010000001.1, from coordinate 306,778 downwards.
ACGACTGTTTTCAAAGTCGTCGATGTAGGTGATGCCGCTGCGCGTACCCGCGAAATTCAACGCCCGGGGATGCCCCGGAAGCAATTGCGCAAATTCGCCGTAGAAAGAGATCGATGACGGTTCTTTGGTGTCAAGGAATGGGATTTTATCCACCATCCGCGTGAGCCACCTCGATGGCGAGTTATAAGACATATCCAATCCCCACATGGTATTGGAGATGGGCTCTTCCCCGATGTTCACCTTTTGTGTGAGGGGGCGTTCGGTGAGGCTCATGATCGTGCCGCCCAACTGCAATTTGTCGTTAACTGCGTAGTCGAGCCGGCCACCGAGCATGGTGCGCTGTTGCAGGCCGAAAAGTTGGTTGTTTTCCATCTTGATACGGATGGGTTGTCCCGATTGCAGCAGCGCTTGGTTGAGTATCCGCACACGCCCGATATCATAATCGACCATGAAGTCTACACCTTCCTGTAAAGGTGCGGGGCCGGCAAAGACCTGCACCGAACCACGGGGTACATTGATGGCACCCAGCTGAAATTCGGTGCCCACCTCCGATTCGTACGATCCTTTGATGAGGTACCTGTTTTGGTTGGGGAAATACTGCTGTGCAATCACTTTGGTAGAGTCGTACAGCGCTTGGTACGTATACTTATCTATGAGCGCCTGCTCAGCACCGGGCATGAATTGGCGGGCGAGGTCATTGCCAAAGGGCTCCACCAAAGGGAACATGATACGGCCACGTTCCGCATCAATGGTGATGCCGGGGAGAAAGTCGAAGAAGCCATCGGGCTGCTGGGCATTCTGTGGGTTTAGCCTGTCGAGCCCCGTAAGTTGTATCCACAATTTGTTTTGCGTGTTTTGCCCTTCGTACATCGCCGGTCGCTCCACGCCGCTTTCGTCTTCGATACGGAAAATATTGAACCTGAAATTGTTTTGACCCACCCCATAAGCACCGATAGAGTAGATGTTTTTCATCATCAGGTCCCATATCGGTAGGTTGGTCTTGAGTATTTCGTTTTTCAGCAACTTGGCTACCAGCATTTGGGGTTGCGAAGGTGTTACAGGCACATCCGTAGAGAACTCTCCCACCTGGTATTCACGTCCACCCGCCGTATAGCGATAGGCAACGGCCAAGACTTGGTCGTTATTGAGCGGCATATTGAGCGAGATGAAGCCCAGCCGTCTGTCTACGGTATATTCGGTGCCTTCGCGGAGTTTCCGGGCGTAGGTGAGTTTGGCGTAGTTGTCGTTGGCACCGTTGCCTTGGAAAAACTGCTGCGCCCCATTGGATTGGGTAAGCCGTGCATCGCTTGGCAGCACTTGGAGAAGGGTATTGGAATACAGCTGTACAGGCTCACCGGGTATCCCCGTTGAGGGGTAGCGCGTATTCCCCGGGCCGATAAGTGCGGTGTTGTAAGGCTGGTACTCGCCAAGGTCCATCAGGGCCAACACATCCCTGGAGTCGTCTACAGCGTTGCTTCGGTTGCTTATCCATACCTCAATCTGGGTAATGTTGACATCGGTGGTTAAAATGGGGGCCAGGGCCATCGCCCTGTTGAAGTTGTCTCTGAAGTATTGGGCCAGAAAATAGTGCTGGTTATCTTCGTATTCATCAGCCTTCAGCGCGAACTCGCTTTCCTGAGCACCGTTCTTGATGGTAATCTCCCGTTGTTGCGACCGTTGTTGGGAAAAAATGCCCGTTACATTCAGTCGGCCGAACTGCAATTGTGTCTTGAGGCCGAAGAGTGCCTGCGTGCCGTTGATGAGCGTGGTGTTGAGGGGCATGCTCACATTGCCCAGCTCGATCCGTTTGATAATGTCGTCGTCCTTGCCGGTATAATCCAGGCGGATTTGGTTTTCAAAGTCAAACTGCGCTTCGGTATTGTAATTGGTGGTTAGCTTCAACCGGTCCCCGATTTGCCCCGTCAGGTTCATCTGGATGCGCTGGTCGAAATCAAACCCCCACTGCCGGCGCTGCCGCTCGTTGAACATCGGGTTGGCATTCTTGTTGCGCTGGGCCATGATGCTGATATCGGCGCTTCCCCGTGGGATGATATCGATGGTATTGCCGCCGAAAATCTTTTCGAAAGCCTCGCTTTGCACATAAATGGTCGGAATTAGCCGATCCTGCCGGTAATCGGTCAGTTGCTGGTCCGAAAGCTTGCGCCAATAGTTCCGTTTCAGCAGATTTCCTTCGTATTCCCGGTATTCGTCGATGGTGAGGTATTGCGGGGGGCGGTACAGCCGGTTCCCCAGTTTCTCGCGGATGATATACTGGCGCGTTACGGGGTCAAACACGACCTCACGCTCGATGTTTGACGGAACCCCGAGGTCAAATGCTTGTTTTTTCTGGTATAGGTTGAGGAAAGGCAGATCGGTTAACGGGTACCTCAGTTTTACGCTATCCCGGCGGAGCGAATCGGGTGTTTGCCCCATTGCGAGGTCACCTATGGCGACCATCAAAGGCAAAAGCAACAACAAAACGCGAAATCGTACGGCTCGTTCCAAGTAGATGTTCTTTTAATACCCGAGATAGAATTTTTTACGCGGCCAATTTATGTAAAAAACCTCAAAGTTTTTTCAAGGCTTCCTTAATCAGGGCCTCCACGGTCAACCCCGGATTGCCCTGCGATATGCTTGCCAATACCTTTTCTGCCTGCGTACGTACAAACCCCAGCATAATCAGGGCACTGAGGGCCTCCTCGGGCACACTTTGCTGGTGGCGTACCACGGTCAATGCATCCGGCCCCTGTTTCTTGAGCTTATCTTGCAATTCGAGTACCATCCGTTGGGCCGTTTTTGGCCCAATGCCCTTGATGCGTTGGATAAGCGGCACATTGCCCTGGATGATGGCTGATTGTATTTCATCGGGCGTGATCGACGAGAGGATCATCCGGCCCGTATTGGGGCCGATGCCCGACACCGATATCAGGTGATCGAATAACCGGCGCTCGCCTTCTTCCGCAAACCCGAAAAGGGTATGCGCGTCTTCCCGCACCTGGAAGCTGATGAATAATTTGCACTGCTCACTATCCTTTATCTGCGAATAGGTATGGAGCGAAATGTGGATATGGTAGCCTACTCCGCCAACATCGAGCACCACGTGTGTCGGCGCCTTGTACGCCAGTTTACCATTCAGGTATTCATACATATCGCCTTATCTTTTTTTCTGTTTACTCACTTGCGGTTCCCTCGATTGTACATCGACCACGGCGATGGTAACCATATTGACGATCTCGCGTACCGAGCTGTCTAGTTGCAGAATGTGCATCGGTTTGTTCATGCCGAGTAGAATAGGACCCACTGCTTCCGCGCCACCGATTTCCTGCAGCAATTTATAGGCAATATTGCCCGATTCGAGGTTCGGGAATACCAACGTGTTGGCGGGGGTTCCATTCAGTGTGCTGAACGGGAAGTTGGACGCCAGCAATTCGCTGTTCATCGCGAAATTAGCTTGCATCTCGCCATCCACATGTATTTCCGGGTGTAATTCGTGGAGTATCTGGGCCGCTTTGCGCACCTTATCGGGCACGTCGCCGCTGTTTGAACCGAAGTTGGAATAAGAAAGCAGCGCGATGCGCGGGGTGATGTTCATTTTCTTCACCGCATGGTGCAGCAGCACGGTAATATCAACCAACTCTTCGGCCGTAGGGTTGGCATTCACGGTCGTATCGCCAAAAAACACCGGTCCTTTGGGTGTTAGCATCATGTACATCCCGGCCAGTTTGCTTCCCGGCTGGGTGCCGATTACGTGCAGTGCCGGGCGGATGGCCGTTGCGTAGTTCTTGGTGAGGCCCGAAATGAGCGTGTCGGCTTCGCCGAACTGGACCATGCTCGAACCGAAGTAGTTCCGGTCGAGCATGAGTTTCTGGGCATCTAAGTAAGAAACGCCGCGACGTTGCCGTTTGGCATACAGGAAATCAACGTATTTCTGGAAACGCGCGCCCCCTTTCTCTTCCACTGGGTCGATAATCGGCACCCCGGCCAATTCCAACAGGTTGTCGTCGATGAGCTGTTGTATTTTCTTTTTGTTGCCCAAGAGTATGGGGATGGCCACGCCGTCTTCTTTCACGATTTGTGCCGCCCGGAGTGTCTTGTAGTTGTCTGCTTCCGTGAAGACAACACGTTTTGGGTTGAGCTTGGCGGCATCGCTCAGGTTGCGCATGATGCGGTCATCCTGTCCTAAGCGCTGCCGTAGTTCTTCGCGGTATTTGTCCCAATCGGCAATCGTTTTGCGGGCTACTCCCGAATCGATGGCTGCCTGTGCCACGGCCGGTGCTACCACCGTGATGAGCCGTGGATCGGTAGGTTTGGGGATAATATATTCGGGCCCGAATTTTAGATTCTGCGCATCATAAGCCTGGTTTACCGCTTCAGGCACCGGCTGCTTCGCCAGTTCGGCAATGGCCATCACCGCAGCGATTTTCATTTCCTCATTGATGGCTGTGGCGCGCACATCCAATGCGCCGCGGAAGATGTAGGGGAATCCCAGCACATTATTCACTTGGTTGGGGAAGTCGGACCGGCCGGTGGCCATGATCACGTCTTTACGTGTGTTTACAGCCAGTGGGTAGGCGATTTCCGGGTCGGGGTTGGCCATGGCGAATACGATCGGATTTTTTGCCATGGTCCTGAGCATTTCGGCGGTAACCACATCGCCTTTGGACAGGCCGATAAATACGTCGGCGCCCTGTAGTGCATCATCCAGCGATACTATTTTTTTATGGGTGGCAAACTCGGCCTTGGTTGCATCGAGGTCGGACCGATCGGCGCGGATACATCCTTTGCTGTCGAGCATGACGATGTTTTCCTTCCGGGCACCCAATGCCATGTACATCCGCGTGCAGGAGATGGCTGCCGCACCGGCGCCGTTTACGACAATCTTTACCTTGTCCAATTTCTTTTTCTGCAGTGCGCAGGCATTGATCAGTGCCGCCCCTGAGATGATGGCCGTACCATGCTGGTCGTCGTGCATCACGGGGATATTCAGCTCCTCCTTTAACCTGCGTTCAATCTCGAAACACTCAGGAGCCTTGATATCTTCTAGGTTGATACCGCCGAAGGTTGGCTCCAGGCACTTCACAATACGGACAAATTCGTCGACATCTTTCGTGTCCAGCTCGATGTCAAACACATCGATATCGGCAAAAATTTTAAAGAGCAGGCCTTTGCCTTCCATCACGGGCTTGCCCGCCTCCGGGCCGATGTCTCCCAGCCCGAGCACAGCGGTACCGTTGCTGACTACGGCCACCAGGTTGCCCTTGGCGGTGTATTTGTACGCATCTTCCTTGTTTTCGGCAATCCGGAGGCAAGGCTCGGCAACACCCGGCGAATAGGCCAATGAAAGGTCCCGCTGTGATTGCGTAGGTTTCGTTGGTACAACGGCTATTTTCCCGGGCCTCCCGTTGGCGTGGTAGTCCAGGGCATCCTGCTTCCGATTCGTTTTATTCATGCTTTATTGGTTTTTTGCTTACTTGGCTTCGCCGCGAGCAATCCGGCGCAAAGGTAATAGTTTATCTTTATCCCTGCTCACTTAAGCATGTCCAACAGTTGAAACATCCGCTTCCGCATCGGCGTGGCTGTTCCGTTGTAGTTGTTTACAAGCAGGGCAAACACCAGCGGCGTTCCGTCTTTGCTGGTTTGGTACCCTACATAACCCAGCACCCCGCCAATCGTTCCACTTTTCATCTTCATGCCGTTGTAGGTGGGCAGGCTTTCAAAAAAACTGGCAAACCAGGGTTCGCCTTTCACCGATGTTAAGACACGCGCAAGTGCATGAGTCGTGATCCGGTTTTCCGGCGAAAGACCGCTTCCATCCATGATTTTCAGTTCGCCCGATGGTAGTGCCAATTTTGTTGACCAATATTCCTGGAGCATCTCCGCGCCATCGCGCGTGTTTGTTTTTCCGGTTTGGTGCTGTGCCATGGCCAGTAAGAATGCTTCGCCATATAGGTTGATGCTTTTTTGGTTGAACCAGTAAATCAACTCACCGAGCGTTGGCGAACGGTAGGTATGGATTATACGGCCGCCGCTGGGTAAGCTACTTCCAGCCAACAACAGCAGGTGGGTGGTGGTCGGCGTGCCGATTACATCTACGCCGTGCCGTTGCAGCGCTCTTTGCAGTTGGTAGGCGGCATCGTACGCGCCATCGGGGAGCGAGAGGTAAATCGTCTTTTTTAGGTCGATGCCGTAGGTGCCCCTCAGGTATATGCGGCTGGAATAAGGGGCAGAAAAGGCATACACGCGATCGCCCGTACCGCGGTTACCGGTTGTTGTTTCGTTTATCAACTGTAGATAGCCCACGTCGGCGGTGGTGTTGGCTATGCGCGTAGCAGTTTCTGGCGATGCGCCCGCTATGAAATTGACGCCCACTGCGTTTTCGCGCCAGTTCAATGCCGATACGCCGGCACCATAATAGTTGCCCATATCTTGCCATGTCCACCCCCGGGGTGCCGTTTGCCCGTTGTATAGCCGGTCGTCAGCGACGATACGCCCTTCGATTTTACGGATACCCGCGGTCCTTACGGCCTGCAGCCAGGCAGTCAACAATACGGTGTCGGCCGTTTGCGGAAAACGGTCGCTGCCGAGGGACGGGTCGCCCGACCCTTGGATCACGAGGTCGCCTTTTAACGTACCCGCGGCGTCTATCTGGCCGGTGTAGTAGAGCTTGGTCTCGAAGGTGTGGCCGGCGCCCAATAGATAATAAGCGGTCGCTGAGGTTACCGTTTTTAAGGTAGAAGCCGGCGCCATGCCCAACTTTTCGTTTTTGGCAAATAGTACCTCGCCGGTTGCCGCATTGACAACGGTGAGCGATGCCACGCCGTTGGCCAGGCTTTCATGGGTTTCGAATGCCCGGAAGGCCGTGGCTATTCGTTGCGCCAATGATTGGGCGCTTACCGGGAGCACGAACCATAAAAACAATACCGTAAATGATAATCGTTGCATGCGTAACTGTTTGTATGGGGGCTAAGTTAGCTATTACCCGGTACACTTTCCCCATGTGATTCAACCTCGCCCTCGCTGACAGCTTTTTCATCATCGAGCCGTAATTCCTCGTACTCCGGGTTATCATCTGATTCTAAATCCGCTACCAATTTACCGATGTCTTCGGGCGAGAGGTAAAGCGCTTCGATTTTATTACGGTACGCCTCAGGCAATTCGGTATGGAGCAGGATAAACCATTTCTTTGCCACTAGATAGGCGCCCATCTCGCGGTTTACAGCATACGCATCCGCAATGCGTTCGGCTTTGCGGACATAATTCCGGGATAGCGAATAGGCAATGCCCATGCCCATCATTCCCCATGCGCTTTTGTGTTCATAATCCATTATATGGCCCAGCTCGTGCCCCAACCAGCCCACCATCACACTGTCCGGGATCCGGTTAATCGATTCGATGCCATAACCCAATTTGAAGGCAGGGTTGATCAGCACCTTATAAGTCCGATTCTGTTTCTTTTTAAACAACGACCAAAAGGTGGGCCTCGCAGCCATGATGGACTTTTCCAGTTTGTCCGTAAAAACGAAGTGGATAGTCGTTTCTTCCAACTCGGGATAATGGGATAATGCTTGGCGTATGGATTCCTCAATGGCAGCAGGAATCACCTTGTTTTGTTTATACTGGAGTAATTCCTGGGCTGCCAAATGCTTGCTCAGCAAAAGCAGCCATCCAATAAATGCAAATCGAAGCATGGCGGAGCTATTGGTGACAGGCCAAGATAACCAAAAAATGGCGGAAATGCAAGGTGTTTGCCAATCAACACCGTCATTCATCGGTTTGCATTTCACTTTTTATCGCTAAATTCGTATCATTGTCCGGTAATACCGGTGTGGAATACACCGCTACAGCTAACCAGGCTTTTCTAAAGAAATGATGAAAAAGCACCTCCCGGAACCTGCGCTTTGCCGCCGTTTAATAGACGGTGATGAGCGTGCTTTCCGTGAGGTATTCGATCGATTTCACCGTAAGATTTTTCAATTCGCTTTCAACTTTATTAAAGACAAAGCGCAGGCTGAGGAAATCGTTCAGCATACTTTTCTCAATTTTTGGCTTCACCGGGACCGCCTTGACCCGACAAAGCCGATAGCTCCGCTGCTGTTTACGATTGCTAGACGAACGTTAGTCGATGCGTGGCGAAAGGCAGCATCTTCAAAGGAATACCGGGAATACGCCCTCAAGGCCATGGAGCCAATCAGCAATGAAACGGAAGAAAAGGTGTTATTAGGCGATTTGGAGCGGATAACGCAAGAAGCACTCGATTTACTCAATGAGCAGCAGCGGCAGGTATTCCGACTTAGTCGAAACGAAGAACTTTCATACGAGGAAATTGCAGAACGGTTGGGGCTTTCCAAACATACCGTGAAATACCATCTGGTCAATGCATTGAAAATTTTGAAAGCCCATTTAAGAAAGCACGATATCCATTATTTATTCGTTGTTTATTCGTTGTTTAATCAGCTGCCATAAGCATTTGATTTTTTTTCTTTCCAAATCCTACCCGCTTACCGACGTTATCCGTACTACTATTTGGAATGGCGGAATAAAGGTCTATCCGTACCAAGGTAGTCTTGAATAACGCGTGTTTGTCTATAGAATAAAGAAAGATGGTAAATCGCATCGAAAAATATTCATAAAATGGAAAAAGATAGGCTGCGAGCACTCCTGACCAAGTATGTGGCGAATGCAACGAGTGCGGACGAATTAGATGAGCTGCTGGACCAGATAGTCTCCGACCGGATACACCCCGAATTGGAAAAGCTGATGATACAAATGCTCGAAGAAACGGAAGCCAATAACGATGCCGACGTGGACGGGGATGCATTGTATCAGCGGATTGTAAGCCATCGAAGTTTTACAAACCGAAAGAAAGTACGCACTATGAGGAATTGGTGGTGGTATGGATCGGCCGCCGTTTTGTTGCTCGCGTTCAGTGTTTGGATGGCGGGATGGCGTGTTTTCCAAAATGACCCTGTGCAACACGATGGCGAATTGATGCGTACCGTTACGACGTCTCCTTCAGAACGGCCGTTGCTCCGCTTGGCAGATGGCCGGACCGTTGAACTGGATAGTGTGGTGGACGGGTTGCTCGCCATAGAAAGCGGTATTCATATTACCTTGCAGGGCAACTCCCTGCATTATCGAGGTGAGTTTGCGGATGGCGAAGAGGGGGTACCCACGAATACGATTGTCATTCCGAAAGGCCGACAATATCAGATAGAACTTCCGGACGGCAGCAAATTATGGCTCAATGCTGCCTCATCACTGACCTATCCGATTCGATTTGGAAAGGATCGGAGGGAGGTGGAGCTTTTAGGCGAAGCGTATTTTGAAGTCAAGCACGCTGCCGACTGGCCATTCGCCGTCACCACGCCAATGCATCACGTGGAGGTGTTGGGGACGCATTTCAATGTATCCGCTTATCAGGACGACAACTATACCAAAACGACATTGGTTGAAGGGCGGGTGAAAGTGACGCCCGTAGCCGATCCACTGAATGACCTAGCCCCCCAAAGCGTAGTCCTGACGCCGGGTCAGCAGGTTAGTTCGCGAAGTGGCCAATCCCGCTTTACGGTAAATTCAGTTGATCCGGAAGAGATCATTTCCTGGAAAGATCATCTGTTTGTCTTTAGTAACGAAGAGATCAGCGAAGTGATGAAAAAGGTGAGTCGTTGGTACGATGTGGAAATCGAATACTTGGATGGAATGGCAGGTAAGCGAATCGGGGGGAGCATCCCGCGATTAACCAATGTGGAGGAATTAATGGAAGCACTTAAAGATACAGGATTACTACACTATAAAATGGAAGGAGGTAGGATTGTAATCATGAAATAACCAAAATACGCCTAAATAATAAAAAAGGCGGTCAACGTTGCAGCGTTCACCACCTCTTCGTAACCGTTAAGAACGGTTACGGCAGTTCAATAAATATGAGTTACCACTATTATTAAACCTACTTGCAAATGTATAAAAAAATTACAGCATATCGGCGTAGTGTTGCGCCAACCAGTTTATGCAAACCTGTTCTCATGCGACTGTGCTCATCCCTGCTGATTATATGCATTCACGTTAGCGTATTTGCATTCGGCCAAAAAGTGACGATTAACCGGAGTAGCGTTCCGCTGACCACCGTTATCAAGGAAATCAAACGCCAAAGCGGTTATAATTTTCTATATGATGCCGGTGCACTCTTCAACACCCCGCCAATAACCGTCAAAGCCATCGATGCGGATTTGACCGAGGTACTTGAGCTTTGTTTGGACGGGCTATCATTGGATTATGTGATCCGGGATAACTACGTCATCATTTCTAAGCGGGTCCTGCCCGTTCCCGATGCCAAAGGCACACAACAACGCGAACTGTCAGGCCGGGTAACCAGCAGCGATGGCGAGCACTTGGAGGGGGTCACCGTACGCGTGCAAAATTCGACGATTGTTACGTCTACCGACGCCAGCGGGGCGTACCGGGTAGCTGCTCCATCCGAAAGCCTGACGTTAACGTTCTCGTTATTGGGATTTGAAAGTCAACAGGTAGTCGTCGGGCCAGCTCAAATGAGTGTCGATGTGGTCATGAGGCCCTCCATTAGTGATTTAGATGAAGTAGTCGTTGTCGGCTTCGGCGAGCGGCGGCGGGGAGACTTGACCGGGTCCATATCCACCGTAACTGCGGCCGATATCGGAAGGATACCGCAAGCATCCCCTCAGTTTGCGCTACAGGGACACACAACCGGCGTCCGGGTTGCCCCCGTAAGCGGAAACCCCAACGATGCCCCACAGATATTTATCCGGGGCGTGGGTACTTGGAATGGATCCTCACAGCCACTCTACGTGGTAGACGGCCAAATATTCGAACCACCCCGGGAAGGAAACGAAGACGTTATTGGTTCTAGCGCGCTTAGAACGCCACCAAACATCTTCAATCTAATCAACGCCAACGATATTGAGTCAATTTCGGTATTGAAAGATGCATCGGCGGCGGCCATTTATGGTAGCCGTGCGGCCAACGGGGTGGTGTTGATTACGACCAAACGCGGCAAGTCAGAGCGTCCGATCATTGAGCTCGATGTGAACATGGGCATTCAAAGTATGCCCACATTCTCGATGTTAAACACCGAACAGTATGTACAGTTCGTACAGGAGATGTATCAAAACAATCGCAATCCAGACGTTTCTATCGAACGGAATCTGTATGGGCGGGATGAACCCAACGATGCAGTGAGATTGACGAGTTTCAATCCGCAGTTTGATCCGCAAAGCCCTTACTATATCAGTGACCGAACCACGTACAAATGGCAAGATGAATTGGTCGAACAAAATGCCTTCAACCAAAACCATTCGCTGCGCGTTTCCGGTGCCACGGATCGTGTGGATTATTATGTTTCTGGTGGCTATTTTGACCAGGATGGTGCTATTAACGGGAATAATCTAAAGCGGCTAACAGGTGCAATCAATGTGAACGTCAAAGCGACAGACTGGGCGAAGATCGGTGTGAACTATAAGTACACCAACCAGCGCTCGGTTAATTTTGGTGGCGATTTGGAACAGTTGGCCGTCGCGCCGCCGTGGCAGCCGATATATGACCCGAACGATCCGACTGGTTTTGAACGGGTTATTGACCCGTTCCTCTTCGGCTCCCAATGGCAAGGGTTGAAAAAGTACGGACAAGGGTCGATACCAAACGTCAGGGCACAACGAGAGTATAATACGCTCCATTTCGACCTAGATCGTAATTTCGCGCAATTGTATCTCGAGTTGAAACCCTTAAAAGGATTGATGCTTCGGGGAAGTTTAAACTTCGACTATACCAAGCAGGACCGTTGGCAAGTTGACCAATATCCGATCGCCAATTATTTCTCGCCAGCGGGCCAGGATCCCCGGGAGGTTAATCCGAATGCACCCAACTCACAGGGGCGGTTGGGGCATCGTATTAATAATACCTTCAACTACCAGTCGGATTTCACAGCGACGTATGACCGCGTGTTTGCCAGTAAGCACAATTTGAATCTCGTGGTGGGCGTACAGGACCAACGCCACCGGCGTGAAATACTGGATATTACCGGCGGAAACCTCACAAACATACCTGATAATCCGCGTTATATTGGATTCGGTGGTGACCTAGCCAACAATAACGGTTTTTACGGCTGGAACCACCGTTTCTGGTTTGGTATGGTTGGACGGGCCAGCTACCATTACGACTCCCGCTACTACCTCGACCTGTCATTGCGCCGCGATGCGAGTAACGGTTTCGCAAAAGACTACCGCTGGGGAAAATTCTTTGCGGCCTCCGGTGCTTGGCGTGTCAGCAGCGAGCCTTTCTTTAACGTGGACTTCGTCGATGATTTAAAAATACACGGTGGCTGGGGCCAAGCCGGTAACGATGAAGCGGCAGTAGGCCGCTACGCATTCCTTTCGGGGGTCAATACCGGTTCGACAACGTACCGATGGGGATCTGGCAATGGCGATGCCATCGGCAACATGAACCTGGGCGCTGTTGTGAACGATTTCCCGAATCCTACACTCTCTTGGGAGGTAGCGTCTACCATAAACATTGGTTTTGACGCCTTGATGCTAAATAACCGCTTGAATGTGACGGCGGAATGGTACAAGCGACGCACCAACGGCATCCTCCAAACGGTAAGCCTTCCTTTTTCCGTCGGTACGAACAACCCCTTGTTCAACATCGGCGAGCTGGAAAACAAAGGGGTCGATCTTTCGGTAGGATACCGGGATAAGGCCGGTGATTTCAGTTATGGTATTTCCGGAAATATCAGCTTCCTTTCTAATGTGGTTACGAAGCTATACAACGACCAACCCTTGCTGATTTCGGGCCTCCACCGGCGCCATGGCGACAACGTGGTGCGCGTGGAAGAGGGGCGGTCTATCGGTGCGATATGGGGTTATAAGGTCGGCGGCATGTTCCAGACCCAGCAGGAAATCGACGAGCATTTCGCCAATACCCCCGATAACTCGGTGACCAACGTTAACCACGTGGCGCCAGGAGACCTGTATTTCCAGGACGTGCAGGGCAACCCAACGGATGAGGAGCCCTTCTATAGCACTACGCCCGATGGGCGGGTCAACGATTTCGACCGTACAGAAATTGGTAATGTATTACCCGGATACACCTATGGCCTTAACCTGAATTTTGGCTGGAAGGGACTGGACCTGATTATGAATTTTTATGGCGAAGGCGACGTAGACCGGGTTAATAGTTCGCGCAGGCGCCTTGAGAGTATGTCTGGTGTGCACAACCAGTTGGCTACCACACTGGATCGTTGGACGCCGACGAATACCAACACGACGGTCCCTAGGGTAAGCGGCAGTGATCCAGCGGGGAATAACCGTATTTCTGACCGTTGGGTTGAAGATGCGTCTTTCTTCCGTCTCAATACGTGGCAGCTCGGGTATTCGTTGCCTGCATCGGCTTTGAATGCGCTCCGCAATCGTATCAGTAGCTTACGTGTATTCGTGGGGGGGCACAACAATATCTACCTGCACCGCTGGAGCACGTTGGACCCGATTAACGATACCTACCCGTTACCGAGATCATTTACGTTCGGGTTAAACGCAAGGTTCTAGTCCATGCACGTTGGAAATATGATGTTGCACTTGTTTAAAAGAAAGAAAATGAAAAAATATATAAGGTTAGTTCTTTGTTCCTTAGGTTGCGCAATGTTGAGTTGTGACCCGAGCTTGGTAGACCAAGAACCGTTCTCCCCAACAGAACAAAGTTACTTTTCATCAGCAAACGAATTCCGGGCGCAGTTGGTAGGCATTTATGCAGGGATATATGACGATTACAACTTCTCGGGTGTTGGATACAACGGATGGGTTAGCGGAGCTTGGCTCTTGCCTGGCGACGATCTGACCGAAAGCCGGGGGGGCAATACTTACTTTGAACTGTTCGATGGATCGTTAAACCCGAATAATTCCAGGGTGGAGTTTATCTTTAGGAGTGCATATAAGCAAATCGCGAAGACCAACGTGATGATTGATCGCGTCAAAACCGTCGACTTTTCGACATTCGACGGAGCTGATGAAATTGCCGGAATGGAAGGCGAGGCGCTCTTCTTCCGGGCTTATGCGTATTTTAAACTGTTTAATGTTTTTGGCTCCGTGCCGTTGGTAACGAAGCGGCTCCAAACCCAAGAAGAAGCTAATACGCCTAAGAGTCCGGCGTTGGACGTGCTCTCGCAAGTAATCACCGACTTGAAAGCCGCACTCGCTATCGTGCCGGAAAACAGGCCGGCTGCCGCTGCAGGAAGAATCACCAAGAATTCCGTACGGGGGCTATTGACCAAAGCCTTGGTGTTTCGGGGCGGTTATACCGGGAGCACTGCCGACCACCAAGAAGCATTGACGTACTTCAACGCGATCACTGCAGTACTGGTACCCGACTATTTGCATAATTTTAGTGCGGCGACCGAAAACAATGCTGAGTCGCTATATGAATTGCAGGCAACCACGCCCAGTAGCGGTAACAATAACCTGAACCTTGCCCACGATGGGGCATGGCGGGGGGTGGAAAACATGAGTGTGTTTCGTGGCTTCATGATGGAAGTCGCTGGCCGTGGCGACTTTAATGACGCCGTGAACACCAGATACCTGGTCACCGAGAAGTTGTTGTCGGCATTCGGTTCGGACCCGCGGATTAGTGTTTTTTTGAACCCCGAAGATGGGGTGGAAGGACGGATCTTCCAGAAGTACAACAAGCCTGACGGTGCGAACCAGTTGTCCGGTTTCCACGGAGGGTCGGTGAACAACGAGCGGATTCTTCGCTACGCCGACGTGAAACTCTTGGCCGCAGAAGCCGCATTGAAAGCTGGAAACGCAGCCGCGGCGATCGGACATGTCAACGACATACGGGCTAGAGCGAGAACATGGGCGCAAGCCTCGGGCCATGGCGACGGAACGGTGCCTGCAGCGCGCCCGACAACTGAAACCAACGTGGGCACCATCATGCAGTGGATCATGGACGAGCGTTTTGTGGAGTTGGCAGGCGAAGGGCACCGTTGGTGGGATCTGAAACGCTGGCACGCGGCAGGGGACATCAACCTGTCGGGCTGGACTGGGGATAATAACGGGTTCAGTACCTATCTGGCTTCTCCCGTACAATTTGATGTGAACAAACACTTGGTGTTTCCGTTACCACATGCGGAGATTGAGCGCAATAGCGGGATCATCGAAAATAATCCAGGCTACGATTAATTAGCAAAGCAAAATGCGCATGAAGCGGTTGCTTTTGCGCGATGGTTTACCTAGGTCTGTCTAAGGCTACCGGCCTGTGGACAGGCCAAGGTATTCATGCTGTTTCCCTGAACGGCGGTGGAACCCCCGTTTAATAACCGATGATTCCCCGTGTCTATAAAGCACGTCAAAATAAATCATAAGCAGATGATAAAAAGGATAATCTTTTATCTACCAATGCATAAACAATGTTTTTTACGGCAGCGACTTCCCGGCGCTGAATAAAATTGCTGCGGGATTTATTGGTGCGGGCATTGAAAGGCCCGCCCGGAAATTAGAGGACCGTGAAATATATAAGGATATGGCGGTTTGGAAAGAACCGGACACTGGGTCACCAGCCTGCAAGGGAAGAATCACTAATGTTAATGAAGACGAATTATGAAAGCGATTTTAGCAAAGAAAACGAAATTTTCAGGTGTAATAGCCCTATTTTTAATGGTGCTGCTAGGAGCCTGTAAAGATAAAGGTTCGGAAAATCTGGCATACAACGACTTGGCGCTTAGTCAGATTGAAATCGATGTAATGCCGGGCGAAAGTCACATCGTAAACATTACTGCAGGTAGCGGGAGCTATACGGTGAGCGTTGATTATGAAGCCGTTGCAGCTGCTAGCTTGAATGGAAACCGGATCACGATAACAGGCAAATCAAGCGGTACCGCTACCATTCATGTAAAAGACATCGAAACGCAGCAAACGGCCCAGGTGACGATTACCGTTGAGGGCATACCCGATGAAGGGGAGATGTATCCGCAGTCAAAGAAATTATGGGTATCGCCGGCCGGCAATGGCACTGGCTGGCGAAGGAATACGCCGGGTTCATTGGCCGCTATCATCGATGCGCAGCCCGGAGACACCGTGGTGTTGCTGGAAGGTACATATACGAATATGAAAATCGAAGACCTGAAAGGTACGGCCGAACAAAACATCACGATACGGGCCGAAAATATAGGTAAGGCGTTTTTCGACGGTCAAGTAAAAATTAATCATGTGATTGAGATCAGGCGTTGTGAATATATCAACTTCGAGGGTATCAAAGCGGGTAATGCCCTCCACTCCGTGTGGGTGACCGAGTTTAGCAATAACCTGACGTACAGGAGGTGCTCGGGCTTTAATGCCGGGTATGAGGTTTTGTCAGATGGCAATGTATTAAACACCTACACAGACAACTGCCATGTATTTGCCTTTAACGAATCCGAGTATATTCTGGCTGAAGATGTGTGGGGATGGGGAACGGGCAGGTACCTATTTCTTTACTACGAATGTAAAAACAGTGTACTCAGAAGAGGTGTTTTCCGTGGTACAGCGCCGGAGTTGGGATTTGGAAGTGACCGTGGGCCGCATTCGGGGCTTAACCTTTAC
The DNA here is from genome assembly GCF_041925275.1 of Parapedobacter sp. 2B3. Taxonomy (NCBI): domain Bacteria; kingdom Pseudomonadati; phylum Bacteroidota; class Sphingobacteriia; order Sphingobacteriales; family Sphingobacteriaceae; genus Parapedobacter; species Parapedobacter sp. 2B3. The sequence continues at coordinate 290,180 of NZ_JBHEUZ010000001.1, read as the reverse complement.
AATTGCGACAACAGCATCGCTGAAAACTGTATCGCCTTCGAAACCCGCTTCCATCCCGAATCGAACCAGGCGCCCGACAACCCATGGGGATTGGTTATGGGCGGCATGGTCTTCGACGATCATTACGACCGCGGATACAATTATGTTTTTGGGTGTTTTGATCTGGGCAATGGGAACTGGCGGGACGATATACCGCGGGCCAATCCGGCGGTCCATGTAATGAGCAAATGGAATGGCAAGTTTGAAGACATCGTCATCTGGAAAAATGCGCTTAACTATCGGATTCAGATTACCTCAAGCGGTAAGGTGGATCTTCCGGAAAGGGCGTTGATCGGCGGGCCAACAGCCATACATCAGAACACGATTGATGCCGAAAGGCTAAAGTACCGGTATGTGGATGGCGTGCTCACAACAACACCGCTGTGGCCCTGGCCTTACGAGGATAATATCAAAGAGCAAATGGAAATGGAGGTCACGATGACGGAATACGTTCATGAAATGGTTGCCCCTCATTTGGATCTGAAATAGCCTGGTGCCGATAACAAGCAAAGTTAAACGGATGAAGCTGCCAGTATGGGCGGTGGTATCGCTAGCTTTCGTGGCACGTCATACCGATTTCTGAAAACACAATCATAATGAAGATATTACCTTGGAAAGTGCTGGCAACTACTGCAGCGATATTATTGGCGAATGCTTGTGGCCCCGATAATCATACAGACACCAGTGTCTTGGATGAAACATACATCCAACAGGAGCTATCTGCAGCCACCGAACAAATCAAGGAGTTGATCAGCGCCACTCCCTTAGACAGTTTCCCGAAAACCTTTGAGCGTGGCCGGCATGCCTTTTCGGACAGCCGATGGTGGACGTCTGGCTTTTATCCGGGTACGTTGTGGTATCTGTATGAATTTTCGGGAGATACAACGTTGCGCGTCGAAGCTCGTCGTAAGCTGACTTTTCTGCAAAAGGAAAAAGATAACCGGGGCACACACGACCTGGGATTCATGCTGTACTGCAGTTTCGGCCATGCTTGGCGCTTAGAAGGAAATCCGGGTGATGCGGCTGTCTTGTTAGCCGGAGCCAACTCGCTAGCCAGTCGGTTCAACGAAACGGTGGGGTGTATCCGCTCCTGGGATTTTAGCCGTGACCGGTGGCAGTTCCCGGTGATCATCGACAACATGATGAACCTGGAGCTTTTGAATTGGGCCAGCCGGGTATCGGGAGAAGAGCGTTACCAAGAAATTTCCAGGAGCCATGCCGATAAAACGTTGGCCAACCATTTCCGGCCGGATTACAGTACCTACCATCTCGTGGATTATGACACGGTTTCCGGCCAAGCGATTCAACACCTAACCTATCAGGGAGCATCCGACGAATCGGCTTGGGCGCGCGGACAATCGTGGGCGCTATATGGGTATACGATGATGTACCGCGACACACGCGATTCCGTCTATCTCAGTCAGGCGGTAAAGGTCGCAACGTACATCCTTAATCATCCCGGTCTGCCCGAGGATCTCATCCCTTATTGGGATTTCGATCTGGCCGGTACGCCCGGCACGTATCGGGACGTATCCGCTGCGGCGCTGAACGCTTCCGCACTGATCGAGCTGAGCGAATACGTCGAGTCCGACCAGCGTACCTCCTTTTTAAATGCCGCGGAAACGATCTTGCTGAATCTGGGGAAAGCGCCGTATCGGGCGCAGCCGGAGGAGGTCGGCGGGTTTTTGCTGAAGCATTCCGTGGGTAATTTTCCGGCAGCGTCTGAAATTGATGTGCCCCTCTCTTACGCCGATTATTATTACGTGGAGGCACTTATCCGCTATGGGCAAGCGATGGGTTTTTTACCGGAATAACGTTGGGTTTACTTGAATACTTATTGAATGAACATGATGAAACCCTTTATGGATCTCACACAATGAATGCAATTGACAAACGTGGTTTTATCGCTGCTAGGACTACAGGGATTGCCATTCTAAATCAAAAATAGCGGAAATGAAACAAACAACCATACTATCGATTATCTTATTGCTCGTCATGCCATGCATTGCGCAAGACGCGCCTATTAAACTATTGGTGCGCGCCGACGATATGGGAGCGTCCCGCTCGGCAAACGTCGCTGCCATGGAGGCTTACGAAAAAGGCATCGTACGATCGGTTGAAGTGATGGTGCCCGGCGCTTGGTTCGAAGAGGCGGCAATGTTACTCAACGATAGGCCAAGCCTCGATGTAGGCATCCACCTGACGTTGACCAGCGAGTGGTCGGCCGTAAAATGGCGGCCACTCACCGCTTGCCCAAGCATCACCGACAAAAGTGGCTATTTTTTTCCGTTCGTTTGGAAAAATGAACAGATGCCACAGGCCAGCATCGTGGAAAGTGCATGGGATATCGGTGAGATCGAACGGGAGCTTCGGGCGCAGATTGAACTGGGGTTGAAGCGGATCCCACATGTTACGCACCTGTCAGAACACATGGGATGCCTCAGCTTTTCCGAAACAACGAAACAACTGCTCAGGAAATTGGCCAGCGAATACGGTTTGTCGGTCAACCTAGAAAACGTCTCGCAATTTCCGCATTGGAGCGGAAACACGGTATCGGCTTCGGAAAAGGCTGGAAATCTGCTCAGGGAAATGGATCGACTCTCGGCCGGCACGTATTTGCTGGTCGAACATCCTGCCTTCGACGACCTGGAAACGCGGGGTATGGGACACGTTGGTTATGAGAACGTAGCGGAAGACCGCGCCGGCGTCCTGATGGCATTGACAAAACAGGAAGTTCGCGATAAAATAACCCAAAGGGGAATCCAATTGATTTCCTATAGAGACATGAAGCGGGATACGGCTACACGGACGGCCGATGACCGGCAACGTGCGCGTCCTGAAGTGAAATGGGTGAATGCCGGTTTGCCCCCCTCGAAAGGTCTTAGTCATCACGTCCTGGAAAGCGATGCGATGGGTCATGAAGTAGGGTTCACGGTATGGACGCCCGACGGCTACCAAGAAAACGCGCAGGTGCGTTACCCAGTCGTTTACTTCTTGCACGGTATGGGCGGGAACGAATCGTCGGATGCCGCGGGTTTTTCATCGTGGGTGGCGAAGGCCATAGAAAGCCGGGTGCTGCCGCCAGTCATCTGTGTATTCCCGAATGGTGGCCGGAGCGGATATCGAGGCCAGGTGGAACGGATGATCGTCGAAGAATTGATTCCCCTCATCGATGGCGAATACCGGACCATCCCGAAGGCAGAAGCCCGTGGGGTTGTAGGGTTCTCCATGGGCGGTGCGGGCGCGGTGCATTTGGCCATCAGGTACCCGAAATTGTTTAGCGTGGCAGGTAGTATGGGCGGGGGCATCCGCTTGGAGGGCGATGAACTTGAACAAGCCTTGATACAGGCGCTTCCCCTATGGAAGCAGCGGGGTTTCGGGTTTTTTCTGGTGAATGGAGACAACGATAGGCCGCAGGCGTTCAGCGCGTTTTCAGAAAGGTTGTCGGATGCTGGTGTCGATCATCAGCGATTGGTGCTGGAAGACACAGCCCATAACTTGGGGCATTATTACGAACGGTCCGTCAACCCACTCCTGCTCTTTGTTGGGAAACACCTGAAATTCTGATATCGAATGCTGCCGTCAGTTGTTGTTAGATGTATTGCTTTTTGTACATTTGGCTACGTGCCCGCCGCCGGTCAAGCGCACCAACGGCCGAAGCCCGTTGGATTAACAACCTATAAAAAAAGGAAATGCAAAGAAGGAAAATGATCAAACAAGCAGGGACGCTGGCCTTCGGGTTGGCGGGTTTGCCCTTGCTATCGGCTGGGGAGTTGCTTGCGGCAAAGCCCACCAATGCGCTTCCCCGGTGGAAGGGATTCAATGTGCTTGATTTCTTCCATCCCGACCCCCGGATGAGGCGGCAGCACACTACCCGAGACCATTTCCGTTGGATGGCCGACTGGGGTTTCGATTTTGTTCGCGTGCCCATGGCATACCCGTACTATGTGGATTTCGACCGGACCCGGCCTATCAACAAGGAAGAAGTGTGCCGCATCGACGATAAGCGGGTCCATGAGGTGGTGGAACTGGTGGAACAAGCCAATAGTCAAGGCCTGCACGTGAGCCTCAACTTACACCGGGCACCCGGGTTTTGCGTCAACGCGGGCTTCGAAGAACCTTATAATCTTTGGGCGGATAACGAAGCGATGGACGCGTTTGTCTTCCATTGGACGCATTGGGCCAAGTTGTTTAGGAACAAAACCCACGAATACATCAGCTTTGATTTGTTGAATGAGCCTTGCTTCCGCGAAGATATGAATGACCAGTTTTCCCGCCGCAGTGCGGTGCCCAAAGACTTGTACCGGAACTTAATCGTCAAAGGCTCGGATGCCATACGGATGGCCAATCCAACGCATTTGGTCATCGCCGATGGGAATAACATCGGTACAGAGGTCATTGACAATATATCCGACCTGGACGTTGCCCAAAGCTGTAGGGGCTATGCACCCGGCCTGGTTTCCCATTACAAAGCGCCTTGGGTATTCCAGCATCCGAACAACTTGCCGCCAGTTACCTGGCCAAGCGAAGAAAACGGTGTGCTGCAAGACAAGGCCTGGCTGAGGAAGCATTTTGCGCCGTGGATTGACTTGGTGAACCAAGGGGGTGGCGTGCATTGCGGCGAATGCGGCGCATGGAAAGAAACCCCGCATCAGGTAGCGCTCTCGTGGATGGATGACATGTTTTCCATATTGACGGAACACGGGATCGGTTTTGCACTTTGGGAGTTTGACGGGACTTTCGGTATACTGAATTCAGACCGGACGGACGTGGCATACGAAGACTGGTACGGGCAGAAGCTCGACCGGAAGATGCTCGATCTGTTGACGAAGTTTGTGTAATCAATATAAAATGACCGGGAAAAACCTTGCCTTCGCATTGATGGCAATTGTATACTGCGCCCAATGGGCGTACGCGCAGCCACGGAAAGTCCATGCGGCTTACATTGGCCATAGCCTGAGCGATCCGATCATTGACCGGGTATACGCCATGGCCAACCATCACGAACAGGTAGAATTCAGCTTTCGCTACCAAACGAACCCCGGCTCTTCCCTGAAACAGAGCTGGGAAATCAAGGAAAAAGGGTACGAGGCCGTCAACCCGTTTTATGCCGGGTATTATGACGAGCGATATGGGCTGCCCAGGGGAAATTTCGATGTGCTCGTGCTAACGGAATCCGTTCCCCGCCGGATGGAAAACATCCACGAGACCTACCAGTATGCGGATAGTTTTTACACGTTCGCCACCGGGCACAACCCCGATATCCAGATCTACCTGTATGAGGTTTGGCATTGCATCCATAGCGGTACACCTACGGCATGCGCCTGGGACGTGGATGCCAACCCCTGGCGGCAACGACTGGATGATGACCTGCCCATGTGGGAAAGCGTGGTCGATACCCTGAACAAACGGTTCGAGCCCCGAAAACCTGTGCGGCTGATCCCAAGCGGGCAAGGGATGGCAGCGTTGTATGATGCTGTCTTGGCTGGTGAAATCCCCGGGTTAAGCACCCTCGAAGATCTATTCAGCGACGACATCCATATCAATGGCATTGGGGGATATTTCGTGGCATGTATCCATTTCTCTACCTTGTATAACCAATCGCCCGTAGGGCTGCCCAATATATTGACGGATATGTGGGGCAGGCCATATGATGATGATCCTACACCCGAGCAAGCGCTGAAATTGCAGGAGTTGGCATGGGAGGTCGTGCGCAGATACCGATAAATCCGCAGGTCATGCACCATTAGCATAATGGTACAGGACAGTGAAGCTGCCTTTTGCTGTTATCTTTACCGACTTACCAACTTTGATGATCTTCAGATTATGAAACAACGATTATTGCTGCTGCTATGGGGTGTTTTTGGTACATTGTGTTGGCTGGACGCATCCGCCAAACCCAATAGCGCGGTACTCCCTTATAGTCTTCGTTGCGAATATCTTGAAAATCCGACGGGAATCACTGTGCAGTCGCCACGACTAAGCTGGATATTGGAAGCAACGGATAAGACGGCATTTGGACAGCATCAGACCGCCTATCGGGTGTTAGTGGCGTCAACAACCCGGTTATTAGCCAAAGAAAACGGTGATGTGTGGGATAGTGGCTGGGTAAATTCAGACCAGATGCAGCATATCGCATATAGTGGGCAGAAGCTGCACTCGGACCGTGCCTACCATTGGAAAGTGCAGGTGAAAGATGAACAGGGAAGGGTTTCGGCATGGAGTGAACCGGCTTATTGGACAACGGGATTGTTCGATGCGAACGGTTGGAAGGCCCAATGGATTGGTAGTGACGAAATGTACAATCGCGCAGCCGCAGAAAACAATATTACAGACCCATGGTTCAGAAAGACGGTAGCACTTAGCAAGCGGCCCGGCAAAGCGACGATATTTGTAGCTTCTGTGGGCTATCATGAATTGTATGTGAACGGTGAGCGGATCGGGGATGAGGTACTTGCTCCCGCCGTGACAGACCATACCAAACGGGCCCGCTATGTGGCCTATGACATTGCCGATAAACTGAAGCGTGGAACCAATGTCATCGCGCTCTGGTTGGGCACGTCGTGGTCGATTTTCCCGGGGTACATTCTCCATGACGACCGCCCACTCACCCCAATCGTGACCGCACAAATGGACGTGTACGAAGAAGTGTCGCCCGGCGACGGTGCCCGGCCGCTGGCTAGGGTTGTTACCGACGCTTCATGGAAAACCCATCCCAGCCCCAACCGTCTGCTCGGTAAGTGGGATTTTAGAAATATGGGCGGCGAAATATGGGATGCACGGAAGGAAATCGCCGATTGGAATAGAACAAGCTGTGACGAAACGGCATGGCGCCCGGCAATCGAGTACCCCACGAAATTAACGCTTTCGCCACAAGTGATTGAAGGTAACCGTCTCTTTGACGAAATCCGGCCGGTAGCCATCGAAGAACGAGCCGATGGTTCGTTCCGGGTCGATATGGGTGTCAACTTTGCGGGGTGGACCGAAGTGAGCGTGAAAGGGCAGGAAGGCGATACCATCCGTTTTTTTTACTCCGAGCGTGAACAGGATGATATCACATTTGGTCTTCATAGTGCTTACGTCATTGGCGATGGGGGAACGGGAACGTTCCGCAATCGTTTCAATTACAGCTCCGGGCGATGGATTACCATCCGCGGACTGGATGAAGCACCCGATTTAGCGGATATCCGTGGGTGGATGGTACGGACAGACTTTGACAACGCAGCGCGGTTCGAATGTTCCGATACGCTGCAGAACTGGATGTATGACCGGATACGATGGACATTTGAAAACCTTTCGCTCGGTGGTTTTATTGTCGACTGCCCCCAGCGCGAGCGTATGGGGTACGGAGGCGATGCGCATGCGACGAGCGAAACAGGTATGTTCAACTATCACTTGGCGGCTTTCTATACGAAGTGGATGCAAGATTGGCGTGACGTGCAGGGTACGGAGCCCATGGTTGGCAATATGCTGGATACGAATTATGCCCGTAAGGCAGTAACCAGCGGGCGCTTGCTGAATAATGGCGTACTGCCGCATACAGCCCCCACGTATTGGGGCGGCGGCGGGCCGGCATGGGGCGGAATTGTGGTTACGTTGCCTTGGTTTATGTACCAACATTACGGCGATAAACAGGTATTGGATGCTAATTTCGAGCTTATTCAAGGTTGGCTTGGGTTTTTGAAATCACATACCCAAGACAACCTATTGCAGCGCTTTGGTGGGCAATGGGATTTCCTGGGCGACTGGCTGTGGCCGAACGCCACAGCCGAGGGCATGAATAACGATAAACCGGAGACACTTTGCTTGAATAATGCCTATTACGTATTCAACCTGCGTACCGCTGCAAAAATTGCTGGAATCATTGGTAGAACAAAAGAGGCCAATGCGTGGGAGGCACAGGCTGAGGCCTCGGCCAAAGCGATACATGCCCGCTTTTTCAATGAAGCGGACCATAGCTACGCAGACGGTTCCATGGCCAATCTGGCCGCAGCCCTGCTGGCCGATATTCCGCCTGCACAGCTACGCAGCAACGTGATGGAACGTCTGGAAAGAGAGATTGTCGACGTACGAGGTGGGCACATCCATGCTGGTATCACAGGTGGGGCATTGCTTTTTAAGCTCCTGCGCGACGAAGGGAGAGACGACTTGATTTATAGCATGGTGTCTCAAACGGCCTATCCCAGTTGGGGGTATATGAAAGCGAATGGCGCAACGACAATTTGGGAGATGTGGGAAAAAGACCTTCCCGGTCACTCGTTGCTGCACAGTTCATACCTTTATCCCGGGGCATGGTACATCGATGGCGTTGCCGGCATCAAGCGCGATCCGCAATTTCCAGGATTTAGAAAATTCATCATCCGCCCGCCGTTTCGGGATGCCACTGATTTAACATGGGCCAACGGATCGTTTGAATCGCCTGTTGGCACTATTGAATCGAACTGGTCGCGGAAAGACCGCAAGCTAACGCTGGACGTAACGGTGCCGCCCAATAGTGTTGCTACCTTGCAACTGCGGCCGGAAGAAGCCGTGGATATCTCAGCATATAAAAGCATTGAGCGGCTTGCCGATCACGATGGACTGTTGCAATATAAGGTGTTGCCGGGTACGTACCGGCTGGTACAGCTAACAGCACCATAGCCACGCATATCAAATTCATCCAACATCACTCATTTTATACGAATATGTACAACCCTTTTAATAGTACCTGCCGGAAAGTTGTTCGGGGTTTAATGGCGTTACCTGTTCTGTGTGGCATTTCCATAACGTTTTTGTGGGCCCAACAGAAAGAAAAAATAACGTTTAAACCCCACTTCGTCGCCGCCGAAAGTTTTGAATCGGTCGGTGTGATAGACGTGAATAACGATGGTAAGCCAGACCTCGTCTCCGGCGACTTTTTTTACCTCAATGAGGGGGATGGCCACACGATTTTCCGCAATCGCCACCGACTGGGTGATCAGCCGGCATATGGCGAGTACTTCGACGATTTTGCGACCATTCCCTTAGATGTCAATAAAGATGGGCGCATGGATTTTATTACCGGTGGTTGGTTTGGAGAAGAGTTGCGTTGGCATGAGAATGTGGGGACGGACGGTGAATGGCCGGCACACGTCATCGCGAAGATAGGTAACGTAGAAACCGTGAGGGCTTGGGACCTGGATAACGATGGACAGGTAGAAATTGTGCCGAATACGCCGGGTTCACCATTGCATTATTTCCGACTGGAAGGGCCGGGTAAATTCGCCCGTTACGAAGTGGGCGATTATAAAAGCCATGGCTTGGGTTTCGGTGATATCAACGGCGATGGAAGAGGCGATTTCATCATAAGCAGCGGCTGGATAGAAAACACAGGGAATAACGAATGGGTTTTCCATCCCGATTTTGATCTTGGCCACGATGCCAGTATCCCAATCATCGTGACCGACCTCAACGGAGACGGTAACAACGACCTCATTGTGGGGAACGCACATAGCTACGGTCTCCACTGGTACGAGCAACAGGTCAGCGCCGAAGGACAACGGACTTTTAAAAAGCACCTGATCGATGATACAGCTTCCCAATACCACGAACTGGTATGGACCGATATCACGGGCGATGGTAAACCGGAATTGATAACGGGTAAGCGCTACCGGGCACACAACGGTGGTGATCCGGGGGCGAATGATGATGTCGGTTTGTATTATTTCACTTGGGACGGCAAATCGTTTACCAAAAATATAATAGCGTACGGCCCTCCGGGTGTTGGTAAAGGCACAGGGATCTATATGCAAGTTGCCGACTTGAGAGGTGCAGGAAGAAAAGATATTGTAGTGGCCGGAAAAGACGGCCTTTGGGTATTTTTCAATGAAGGTATTAAGTAAAAAAAACAACGAGTTAATTTAACACCGAATGCTTAAGATGAAGTTATTTTTGTTTGCCAGCGGGATAATCGGTACGCTGCTAGCCGGTACTTGCTTAGACCTTCCCGCTCAACGATTGAGCAATCAGCCCCAATTGGAGTTCAAACCAAACGAGCGGATCCTTTTTCTGGGAAGCTCACTCTTCGAGAATGAATTAAAAAGCGGGTATTTGGAGTATGCTATTTCCAGCCGTTGGCCCGATAAGGACCTTACTTTCAGAAACCTCGGCTGGACCGGTGACAACGTATTTGCCGAAGCACGGAGCACCTTTACCACACCGCCTACACCTTACCAGCAGTTGTTTCAGCAAATAAGAAGCACCAACCCGAACCACGTGCTGATTGCGTATGGGGGCATTGAATCCCAAAAGGGAGATGAAGGACTTGACGAGTTCGTTAGGGGGCTTGAAATAATTATTGATTCCGTCGATGCATTGGGAGCACAGACTACCTTGTTGTCTACAATTCCAGTGAAGCGTGCGGGAAGTACGGAGAACACGGTTACCCAAAACAAGAACCTTAAACGGTATGCCGAAGCGATTGATTCCGTGGCCACGAAACGCAAAAAAAGGTTCGTAGACATCTACACGCCCATTGCTGAAAATACCGACGACATCTATCTCGACAACGGCATCCATTTGAACGATGCGGGCTATTATTACCTTGCCCAAGTGCTCGAACAATCTTTTGGATGGCCCGCGCGCGGATCAAAAGTGATGGTTAAAGCGTCCAAGTCTAAAGCTACTGCCACCGGCCCGGCTAAAATTATTTCGAACAGCGGAGACAATGTCGTATTCAGCGTGGAAGAACCGGTTCTTCCACTTCCTTTACCTGATGCAGGTAAACCCGCTGAGCAAGCATCTGTGTCTGTTCAGGTAAGCGGACTGGCGAGCGGATACTACACCTTGACGGAGAACGGTCGGCAGTTGGTTACCGCGTCAGCGACCGACTGGGCGAAAGGTATCGTATTGGACCACGGAGTCTCACAGGAACAAGCAGCAAAAATAAGTGGCTATATCGTCAAGAAAAACGAATTGTTTTTCGAGCAGTACCGCCCGTTGAATAGGACGTATATCTTGGGTTTCAGATCGTATGAGCAGGGTCGGCATAAACAAGGTCTTGCAGACCTGGATTTCATTATTGCTTGGTTGGAAGACCAAATTAACCTCCATCGGAAACCGGTGGTCAAAACATATGAACTGACTCCTTTGAAGGATTAATACCGGCTCGCCGTAAACAAATAACAGAAAACAAACAGATGAAACTCATACGTGTGTTGCCGGCCTTACGCGGCTTATTCGTTGCACCATTGTTGTTAATAAGTGCTTGTTCAACCCAACCGGAGGAGCCTGAGGAGTATCCCGAAGATGACCCGAGGAATGAACTAGCATCCTTCGAGATCGCCGAAGGCTTTGAGGTCTCGCTGTTTGCTGCTGAGCCGCTGGTGGCAAAACCCATTCAGATGAACTGGGATGCCCAAGGGCGGCTATGGGTGATTACCAGCACAGCGTACCCGCTATCTAAAACCGGTGAGGAAGCCAATGATAAAGTGTTCATCCTCGAAGATACCGATGGGGATGGTGTTGCGGACAAATCGACGGTTTTTGCAGAGGGCTTGGTTCAACCTACCGGAATCCTGCCGGGCGATGGCGGCGTTTATGTGGCAAACGCTACGGAAATCCTGTACTTGTCAGACACTGATGGCGATGGCAAAGCAGATCAGCGAAAGACGATACTAAGCGGTTTCGGTACCGGCGACACCCACCATCTCATCCATACCTTCCGTTGGGGTCCCGAGGGGAGGCTGTATTTCAACCAATCGATTTACATCCATAGCCACGTGGAAACCCCCTGGGGAATCAAGCGGCTTGAAGGTGGGGGGGTATGGAGGCTCCAACCTCACACGCTCGAACTGGACGTATATGCAAAAGGGCTCGTGAACCCATGGGGGCTGCGTTTTGATCAGTATGGGCAATCTTTCCTCACCGATGGTGCGGGCGGAGAGGGAATCAACTATGCATTCCCCGGCGCTACCTTCCTTGCGTCTCCGGGTGCCGAAGAAATACTCCGTGGGCTGAATCCCGGGCAACCGAAACATTCCGGATTGGAAGTTGTATCGGGGCGGCATTTGCCCGATTCAATGGCAGGAAGCCTAATCACCAATGATTTCCGTGCCAATCGCATCAATCGCTTCGAACTGGAAGAGCAGGGTAGTGGATATGCTTCCAAGCAAATGCCCGACCTGCTCTGGACCGATCACGTTGCCTTCCGGCCGGTAGATATTTCCATCGGTCCCGATGGGGCCATTTATGTTGCCGACTGGTATAATCCGATTATCCAGCATGGCGAGGTAGATTTCCACGACCCGCAGCGCGATAGGGAGCGCGGGCGAATCTGGCGCATAACCGCCAAGAAGAGGTCGTTGGTAAAGAAACCCAAACTGGTGGGTGCATCGGTAGGTGATCTTTTGAAAGCGTTGGAGGCCCCAGAGGCATGGACACGCGAACAAGCCCGGCAGCTATTGAAAGAGCGGGGGGCGGAAGCGGTTGCCGAACCCCTGCAAAGCTGGCTGGATAAGCTCAACAAAAAAAGCGAAGATTACGAGCGATTGAAGCTCGAAGGTTTGTGGGTGTTCCAGGCAATCGATACCTATAACGGACCGCTATTGGAAAGCTTGTTGGATGCACAAAGCCATCAGGTGCGGGCCGGAGCCCTCAGGTCGTTGCAGCTGTGGCATAAACAGGTCGGTAATTTGGAAGCCATCCTGCAAAAGGCGGTTAAGGATGCGCACCCGCAGGTGCGCCTTGAGGCTGTGATCGCGCTACGCGAATTAGGTGCTGCTACGGCGGCAAAGACGGCCTTGGATGTGTTGGACCAGCCGATGGATGAGTTCCTCAATTTTGCGTTGTGGCAGACGCTGCGGCAGCTCGAACCCGAATGGCTCGCCGCCGTTAAAAACGACCCGAAATTCTTTGGCAATGCTGGAAAAACTTCGTACGCGTTGAAGTCGGCGGCTGCCGCGGAAGCCATTACCCTTTTAACACAGCTTTACAAAGAAGGGCAGGTGCCGCAACCCTATCAAAAAGATGTGCTGTCGGCTATCGCCAAACGTGGTCAATTGCAAGATATAAACATTGTTTTCGACGTTGCGATCGATCGGTTTTCTAGGGAACAAGGCGATGTTTCGGGCGAACTCGCCGCGCTGGAAGATGCCGCACGAAGCAGACAGATGTTGGTTAACCACCAAGTGGGTCGCCTCAAGGCAGTTATTGAGGATGGAGACGAAGCGTCTGCAATAGCCGCTATCAAACTGGCAGGAGCACTCAAGGCAAACGTGTTCGAACCCCAGCTCAAAAAGTTCGTGAGCCATGGGAACCGGAATTATGCGAAAGCCGCGATGAGGGCCATGGCTGCCATCAACCCGGCAGCCACGCAAGCGCTGCTGAAAAACCTGGCTACCGCGCAACATCCCATGGATCTCCGTCTCATCGCTGTTTCGCAACTGGTGCGGCTCAATGCTGCTGCCGCTGCCAAGATCGGTGTGGGTTTGCTCAATGAACTGGAAGACCCAGAGCAGGCCCTAGGTGTCTTCAACGAATTTCTCGCCGATGGTGGTCGTACCAATGCACTGGCCACAGAATTGATAGCCACCCGCATACCGGAGGCCGTGGCGCTGGCGGCGCGCAAGCATGTGCAGACCGCGATTCCCGGAGACCGCAGGGAAAAGGATGAAGTCAAGTTACTGATCCAAGGGTTGGAGGCCTCAGGCGGTGTATTACCGGCCGAACGCATGCCGCAGGACCTGGACGCTGATCAAATCGCAGCGCTCGTTTCCAAGGCGGAGAAAGGTGGCAACCCGATGAAAGGAGAGCTGATCTTCCGCAAGCGGGAACTTGCCTGCCTCACATGCCATGCGGTTGGCGGTGCGGGTGGGCAGATAGGCCCCGACTTGAGCAGCCTTGGAACAAGCTTGAAGGGGGAGGCCATTGTTGAGTCCATTCTATATCCCACCGAATCGATTAAAGAAGGATACGAGCTGCAACGGGTGGTCCGTACGGATGGTACCGAAATGATGGGCTACCTGGTAGCAGATAGACCCAGTGAGGTCGTCATGAGGGACGTTGCCGGCAATGAGGTGCCTATCCCGAAAGAGAAGATACAGACAAGGGAGAAGATACCCGGTTCATTGATGCCGCCAAATTTAACCGCAAGTTTGGATGAGGAAGAGTTTACCGACTTGATCAGTTACCTCTCGAAATTGGGTAAAACCGGTGCTTTCAGGGTTCCTACGGAGCGGTTTGTGAGGCGCTGGCAGGCGGTGCCGGTAAACGATGAAATGCTGGAAAAAATAAAGAATGAAGGTATTGAAGTTGTTTCCGAAGTAAATAGGCCAGGCGGGGCAGCCCACTACAGCATGGCTTCGGGCGCGCTACCCCTCGATGAATTGTCCGTTGTAGAGGCCAGTAAAGAAAGCCGTTACAGCTTTGTGAAATTCCAGGTGGAAATCCTGACGCCGGGTGAAGTGACACTTCGCTTTGACGACGCAAATGGTATAACCGTCTGGACAGAGGCCGGTGCACTCGTCATCCAAGAGAACAAGCTTACCACCCGGTTTACGCAGGGCGTGCAGCACATTGTCTTAGCGGTAGATCGGAATGTCCGCAACGAAGGGCCATTGCGGATACAGCTGACCGACGATGGCAGTGCGCAAGCACGGTTGGTGATGGGGAAGTAGTATAAAAGTTGGTATCTTTGCGCATTCGTAAAAAAATCACATCATGGAAAAACGTATAGCAATCGACCAACTTGAACCCGGAAGCTATCAAGCCGTGTACGCGTTGGAGAAATACCTCGCGCAATCGCAGCTGACGCCCATACATAAAGAGCTGATTAAAATCCGGGCATCGCAGCTTAATGGCTGCGCATTTTGCCTCGATATGCATACCAAAGATGCGCTAAAGTACGGAGAAACCCCACAGCGCATCTTCCTGCTTGATGCGTGGCGTGAAACCGATTTATTTACGGAAGAGGAACGTATCCTCTTGCAGGTTACGGAGGAGGTTACCTTAATCAGCCAGCAGGGACTCACCACGGAAACGTATGAAGCTGCGCTGAAGATTCTCGGCGAAAACTACCTCGCACAAGCTATTGTAGCAGTAGCCACGATTAATGTTTGGAATCGGCTTGCCGTCAGTACACATAAGCCAGTACCCCACACCCCAACGGTTTTGTGACAAAGCGCAACACCTTCCGATTTGTCTAAGCGTACAAAAATCGTAATTTTGTGAATTGCACAATTTTTTCATTGAAAGGGAGATACTGTGGACGTAAATACAAGCGAGGTCGCCATCGGTGATGCCATCAGTAGCGCATTGAAGTCGCGTCTTCATGCATCGACGTGGCTGTGGCTATCTGCACAGGTAGAAAGCCTTGGTGCGGACCCGAGTCAGGCAACAGTAGTACGGATATTCACGTCGTTGCCCAGGCAACTCAAGGCGGATGAAACGCTGTCGCCGATTTCGCTCGCCGACGTACCCGAAGGCCTCCATGGACTTCCGCTGGCGGTTGGAGAGTGGACGGTCGTAAGGCTAGCACGGGTTTGGCTATTGATGGGGATTCCCAAGCTGGATGAAGAGGCATATGTACAGTTAATTGAGCGGCTGTTCAAATACGGCGATATGGAAGAATTGGCTGCGCTCTATTCGGCGCTGCCGGTTTATCACTATCCCGAAGCGTGGTTATCGCGTTGCAAGGAGGGCATTCGGAGTAACATCGGCCCAGTGCGGCACGCTGTGATGGTAAATAACCCATATCCAGCCCGTTTTTTGGAGGAGGAAGCCTGGAATCAATTGGTGCTCAAGGCTTTTTTTACCGACGAAGATATTCCCCATATTATCGGTTTGAAAGAACGCAATAACCTGCGGTTGGCACAGGCATTGACTGACTATGCGTACGAACGTTATGCTGCGCAACGGGAAATCAACCCGATGCTGTGGATACTTGTGGGACCCTTCCTGGATGCGCGCGCTTTTGATCTGATGGAACGCATCATGGAAAACGGGCATCATCCCACCGAGCGGAGCGCAATCGCGTATGCATTCAAACACAGTGGTTACGGCCGTGCCCGGCAGTACCTCGGCGACCGTGAGGTGCCTGCGGCGCTTTCGGAATACCGTGGTACCCCCTGGGAAAGATGGGCGCAATGATTAGAAGATACAAAAACAAAGATACATAATCAATAATGTGTAGCTATCACGAGCAGGAGCGCGCGTCCATGGGGCAGCGCATAGCGTTGGACTTGGAATTAGTTAAGGGATTCCGTTTTTTTGATCCGCATATCCACATGGTTTCACGGACTACCGACGATTACCAGGCCATGGCCGATGCCGGAATCGTCGGGTTGATCGAGCCGGCATTCTGGGTGGGCCAGCCCCGCACGGGCATCGATACGTTCCGCGACTATTACAGCAGCCTGATCGGTTGGGAGCGGTTCCGGTCGTCCCAATTTGGCATCCGCCATTTCTGCACCATCGGTTTGAATTCGCGGGAGGCCAATAACGAGGCCTTGGCCGAAGAGGTGATGGAGCTATTGCCCTTTTACATCTATAAGGAAGGGGTGGTCGGTGTCGGCGAAATCGGGTTTGATGACCAGACGGCTGCCGAAGAAAAGTATTACCGCCTGCAACTGGAACTGGCCAAAGAGGCCGGGCTACCCGTACAGGTGCACACGCCGCATCGCGATAAAACCCGCGGTACGTCCCGGAGCATGGACATTGCCCTTGAGCATGGCCTAGACCCCCAGATGGTCATCATCGACCACAATACGGAGGAAACCGTAAAGGAGGTGCTCGACAAGGGTTTCTGGGCGGCATTTACCATCTATCCATTTACCAAAATGGGCAATGAACGGATGGTGCAGCTCGTCAAGGAATACGGGCCGGAGCGTATCATGGTCAACTCTGCGGCCGATTGGGGGATCAGCGATCCGCTGGCGGTGCCCAAAACGGCAGCGCTGATGGTGAAAAACGGAATATCCCGGGAAGCGATCGAGCAGGTGTGCTACAAAAACGCGATAGCTGCATTCGCGCAAAGCGGCCAGTTGGACGAAGCGATGTTTTCTGGAAAAATACAGATCGACCAGGCGCAGAAGTTCGAGGGCAATTCGGTGTTGCGGGGCGGGCAGCAGCCCCGGCGAGATGCGGGATCGATCATTATATCCTAGCTACGGATGGGAAGGCTGAAATCGTACCTGCAATTGATGCGGCCGGCAAATATCGTGACGGCAGTTTCGGATGTACTGGCTGGTGTCGCCATTGCCCTGTTGTTTGTACCCGGGGGGGCTACGCTAAACTGGCCGGTGTTGGTGGCATTGATGATAGCCACCATAGGACTGTACGGCGGAGGTGTAGTTTTCAACGATGTGTTTGATGCGGACCTCGATGCCCGGGAACGGCCGGAGCGACCCATTCCCAGTGGTAGGGTTTCGAAACACAGGGCCACCATGCTAGGGACCGTCTTGTTTTTTATGGGTTTGGTGGCTGCGGGCACCGTGGGGGCGGTGCCTGCCGCGATTGCGCTTTCTATTGTGGCGATGTGTTTGCTCTATGATAAATGGGCCAAGCACCATCGCATTGGAGGCCCGTTGGCCATGGGGCTATGCCGGGGCCTTAACTTGGCGCTCGGTATCAGTTATTCGTTAGTGGCATTGCAGGCGCTTTGGTTTTTGGCATTCGTGCCCGTTATTTATATTGCTGCGGTGACAACCATCAGCCGGGGAGAAGTCCACGGCGGACAACGGATGCCTTTATATTTGTCTGGCATATTATATGGCGTTGTTGCGGCGTGTATCGTTGCCTTCGGCAGGCATTATCAAGGTAGTCTATTCGCCGTTGCGATGGTTTTGCCGTTTATCGTGTTTATATTCCCGCCGTTGGCCAAAGCCATCCGGACGCTTGAGGCAAGCGACATCCGTAAATCCGTTAAGCATGGTGTAATCGGGCTGATTTTTATGAATGCCGCTTGGACAGCGGCGGCGGGTATGTGGACACTGACGTTCGCAACGTTGTTGTTGTTCCCCATATCCATTTGGTTGGCAAAGTTGTTTGCCGTTACGTAAGTTGTTTATGAACGCTATTATTAAACAGAAATTTTCGGTTTCTTACCACTACGATATCCATTTTACGTCGGGGCTGTTCGCACCCGAGAACCGTTTATTAAGCGATTTTTTCACAGAGCGCTTAGCGGGGGCGGTGCCCAAGCTGCTCGTGGTGATAGACGAAGGCGTTGTAAGCTGCCATCCGGCGCTCATCGAGCGGATACGCGATTATCTGGAGCACGAATCCGCGGTGCAGCTGGTCGGCGAAATCTTACGGGTCCCGGGTGGCGAGGCCATCAAGAACCACCGAGAAAGTGTAGATCGTGTCATTGAGTCGGTAGACCGCCACGGCATCGATCGCCATTCATATATCATGGCCATTGGTGGCGGTGCCGTGCTCGACGCCGTGGGGTATGCCGCGGCGGTTGCTCACCGGGGCATTCGCCACCTGCGTGTACCAACGACCGTTCTTTCCCAAAACGACTCAGGCATGGGCGTGAAGAATGGGGTCAATTATCGCGGTAAGAAGAACTTCGTTGGTACTTTCTGCCCGCCCGTAGCCGTCTTCAACGACAACCTGTTCCTGTTAACACTGAATGATCGTGCGTGGATATCGGGCATATCCGAAGCAGTCAAAGTGGCATTAATCAAAGACTCGGCTTTCTTTGACTGGATTGAAGCCCATGCCGGCAGCCTGCGCCGTCGCGATAGCGAAGCGATGGATTACCTTATTTTCCGGTGCGCCGAGCTTCACCTCCAGCACATTGCCGGAGCGGACCCTTTTGAGTTCGGTTCTTCCAGGCCGTTGGATTTCGGGCATTGGAGTGCCCATAAATTGGAGCAGCTCTCCGATTTCGAGGTGTTGCATGGTGAGGCGGTAGCCATCGGTATTGCTTTGGATACTGTATACTCAGCAATCGTGGATATGCTGCCGCCCCACGATGCGCAGCGGGTGCTGACCGTATTGCAGGAACTTGGGTTGCCCATTTTCCATCCGCTGCTGGAAGGCGAGGGGACGGCGCATCCGCTGCTGTCCGGCTTGGAGGAATTCCGGGAACATCTAGGCGGGCGGTTGACCATTATGCTGCTTCAAGCGATTGGACAGGGCGTTGAAGTGCACGAGTTGGATACAACGCAGGTACTGCGGTCCGCCGCAGCACTACAAGAGGGTGTTAACTTAGTAAGCTGATATGGTTACAGACTACGGGCATCTTACTTATTGTACAAATATCTATGGCGGCGAAAAATGGGAAGACCATTTCAAACTGCTCAAAGAACATTTCCCGAAGGTGAAGCACGCGGTTTCACCGGACAGCCCCATGGGACTAGGCCTGCGCCTTTCCGATTTGGCGAGCAAAGCGCTGTTGGACGACCGCAAGCTCACGGAGCTTACCGATTGGCTAGCCAGTGAAGACGGTTATGTATTCACCATGAATGGGTTTCCGTTCGGCAACTTCCATGATGACGTTGTGAAAGCACACGTGCACGCACCGGACTGGACAACGCCCGAGCGGCTGCAATATACTACGCGCTTATTCGATATCCTTGCCCAGTTGCTGCCCGAAGGTATGGACGGAGGTGTATCCACCTCCCCATTGGCCTACCGGCATTGGTATAATCGTACCGACGGCGAGTGGCAGGCGATGCGCGAACGAGCCACCCAACAGGTCGCTGAAGTGGCGTTGCACCTGGTGCGGTTACACCACGAACAGGGTAAGGTTTTGCATCTGGATATCGAGCCTGAGCCTGACGGTGTGTTGGAAACAGGTGATGAATTTATCGATTGGTATACGGGCGAACTGGTTCCGGCAGGTGTGAAAGTGCTGACCGACGCGCTGGGCATAACTGCTACCGAAGCGGAAGAAGCGATTAAGCGCCACATTCGGCTCTGCTACGACGTTTGTCATTTTGCCTTGGGCTATGAAGACCATCGGTACGTGGTCGATGCGCTGGAAAAAAACGGTATACAGATCGGTAAGTTCCAGATCAGTGCGGCTTTGAAAGCGGCGATGCCTTCGGATAAGGCAGCCCGGCAAATCATCGGCGAGGCATTCATGGGGTTCGATGAATCCATTTACCTGCATCAGGTCATTGCGAAGGAAACGGACGGACAAATCCGTCGGTTCAGGGATCTGCCCGATGCCCAGGTTGCATTATTTGACGAACACACCACGGAGTGGCGATCGCATTTCCACATCCCCATATTCCTGGAAGACCTGGGGATACTGCAATCCACACAGTCGGATATCGCCAATGTGCTAGGTCTCCACAAGGGCCAGCCACTCACCGCCCATCTCGAAGTGGAGACCTATACGTGGGGTGTTTTGCCCGAACGGTTACAGTTGCCGATAGCCGATTCCGTCTCGCGCGAACTCCAGTGGGTGGTAGCTCAATTAGGTAAATAAGGTGTGATGGGACGAATGAAAAAAACCGTTGTCATTGATATCGTAGGACTGTCTACCGCCGTGATTGGCGATCATACGCCTTTCTTAGCTGAATATATAAAGAATGCCCACGTAAGCCGGATAAAGCCTCATCTGCCGGCCGTTACCACATCTGTGCAGACTACTTACCTTACGGGCTTGTGGCCTTCGCAGCATGGCATTGTGGGTAATGGTTGGTACGACCGGACGGATAGCGAGGTGAAGTTCTGGAAACAATCCAATAAGCTGGTACAGGGCGAAAGTGTGTGGGAGATGGCCAAGCGCATGGACCCGACGTTTACGTGTGCCCAACTGTTCTGGTGGTATAATATGTATTGCGGGGCCGATTACTCCGTTACTCCGCGGCCCAACTACCTGGCCGATGGCCGGAAGATGCCCGACTGTTATTCCCATCCGGCTGCGCTGCGCGATGAACTACAGCAAAAATTCGGGCAGTTCCCCTTGTTTAGCTTCTGGGGCCCGGGCGCGAATATTGCATCTTCCGAATGGATTGCCAACGCCGCGATGTATGTGGAAGATAGCTATAGCCCCACGCTGAGTCTGGTCTATCTGCCGCACCTCGATTATTGCCAGCAGAAGTTTGGCCCGGATACGAACAAGATCGGGAAAGAGTTGCGTGAAATCGACATATTGGTAGAAAGGTTGGTCGGCTTTTATGAAGGTAAAGGGGCAAATGTGCTGTTGCTTTCGGAATACGGCATTGTGCCCGTTTCGCGACTGGTGCACATCAATCGCTTGCTCCGCAAGGCAGGACTGCTGGCCGTACGTATAGAAAGGGGGTTGGAACTGCTTGATGCGGGCGCGTCCCAAGCGTTTGCAGTAGCGGACCACCAAGTAGCCCACATCTACACCGCGAACGAGGTCGTGAAACAACAGGTGATGGAGCTGCTGGCGAATGAGGAGGGGATTGCCCACCTGCTAGACGAGGAAGGCAAAAAACAACACCACATTGACCATGAGCGGGCAGGCGATATCGTAGCGGTTGCCGAGGCCGACAGTTGGTTTACCTACTATTTCTGGTTGGACGACCGCATGGCTCCGGATTATGCACGTGTCGTGGATATCCACAAGAAGCCCGGCTACGATCCGGTGGAAATGTTTATGTCGTCCAAGCTACGTGCCGGCTACAAGCTACTCCGCAAAAAGTTGGGCTTCCGGTATGTGATGGATGTGATACCGTTGGACGCCACGTTGGTGAAGGGCTCGCATGGTGCGGTGGATATTCCAACGGAGTACTATCCGGTGCTGATTAGTAAAAATAAGCCGCTGGGTGAGGAGTTGGAGCCCACGGCCATTAAGGACTTGGTGCTAGCGAGTCTTATCGGGTAAGCATATTTTTTGCCCGTCACACATGGGAGCCCCGCAAGGTTTTAGGTGAAACCCCAAATTTTTTCTTGAATAGCCGGGAAAAATAAAACGGTGAATCGAATCCGGTATGATAGCCGATTTCGGCAATCGTTAGGTGGGTGGTTTTCAGCAGCTCTTCGGCCTTGCTGAGGCGGAGGTTGAGGTGGTATTGATTGGGGGATTCGCCTGTAATACGCTTAAAGGACTTCCTGAATTTTGAGTAGCTGATAGGGAATTCGGAAACCAGCTCTTCCATCAGGATGGGGTTTGCTAGTTCACTCTGTAACTTCAGAATCGCTTTGGATACCCATACGGATGCGGGGTCGTTATCCGTCTTTTCGGTTAGCTTGATCCGGTTGATCAGTCCCAAAATTTGCAAGGTTATCCCGGCCACAACTTGCTGATACCCGATTTGCGCCTGCGAAACCACACTCAGTAGCTGGGTAAACGCCGAAATCAGGTCTTTGCTTAGCCCCGTTTTGACAAAGGGGGCCTTCGGGCTGAACAGGCGGTTCATGACATGCTGCGGATAGTCACCATTAAAGCCAACCCAATATTCTTCCCACCCAAAATCGGGGTCGGGTTTATACCGATGCCAAATGCCGGGGAATAGCAGGAAGCACGTACCCGAATCGATAATCTGCGGTGGGGTTTCGGCCGATTCGAACACACCGCGTCCACCAGTAATAAAGACTATATAATATCCATCAAGGATACGCCCTTTATTCCAGGAAAATACATGGTCTGAAGGATGCCGGCTTACCTCTGGGTACCGGGTGTGTTTATCTATTTTGGTATAACCAACGGTATTTACATAAAACCCTATATCCCTATCTATATTTCTTATATGTAGGTATTTGTGATAATTTTCCATGTGTGTTTTCCATGCGGTGGGTCAAACATACCTAAAGTAAAAGGTATTTGCAATTGCTTGCCGTATGCAAAAGCCAATTTGTTAGAAATGTCAAAAAGTGCAAAGAATGGTCGGAATAGGTCATGTTATCTAACGGCGAGAAGGCGATATTTGTCTTGTACATTCACCAATTGTAATCGTGTTATGAGTCCAGACTTAAGTGAAGAAAAAATCAATTTTTATCGTGAAAACGGTTATGTCATTATCGAAGACTTTCTTAGTGCCGATGAATTGGAGCATTGGAGAAACGTGGTGGCCCGGGCCGTCGGGGAACGCAATGGCCTGAAAATGCCCGGAAAGGAAGTCCGGATTGGAGATGACGACGGTATCAACGAAGATGCCGCATATTTCAACAACGTGTTTGATCAGCTATTGAATTTGTGGCAAACCAATGCGGAAATGGAGCGGCTTATGGTAGACGAGCGGATCGGCAAAATGGCAGCGGATCTGGCAGGGGTAGACGGTATCCGTATCTGGCATGACCAAGCGTTGATCAAACGCCCCTGGGCCAATCCAACCTCCTGGCATCTCGATACGCCGTTCTGGTCGTTTTCCGACCGACGTGCACTCTCCATTTGGGTTGCGCTGGACGATGCGACGTTGGAAAACGGCTGTTTGTTCTTCATTCCCGGATCGCATAAAACGACCACGTTCGAAAATGCCGGTATCGGAAAAAACATGGGTGGTATCTTTGAGGTTTATCCCGAATTTAAGCAGGCCAAATCGCACGCGGCCGTTATGAAAGCAGGTAGCTGTTCCTTCCACAACGGGTTGACCATCCATGGCGCCCATGCCAATATGACGCCCGGATTCCGGCGGGCGATGACCTGTGCGTACATGCCGGATGGAAATCGGTACAACGGCACGCCCAATATCCTGCCAGACGAATACGTGGCAACCCTCAGTGTAGGGGATTTATTAGATAATGACAAACAGAATCCGCTTATTTACAAACGGTGATGCAAATCGATTTCTACTGTCCGCGATGGGGTTCCGAACATGTCGGATGGCCGCAATTTGCAGCGCAGGTAAAGCAGGCAGGCTTCGTAGGTGTCGAGGTTTTCCCCTTGGGCGACAAGCCCAATAACACGGATATGGTGGAGGTACTCAGTGATGCCGGCCTATCGTATATCCTACTCCATGCCGAGCTTCAGGAAGGGAACGATTTCAATCGGTATAAGCAGGCGTTGGAGCGCAACCTCTACGCGCTGTTGGACTACCAGAACCGGTACGCCAAACCACAGTTCATTGTTTCCCAAACGGGGCGCGAATATTACAGCCGTGCCCAGATGGCGGAATGCTTCGCCATATGCGACCGCATTAGCCGGGAGTCATCCGTGCGCATTATTCAGGAGACCCACCGCAACAAATGGTCGTTCGCGGCACATGTGGTTAAAGATTACCTGGAACGGTTTCCGGATTTGGAGCTAGCCCTCGATTTTTCCCACTGGGTCTGCGTTTCGGAAAGCTATTTGGAAGACCAGGACGATGCGATTGATCTGGCCATCAAGCACGGCAGGCACCTGCATGCCCGCGTGGGCTTTCCCGAGGGACCACAAGTTACCGACCCACGGGCTTCCGAAAACGAAATCGCATTAGTGCATCACCTGGCATGGTGGGATCGATGGATAGCGCACTTGAAGGAAGCAGGTGCTGAACGCGCCACCATTACGCCAGAATTCGGCCCGTATCCCTATATGCATTATTCACCGTTCACAACAAATCCTCTTGCCAGTCAGTGGGAAATCAACTGTTGGATGATGTGGTTGCTTAAAACAAGATATGCATCGTAGTTTCAGGATAGGACAGGATGCATTTTCTAAATAAAAAACGTACCCTTGCCAAATATCAGTTATAGCAGGTTTCCTAACGTTAGCTAATGGCATTGCAGAGGTTAAATAACGAAACGGAAGTGTTGGCACACATTGCAAAAGGAGACGAAATGGCTTTTGCAACGTTGTTTCGTGCTTACCACAACCAACTCAGCGAATTTGTGCAATTACTTACCCGTGACCGAGATTCTACTGCCGAGATTGTACAAGAAGTATTTGCCAAAGTGTGGATCAACCGTGAATCCCTTCCTATGGTCAATAACTTTGACGCTTACCTGTTTATCCTGTGTCGTAACCATACCTTGAATCACATTCGGAAGTGGGTTGTCGAACGAGAAAGACAAGAAGCGTACCTGCGAGAGGTTGAGTGGGTGGAACCGTGGGAGAAGGAGGAGATATCTTATGATCCTCATGAATTGGTTGAACGTGCCGTACGCCAATTGCCTCCGCAACAACAGCGGGTATTTAGCCTTCGTCAACAGGGTTACAGAAACCCGGAAATTTCGCGGCAAATGAACCTTTCCATTGATTCTGTTAAAAAATACCAACACCTTGCCCTGAAATTCATCAGCGAATTCGTAAAGGCAGAAGTCGTGATTTCGGCTATTTTGGCGGTGTGCTGGTATTGAAAAACTAATTTTCAAAAAAGTTTCTTGTTATACATCCACTTTTTGGCATTCTTGTGTCTTTATGCTAGAGGACCAATTTATTTGCTTTCAGAAGATGGAGAATTCACGGTTTGCCGTTTTAATAACCCGGGTGATGGATCGCACCATTACCGATGCGGAGCATAGCGAATTGTTGGGATACCTGGCTGATTTGCAAAACAAAGGCCAGGCAGAGCAGCTCATTGCAGACGCTTGGGAGCAATTTAAACCGAAACATACAGCCTTTTCCGAACAGGAAAGCAGACTATTGCTGCGACGTATTTTGGATCAACGACCTACAGTTGATCTACCAAAGGCAGTGAGTAAGCGTCGGTTTACCGCACTGTACCCAACTTTACTGGCGGCGGCGAGTATCATACTAATCGCGATAATTATTCCCTATTTTACTGGCGGAGATAAAGCTACGGCTGGACTGACCCTTGAACAAGCTGTTAGCCAATATGGTATTGAACCGGGCACCGATAAGGCAGTCATAAAATTGGGCGACGGAAGGACCATTGTATTGGATGGAACCGGGGCAGGCGTGCTTGCCGAAGAAGGCGGTATGCATATCAAGGAGCTTGCCGATGGAGAAATCCGTTATGAGCCCACCGTTGCGGCATCAGAAGCACCAGTGACATACAATACCATCACGATCCCCAAGGGAGGGCATTATCGACTGGTCTTACCAGACGGTACCAAGGTACATCTCAATTCCCAAACAACGTTGAAATATCCTACCCAGTTCGCGGGCCGCGAGCGTATGGTCGAATTGGAAGGGGAGGCTTTTTTCGAAGTACAACATTTAAGCACTCCAAAGCCGTTCATTGTTAAGACGCTAACCCAGGAAGTTGAAGTGTTAGGAACGTCGTTCAATATCGATGCATATGGCATCCGTGAGACGAAGACGACCTTGGTTGAAGGTAGCCTGAGGGTCGTTGCCAACGGTGCTACGGTATTACTGCACCCCGGAGAGCAGGTCATAAATCGGGAAGCTTCCCCATTACAGGTGGAGGCCGCCAATATGGATCAGGAGCTTGCTTGGCATCATGGGTATTTCTTGTTCAATGATGAAGGGATTGAAAGCATCATGGAGCGGGTGGCACGTTGGTATGATGTGGAAGTGGAATACCACGGTAACATGGCAGACAAACGGTTTGGAGGAACCTTTCAACGTTCGAAAAGCATTACCCAGTTGTTAACGAGTTTCAGGACGACGGGTCTGGTAGATTTTAAAATAACAGAAAGGAGGATTATTGTGATGGAAAAATAACTTTTACCCCACAATTATCCCAAAAAAATAACCGGGGCGTTGGCCCGCACCCGGCTATCATCCGCCACAGCGGAAAAAATGGGGTAATTCAATAAATTGATGTGTAAACCAATTACAAATTTATAACCCGAATTCAAATGTATAAAACTTTAACTGCAAACCATTGCGGAAAGCCAATCATTCGTTCATTTCCCTATTTGATGGTTATGAAAATATGCTTGTTGTTAACGATCGCTTTTGTCCAGGTGGCCGTCGCCGGCCACGGGCAGACCGTTAGTCTCCATGTGAAGAATACGCCCATAACACAGGTGCTTTATGAATTATCCCGGCAAAGTGGGTACGATTTTATCTACGATGCTAAAGTGCTTCGAAAAGTACCCCGTGTTACGTTACGGGTAACCGAAGTGCCTTTCCAACAAGTGTTGGAACAATGTTTTGCCGACCAGTCCTTGGAGCTTGTTTTTAGCGAAGATAAGACAGTTGTAATCAAGCAACGACCGATGATGGTACGTGAGACGGTTGTGATACAGGAATTGTATACCGGCACGGTGCGCGACTCAACGGGGAATCCGATAGAAGGGGTGTCGGTGCGGGTGCATGGGACATCCCGTGGCGCGGCCACGGATGCCAACGGACAGTTCCGCGTACAAGCGTCGGCCGGAGAACTATTGACGTTCAGTGCAGTCGGCTATCTGCCGGAAGAACTTACACTCGATGGTGCGCTTACGGTGAGCGTCGTGTTACAGGCGGAATTATCTAATTTAGATGAGGTGATCGTTGTAGGCTATGGTACCACGAAACGGAAAGACTTCACTGGTTCGGTCGGATCTTTGAATTTGGAAAGCTCACCCATCGCCCTGACATCGAATCTCAACGTGCTCGAAGCGCTCAAAGGCAGCGTGAGTGGACTGAACATCGGTGCAACAAACTCAGCGGGTGGGGAGCCGTCCATGCAAGTCCGGGGGCAGAATTCCATCGACGGAAACAATGCCCCGCTGATCGTGTTGGATGGTGTGATTTTCATGGGTAGCATAAGTGACATCAACCCGAACGATATTGCGACAATCGATGTGCTGAAAGATGCAACTTCGACAGCGGCGTACGGTTCGAAATCTGCCAACGGGGTAATCGCTGTAACCACCAAGAAAGGACGTAGCGGCAAGCCGATAATCAGCTTCAACTCGTCCGTTGGTTTCCAGAATTGGCAGAACCAACCGGTGATGTTACGTGGTGAAGACTGGCTGGAAATGGTCAATGCACGTAACCAGTATACCCCCGGTTCAACCAACTGGTTGAAAAGTGGAGAATTAGCCAATTTAGATGCAGGCCGTGAAACGGTGTGGTTGGATGAAGTAACCCGAACGGGTGCCATGCAGAATTATCAAGCTGCGGTTTCAGGTGCTACGGAAAATGTCAATTACTATTTGTCCACGTCATTCGATGACAACAAAAGTGTCATCGTGGGTGATCAGTTCAATCGGATTTCCATATTGGCGAAACTCAATACCAAGATAACAAAATGGTTGGAAGTGGGCATCGATGCCGGTTTTTCCAAGCGGGATTACTCGGGGGTGTCGGCTAACGTTGGGGCTGCCCAGACCATGTCGCCCTATGGGGTGATGTATCGCGACGACCAGGGTAACCTCGAGAAATATCCGTATACCCAATCATCTGTTAACCCGCTATGGGGTGTGGATGACAATACGCGAGACAATGAGGACTTACTGGATAGCTACCGGCTGAATACATATGCGGTGGTGAAGTTGCCCTGGGTGGAAGGATTGAGCTACCGGGTCAATTACCTGCTTAATCAGGACCATGTTTATTACGGGAACTTTTACTACGAAGACAATTACGTGCAGGAAGGCGAGTCTCCTGATCGGTATTTGCCGTCCACCATCCAGGGTTTCCTGACCAATGCCAATGGAAGTATCGACCGAAGGGAAACGTTCAGCTATGTATTTGACAATATCGTGAACTATACCAATACGTTCGGAGACCATGCATTGGATGTGACCTTGGTTGCGACGCGGGATTTTCTGAAATACGGGCGGGAAGTGTCGTCCGGTAATGATTTCGCGGCCAATGGCAATACGATACTCGGTGTCCAAGGATTGCATAAGGCGACCGTTCAGCGGGTTAATCTGGAGGGCAATGAACGCACGAACATCGGATATCTTGGCCGCGTAAACTATGCATTCGCCGATAAATATTACTTCACGGGATCCTATCGCCGGGATGGTGCCTCGGTATTCGGTGCGAACAACAAATGGGCTGATTTCTGGGCAGCAGGCGTTGCCTGGCGGATCACGAACGAGCCATTTATGACGTCACCCGGTGTGCTGGACGATATGAAACTTAAATTCTCTTGGGGGCAGAACGGAAATCAAGGGGTCGGTCCATACGGTACACTTTCCGTGGTCAATAATGCGGCGAGCGGCGGTGTTCGTTATGAATTTTCCGATTCACCCGGCGAGGTCTATTATGGCTTGTACCAGAACACGCTCGGCAATAGATCACTAGGCTGGGAAAAAACGTCGTCCTGGAATGCCGGATTTGAGTCGGCTTGGTTGGGTAACCGGATTTTTGCCGATCTAGATTTTTATTTTGCCAAAACCACAGACCAGATTTTTACCCGTAACATCCCGGTTATGACCGGCTTTAAAACCATGCTAACTTCCATGGGGCAGGTAAACAACACCGGTATTGAAGCTACGGTACGTACAATAAATGTGCAAAAGCCAAACCTCACATGGAGCACAACCGTAACCTTCTGGAAAAACAATAATAAGTTGGTTTCCCTGTATGGTGAAGACCTTGACGGGGATGGGGTAGAGGATGACGATATTGCCAATAGCCTGTTTATCGGAGAATCGATAGGTGCCATCTACGGCTACGAACAAATCGGCATCGTGCAGGAAGATGATACCGAATACATCGAACTGACCGGCGCCGCGCCCGGTGCACCCAAGTATCGGGATCTGGACGGCGAGCCGGGCATCACGGCTGCCGACCGGAAAATCCTGGGGGATGAAATGGAAAATTTCCGGTTGAATTTCAGTAGCAACCTGACCTATAAAAACTTTGATTTTTATGTCATGGTTACCGGCGTATTCGGCGGCAATAATAAGTATTTGCGGACCAACCCATCGGCTTACATGACCAGTGGCACCGGCAGGTTTAATGATAACCTGCATGACATTCCGTACTGGACTCCTGAAAATCCAAGCAACGTTTATCCTTCGGCTACGTTTGCGGGAGATGGGCGTTTCCTTGGCCTGCAAAGCCGGGGCTTCGTGCGGGTCCAGGATGTGACCCTGTCTTACACGTTTGACCAGCCATGGGTGTCTGCCGCACATATCGGTTCGTTGCGGGTGTTTGCCACGGCGAAAAACCTGGGTACGTTTACCAACTGGTTTGGAGGCGACCCGGAAACAGGGGCACGGATTAGGGACAACGTCATGCCCGTGGTTTCAACCTATTCGCTGGGTGTAAACTTGAGTTTTTAACCATTATCAGATGAGAGAAATGAAAAGGATCTATCAATATAGCTTCGGCTTGGTATTCACCCTATTATTAGGGACGGTGGGTTGTGAGTCGGACAAGGATTTCTTAACGGAGGTTCCGCCGACGTTTTATACCGTCGACAATGCGTTCAGCACCTCGGCACAGATCGATCAGGCCTTGGTGGCCGTTTATTCGCAGCTTCGCGACCTGTGGGCGAACCCGAGTGAGGAAGGCTGGATTTTCGTGTTGCGCGGCAATGGTACAGATATGTACGACGTGCCGAGCATCCGGCGGGGGAACTCGTTCAATAATTACGGCAATATCAATCCGGACAATGGTACTTTTTATAATGTTTACAGTACGTGGTACCAGATCATTGCCAAGGCGAACCTAGCTATCTATTCCGCAGATTTGGAGCAGATTTCGTGGTCCAGCACCGAAGAAAAGGCATATGCGCTGGCCCAAGCACGTTTCTTCAGGGCATTTGCTTACCTGAACCTGGGCGAGCTGTTCGGTGGTGTACCGATCGTTACCGATATCACCACGGAACCGAAATACGACTTTGTACGGACGTCGCGGGTGGAAACCTACCAGTTTGCAATCGACGAGTTGACGGCTATTGAAAACGACCTGCCACCCACAACCGGAGCTGGCGGACGTCTGGTCCGTGGTGCATCCCAGCACATGCTGGCAAGGGCGTACCTGGCACAAGGAATACAGTTGGCGGCCGATGGGGACGCCGGCGCTGCCCAATCAGCATTTAACCAATCGGTAGCCAATGCGGACAAGGTGATCAACGGGGGGACATTTTCCCTGATGACACAGCGTTTCGGCTCGCGGCAAAATGAGGAACAGGGCAATGTATACTGGGACCTGTTCCAGGAAGAAAACGTCAATTACCAGGATGGGAATACCGAGTGTATCTGGGCAATCCAGATCGACTACGCGGCTTACCGTGCAGAAGACGGCAAATCGAAACTGCCATACTCCCGCACCTATGGACCTGTATTCCGCGATGGTGCACCAGCCCATCTAACGGGCACATTGGAAGATGTCGGCGGTAGGGGGATTGCCCAGATGATTCCGACGATGTACACGCGCGACAATATTTATGCAGAAAAATGGGGCGACGATCTGCGGAACTCCGACATCGTTTTCCGAAGGACATTTTTAGGCAATGTTCCATCCTCGCCCTATTATGGCCAACCAGTACCTTGGGAGGTAATGTACAATGGGAGCAGCGATGCGAATACCAATAAGGCGAATCAGAGTCTGTGCTATCCTGTGTCGTGTAAAATCGCGACCGATAGGTATACCGGATTAGACCAAGGGGAAAACATGAGCAATTTGTTCCGCGACGACTACTTCATCCGCCTATCGGAAACGATCCTGTTGCGGGCGGAGGCCAAGCAACGTTTGGGCAATAAAGCCGGGGCGGCCGCAGACATCAACCTGTTGCGTGAACGGGCACAATGTGGCTATATGGTTACCGCGGGCGACGTGGATGATCAATTTAACTTGATTTTGGATGAACGCGCGCGTGAACTGGTTTATGAAGAGAGTCGCTGGAATACGTTGCTGCGGATGGGTGGTACGATTGCTGTTGACCGTATCCGTACGTATGCATTCTGGCCGGAAGCGCAGGCTACCTTGACATTTGATTACAATTTATGGCCGATTCCAAATACCGTCATAGACACCAATAAGGATGTGCCGTTGGCGCAAAATGACGGATGGCAAAACAGATAGATGCATGGGGTGTGTGATGCGGGATGATTGGGAGTTGCTGGAATCGGGATGGTTGGGCTCCGTTATGCTAGGCAGAAATGAATAATAAGGTAAGAAAGAAACAAGACATGTGGTTGTTGAGGTGCTATAGCTGGCTATGGATAATATTAATGATTGGTGCAGGCCAGCTAGCCATCGCCGACACGGTGAGACCCTCGGGCTTGATGACAAACCTGTTGACAAAGCCCGAAAAGTCGGTTATCACCACACGGGGACCTATGTTTAGTTGGGTGGTGCCTACATCGGAGCCCAATGACTTTCAGACAGGCTACCAACTGTTGGTCGCGTCGTCTCCAAGGTTGCTGGAAGCGGATACCGGTGACATGTGGGACAGTGGAAAGGTAGATGGCCGAAACGCCTTGCACATCCCGTATGCCGGGACATCGCTTCAAGCCCAGACGGCCTATTACTGGAAGGTGCGGACATGGAACAAAAGTGGGGAGGTTTCCGCATACAGCGAAGTCCAGCAATTCAATATCGGCGACGCCGGCCGGAAAAAGCAGTGGCCCGGCGAAAGCCGATGGGTGCAGTTGGGTACCGAGCCGGGGCAAGAAACGTGGACACTTGAAGACCGCCCGCCCATTCAGTATCACCCGACCTACCCCGTGCACGTGGATCGAAGAACGGACGGGGTCTGGTTTATCGCTTTCGAACGTGCCGGATTTGCCAACGTGGCACTTACACTCAATTGGAAGTCGGCCCCGGGCGACCGTACCGACACCACGTTGCGAGTCCGCATCGGCGAAAAAAATGTGGGTGACTCCATCGATGCCGAACCGGGGGGGGGGGTGATTTACCGGGAATATCCATTGGCCATAAAAGCGGGAACGCATACATACCATTTGGATATTCCGCGGTTTGAACCGCATTATCCCCATAGCCAAACCATGCCTGCACATATGATGGAGGTGATTCCCTTTCGCTTCGTAGAGGTAGTCGGCGCCGATCTTAACCTCTCCGTGGTGTCGGCGGAACAGCTGAGCCTGCATGTACCATCTGACGAATATGCGTCATATTTTGTCAGCAGCGATACATTGCTGAACAAAATATATGACTTATGTCGGTACTCGGTTATCGCCAATACTTTTAACGGCGACTATGCAGCGAGCCAACGCGAACGGATGATGTACGAGGCGGACGCCTATATCCATCAGCTAGGGCATTATGCAGTAGATCGCGAGTTTGCAACGGCACGGTATAGTTTGGAAAACATGATTTACCATGCCACGTGGCCGACTGAATGGATATCCCACTCGATTATGATGGTCTGGGCGGATTTCATGCATACGGGTGATACCAGTGTAATCCGGAAAAACTATGAGGTCCTCAAACCAAAATTAATGACCGCGCTGACCATGCCCAATGGACTTATATCAACGACTACCGGGCTGGTTACCGACGAATTTAAAGCGGCGATTTTTTTTAACGGAGAGACGCTGCGCGACATCGTCGATTGGCCACAGCGTTCTGCCGCTCTACCGGAAGGGGGGGAGACAGACAGCTATGTCTTTACAGACTACAACACGGTCGTCAATGCGTTCCACTACCATACGTTGAAGCTGATGGAAAAAATGGCCCGTATCGTAGGAAATGGCCGGGAAGCGGAGCAATTAAGGAAAACACATGCCAGGCTTTTCAAGACATTCCAGCGCCATTTCTTCGATCCTGGCCGGGGGGTCTATATAGACGGTATAGGAACCGACCATGCTTCCCTCCACGCAAACCTATACCCCCTTGTTTTCGGCCTGGTGCCTGAGAAGGAGAAACCGCAAGTATTGGCACATATCAAGACAAAAGGGATGGCTTGCGGCGTTTACAGTGCCAATTACCTATTGGAGGGACTGTTTGACGCGGAAGAAGACGCGTATGCCCTGTCGCTTCTGACGTCAACAAGTGATCGAAGCTGGTATAACATGTTGCGCGTAGGGGCAACAATGACTACTGAAGCTTGGGACACGAAATATAAAAACAACAACGGCTGGAGCCACGCCTGGAGCGCCTCCCCGGTTCATATCCTCCCGCGGAAAGTGATAGGAATCACGCCATCCGCACCGGGTTTCAAGCGGGTGGCGATCAAACCACAACCGGCCGGACTATCATGGGCAAAGGCCAAACTCCCAACCATTCGCGGACCCATTGAAACCAGTTTCGATCAACAACACCGTTATTTCGAAATGATTGTATCTTTACCCGCAAATATGGAAGCCGATGTGTATTTACCCGTCCCGCCGGGGGTGGATCATTTCACAGTGGTGCAGAATGGTGTGGAACGGAAAGAAGGAACGGTGCTAAAGGGAAGCTATGTGCTGCTGAAAGATGTAGGCGCCGGAAGACACGAATTTAAATTGACCTATTGATGCGTAAATTTCCATTGACTCGGATGTGCCTTTTATGGGTATTGATGGCACAGGGTGCCCTCACCGTTTACGGCCAGCATGTTAACGTGCTTAACCTTAAAGTCGACCTGTTGGAGTATCCCATGCTTCAGGTAGTAAATGGCTATCCGGTAGTTGGCTATAGCCGCGAAAGCGGAGAGCAGGTACGAATTGCCAACAAGCAGCCGCTGCTGGGATGGGAGTTGTCAAGCGCCAGCCGTGGAGCTACGCAATCTGCCTACCAGATTGTAATGGCGACCCATGCCGACAGTCTGGCAAAAGGTATCGTGGATGTATGGGATTCGGGCAAGGTCACATCTGACACTTCCACCGGTGTCGTTTACGATGGCCGGCCGCTTGACCCGAATACCGGCTATGCATGGCAGGTGAGGGTGTGGAATGAAGATGGGGTAACGAGCGCGTGGTCACCCATCAGCCAATTCCGTACCGCAGATACCCTGCACGACTACCAGACGGCCTTTTATCCGTTGCAGAAAACCGACGAGGTACCCCAGCGCCTGTCGGCGTCCCAGCACCAAATACGCATCGATTTCGGAAAAGCGTCCTTTGGCCAGCTGCGGCTTACGCTGACATCACCGGCGGGAATGGACACCGTCACGGTAAGGCTTGGCGAGGCTGTCAACGCCGATGGGACGATAAACCGTAAACCTGGCGGGACCATCCGATATGCCGAATATCAGCTTCCGCTGAAGCGGGGGAGGCATACCTACCATGTGCAATTCAGACCAGACCGCCGGAACACCGGTAGGCAAGCCATCCTCATGCCGGCTTATATCGGTGAGGTGATGCCATTCCGCTACGTTGAACTCGATGGGTATGTGCAAGCGGTGGAAGCAAGTGATATCGTCCGATCCACGGCCCATTACCCCTTCGACGACTTCACCTCTCACTTCGAGAGCTCCGATTCGGTGTTGAATGCCGTATGGGAATTATGTAAGTACAGCATCAAGGCAACCTCGTTTGCCGGTATCTATGTAGATGGCGATCGTGAACGCATCCCCTACGAGGCAGACGCTTACATTAATCAACTTAGCCACTACGGGGTGGACAACGAATACTCGATGGCCCGCAGGTCGCATGAATACCTACTGCATAACGCGACTTGGCCTACCGAATGGATTCTGCAATCCGTATTGATGGCCTACAACGATTACCTGTATACCGGCGACATCCGCTCGGTCCGTCACCATTATGACGATTTGAAGGCCAAGTTGCTGCTGCCGCTACGGGAAGCCAATGGCCTGATCAGCACCACGAAAGGCAAGCAGACAAAACAATTGATGAATGCCATCCACTATCGGGGCGATGCCCTTCGCGATATCGTAGACTGGCCGCATACCGGTGGCTTTGGCATGGTGGGCAACGGCGAGACGGATGGGTTTGTGTTTACCGATTTTAATGCGGTGGTGAATGCGTTCCACTATAAAGCGTTGTGCGATATGGCCAAGCTGGCTGCTGCGCTCGGGTTCGAAGAGGACGCGGTGGCCTTTTCGAACAAGGCAGACGAGACCCACCGGTCCTTCCAATCCTTGCTGTGGGATAACCGCTCGGGCAATTACCGCGATGGGGTAGATACCGACCACGCCTCGTTGCATACCAATATGATGGCGCTGGCCTTTGGCCTGGTACCCGCATCGAAATCCGATCGGGTGATGGCCTTCATCCGCTCGCGCGGCATGGCATGCAGCGTATATGGCAGCCAATTCTTGATGGATGCTGTTTACGAGGCCGGTGCCGCTGAGTACGGTTTGTCGCTATTGGCGTCGCAAGACGATCGCAGCTGGTACAATATGATCCGGGCGGGAAGCACGGTGACCATGGAGGCTTGGGATAATAAGTACAAGCCCAACCAAGATTGGAACCATGCATGGGGTGCGGTTCCGGCCAATGTCATTCCACGTAAGCTGATGGGGGTCGAGCCATTGGAACCGGGCTGGGACGTGTTCCGCGTGCGGCCGCAAATCGGTTCATTGGAATGGGCCACGGTTAGCGTGCCAACGGTCAAAGGCGCTGTGGAGGTTTCGTGCCGGCAAGACCATTCAACGTACACGCTGGAGCTCTCCGTGCCCGGGAACACCGTGGCAGCGGTGGAGCTGCCGTATACGGCCAAAAAGCGTGCGCACATGACCATCAATGGCGAAGCGACGGAAGTTAAGCCCGTGGATGGGCTATTGAAGCTGCCCCGGCTCCCCAGTGGTAGCTATCGTATCACGGTCGATTTGCGTTGAAGTATGTCGTTAAACACAGTAGCTTGGCAACGCTAACCATCGGGTAAGCACAGGATGCGCCTTACCGGGATCATCGCTATCTTGCGGTGATTATTTTTATTGTAAGCTAACCTCTGATGAAGCGTCTGTACACTTTTTTAACTGCGTTATTTTCACTGCAATTTATGGTGCCTTGTTTTGCCGATGGCAAAACCGAAATCGTGCGGACCTATGTGTCGCCGGTACGTGTCATATGGCAATCGGGTGCCGTATCCAATATGGAACAACTGCTGGTGCCCGGCAATGGGCAGGCCGACCTGACCAACGCCAGCATCTGTGTGCTCAAAAATACCGGCGATGAGCAATCGAGCATCTTGCTCGATTTCGGTAAGGAATTGCACGGTGGCCTGGAAATCGTCACCGGCATGTGGTCGCCCGGGAATACCCCGCGCAACATCCGCGTACGTTTCGGTGAGTCCGTGAGTGAAGCGATG
This sequence comes from Parapedobacter sp. 2B3, assembly GCF_041925275.1. Taxonomy (NCBI): domain Bacteria; kingdom Pseudomonadati; phylum Bacteroidota; class Sphingobacteriia; order Sphingobacteriales; family Sphingobacteriaceae; genus Parapedobacter; species Parapedobacter sp. 2B3. The sequence goes on along the minus strand of NZ_JBHEUZ010000001.1, from coordinate 253,300 downwards.
GCCGACATTGGTGAAAAAGGAGCAACCAATGACCACGCCATCCGCGATTTCAACATGCAGGTGCCTTGGCTGGGTAAAATCCAGGTAGGCGAGAGCGGGTTCCGTTTTGTCCGAATCGATTTACTAGATAACGATGCCGAATTGCATTTGAAAGAGGTGCGGGCAATTTTCACCTACCGCGACATTCCTTACGTGGGTTCGTTTACGAGCAGCGATGAGCGTCTGAACGAAATCTGGAAGACGGGCGCCTATACCGTCCACCTCAATATGCAGGACTACCTGTGGGATGGGATCAAACGCGACCGGCTCGTGTGGGTAGGCGACCTCCATCCTGAAGTGGCTACCGTAAACACTGTGTTTGGCTACAACGAGGTGGTGCCAAAGAGCTTGGATTTGGCCCGCGATGTTACGCCGCTTCCCAATTGGATGAGCGGTATCAGCACCTACTCGATGTGGTGGATCATCCTGCACCACGATTGGTACATGCACCATGGCGATCTGGACTACTTGAAGGAACAACAGCCTTATCTCTCGGGGTTGGTCAAACAGATTGTTTCGAAAGTTGGCCCCGATGGAAAGGAACGGATGGATGGCAACCGGTTTCTCGATTGGCCCTCCAGCGAGGATGCCGATGCCGTGCATGCCGGGTTGCAAGCCATGACCATCTGGTCGCTATCCACAGCGGCGAAACTGAGTGAGGTCATGGGCGACAACGAAACGCATCGCATTGCTGGCGAAGCAGTGAAACGTTTGAAGAAATACACGCCGCCGATGGGGCAGTCCAAGCAAGCTGCTGCACTCATGGCCATCACCGATATGGTAGACCCTGCAACCGCCAATGCCGACGTGCTGGCCGTTGGCGGGGCCAAGAACTTCTCTACGTTCTATGGTTATTATATGCTTCAGGCAATGGCCAAAGCAGGTAACTACCAAGGTGCATTGGATGTAATCCGTAGTTATTGGGGGGGCATGCTTGACCTGGGAGCTACCACCTTTTGGGAGGACTTCAATATGGAATGGTTGCCCAATGCAAGCCGGATCGATGAGCTCGTGCCTGCTGGGAAAAAGGATATCCATGGCGACTACGGTGCGTATTGCTATGTAGGGTTGCGCCATAGCCTATGCCACGGATGGGCGTCGGGCCCTACATCGTGGCTTACGGAGCATGTATTGGGTATCAAAGTGGTGGCCCCGAGGAGCAAGACCGTGCTGGTGGATCCGCACCTGGGCGATTTGGAATATGCCGAAGGAACGTACCCGACCCCCTACGGGCCCATACATGTGAGCCACCGGAAAGATAAAGACGGTAAGGTGGTATCGACGATCGCTGCACCCGAAGAAGTCACCATTATACGGAAGAAGTAATACAACGATAGGCCATCTCCTTCGTTTTGAGGCGGCCTATCGCTTTCAGCAGTGCCCGGCTAGGGAAGTGGAATAGGCTAAAACTCGTAGCCGATGCTGAGTGTATAAGCCCGGTTTCGTTGCTCATATGCCGCTTGGCTTGGAGCGATATCGCTGATTCCTTGCTGATAGCCCACGCTAATCAAATAGCCCGATTTTAGTTTATAACCCATGTTGAGGGTCCAACCGATATCCACGGGTTGTTGTGTTTCACGTTCGCCAAACGAGAAATCTTGCGTTGCCGAACCGGTGTAGTCGTTGGGTACATTGTTGCTCCCAAACAAACCTACTCCAACGTAACCCCCGGCTTTTACGAAGAAGTTACTCGAGTCTCTCAACGGTAGTTTCCCGATAATATTGACGGGAAACTGAAGCCAATAGGTGTGTTGGATGACATCACGGCTACCAAATTCGGATTGGGTTAACTTGGCTCCTAATCCAACGACGGACGCACCCGCCTCCAACCCCGCGTATGGGGTTGGAGACCATGAAACCCAGCTGGATAGTTGCCCGTTGTACGTGCTGGATGCCGATCGGCTTACACCACTGCTAATGTTGCTAAGCACGTAGACCGGATGGGTGGCACCCACGGCAACGCCGTAATTTATTTTCCGGTCTTGCGGATGTGCCGCGCGAACCAACGTAAACATGATGCAGCAAACGGCCAATGCTCTTTTTATCGTATCGCTCATGGGACTACCAAGGATTAGGGATAAACCGCCACATGTCGTAAAATGGTGAGGTGCCACTGCGGCCTGTCACGACATAGGCGGCACCATCATGCACAAAGGAAACAGCTTGGTGGCGAAAGGACCCCGGAAATACCTGGTGTTCTTCCCAGTAATCGCCCGATACCATATACCGCCAGGTAGTGCCTGTTGCCGAACCACCGTTGCTGGTTAGTCCGCCGGATATGTAAGGATACCCATTCAACACGAATACCGAGGGGCTAAGTCTGGTCAGGTTGTAGGTATAGTCATCATCACGCCCCGATAGCGGTTCTTTTTCAACCCATGAGGTTCCATCAAACGAGTAGAATGTAGATACATTTTGGTTGTTACTCGTACCGCCTCCTAGGTACGCCAGGTCATTCAGCACAAAGGCAAATGCAAAAGACCGTTTGTTTGGCGTGCTGGCTACCTTTGTCCATTGGCCACCGTCCGTACCGGGCGTGTAGGAGTATAGGTCGTTATAATCTTGCCCATCCATGTCTTTTCCCGTACCCACGTAACCAATGCCATTGAGAGTGAAAGCAACTGCACCATACCGGGCCGCTCCTTCAAAGTCGGCAACGCGCGACCATGCATCGCTATCGGGGTCATACTGATAGAAATCCTGGAACATCACGGTCGAATTTGTCCCCAACCCCACGTATCCTTTCCCATCCATCACGAAAGACACCGCATTGTTGCGCGCGCCACCGGGGAAATCCGCTACGCGTGTCCAATTTTGCTGTGCCGGATTAAAACGCCAAGTATCTACGAATCGGTTGGAGTTTGTCCCATATCCCGTAGTGAGGTAGGTGTAGCCACCAATTTCAAAACTGGCAGCCCCACTTCTCGGAAGGCCCTCGAAATCCGCTCCTTTTGTCCATTCGTCCGGATCATCCGAGTCATCGGAGGAACAGGCCGCGCCGGTAACCAGTACAATAGCGAGTAATAATAATTTGATTAACCAATTCATATTCATTTATTCTAGATTTTTACGTACATAATGTGCAATTTAATAGCGGGCTTTTCTGCTGTTGCGGCAATGTTCAGGCGGTTTACCGTAGCCATCAACCCATCCAGCGGTAGCGAAAGTAACAGGCTCTCCGTTTGGTCGGCGGAGGTAAGCCGCAGTTTGCTGACGTAGTCCGTCATATCAAATACATACCGCCCATTTTCCGCGCCACCGGCGCCACCGGGCGACTGATAGTAGGCGGCTTGCGTTTGCCCATTGTATTGCAACACAGAAGTAGGGGTGCCGTATCGGTTCGCCGTCATCAATATCAATGCGCTCGGGGGGATGAAAAGATGGTCCGAAGACTGGTCTGTTTCGATGATCAGTTGGGCTTTGCTTATCGCTATCAGACCGTCATTCAAGAAGAGTTTCGATGTGGGGAATGTTAGTCGGGTTACTATGCCACTGGCCCCTTGTATGAACGTCCTATTGCCGGTCAACGACGAAGGGATGTTATCATGTTGATACGACAACTCGGCGAGTGGCGTACCCGTGCGGTCTGTTGCGATGCGATTGAATTGATAGGCGTCAGCCCCGATTGGAAAGGTGATTTTTCCATTTTCTTTCATACCGTGGCTTTGGGACTCATACGAATAATGGATGTTGAGCAACACGGAATCACGGAAGCCAATGACGGCACCGGTCTCATCGGCGGGAACCAAGGCAAGGCCCTTCAAGAAATCCACAAACTCCTCCTGCACGGTGAGCCGCGTGTCATTGTTTGTCGCCATGTCGAATAGGGTACGCCCAAACGTATCATCCAATCTGATCGTTACGCTATCGCCGGCCGTATTTGGATGGGGTATAAACCGTATGGAACCAAGCGGTCGGGCTGCATAGTCGAAATGGCGATCGGCCAATAGCGTGGTCCCCCCACTAGCAAAAACGGGATATTCGTCGTCTTCCAATGCAATTGGAAATTCGTAGGGCTCTATCGTTTCTGAAACCCGGTGTAAACTCAACGTGATTGCCTGGGTGGTATCGCCGTATGAATATCCGTTGTAGAAAAGGCTGAACGATAGCGAATCGTAGGAAATGCCCTCCGGCAAACTACTCAGCGATAATTGCTCATTCGATAGCCTGAAATAAGACCGGGATGCGATTTTTCCAAGATCTTGGTCGTTTATGCTACCAACTAGCAGAACATGCTGCCCCGTGGTTGGCAAGGGGTCCAACAGGAATGTACTCGCTTCTATGGCCAGCGTGTCTACCACGTTAACTTTCATCCCATCGTCTAAATTGTCAAAACCGATTCCATCGCCTTGCTTGCAACTTATCAATAACAACAAGGGTATTGTAACGAACAGTAAACTATGGTAATGATGAAGTATCCTTATGCCAATTTTCATGGTTGTATTAATTTCACTGCTGCAAAACTGCTCATATTGAGTGTTAACCAAGGTTACAAATTGTTAAATCTTGTTAAAGCGGATGGGAGGGCCTATTCAAGTTGGCGCTGTTTGATTTAGTTCATTTCCAGTAAATTAAGTTTGGTTGGATTACGGATTTTCCGTGTCCTATGCCACTGCTTCTCCACTTGGAACGATTCGCCCCCACTAAACTTTCCGGTGCCTTTGCCATCTAACGTTGCAAGCAACGCTTCGGAAAATCTATGATTAAGTATGAATAGACGAAGCCAGCCTATAACGAGGTCAATGAAAGAAAAGCTTAAGATTATTTTTATCCCGCTGGTTGTATCGTTGGTAGGGATTGTTCTTATACTGGGATCATGGTTGTACGGTAGTTACAGTCGCTATCTTGAGAATACCGTTTCAACGGCGGAACGGGTGCTATTTGATGCCGTTCAGGAATTTGCGCAGGAACGTGTTAGCGACGGCAACGAAAACGGCGCTATGCGGACTCCTTTATTTGAAAAGCGCCTCCATGAAGAGCTTGTAAAAACGTATCCCAATGTGTCGGCCGACTCCCTATCGGAGATGATGAAGCGTGTCCGCTTAACGATGATTGCACCGATATTCCGCCCGGCCCGTTCCCCGACGCGGCCGCAGCCCCCTTTTCCACGCCATCTCCTTCCGGAATTTCTGTTCAACAAACTAACATTAGACAGTGCGTCATATAACGTGTTGCATGGTAAAATCAGCGATGCGCTGCGTAAAAATGGTATCGAGGCCGGATTTGAGCTTACGTTTGTGACACTCGACGATGGGAATTTTTTAAACGAAGATGGATATGCCTCTACCCTTACTCCGCGGCCGTTGTTGATCGATGGCGAGCAAGGGAAATTTCTGGCATTGAGATTACAGCTTCCATGGTTGAACGTGATGTATAACCTGAGTTGGCAATTGATTATTTCCGTTTTCCTTGTCGTCACCATCTTGGGTTGCTTCGTGTATCTGTTCCAAACCATTTCCAAACAGAATAAGCTTGCCACATTGAGGAAAACTTTTGTAAACCATATGACCCATGAGCTACGGACCCCCGTTGCCACGGTTTACGCGATCGTTCAGGCGTTGCAAAGCTATACCAATGAGCAGGAACAGGACAACCGGGCTGCTTTTCATCGGATAGCCAGGGAAGAGCTTGAGCGCTTATCGGATATGATCGACCATGTGCTGCAGGTGGCGGTAGACGATGATGCTTCCCGAAAGCAGTTGAACTACGAGTATATTGATATGGAAGCATTGATTACCAAATGCATTGCAAGGGTACATACGGGTGTCGAAGGCCTTGACATTCAGTTTATACGTCATCAAGCCACCACGAAATGTCTCTTGTGGGCCGATCGACTACACTTGGGGAATGTATTGACAAACTTACTTGAAAATGCCGCGAAATACGGTTCGAAAAGCATTGAAATCACCACCCGGGAATTGCGGAATAGCGGGTTCCTGGAAATTACCGTTACCGATGATGGCATGGGCATACCGGCCGCCTATCACGAGCGTGTTTTCGATCCGTTTTTTCGGGTGCCGAGCGGCAGCAGTAGTCCGCATACCCGTGGGTTCGGTTTGGGGCTGGCCTATGTCAAACAAATAATCGGCCAACACAAAGGCACCATAAAGCTGGAAAGCCAGCAAGGGTCGGGTACGACTTTTACGATCAAGATACCGAAAAACCCACAAACATGATTGATGTATTGCTAGTAGAAGACGAAGTGAAATTGGCACATGTGCTCATGGTTAGTTTAGAAACGAAAGCGTTTTGCGTAACCTATGCCGCAACGGCCACCGAAGCATTGGAATCATTCAATCAAACGAAACCCGATATCGTCGTGATGGATGTAATGATGCCCGGCATGGACGGTTTTACGTTGGCCGCAAAGATAAGGGAAACCGATGCCTCTACACCGATGATTTTTATCACTTCCCGTACGGCAACCGAAGACGTGCTCCATGGGTTTAAGGTAGGTGGTAACGATTACGTCAAGAAACCTTTTATTATCGACGAGTTGGTTGCGCGGATCACGTCGCTCGTAGGTTTGAAAAAAAGGATCAATACGATGGGACATATCCATATTGGTAGGTATACCTTGAACCCCGAAAGGCAAGTATTGCGGTATGAGCATGAAGCCCTCCAATTGTCATACCGGCAGAGTGTACTGCTCAAAATGCTGTATGAACACCGGAATACCGTGCTGCTACGCGACGAAATCCTGAAGGAATTTTGGAGTAGCGGGCAGGCAACAACCGGCCGCAGCCTCGATGTGTTCGTATGCCGATTGCGGAAGCACTTGAGCAAAGACCCCAACATTCAAATTACAACCGTAAGGGGAATTGGTTATAAGATGATGGTATAAAACAATTCTCAGCGAGCGGTAGACGTCTCTTGCGCGTTTCGCTTGCTATATTCCGAAGGCGAAATACCCAATTTTGCCTTGAAACATTTCCGGAAATAATCCGGATCGGAAAACCCGGTCATGTACGCGATCTCGTTGACGTTGAAGTGCTTGTCCCTAAGCAGCTGTTGCGCGCGTTTGAGCCTGATTTCCTTGATGATGTCGCCGACACTGAAACCTGTCAATGCTTTCATTTTCCGATACAGTTGCGTACGGCTCAACCCGATTTCGTCACAGATGTCATCCACGCTCAATCCCGGTTCTGCCAATTGGCCTTCAATGTAGGTCATCATCCGTTTGAGCAATTGTTCGTCGGGAGATACGGCGTTGAGCTTGGACGGTTCAATCGTCACTTCCCTTTTGAACTTTTCCCGTAGTTGTATTCTGATGTTCAGAAGATTTGCCATCTTGAGCGAAAGGAGCGTGAGGTTGAACGGTTTAATAACGTAATCATCGGCACCGGTTTTGATGCCTTCGATCTCATACTCGATCAAGGTACGTGCGGTCAATAGGACGACGGGGATATGGCTGGTAAGGATGTCGGCCTTTAACTTCCTGCATAGAGCAAAGCCATCCATTTCGGGCATCATCACATCGCTTACAATTAAATCGGGTGTATGTTTTACGGCCGCGGCAAGCCCCTCCACACCGGTGGCTGCTTCGATAACATGGTACTGGTTGGAAAAAAAATCGCCAAGGTACTTACGCATTTCACGGTTATCTTCAACCAAAAGCAGCGTGTAGGGCCTGCTTGGAGGTGGTGCAACGCCAGCCTGCGTGTCATCGGCAGCGGATTCCTCGTTGGTCGTTATGGCCTTCGTCCATGCCGCCATAGCTGCCTTCGGCTGCGAGGGCACCGCTGTATCGTCTACCCGGAGGGGAATCCGCACCGAAAACACCGTCCGGTTTTCGCCAATGTGTTTCCCTTCGCTTTGTACAGTAATGGTCCCGCCATGGAGTTCCACCAACGACTTGGCGTACGCCAACCCGAGGCCTGTTCCCCCCACTTTATTCGATTTTCCTTGCCGGAAGAGATCGAAAATACGTGGTAGGTCTTCCGTACTGATGCCCAAGCCATTATCGGCTACTTCGATGACGACCGATTGGGTAGGGGTCTCTTCGGTATAGACATTCACGTCGATATGCCCACCGTCGCCCGTGAATTTGAATGCATTCGACAAGAGGTTGTAAAGCACCTTTTCTAATTTGTCCGGGTCAAAATGGTTGTATACAGGGGCCGTTTCGGCCCTGGTGGTAAGCGTGATGTTCCCCAATTGGGCCATATGCTGAAACGAGTCGGCGATTTCGTGCACAAGGCCAATCACATCCCGTCTTTCGGGGGATAGCCGCTCATTGCCGGTTTCGAACCGGCGGATATCCAGCAACTGGTTGATCAGCTTGAACAGCCGGTCGCCGTTGGCCTTCATGGTCCGCAACTGGTTTTTCATGGCACCATTGTTCCCGCTGAGGCCCATCAATTGCTGGATGGGGGCGAGGATCAGCGTAAGCGGTGTCTTGATTTCGTGCGAGATGTTCGTGAAAAACTGGACCTTACTCTCGTGGTGCTGCCGCTCCTGTTCGTGGAGGATGGTCTCGTAAGCGAGTTTGCTGCTCAGCTTGGCATAGCGGACCACGTAATAGTAGAATGCATATAGCAAGCCAATGAAGACGAGAGAATAGAGGGCATAGGCCCACGTACTCGCCCAAAAGGCGGGAGCCACTGAAATTGCCAACGTTTTTGGTTCGGGGCTCCATATGCCGTCGCTATTCGATGCTTTCACTTTGAACACATAGTCGCCGGGGGATAGGTTTGAATAGGTAGCTACCCGGTGTGCCGCATCTGTGTAAATCCAGTCTTCGTCAAACCCTTCCAACATGTAGGCGTATCGGTTTCGCGCCGGGTTTGTATAGTGCAGGGCGGCAAATTCAATGGCGATGCTTTTGTCGCGGTAAGTCAATGCAAGCCTGTCAGTAAGGTGCAAAGGCTTTTTCAGAAGCACCCGCCCGTTGACTTCACGGGCCACATGGACGTGCTTATTGAGGATTTGCAGGTCGGTAAATGCGATTTGGGGAGGCCGTTGGTCGCAGGTTATGCTATCGGGGTTAAACGTGTTGTAGCCCTTATTACCCCCAAAGTATAGGTTACGCGAATGCCGGCTCTTCAATACGGCTCCTTCCAAGAATTCGTTGCTCTGCAGACCATCTTGTTGCGAATAGTTCCGAATAGCGAATGATTGCTTGTCGACCCGCGAGATGCCGGCTTTGTGGCTTACCCATAGGAATCCGTTGTCGTCTTCGGTAATGCCGGCAATCATGGCATTTGGAAGGCCGTTAGGGGAAACCGACAAATGTTGGAACGTTTGATTGGTGGGGTTGAAACGGTTTAGTCCATTCCCCGTGCCAATCCAGATATAACCATCGCTATCTTCATACAACGCATACACTCGGTTGTCACTGATGCTATTTACGGAGTCTTGCTTGTGGATGAAATGTCTTTCAAGCGTTAATTTGCCGGGGGTATCTTTATTGATTACGCTGATTCCACCGCCTTCGGTTCCCACCCAAAGTTTACCTTGCCGATCTTCCAATATAACCCAGGCATGTTCATTCAGTAACATATCGGAAGGGTCGAAATGTGTCATGCTATCCACATCCGGCACATACCGGTAAATGCCGCCCCAGGTAGCAAACCACAGTTGTTCGTCGTGGTCTTCTGTAATACCATATATTGGCGTGTATTGGGGGTCGAGCATATCAAAGTGGCGGATTTTCCCTGTCTTCGGATCGTATCTATCCAACCCTTCTTTGGTTCCAATCCATAGGTTCCCTCCTGAATCGCAATAGATGTAGCGTATCTGGTTGCTTTTCAGCGAACGGGAGTCGGTTGCGTCGTGCTGGAGGTGACGGTAGCTTCCGTCTTTCCCCACAATAGTGATTCCTTGGTCACGTGTGCCCACCCATAGATTACCCTCCGTATCTTCACATAACGTTCGAACGTTGTCGTCAATGATTGAGCGCTCGTCTGTAGGGATGTGGTAGTGATTATGGAAGGGATTGGCATGTAGGTTGGCTTTGTTGATACCGTTGCTATAGGTGCCGATCCATAAAATGTCTTGGTTGTCAAGGTAAACATCACTGACATAGGAGTCGTTCAATGAACCGCGGATGCCGGGGTTCGCTGCGTAGTGTTTATCTTTTCCGGTCGTTAAGTTGGTTTCTACAAGGGTGTTGGTTCGCCGCTCAAGCCGCCATTCATGGTTTCCGAACCGGAAAGAGGTACTCATGTGGTAATTTTTCCTAGATATCAATTTTTGTAAATCGACGGGTACCTTTTCCAGCGGAATCCGCTCAAAATCATCCGTATCGTAGTTATACTTGCAGAGTGTTTGCTCGTCAAACGTCATGACCCAAAGGTCCTGCGCTGCATCTTTGAGGATATTGTGGATACGGTTGTTGTTGATGCTTTTGGAATTTTCGGGATCATAGCGGTAGATCTTAAATTGGTATCCGTCATATCGGCACAACCCCGACCACGTGCCGAACCACATGAATCCGTATTTATCTTTTACAATGCCGTGGATCGTATTCTGTGGCAGTCCGTGTTCGGAGGTGATGTGGTCAAACCGAAGGTTGAGCGGTTGGCCGCTGCACCAAATGGCCAGCGGAATCAATAGCAATGTAATTATATATCGGTTGCACATGGACATAAAATTAGGTTATAACCGATCCAAGAATTGGAATGATGTAAATATAGGAAGGGGAAAGCGGATTTGCAACCCGGACCGACGAGAATCAATAGTGTAAATGTAAATGGAACATTTTTACTGGAAATCTGGGTCGATTTTACGGATGAACCGGTTCCTTTTCAGGTAGGTTTGCCATGTACTAACCAAGAACTGCTTAACGAACGACGACAATTTGGCGGACGAAGGCTTAAATAACCAAGTATTAAACAAAATGATCAGTATGAAAAAGTGGATTACTTCGATGGATGAGTTCAAGCGATTCTGGTGCATGCTACTGCTTGCAGCCGGTTCGATCGTTCCATCATTTGCGCAAGTAGCGCAAACGTTTACAGTGACAGGCCGCATTACCGATGCGGCGGCGGGTTCGCCGATAACGGGCGTAACCGTGTCTGTTAAAGGCCAGAAGGGCTCTGTACAATCCGACGCTGCCGGTTCCTACCGGATCAGTGCCAACGAAGGGGACGTATTGGTATTCCACTTCCTTGGATACCAATCAAAGGAAGTGGAAGTGGTCGCCGCTACATTGGATGTCGAACTCACGTCCACGATGAGCCACTTGGATGAGGTGGTGGTTGTGGGTTACAATACGGTGAAAAAAGCGGATCTGACCGGGGCTGTTGCAAGCATCGGTGCGGAGCAGGTACGCCGCATGCCGGTTACGAATGCGCTACAAGCCATGCAGGGCATGGTGGCGGGAGTAGACATTACTTCCAACGAACGGCCGGGTGAGATGGGTAGCGTGCGCGTGAGGGGCGTACGTTCGTTAAGTGCCGGCAATTCACCGTTGTATGTGGTGGATGGAATCCCGTTGGCTGCAGGCGGTATCGAGGCCCTGAACCCGTCAGACATCGAGTCGATCGATGTACTGAAGGACGCCTCGGCCACCGCCATCTACGGTTCGCGGGGAGCGAATGGGGTCATCATGGTAACCACCAAAAAGGGGAAGGAAGGCCAGCTTTCACTTAATTACCTGGCTGTTGCCACTATCGAGAACATGCACGACCGCACGCAGATGATGGATGCGGCGGAGTATATCGAGTTCAGGCGTGATGCCTACCGGCGGTTGCCCTCAGACAACCCCAATAGGTATCCCGATGAACCGACCGAGCAGGCGGATCAACGGATTTTTGGCAGCGATGCCGTTGCGTGGGCAAATGTGGCCAACGGATGGCAGAACGGTTCGTGGGATGGCAGCCGGGTGGCTACGACCGATTGGACCGGCATGGTGTTAAAAACAGGGGTCACCCATGACCATTCCCTCAATGCAAGCGGCGGTACGGACAAAATGAAAGCGTATGGCTCGTTTGGTTACCTTAATCAGGGAGGGACGATATTAGGCCAGGATTACCAGCGCTACACGGGCAAATTCGCGGTAGACCTGAACCCGGTGGAATGGTTTAAATTCGGCGGCAGCCTGGCCGCCACCTACGGCGACCAGAACTATGGCTACCAGGGCAGCGGTTCACAGGGTGCTGCAAACCTTTATTTCGCTGCCAATGGGATGCTGCCTTATGCCGTTCCCTTCGATGAACAGGGGAACCGGATTAATTTGCCGGGCGGTGATGTAAATATCCGGAACCCGATAGGCGATGATAAGTTTACCATCAATGAGCGCTATGTATTGCGTACCTTGGGCAATGTATATGCCGAGGCAACGATACTTGACGGCCTGAGGTACCGCCTGAATTTCGGCCCCGACTTCTATCATTTCAGGAATGGGAGATGGATGGATGAGCACGCTGCCGAGCGGGGCGCTGGGGAACCCGGATCGACCAATTATGCACAGCTTAATCAGACGTCCCGGTTTTCTTGGACGTTGGATAATCTCCTTTACTACGATAAAACCTTTGCCGGTAAACACGATGTGGGCGTCACCTTATTGCAGAGTGTCACGGCAAACCGTACGGAATCGTCATCCATGACGGCTACCGATTTGCCCTGGAATAGCCAGCGGTGGTACCAATTGAATTCGGTGAGCGAATTGGACGGATTTAGCACCGGTTTATCCGAATCGCAGTTGCTGTCATATATGGCCCGCGTAAATTATGGGTATGATAGCCGGTATTTGCTTACCGCATCCGTCCGTTGGGACGGGGCGTCGCAGCTTGCTGATGGCAATAAGTGGGACCTTTTCCCCTCTGCGGCTTTCGCATGGCGGATGGACCAGGAATCGTTTATGGCGGATGTGGATTGGGTGAGCCAACTGAAATGGCGTATCGGCTTCGGCAGCACCGGCAACGCAGCGATAGACCCTTATTTTACCAAAGGCGGGGTTCAGACGCTGTACTATACCTGGGGAAGCGTGGTTGAGCCGGGATATGTGTCGTCCGATGCCTCGTTGGCCAGTCCGGCACCGATGGCCAATTTAGATCTCGGCTGGGAACGGACTACGCAGTGGAACCTCGGCTTGGACTTTGGCCTCTTCCGTGGCCGCGTCAACGGATCGTTGGATGTATATACGTCAAAAACGACCGATTTGTTGTTGCAGATGTCTATTCCTTCCCTCACGGGGTATACGGCTACATGGGCCAATATCGGCGCAACGTCCAATAAGGGTGTGGATCTGTCGATCAATACCATCAATATCGAAAACGCCGATTTCACATGGACATCCAACCTGAACATAACCGCCAGCAACGACCGTATCGTCGAACTGGCCAACGGGAAGGTTGATGACGTCAACAACGGTTGGTTCATCGGCGAGCGGCTATCGGTTTACTATGATTACTTGAAAGAAGGGATTTGGCAAAACACGGCCGAGGACCTTGCTGAGATAGAGAAATTCAATGCAAACGGACACGCATTCAAGCCGGGTGACATACGGGTGGCCGATTTAGATGGCGATTACCGCATTGATGCCAACTTTGATCGGCGCATCGTTGGCCATTCAACACCGAAGTGGACGGCCGGCTTTAACAACTCCTTGCGCTATAAAGCGTGGGATTTGACCTTTTTCATCTTCGGTCGTTTCGGGTTTACCACGCTCGGTGGCGGTGAATACCTACAAGGCCGGTTCGCGCAGCGGAAATTGGATTACTGGCAGCCTGATAATCCTACAAACGAGTATCCTGCCCCTAACTACGGTAACGCCGGTGGCGACCCCTATCGGACATCCATGAACTATCAAGATGGATCATTTATCAAACTCCGGAATGTCTCGTTGGGATACACCTTACCCAAGCCGATCTCCAACAGGCTCCGGTTGGAGAATCTCAAAATCTATGCACAAGTAATGAACCCGGGCCTCTTGTATTCAAATGTGGACTGGATCGACCCGGATTTAGGAGGCTCTACGTTCAACCGCGGGTTTGTAATAGGACTGAATGTTGGTTTTTAAACATAGAATCATGAAAAGAATAACGCAATCATTAAAATGCACAGCACTGCTATGTTGTGCTACCATGGTACTTTCTTGTAAGAATTTCCTCCATGAAGATTTGATCACCGCGCGGAGCACACAGGATTTCGAAACGCAGGAAGGGCTGGAAGGTCTAGTAACGGGGATGTACCAAAGCCTTAAATTCCACTTCAATTACGAATGGGCTTACGTGACCACCAATTATGGCGTCGATGAATTCAGTGTGGGGGGTGATAGGGGCCAACAGGTTTGGAATTCCTACGATGCGGGCCTGAACTCGATAACCGGCTATGTGGCATCCATATGGGACAACATGTACGGCAATATCAACACGGCAAATATCGTTATCAAGAATATCCCACTATATTATGGCGATGGGGCCGATAAGGATACCCGGCTTGGCGAAGGGTATTTCATGCGTGCGTTTGATTATTTCAAACTGGTAAAGCAATTCGGGGGTGTGCCGCTGAAATTGGAACCGTCTACAACGGTCGAACTGATGTTTACACGCAATACCGCGCAGGAAGTGTATGAACAAATCATTGCCGATTTCAATGCGGCCTATGAGTTGTTGCCGCCCACGCCAGCACAAACGGGCCGCATTACGAAGTGGGCGGCAGCGCATTTCCTTGCAAAGGTATACTTGTTTCGTGCCAGTGAGCTGTATAGCGATTGGAATGGTGCCACCCGTGAGGCAGATCTGGAACAGGCTGTTCATTATGCCGAGCTGGTAATCAACAGCGGGTACCATACATTGGCCAATGATTTCCGTGATTTATGGAACTTTACCCAAGTGGATGGTGCTAACGAAAGTTTACCGGAAGTTATCCTTGCCGCGCAGTTTTCTGATAATGTGGCCACGCAGGGTCGGTATGGCAACCAGATCCACCTGTATTATCCTTCGGTATACCAGAATATGACGGGCATGCAGCGCGATATCCCGGGCGGAAGGGAGTTTCAGCGGATGCGGTCGACCGACTACGCCCTGGATGTGTTTGACCGTGTGAATGACTCCCGCTTTTGGAAAAGCTTCAAAACCAGCTACCGCTGCAACCGGCCCGATAACGCGCCGGTATGGAGCGCAGCATTCGCTCCAAGTACGGATTTGGTTGGAAAGCCGAAATTTTCCGGTGGGGAAGAATCCATCCTTTACATTGTGAACGACGCCGGCGATAGCCGGTATACGAGTCCAGATCCGTTGGTTGCCGACCCAAATCTCCCAACAAATATCGACAGGCGCGCACCGCATATGTTTGTCCGCTATTTTGCCGGTGAACCCCAAAACCTGAAAGGTGGGCATGGTAACTACGAGGCCAGTCGGTTCGTAGCCCTTTCAAAATTTGCCGATGGTTCGCGCGTAAGTGTGGCGTCGCAATTCGGACAACGTGACGGTATACTGGCGCGGGTGGCCGAAACATACCTTATTGCAGCCGAAGCACTCGGCAGGCTCAATAGGTTCGATGCAGCGATGCCGTATATCAACGCCCTCCGTGAACGCGCTGCTTATAAGGCGGGCGAAGACCGGTCTTTCCATTCAGACGGTGGAGCCGCATATGTGAATAATTCTGCGGCAAACACGGCGGCGTTTGTATCCTATTCCGATCGGAATACCTATTTCGAATCGAACAACATGGCGCTCACGACAGACGCCACCACGGGGGATATGCGTTTCGACGGTGTGGCCGATATCTTTAATTCAACGGATGAGTTCTATGAAGAGTTGGGTGTTTCGTCGGATGCGGACAAGTTCATCGCTTTTATCCTCAACGAGCGATCACGGGAGTTAATGGGCGAATTGATGCGCTGGGAGGACCTCGCGCGGACGAAAACCCTGGTAAAGCGGGCTACGCTATTCAACGATGAGGCAAAGCCATTGGAAAATAAGCATTACCTACGGCCAATACCGCAGAGTTTCCTCGACGCGATACAAAAGGACGGGAAACCACTCACTGCTGATGACAAAGCCGCCATGCAAAACCCGGGTTGGTAAATGCCATCGCTTTACTTATTGAAATTTACACACTGAAAAATGAATGGATTGTTAGTTTTCTTGATCGTTTTCAACACGGTTGGCATGGCTGGGGCCGTATACGCGAATGACCGCTTGCCGGGAAAGGCCGACGTACTGCAACAGCTTCGGCTTGCCAACGCATATTTCATGGAAAAATGGCCCGACCCCGGCAAGACCGTCGTAACCAACAGGGAGCGCCCCGCCAATATCTGGACACGGGCGGTGTATTACGAAGGGTTGATGGCATTGTACGCGATTGATGCTGACAAGCGCTATTACGACTACGCCGTCCAATGGGGCGAGAAACACCGCTGGTCCACAGCATACCAACCCATTACACGGAATGCCGACAACCAGTGTTGCGGGCAGACATATATCGACCTCTATCGTATCGATAACAAACCGATATATATCCAGTCGATCAAGGAAAACATTGATCGCATGGTCCATAGCGACGAGGTGGGCGATTGGGACTGGATCGATGCCATCCAGATGGCGATGCCCGTATTTACCAAGCTGGGCGTTACCTTCGGCGATAGCCGGTACTTTGATAAGATGTACGATCTCTACAGCCATGCCAAATACCGCGAAGGGGGAGAAGGGTTATATAATCCAAAAGACAAGCTGTGGTGGCGCGACAGGGATTTCGTTCCGCCTTACCGGGAACCGAACGGCGAAGATTGCTATTGGTCGCGGGGGAACGGCTGGGTGGTAGCTGCGTTGGTGCGGGTGCTGGAAGAATTGCCCGCAAGTGATCCACATTACGGTGAATACCAACAAGACCTGAAGGACATGCTATCGGCATTGGCTCCGCTGCAACGTGCGGATGGTTTCTGGAACGTCAGCCTGCATGACCCCAACCATTATGGCGGAAAAGAAACAAGCGGTACCGCGCTCTTTACCTACGGCATGGCATGGGCGTTGAACAAAGGTATGATAGACCGGCGCATATACCTGCCGGTAGTAACCAACGCCTGGAATGCATTGGTGCGTGATGCCGTGCACAGCAATGGTTTTTTGGGTTATGTGCAGGGTACGGGGAAGGAACCGAAAGACGGGCAGCCGGTAACTTATACGAGCAAACCCGACTTTGAAGACTATGGATTGGGTTGTTTCCTGCTTGCGGGAACTGAAGTGTACAAATTGACAGGTAGCTAACAGGCGTGCCAAGTCAGGATGTTGCAGGATGGGTTCAGCCTTTTTTATTGTATTATTGCCTATGATTGCTGCGCAGCGCGTAAGCATACGGCTTCCAATCGCTGGATGATGAATGGCAATCAATAGAAAAATAGAAACAAATACGATAGGATGCAACGGATCGCATTTAGGATGAAACTGATGGCGGGCTGCGAGGCAGAATACAAAAGGCGCCATGCTGCAATCTGGCCCGAACTGGCGGCCCTGTTGAAGGAAAACGGGGTTTGCGACTACTCTATCTTTTTGGACGAAGAAACCAACACGCTTTTCGCTGTGCAGAGGCAAGTAGATGACCTGTCGTCGCAGGACTTGGGCAGTAACCCGCTGATGCAACGGTGGTGGGCGTACATGGCCGATATGATGGAAACCAATGCAGATAATTCGCCGGTGAGCATACCGCTCACGGAAGTGTTTTACATGCCTTAATCAGATGAAATTGCTCCGTTATTTACTAACCGTAGGCTGTTGCGTAGGCTTTGTACAGCTGCTCCAAGCCCAGCATACGCCGTGGCCAGAAACAACTAAAACGGCCAAACCCTGGGCACGCTGGTGGTGGATGGGTAGTGCGGTGGATGAGCATAACGTTTCGCAACTGATGCAAATTTATGCGGATGCAGGGTTCGGTGGATTGGAGATTGCGCCAATTTATGGAGCAATGGATTACGAAAACAGCTACATCCCGTTCCTCTCACCGCGTTGGGTAGACATGCTGCGCCATACGGTTGCCGAAGGCGACCGTATGGACATGGGCGTGGACCTGACCACCGGCACGGGATGGCCGTTTGGCGGGCCGCAAGTGGGCGTTGACGACGCTGCAACCCAAGCCATCTTCCGGGTGTTTCACTTGGAAGCGGGCCGGTCGGTAACGGAGAAAATCATGCCCGCTGACCCTAAGCACTACTTGGCAGTGCTGCGGTCGCTTACGGCGTATAGCGACGCCGGCGAAGCGCTGTTGCTCACCGATCGGGTGGCTAGCGACGGAACGTTGAACTGGACCGCCGGTCCGGGTGCATGGGAGCTGTATGCCGTTTTCGTTGGGAAAACGGGCCAACAGGTAAAACGGGCAGCACCGGGCGGCGAAGGGTTTACGCTCAACCATTTTTCCGATACGGCACTCCACCATTACCTGGCACGCTTTGACACGGCGTTTGGCAGGAGGCCCTTGGGCGTCCGGGCACTTTACAACGACAGCTACGAGGTGTATGGGGCCGATTGGACAGATGGCTTGTATGAAACGTTCCTAGTACGGCGGGGATATGACCTGCGGTTGCATATCCGGGAATTTCTTTCGGCCGATAGTACGGACCGTATCGGCCGGATCAAGTCGGATTACCGACAGACGTTGGCCGAACTGCTGCTGGAAAGATTTACCCGACCATGGACAGCGTGGGCACACCAGCGGGGTGCTATCACGAAAAACCAGGCCCACGGTTCGCCCGGCAATCTGATCGATCTGTATGCAGCCGTGGATATCCCCGAAGTGGAAACTTTCGGTTCCAGCTTTTTCCCCATACCGGGCCTGAGACGCGACAGCGCGGATATCCGCAATGTCGATCCCGACCCCATCATGCTTAAATTTGCGTCTTCGGCGGCAGCCATCACCGGAAAGCCGTTGGTATCTTCCGAAACGTTCACGTGGCTCACCGAACATTTCAAAACCGCGTTGTCCCAGTGTAAGCCGGAAGTTGAACAGGCGTTCCTTGCAGGCGTCAACCACGTGTTTTACCACGGCATCACCTACTCGCCCGAAGCAGTGGCATGGCCGGGATGGTTGTTTTATGCATCGGTCAATTTCGTGCCTAACAATAGCTGGTGGCCGCATTTGAAGGGCCTCAACCAGTACATCACCCGTGTACAGTCTGTATTGCAAACGGGCAAGCCCGATAGCGAACTCTTGCTGTATTGGCCGGTTTACGATAATTGGGACGACCCCATGGGGAAGCTGATGCAGTTTACGGTACATAACATCGACAAGTGGCTGTATCCGACGCCCTTCTACCGGGAGGCCGCCCGACTAATGGACCACGGCTATGCGGCTGATTTCATTTCTGACGACCTGCTGTCGCACGTGTCGGTAAGCGGGGGGCTCATCCATACCTCCGCTGGCAATACGCCCTATAAGGCATTGGTGGTGCCTACGGCACGCCGTATGCCCGTAGCCACCTTGCAGAAGCTGTTGGAGCTGGTGCGGCAAGGAGCCACTGTGGTGTGGCAGGCGCTGCCCGAAGATGTGCCCGGTTTTGGCGACTACACGGCCAGGCATCGCCAATTCAACGACCTACGGGAGCAACTTCAACAAGAAAAGCGGGTGGTGATTGCGGACGACGTAATCGGCACGTTGCAATCGCTCGGCGTCAGTGGTGAGCAGCTGGCACAGCACGGGTTACGGTTTATCCGCCGTAGTGCACGCAACGGCACCTATTATTTTACGGTCAACCACGGCGCCGACGCGATCGATGAGTGGGTACCATTCCAAGCGGCAGCAAATGGGGTGGCACTGCTTTTAGACCCCCAAAGCGGCGCATTTGGCAAGGTGCGTTGCTCGGAGAAAGGTAGCCGGTACGGGATACGGGTGCAACTCCAACCGGGGGAGGCACTCGTGATCAGGTTCGGCAACGATCGGATGCGGTCCGTGCCTGCCTGGCAGTACTTTGGGAGGCGGGTGGCCGAAATAGCAGTTGACAACGGGTGGGAACTGCGTTTTGAAACAGGAGGCCCCGCCTTGCCGAAAACAGTCACATTGGATACGCTGTCCTTATGGACCACGTTTGCCGATACGGCCTACCACGTATTCAGTGGAATAGCTGCCTACGAAGGGTCTTTTGACCTTGCGGAAATAGCGGATGGCATGGCCTATGTACTTGAACTCGGCAATCTTTTCGAGAGCGCGCGTGTGTATATCAACGGTGCCGATGCAGGCATTGCCTGGAGCGTGCCTTTCCACTTGCAGGTAGGCCATCTGCTGAAGCGGGGTAGAAACACCATCCGTATCGAAGTAGCCAACCTGATGGCAAACCGCATCCGTGGTAAGGACCGACGGGGAGAGGAATGGCGCCGTTACCATGAGATTAACTTCGTGAGCATTGACTACAAACCGTTTGATGCATCGAAATGGCCTGTACAGCCCTCGGGCTTGGCGGGCCCGGTGACCATTGTGCAGTACAAATTGGAATAAAAGACGATAATATCGCGATAATATGGATTTATCCGCTTATTTTTAGCGCTGGATATGCAAAAATTGCATGGCCCTGGTTTGAATAAGCATTAAATAACGATGAAACCCGTATCTGTGTTCGAACATATCTACATCAACGAGTACTCGGCAACCCCAAAATACCTGCAGTTGGCCAATGCGGTTATCAATGCGATTGAGAATGGGAAGATGAAAAAAGGCGATATGCTTCCCTCTATCAATGAATTGAGCTACGTGCTGGAAATTTCGCGCGATACGGCCGAGAAAGGATACAAGCACCTCAAGCACTTAGGGGTACTGGGATCCGTGCCCGGTAAAGGCTATTACATCGCCGATGCGGATTTCAAGCGGAAGCTGCAGATCGTCCTTTTTTTCAATAAGCTCAGCGCCCACAAAAAAATAGTATACGACGCCTTCGTGAATGCAATTGGCAGCGATGCTTCGGTCGATTTTTATGTGTACAACAACGACTTGTCGCTTTTCCGCAAACTGCTGGAAAAGCTCAAGCAAACCTATACGCATTACGTCATTATTCCACATTTCATCGAAGGGCGCGATAAGGCCGGCGAAATTATCGACAACATCCCGAAGGATAAGTTAGTGCTCCTGGATAAGTTGGTGCCTGGGGTGGGGGGGGATTACGCGGCGGTGTATGAAAATTTTGAAAAGGACATCTACGACGCATTGGAGCAAGCTAAGGAACAACTGAGCAAATACCACACGCTGAAGTTGATTTTTCCCGATAAAAGCTATTTCCCGAAAGGAATCATCAAGGGGTTCTACCGTTTTTGCCAGCAATACGCCTTCAATCACCTCCTGGTGAGTGATATTTCGGAAGAGCCGATATCCACCGGGGAGACCTATATTAACCTGATGGAAGATGATTTGGTGAAATTGTTGGATCGGGTGATCTCACTCAAGTTGAAGATCGGCAAGGACGTGGGGATCATTTCCTATAATGAGACACCATTGAAAAAGTTTATCCTCAATGGTATCACCACCATCTCCACAGATTTTAAACAGATGGGGGAGACCGCCGCGCGCCTTATCCTGGAAAACTCGAAACAGCACGAGGAAGTGCCGTTTTACCTCACGTTGCGGCCGTCGATATAGCTAGCTGCTCCTCAACGCTTGCGCTCAGCAACAGGGAACTGATCCAATACGCCCGTAACGATTTCCGGTAGTTTGTTGATCGCGTCTTCCGGAGTACGCACCTGTCCGCTGCCGCGGGCTTGCCAGATAACGGTATTGGACTGCCTATCCCTTGCTTCGATGATAATATGGCCAGCACGGTAACGCTCTTCACCTACCGGGCGGTTCCAACCGTAGCCGTAGTACCCCCAATGCGGCCCCCACATCCAGGGGTTGTAACCCCACATACCCCAATGGCTATATGGGTAACCGCCGTATAGCGGCCGGCTTTTGTTATTGACAATGGCGATGTACCGGAATAGCAAATCCGGATTTTCCTTGCTGTATGTCAGCCCGCGGGCTTCCAGTTCTTGGTTGGCTGTTTCCAAAATATTGGCATTGGCGATGTCGTTGTCAAAGTATGATTTGGACAACGAATCGACGGGTGGCAGCCAGCCATACGTGCGGTACTGCGAAAAATCGGTGCTTTGTATTTTAGTGGTGTGGTATTGGTAGGCCGAGCAAGATGCCAGTACCATCACGGGAATGAAAAATAGAATGAACCTTTTCATGGCTGTGGTCTCCTAATATTTCTGCTTTATAAGACTTAGACGATGCCCAGCTGGGATGGTTTAATGGACTATGGATATAATGTGCTACAGCGGATACATGCCTACCAACGGCATCGCCCTGCCCGCCCCAAACGCTTTACTACTTACGCGTAATGCAGGCGGTGATTGGAAGCGCTTAAATTCGGCGCGGTTTACCAAATGCAGTACGCGGTATACCAACGTTTCCTCAAACCCCAGAGCGATGATCTGCGCCGCGCTCTTTTCGTTTTCGATGTATTGGAAAAGCACGGCATCTAGCAGATCGTAATCGGGCAAGGAATCGCTGTCTTTCTGGTCCGGACGTAATTCGGCAGAAGGGGGCTTGGTGATGGTATGCTGGGGTATGATTTCCCGTTCGCGGTTGAGGTAGCCCGCCAAATGGTAAACCTGCGTTTTGTAAACGTCGCCAATGACCCCCAATGCGCCTGCCATATCGCCATACAACGTGCCGTACCCCACCGCTGCTTCGCTTTTATTGGAGGTATTCAGCAGGATGTAACCCAGCTTATTGGAAAAAGCCATCAGCAGTGTACCCCGGATGCGGGCCTGGATGTTTTCTTCCGTAATGTCGGGTGCCAAGCCGTCAAATGCGGATCCCAGGCTGTCTCCAAAGGCATCGGCCATGGATTGTATGGGAATGATCTCATGGCGGCAGCCCGTGTTGCGCACCAGATCCAGCGCGTCGGCGATGGAATGGTCGCTCGAATATACCGAAGGCATCAGCACCGCCATGACATTTTCTGGCCCCAGCGCTTCGCAGGCAAGTGCCGCGACCACAGCCGAGTCGATACCGCCCGATAATCCGACGACGGCTTTGGTGAAACCCGATTTATGGAAATAGTCGCGTATACCAAGTAGCAATGCCCGATGGATCAAAGGAGTGTCCAGGGGTTGGTGGGTGTTATCTGCTTGCTGCAACGGGGTAATAGGTCCGTCGTTGACTTCGTAGTAGCTGACCACTTCGTCAAAGGATGCCATCATGTCAACCAATTCACCCGTGGGTGAAAGGACGATTGACCGGCCATCAAAAATGATGTCGGTATGTGCCCCCACCTGGTTCAGGTATAGAAGCGGTATTCCATTGTTTTTAGCATGGGTGCGCAACACTTCCAACCGTGCGTTGAGGTGATTGTATGAAAAGGGAGAAGCAGCGATGTTGATGATGAGCTCCGGATGTTCATCCGCTAGTACGTCCATCGGGCTTCGGCGATACAATTGCGGCGACGCGATATTCCAGAGGTCTTCGCAAATGGTTAGGGCAATTTTTTTGCCTTGGTAGGTGATGCAACCAAATGCGTCGGCCGGTTGGAAATAGCGGTATTCATCAAACACATCGTAGTCGGGAAGCAATCCCTTATGTATCACTTGCCGCACGCCACCCGATTCGATGAAAAGCGCAGCGTTATGCAGCGGCTTGCCTTTCCCGGTCGTGTTGCGGATAGGCGCACCGACAATGCAGGCTATCCCGGTGCAATGGTTGGCAATTTCGGAGGCAGCAGCCTCACAGCGGTCCAGAAAAGCGGGTGACCGCAATAAATCTTTGGCGGGATACCCGCCGATGGCGAGTTCGGCGAATACAATAAGATCGGCGCCTTTGGCCTTCGCGGCAAGGATGGCATCAATGATGGCGGCCGTGTTGCGGTCGAAGTTGCCGATATGGTAGTTGAGCTGGGCTAACGCGATGATCATGGCGTGTTGCGGTTGTGGGTATTAGGTTAGAAGAAGATGCCGAAATTGAAAGCGACGTACGAATTGCGGGGCTCGCCGTCCTGGATGGAGCGGGTAAATCCGTTGTTGAAACTCAATCCGGTTACCATGACCATGTTATGGTCGAGTTGCCATTCCACCCCACCCCCGATGAGCAATGCCAACCGGAAGAAGTCGGCGTCGTCGCCCATCGACGTGCGCGTGGTGTTGCCCGCCCCTTTTTCTTTGGCATTGAGTTTCACACCGCCCGTAAAGCCGAATTGCCCGTAATAGCTGCGGAAATACCGCATGGTACTTTTCAGCTTAACCGCGAGGGGGATTTCGGCATATTGCAACCGGTAGTTTTTGGTCAGATCGGTTCCGGCTACGGCGTTGATGGTGGGGTCTGCATATTCCACGTCGCTATTCAGGGTATTGATAAGCAATCCCGTAGCGAAATAATAATTTTCCGTAAATGCAAAGTCGGCCAATAAGCCATATGCAAAGCCCAGTTTCGGTGTGTTTTGGTAGCCTCCCGCATCGCCATGCCGCATCCAAGCCATGTTCGGTGCGAAGGTGATGCCCAACGAAACCGGTTTATATTGGTAGGTAGAGCTATAATAGTCCTGTGCAATGGCGCGATGGCCGCTGACCGTGACGAATAGAAAAACCAATAGATAGTAGGGTGCCGTTTTGTTTCGCATATCCATAAGTCCGTGTAAATCTGCTTAACCCGTCTAATCCGGGTTCCATCAAAATCGTTAACTTCGCTGCCAGCTAATGAACAAAAATGATGCTCAAAACGCGTGCGCAGCAAATTTATTGCTTTTTTTTAATTATTGGCCTGTTTTCCTGTGATCGGACGGAACGGGTGGATGTGAGCCACGTGGATGTGGATATCACCATCGAGCGCTTCGACCGGGCGCTGGATAGTCTTACATCGGCCAACATCCTCGCCAAAAACCAATCCTGGCTTCAACACTATGGGTTTTTCTATGCCGATTACATGCAGCACATGCTGGAGGCGGGAAACCCACTGGATAGCACCCGCACGGCAGCGGTATTGGAAACGGTCATTGCCACTCCGGACTTCAAGGCGTTGAAAACAAGCGTTTATGAAACGTTTCCGGATATGGAGGTGCAGGAAGCGGGATTGACTGACGCATTCAGGTATTTGAAATATTATTTTCCAGCAATCGGCATTCCAAGGATGATCGCTTTTTTTTCCGGATTTGCCGTACAAACCCCCGTAGGCAAAGACTACCTGGGCATCGGGCTGGATATGTTCCTTGGTGCGGATTCGAAGTTTTACCCGGCGTTGCGTGGCAGTATCCCGCAGTACCTTTCCCGGCGTTTTACACCGGAGAATATCGTGCCCCGGGTGGTTGAGAGTTATGTTCGTGAAGAATTGTATCCACAGAACGCATTGGATGTCAGCCTGCTGCAGCACATGGTTTACCAAGGAAAGGTGATGTATGTCATGGAGCGGGCGATGCCCGATGTGGCGGATTCCCTCCTGATTGGCTATACAACCGCACAATGGGAGTGGGCCAACCGCTTTGAACGCGATATATGGGCTTGGTTTTTACAGGAAAACCTGCTTTATGAGGCCGACTACAACCGTATACAGAAGTACCTGGGCGAGGCCCCGTTCACCCCCGAATTGGGCGAACAGAACGAGTCCGCTCCCAAACTCGGTGTGTTCATTGGCTGGAAAATGGTACGGGCCTATATGGAGCGGAATCCCGCAGTAAGCCTTACGGAACTACTGGACATGAAAGATGCCCAGCAGCTATTGGATGGATCGCGGTATAGGGGCAAGTAAGGCTGTTGCTTTACTCGTCTTTGACCTCCACTTCAAAATCGAGCGAAAGAAACGGTGCAATGTTCGTATTCCCTGTCTTTCCATAGGCATAGTCGCTCGGAGTGAAAAAGCGGATTTTCCCGCCCTTATTGATCAAAGGTACAATCTTCGGCCATGCTGAAATGACGCCGCCAGCTAAATTGAATTCGCTGTCAGTGCCCGAGTCAAGTACATTGCCTTTGGGGTCTTTCAAGGTATAGTCTACCGTAACCGTCGAGTCGGCCGTGATGGCGGCGCCAGTACCCTGTTCGATGATTTGGTAGTATATGCGGTCTTCGCTTTTGGTAAAGTCATCGATATCCAGCGATGCGTTTGCGATCATGCGTTGAATCACCGCCTCTTCGTAGTCGGCGAAATTGTCGTGAATGGTGACCACATAGTCGAGTGATGCATTGGGAGGGATACCGAGACGGGGTAGACCTTTCCTACCATACATAATCCGCGATGGAACGATGATACGAAGTTTGCCGTTCGTTTTTTGCAGCACTTCGCGGATCACTTCTTTGAAATCACCGGTACGTTCCACGGTAGGGGTGCCGGCATAAGCGGATCCGAACGGGAAATAGCCAAAGTAATCGGCGTAGCGGTTGGCGCTGCTCAGGGTATCCACCGCGTTATAGACGCCGTCCAGGCTTTTTACCGTATAGACGATGGGGTACGTCTTGGTATAATCGATCGGATTGCCCGTTCCCTCTTCCAGTATTTGGTAAAATAAATCGGTCTCCTTGTATTGGTGTACCGTTAGGTTATTTCTCTGGATGTATTCGCGGATGTTGGCGTTGTCCAGTTCTTCAAACGATTGGTATGTTTTTTTCTCGCAACCCATCAATGACACGATAGCCATGATGCCGATAGCCGCAATACAAGGAGTCGATTTAACCATTTTAATCTTTCGTGATTCTAGTTGTTGGTTATGCTAGTTGGAGTAATCATAATCGTTGAGTTCCGAAACTGTAATCTCAAAATATAAGGGCGAGTTCGCAGGTATATCATTGCCCTGAGGTACATTTTGATATGCTAAATAAGACGGAGTCACTATACGAATTACTGAGCCTACTTGAAGTCCCTCCACTGTCAATCCGCCGAACTCGATTGGGTCGCTAAGTAATTCGCCGTCTTCATCGTAACGAAGTTGATTAGGCAGAAAAGCTAGTTGCCAAGCAGGGATTACATTATGGGGAACGATGAATTTCTGGTCATCCTTCGACTGAAAGACGGAATTGTCTCTCACCAGTCGGCCTTCATATGAAGCAATCACTTCGGCAGGAATAAGTGCAAGATTGCCTGCGCTTTCGGTAACCTTGTACTTGTAGGAGCTTGGGGTTCCCTGCTCTATGATTTCAAAATAAACGCGGTAGCCTTGAATATCTTTGTATTGCGGGTTTATCAGATGTTCTGACACATACTCTTCAATAATAGGTTTTTCCAATTGGTATTGTGCGTTGGGATCATATGTTTCGCCATCCTTGATACACGACGATAACCCCATGGCCACCAAAACACCCAACACCAGTACGTTTACTTTCTTCATCATTTTGTTGTTTCAACCTTGCAGTGCGCAAAGTTATTTAAATAATCCGATTAATTGACCTGTTAACACTATTTAACAAACATGAACAACAAGTATGCCGCGCATCGTGTTTTCCCTTCTGCATGGGATTGCTCATCCATACCTGTTTTTGTTGCTTGTTGACAACACAGACGTATCGGTTCGTCGTTCCGCTACAGAAGCGACTAAAAAAAGAGCCGGAAATGCCGGAGGGCGGTAGGCGAAAACTAGTGGCGGGTAGCCCCGAAAACCTGTACCCAATAGTTGCCGTCGTGTGCGATGGCCATTTCCCGATAAGAGTCGCGCATCAAATTAGCGCAATGGCTTGGGCTGTCCAACCATTTCCGCACGGCGGTTTTCAGATCGAAATCGCCGAAAGCGATGTTTTCGCCGTACGTAAGGATGGTCCGGCCGTCGTCGATGTAGCCCGATTGCACAAGCCGGTTGTAGACGTTCCCCCCTGAAGGGCTGGTGTGGCTGAAGTAGTTGTTAACACGCATGTCTTTGGCATGTGCCAGTGCAGCGGCATAGAGTTTGCCGTTCCAGGTTACCTTGCTGGCAGGGGGGAGCGACACATCGCCGCATTGGCAGCCTTTTTGACGCCATGCATTCACTTCAGACAACGCGAGGATGGCACCCGAATCCAAGTCGGCAATATCGTCTTGCGGTGACGCGTTGTCTTTGGCTGATGGAGCATTGGGTTCTTGGTGCGGTACGGGCTCCATCGACTCGCTGCCGTTCGGCTCGCATGCAGACAGCAAGGCGAATACGCAAAAAGCAAAAGCAGCCACGTACTTTAACATAGGTAGTCGTTAATTTTTTTGCAATAAACGTAAAAAAGTTTAGTTATTGCAATTTTTTTGTCAAGTTCCCCCTATTTTATTTGGGTGTCGAGTGCCGAGGTATCGTTTCCAATAGCTGGGACAATTCGCCTGCCTTTATTACGCCGGGGAATTTGAAGATGATTTCGAAATTTTCATTGAGCAATACCCACGTGGGGAAAGCTAAGCGATTGCCGGTTTCGCCCAATACATAAGCGAGTTCATGACTTCCGGTACCATGGCCTGTGGCCTTGAATGAATAGGTGGTTCCGTTAAAGGAAATGTCTTCGTTGTGCCCGGCATCCAATTCAGCGAAATAGAGGTAGGGTACTGCTTTCTTGAAATCGTCGTTTTTCCTGAGCTGTGCTTTCTGCATGCGGCAAAAAGTGCACCAATCGGTAGAAATCAGGATGAGCGCATGTTTAGGGTGGAGGCGCATGCTGTCCGTTAGTTCACCGATGGGCACCGAATGGGGTTGTGCTGTCGCCCCGTTCCATGCAAATACGGCAAAGATTATGGAAGATATTCCTACTAATCGATTCATCAGACTGAACATGCGCGCTCCTCCTAAACTACATACTACTGGCAATGATCTTAATAAAAACTGTATCGTATCCCCAAAAACCCTCGGGCGCCCTGGTTGGGCCCGTATACGTAGGACGGGTCGAACGTTAAGCCATATGGGTTTTCAGCGGTAATAAGTGCCTGTCCGCCCCCGTCAAATTCAACCAGCTTATCAAACGGGTCATGCGGCCGGGCGATGATGAACGGCGTACCGCGGTTAGGTGTCCAGTTCAGCAGATTTTTAACACCTCCATATACTTCGAGGCCATTCCTGAATGCTTTCGTGAGCTGGATATTCTGGATGCTCCACCACGGCGATTTCTCCGATCGGGGATCCGCGTCGCTGAGCAGCGGTAGCCGCATGGGGCCGTAGAGGTTGCCGGTATAGTCGATGGTGATTCCTAGTCGCTTTAGCGTGTACCCCGCATTCCATACCGCCGTAAACTTCTCAGTAAACAGTTGTTGGACCTTTTGGCCCTCTTCTTCGCTGTAGACATCCATTGCCGTAGCTCCTGCCATCAATTTCAATCCATTCATCAAGGCGAGGTCAATATTGAGCGAGATACCTTGGGAAACGGCATGGCCGTCCAGATTTCCGTATAGGATTTTTTGGGCGTCGGTGTCGTAGTCGGCAATGATTTTATTGTTGAAATACGTGTAGAACGCGGTGGCATCAAAGCCGACGATGCCCCCGCTGC
This sequence comes from Parapedobacter sp. 2B3, assembly GCF_041925275.1. Lineage (NCBI taxonomy): Bacteria > Pseudomonadati > Bacteroidota > Sphingobacteriia > Sphingobacteriales > Sphingobacteriaceae > Parapedobacter > Parapedobacter sp. 2B3. The sequence goes on along the minus strand of NZ_JBHEUZ010000001.1, from coordinate 223,949 downwards.
CCAGCGGGATCTTTTTCACGAAGTTGACGTTCCCGTTCCATGAAGTCTCGGGGTCCAGTTCCGATTCAAAGACGACCTCTCGCGCGCCCGTAAGCGCCGAATGGTCTTCGGTGAACACGTTGGCCACGCGGTAACCGTTGCCGAAGCTCAATCGGAGCACGTTGTTTTTATCGAGAGAGTTCCACTTGTAGTTAATGCGGGGCGTGATGATGCTTCCATGGATGGAATTGTAGTCGTAGCGCGCCCCCAATAACAGCTTATTGCGTTCATCGAACGTGATCTCATCCTGCACAAACATGCCGGGTAACCGTGTATGCGTGGGCCTGTTGATGCCCAAGTTAGCTGCATCGGCAGTGGCTGGGGTGTTGTCATCGTAGTAGGTATATCGGTATGTTAATCCCGAGAGCAGGTCGTGGTTACCCAGCACCTTGTTCCACGTAAGCTGGCCGAAGCCGATGTACTGGTCGGCCATGAATGGCGTGTTGCCGTACACGCTGTTTTGGTCGTGCCCGTTGGCGCTAAACTGGAATAGGATGTTTTCTTTTGCCGGCAATTGATAGGTGCCGAAAAGCTCCCAACGGCTGGTGTAGATGCTTTCGCCGTATACTTCGTCGCCACCGCGGTATGGTGGCGCCCAGTTCATTTCACCCCCCCATCGATCTTCATATACATAACGCGCGGCAAAAGAAAATACCCGGTTTTCCGGCCGCTCCACATTCCACTTGTTGAAAAACGAAATGCGGTGCTGCAACGTAACATCAGTGAAATTGTCGTTGTTTTTGTCCAATGGGTTTTGATAGTTGAAGTAACTGACACCAACGAGGGATTGTACTTTTTGTCCTATCTTCAGTTTGGCAGCCACGTCCGCACTCAATTCGCCCCAGCTGGTTCCAAAAGCGTCCACAGCCAATAGCGGGGTCGTTTTTGGGTTTTTGGTAATTACATTGATCAGTCCGCCCACTGCTTCGCTGCCGTAGAGGGTAGATGCCGGGCCTTTCACCACTTCTACCCGTTCGATCAGTGATTGGGGGATGCCGCTCAGCCCGTACACGGTAGATAAGCCACTAACGATCGGCATGCCGTCGATCAAGACCATTGTATAGGGGCCTTCAAGGCCATTGATGTGGATGTCGCCCGTGTTGCAGATGTTGCAATTGAGTTGGGGGCGTACGCCATTGATGTTTTGCAGGGCATCGAAGACGGTGGGTGCCGGATTCGATTTGAAGAACTTGGCGGTATAGACCTCCACCGGCACCGGGCTATCCAGTTTAGATACTTCTTTCATGGTGCCCGATACCACCACCTCGTCCAAGGACGTGCCTGCGTCTAGTAGCACAATGTCTTTGTGGGCCGGTGTGGTACCATTGGTGCGGATACGCACGGTGTACGGCTGGTAGCCGACGTATTTTACTTCCAATTCCCAGTTTCCCGCTGGAACATCTGCCAGCAGGAAGCGACCGGCGCTATCGGCGGTGGTGCCTATTTTAATTGAAGGGATGGCTATCGTAGCCCAAGGAACGGCGTTGCCAGCCCTGTCGGTGATGGCACCGTTGATGGAAGAAGCGGATTGGGTATAGCCCTGTAGGGCATAAAGCATCAAAATGAAACTCGCTATAATATATTTTGTGTTCATAAAAACCAACTAGATGAAATGTGACATAGGCGACGCCCCGAACGGTGTCTGCAAGCCAATAACTACGTGAAAAAGAGGTAATCTAGTTGGAATATGGGGGAGCACGGGGGGAGCGGCGGTTGGCTGATGCCAGTTGTACGTCGCGAAGACGGTAAGGCAGGTAAGCTACAGTGAATGGCTCGGCAGCCGGTTGCTCATACGTGATGAAATCGGTTTGCAGGAAGCGGCCCTGGAAAAGCGCGTCAAGCAAATAGATTTCAGATTCGGATTCGTGGTGCGGATTGGCATCGGGGTCGGCTTTGAGGTTGTACGGGTGCGTGTGGATAATGATTCGCCCGTCACGCGTCTTGTGCTTGTGCATAAAGACCGTACCGCTGGCCACGATCAAGCAGAATAATACCGCTTGGAACAGTGCGAGCCGTTGACGTATGGACTTATTTCTTCCCACAGCCGACTTAACTAAAAGAACCTTTAAATGCCATGTAGCAAATGTAATGATAAAAGTTAGATTAATCTAACAAAACCATTAATAAAGCGTTAATTTTTTGTAAAACATACTGGTTATTAGTCGATTAACCGGTTGTTTTCGTTAGGAAATACCAGCAGTGGTTCATATTCCTTCGCTTTTTCCTGTTCCATCAAGGCGTAGGAAATGATGATTACGATGTCACCTACCTGTACCAGTCGTGCGGCCGCGCCGTTCAGGCAAACCACACCCGAGCCCCGTTCGCCTTTGATGACATACGTTTCGAAGCGCGCTCCGTTGTTGTTGTTTACGATTTGCACCTTTTCGTTGGCAATGATGTTTGCCGCGTCCATCAAGTCTTCGTCAATGGTAATGCTACCCACATAATTGAGTTCGGCTTGCGTCACACGTACCCGATGGATTTTGGATTTCAGTACCTCGATAACCATGGCGCAAAGATACGAAAAATAAAAACAAAGCTATAAAAGCAGGTTGTCGATAAGCCGCACGCCGTCGACCCAGATGGCCGCCAACGCCACCAATTGCTCGTTGCGGGCCGATTCGTCGGCCGCCGTGAAGGTGTCCGCACGGAAGATGGCGAAATACTCCACCTCTATACCCGGGCTTCCCTCCAGCGCCTTGATGGCGTCCGTACAGAGGCTATCAAGCGTTTTCCGGTGCAGGTCGGCCTTGGTCTGTTGCAGTGTTTTGTGCAGTTGCTGCGCCTGTTCGCGCCCGGTGGCCGAAAGCCGCACGTTGCGTGAGCTCATGGCCAATCCGCCCGATTCCCTGACGGTAGGGCAGAGCTCCAGGGTAAGCGGCAGCTCCAGTTGGTTAACCATATGCTCCACCACTTTATACTGTTGGAAATCCTTTTGGCCAAAACAGGCTATGTGGGGTTGCACGGCGTCGAAGAGCTTGTGTAGTATCTGCGTAACCCCTTGGAAGTGTCCCGGCCGGTGTAATCCCTCCAATACGCGTTCCAAATGGCCAAGATCCAGGTACCATTGCTCATTTGCCTCATACATTTCATCCACCGTGGGATGGAAAAGGATGTCGCAGTGTGCTTGTTGCAGTAGTTTGGTGTCGTGCTCGAGGGGCCGGGGATATTTTTCGAGGTCTTTCGGGTCATTGAACTGGGTCGGGTTGACGAAGATACTGCATACCACCACGTCTGCCAGTTGCCTGGCATGGTCAACAAGTGCCAGATGGCCATCGTGCAATGCCCCCATGGTGGGTACAAAGGCGATGTGCCGCCCACGGCGGCGATGCGGCTCCAGGAGCCGTTGTAACGAAACTTTGGTATAAGCTATTTCCAACAAGCGATCTCTTTTTTTGTTTGGCAAAAGTGGTGATTTTTTGCCAGATATCCGCGGGCGGCCAGTTAACTGATTGGTATATTGACAAAAAATGCTTATCTTTGCCAATCGATTTTACTTTGCTAATAAAATTAAAAACAAATAATTGGAGATGGCAAAAACGAAGATTCTGTTTGTTACCCACGAGATGTCGCCTTTCCTCGAATTAAGTAAAATTTCCGAAATCACCCGACAACTGCCTCAGGCGATGCAGGAGCGGGGCTATGAAATCCGTATCCTGATGCCGCGATTCGGCAACATCAATGAGCGCCGCAACCGGCTGCACGAAGTGATCAGGCTCTCCGGAATGAACATTGTTGTGGATAACAACGACAACCCGTTGATCATCAAGGTTGCCTCAATCCCGGCGGCCCGTATGCAGGTGTATTTCCTGGATAATGAGGAATACTTCCAGCGCAAGCAGGTATTCTGCGACGACTGCGGCAAATTTTTTGAAGATAATAACGAGCGGACCGTGTTTTTCTGCAAAGGCGCATTGGAAACCGTGAAGAAATTGGGTTGGGCGCCGGATGTGGTGCATTGCCACGGCTGGATGAGTGCGTTAATACCGGCCTATATCAAGACGGCTTATAAGGACGATCCTACCTTTAAGGATGCCAAAGTGGTTTACTCCCTCTACAATGAGGAGATTGATTTTTCGTTTGGCGAGGCCTTTTCGGAAATCGCCCGTACAGGCGACATGACCGCTGAGGACGTGGCGCCCTATGGCGATGGTGATTATGCGGGGCTGTATAAGGGGGCGCTCACCTATTCCGATGGGGTTGTTTTGACGGGGGACGAGGTGGACGAACAACTGTTAAATATTGTTAAAAAGAGCGAGATTCCAGTATTCGAACTGGAGAACCACCAGGAATTCGAAAATTATTGCAACCTTTACGAACAATTTTCAAGTGTAGAGCTTGAAACGGAAGTGGAGGCATAAAGATTGAATTTAATTCTTTGCGAATGAAACCTGTCATGTCAGCGCCTTCTGAGAAAAAAGGCGATGAAAATATAGGTTCCATTAGGCAGTTAAAAAACAAATTATTTCTGATGAATTATCATACCAAAGACTTATTGACCCTGTTGATAAGTCTTTTTGTTTTGGGAGGTTGCACCAATCCATCGGGTATCGGGTTGGATGTTGATCCGGGGGATGAGTTAGTGGGTGTTATGACGGATACCCTCACCTTGCAGGCGGTGACAGTGGCGGACGACAGCGCGCGTTCTTCGTCTTTTGCACAAACCACCTTTGGTTGGCTTAATGATCCGGTAATCGGGAAAACCGTAGCTGACCTGGCATTGGCCATAGGCAAACCTAGCAGCGTGCCACGTTTACGTGCCGATGCGACGGTCGATTCGGTGATCCTCGTATTGCCATACGGAACGGAGTATTTCGGCGATACGCTTCGCCCCGGCTTTTCCATCCAGGTAAGGCAACTGGATGAGGCGTATACCGATGGTGAATATGCAACCAAGCAGTGGAAAGTGAAGGACGAAGCCATCGCAACCAGAATCTTGGGCCGTTTCGCATATAAGCCTACAGACAGTGTCAGCATCCTCACCCATGTTGATGATAAGGATTCCTTGGTGAAAGACATTCCCCAGTTGCGTATCGCACTATCACCCGAATTTTTCAAGGAATTGCTTAGCGAGGAGGTCGATTCGGCATTATTATCCACCGAAGCCGGATTCAATAGCCACGTGAAAGGGCTGTACCTAAGCATCGTGGAAAGCGAGATGACGGGTGTGGGTGGTTTGGTGACCTTTCAGGGCATCCCAAACAAAACAGGCATAGAGCTCACCTACCGGCAGTCGAATGGCAAAGAAGGTGATGACGCAGGCATCGATACCGTGCGTGCATTTTTGCCGACCACCGTATCGGATAGCTACAGCGGGACATACCGCCGACTGACATCAAGCATCAGGCGCACGTATGCCGATGCGGTGCAAGCACAGTTGGATAATCCCAACGGCCATTACGATGTGTTGTACCTGCAAGCACCGGCGGGCCTCCGTACCCGCTTGTACATACCTTACATCGACGCATTGAAAGACCGTAAAATTGCAGTAAATAAAGCGGAATTGGTGCTATACACATCGGCCGATGGCACGGATGAATTTGGTATGCATGCCCCCCGGCTTACGTTGTACCGCGAAGACATCGCCGGGCAGCGCCAGCCGGTGCCAGACGGCGACTCACGCACCAGCAGTAGCAGCTACGGAGGGGATACCCGTAGTCTTTGGTATCGATACGGGAACTGGCGGGCTTTTGGTGGCAATATCGATGAAGGTGAAAAGCGTTACATCTTCCACGTGACGTCTTATATCCAAGACTTGCTCCAAGGAAAGATAAACAGTAGCGAGTTCTTTATCGCGCCCGTTGCGGCTTCTGACAGCTCCATTCCATATTATCCTGTGATGAATGCCGGTAGTCGTACGGTAATTACCAACGACCCGGAGTCGGGATTGAGGATGAAGCTCAATATCTATTATACGCAGTCGGCAGACTGACCTGATACGGATTAACTCCCCATTCTCATGGGCAAATAATAAAAGCGCCCGCTCTCATAGACAGAGCGGGCGCTTTTTTCATTATCGTCGGAAATATAGCGGATGTACCGTGTTTAAAAAATGCCTAGGATTTTTCGACCTCCCTGGGCCTTTGCCCGGTTGGCGGGGAAAGAAGGCTTCGATTGCGTATTGACCTCGGGCGAACCGACCAGCGTCATCGCGCAGCGGAAGCCCGTCATGGCATTCGATTCATTCTGTTGCATATAGCGGCGCGTAGCAGGGTTGAGCCAATAGGCGCGGTCGTTCCACGACCCCCCTTTGTATACCCGCGACTTATCATTCACCAGCGTAGTGACCCCGTAAAGTTCATGGTTGGTTTCATCGGCATACCCGCGCACGTCATAATCGAACGGGGCCTTCGCGGAATCGGCGGCAGCGGCCGATTGGAGTTCTTCCCAGGTTTGTTTCCGCGGCGCCTTGGCAGCGACCTTGATGGGGCGGCCGTATTTGTCCTTAGCGATGATGCCTTTTTCGGGGTCTTCGTACTGCTTATCCATGTACACATTGCCTCGGAATGGGTTGAAATCTTCAAAATCCTCAAACGACAACTGCCGGTAAACATCCCGCACCCATTCATTCACATTGCCCGCCATGTTGTAAAGCCCGTAATCATTGGGCAGGTAGCTGGTCACCGACACGGTGATGTCGCCACCGTCGTTGAGATAACCGGCTATGCCCATGTTATCGCCTCCGGTGGGCTTGAAATTGGCCATCATCAATCCTTGCGTACGGCGTTTCCCGGAGCGGACACCCAACCCATCCCATGGGTATATTTTGCTGCTCTCGATATTGCCGTATTCGGTATTGCCCACCAGGCCAAGGGCGGCATACTCCCACTCCGCTTCGGTGGGGAGGCGGTAGGGCTGTTTGAGCACGCCATCTTCCATCCGCACCGGCCTGCGCGCGCCTTCCTCCGTGCCGGGCGTATTGTCGTTTGGCATTTTCTCGCCATCAATCCCCTCGCCGCGATACTGCCCATTGAGGTAAATGTCCGTATTGAAGGGTTCTGCCGGCCGGGCCTGCGACTCTGCCAGGGTTCGGTAATCTACCAATGCGCCCTTCTGTCGGAGGATATGCTCGTTTACGCGGTCGGTACGCCAGATGCAATAATCGTTGGCCTGCTCCCACGTTATACCCACTACCGGGTAATCTTGGTAGGCCGGATGGCGCAGGTACAGATCTACATAGGGTTCGTTGTAGGAAAGCGGATGGCGCCAAACAAGCGTGTCTGGCAACGCATTGTAATAAAGTTCCTTATCCTCCGGGAAATTCTGGTTCAGCCAATGCAGGTATTCCAGCCAGTCGGCATTAGATACCTCCGTTTCGTCCATGTAAAAAGAGGCTACCGTTACGCGCCGCCGCAGATTGTCGTGTGCGTAGGTGATGTCTTCGTTCAGGCTGCCGCCCATTACGAACGTGCCGCCTTCGATAATAATCAGCCCTGGCCCCGGTCCCTCCTTGACCTTCCTGTTGATCTGTAGGCCACCATTATAAGGATCGTTATAGGCAACCCCGGTTTTTGGGGAAACACCGCTCTGGTTTTTGCAAGAGACGAATAAGCTGCCACAGAAAAACAATAAAAGACCGGGAATAAAATACGTACTCGTTGTTCTCATCTGGTATATCGGAAAGACACGTTTCTTTTCTAAAGAATCAAAATTAAGTAAATTATTGGAGTTACCTGCAACTAAAATAACTTTTCAGCCAGCGTGTAATCACCCGAATCGCACAAATTCCATACCATTTCCTCTACAAAAGTTGCCTGCTTTTTTATTTAATGCTGCCTATTATTGTATAAAAAGCAATCTTATCTAAGTTTGAGAATATCGGGGTATTTGCCTATGTTTGGTGGTTTGCGATTTGCACGTTGCGATTTGCACGTTGCTGGTCGCATTGACAAACGGTAGGCAAAAAAGCAAAAAGCAAAAAGCAAAAAGCACCCAGCAAAAGGCAAAAAGCATGAAAATAAAAGTCGGTTTCGGGTTTGATGTGCATCAGGTGAAGGAGGGCCATCCGTTCATCCTGGGGGGCGTACGCCTGGAGCACCATTCGGGCGCATTCGGACATTCGGATGCCGATGTGCTGGTACACGCCATATGCGATGCCATACTCGGCGCGGCCAACATGGAGGACATTGGCTACCATTTCCCCAACACCGATGAGCGTTGGCGGGGTGTAAGCAGCCTGTTGCTATTGGAGGAATGCGTGAAATTGTTGGCTGCGAAGGGGTGGGCGCTAGGCAATATCGATGCGATGCTATGTTTGGAAGCCCCTAAAATAAAGCCTTATATTCCTGCCATGAAGCAGCACATCGCAGCGTCAGCGGGCATTTCTGAAGAAGATGTGTCTATAAAGGCCACCACTAACGAGACGATGGGCTTCATTGGCCGGCAGGAGGGCGTAGTGGCCTACGCGGTGTGCCTTATTGAGCGGCCGTGAGGGCTTCAGTATTGCCGTTTTTTATTTCTTGGGAGGTAGGGGTGCACCGGAATGGATATTTTGATACTGTAGACTTTGCCTGTATTTGAGCGGTGTAGTGGCGAATAACTCCTTGAACTGTTTGTTAAAGTTCGACATGCTTTCATAGCCACAATGGTAACCAACTTGATGGATATTCAGATCGCTCTCCTGTAATAGTTTACAGGCATGCCCGATGCGTATTTCTTTCAGGAAGTCGAAATAGGTCTTCCCGGTACTCTTCCGGAAAAATCGGCAGAACGCCGTTTTGCTCATGTGTGCTAATCCGGCAACTGTTTCTAAGTCGACAGGTTTCTTGAAATTTTCCAGTGTATGCTCAAACACTTTGTTGATGCGCTCTGACTGGTTTTCAATGAACGAACTGTTAAAGCCCGGACTGGATATCTGAACCCATTCGTCTGATTTCGCCAGCAGATTCAGCAACCCCAACAGATTCATGACGCGGTCAAAGTCTGTGGTTTCAAATATCTGCATGATTTTCCAGATGGCAAGTTGTTCGATTTCCGGAAGGAAGCGCAAACCAAGCTGCGACTGTTCCAGCAATTGCTTAATGTGCCGACCTTCCGGGATGTTGAAAAATTCTTTGCCAAGGAAATCGGCCGAAAAGTGAATGACGTAGGCTTTGGCATTTGGATTTTTATTTCCCAGGTCTTCTTTCCAACAATGCGGCAAGTTGGGCCCGACAAGTACCAACTCAGTTTTGCCGAATTCCTGAATGCTATCGCCCATAAAACGTGTGCCGATACTACCCGTAATCCATATCAACTCGTATTCGGGATGATGATGCCAGGCCGTATCAAATTCTGGCGGACTTTCTAAAACCGTTGAAAAAGAGAATAACTGTGAATAGGTGATTTTTCGGTACACTGGTAACATGACATATAGGCTTTACTATCATCGAATGTAAACATCTTTATTTAGAACTCCCAATAGTGGGGAGATATAGGCTAATATAGTGTAAAACACGGCAAATTTATGGGTGAAATGAAGCGTGTTTACGGGACGGTAAACTAAATTACCATTGTAAATGAGGTCTAAACAATCAAATGTACGGATATCAGATGGAAAGGGTCTTGGAGTAAATATAGTGTCAAAAGCTGCAAACTTTGATTTTCTTTCCCTTCGATATCCTATCTAATATTGCATCATCCGATTATCGATTATTTACTTTATACGATTATGAAAAAGAAAATACCTAAAACAATGAGTTGTAACCCAATAAGCCAAACGGCATGGGTGGTAGCTATTTGGATGACGATTGCGATCATCCTCTCGATTCCCAACGTATTGAAGGGGCACGGTGCTAACCTACCTCTCCAGCAAGAGATTTCCGGAAGAGTTACCGATGAACGTGGAGAAAGCCTATCGGGTGTTAATATCCTAGTGAAGGGCACAACCACGGGTACGACCACGGGTGCGAACGGACTGTTTAAAGTCAATGTGCCCGACAGGCAGTCTATACTGGTTTTCTCCTATGTTGGCTATACGACTGAAGAAGTGGAAGTTGGCAATAGGTATGCCATCGATGTTGTCCTCAAGACGGCCTCCAGTTTGGATGAAGTGGTGGTTGTGGGGTTTGCTACACAACGGAAGGCCAACGTCACCGGATCGGTTTCGGTGATCAATAGCAGGGAATTGGAATCAAGGCCAGTCACGAACGTTGCTCAGGCGTTGCAGGGACTAGCTACCGGTTTAGAGATTGGACAGAGCAGCTATGGCGGCAGCCTTGAAAGTGCGCCTACTATCAATATACGAGGGCGTAATACAATCGGTCAGGGTTCCAACGGCGGTCCACTGATCCTGATTGATGGGGCAGAAGGGAATCCCAACCATCTTAGCCCCAATGATATCGAGAGTATTTCAATACTTAAGGACGCCGCTGCATCCTCCATCTATGGGTCAAGGGCTCCGTTCGGCGTAATCCTAATCACTACCAAACGGGGCACAAAAGGTCGGCCAGTTATAGCCTATAACAACAGCTTCCGTAATTCGACACCCATCAATTTTCCTGAGACAGCAGACTCTTACCGCTGGGCGATTTTCATTAATGATGCATCGAGGAATAGCGGGGCACCGGATTTCGTAGGCCCCGAACGTATGCAGCGGATCATTGACTACATGGCGGGCAAGCCGGGGTTAACCAATATTCCGCCCGACCCCGGTAATCCTGCACGTTGGGCCGGAGGATCTGTAGAGGGGAATGATAACCACGACTGGTGGACATCTGTGTTCCGCTCAAGCTCACCCGCCAACGAACATACGCTTAGCATGCGCGGTGGGGGCGATGCTATGAATTATTACCTATCGGGAAATGTGCTCAATCAAACAGGCATGCTCAGGTTGGGCGGCGATGGTTTGACGAGGTATAACGCTGTTGTAAACCTTGAATCAAAAATTGCAGACTGGATTACGTTGGGCTACAACGGTAAGTTTTCACGGGAAGATTATGACCGTCCATCGCACTTCGAAGATCGGTACATGCAGTATATGAGCCGAACCCAGCCAGCAAATCCCCTATATGATCCCAACGGTCATTTGTTTGATGTGACTACAGACAGATTATCCATCATCGCTGTTGGCGGCCGCTATAACCGTATCATCGATAACAGTGGCAACCAATTCCGTCTGGTGGCCGATCCGCTGCCCGGATTGACTTTACAGGGTCGCTTTTACTACAACTTGGGCGACCGCTTTGCGCGGACAGTAAAATTAACTACCTATGCACATGATGTCGAAGAGAATCCCTATGTAGCCGAACCAGAGAATTACGTTAGCGAATATATTGAACGCTATGATTACATCTCTCAGGATTACTACGCTCGCTATGATAAATCAATTCATAAGCATGGTTTCCAAGTGATGGCCGGATTCCAGTCCGAGTATAACAAATTCAGGAATGTCTCCGCTACCAGGAATGGAATGATTATCCGTGAGAATCCAACCATCAACGTGACAACAGGACAGGCTTTGGACGGTTCTACTATTCCGGCATCGGTTTCCGGTGGAGAAAATGATTGGGCAACCGTGGGCTATTTTGGTAGAATCAATTATGATTATGATGATCGGTATTTTGTGGAACTTAACTACCGGTATGATGGAACGTCACGCTTCCGGGCTGAAAAGCGTTGGGGTAGCTTTCCTTCTTTTTCTGCAGGGTGGAATATCGCTGGAGAGGAATTCTGGAAAAACCATGTCAAAGACATCAGCCAATTTAAGATACGGGGTTCCTATGGTGTGTTAGGTAACCAAAATACCAGTTCGATTTACCCTACCTATGTAACGATGCCGGTTAGCACAGCCAATGGCGGGTGGATTGTCAATAATGCGCGGCCGAATACTGCTTCAGCACCAGGATTGGTAAGTACTGCGCTCACATGGGAAAACATCAGGGCCTGGAATGCGGGGGTGGATATCGCTGCTTTGGACAATCGGCTGGCTTTTTCCTTTGAGTATTTTACGCGATATACGGACGACATGGTGGGACCTGCACCACAATTGCCAAAAGTACTGGGCACAGGGGTACCGACTACCAACAATACCGATATGAAATCCTATGGATTTGAAGCGGAAGTGAGCTGGAGTGACCGTCTTAGTAACGGATTAGGCTATCGGGCAAAATTTATGTTATCTGACGCACAAAGTGTTGTGTTGAGGTATCCGAATCCGACAAGCAATTTTTGGACGTATCTTGCCGGACAGAAACTCGGAAATATATGGGGTTTCACAACCATGGGCATTGCGAAAACGCAGGAAGAAATGGATGCACATTTGGCAACGCTGCCAAATGGCGGCCAGCAGTACCTTGGTAGTGATTGGAGTGCTGGTGATATCATGTTCAAAGACATAAACGGTGATGGAAGGGTTGATGGGGGCACAGGTACGATGGATAATCAGGGCGACTATTCGATCATCGGCAATTCCACACCAAGATTCCGTTTTGGGTTTGACTTGGGCGCGGATTGGAAGGGTATAGATTTGCGCTTATTCTTCCAGGGTGTCATGAAGCGCGATTACTTCAATGGAGGATATAACTTCTGGGGATCTGGTCCGAATGTTTGGTGGTCCACAGCGTATATACCGCATCTCGACTATTTCAGGGATGATCCTGATCACCCGCTGGGGCTGAACCTAGACTCCTACTATCCGAGACCTTACTTTAATGGGGACTATGAAAGCAGTGGTCGTAATAAGGCCGCCCAGACCCGTTATCTGCAAAATGCTGCTTATATCCGGCTAAAAAATGTCACCGTCGGCTATACGCTTCCGCAATCGCTTACCAAAAAAGTGAAAATTGAGCGGTTCCGGCTATTTGCTTCTGGCGAAAATCTATGGACGTATACCAAGATTTCGGAACTATTCGACCCAGAGCTGTTGGATCAAGGCTTTACTGGAGCGGTATATCCCTTTAGCAGGGTGGTTAGCCTTGGATTAAATGTGACTTTTTAAATTGAACAATATGAAAACGAATAATAGCTATATATTATTGCTGCTATTGGCCTGCTTTGCCATGGCGGCCTGCAAGAAATCATTCCTTGATCGGGCGCCGATATCAGCTGTGACTCCAGAGAACTACTTGACGGATGAAGCCCATCTGGCGGCTTATACCATAGCACGCTATGGCCCCACCAATGGTTGGAACATCGGTGATGCGAATACCGACAATCAAGCTGCCATCGGCTATTCCACGATGTTTGCTCCCGGAGAATGGCGGGTTTCCGCCTCTGGTGGGTGGGATTTCGGTACGCTTTACAATTGCAATTATTTTCTTCAGACCGTATTGCCGAGGTTTCACGCCGGCACGATAACCGGCAATGCCAATAACATCAAGCATCATATCGGTGAAATCTACTTTTTCAGGGCGCAATTTTATTTTGATAACCTCAAAACCTACGGGGATTTTCCCATCATTAAAGAAGTGCTCCCGGATAATCACCAAGTGCTGAACGAAGCAAGCAAGCGTGCCCCCCGGAGCGAAGTAGCGCGTTTCATCTTGTCGGATTTGGATTCGGCCATTATACTGATGCAAAACAATTCGCCCGACGGCCAGAAAAACCGACTGTCGCGATGGGTCGCGATGCAATATAAATCGAGGGTAGCTCTTCATGAAGCGACATTCCTGAAATATTTCAAAGGAACAGCCTTTGTGCCGAACGGTGAAGGTTGGCCCGGTAAACAGAAAGAGTATAATGCCCAGTTCAATTTTCCCTCAGGCAGCATAGACGGGGAGATTGAGTTTTTCCTGACCGAGGCCATGGCGGCAGCTAAAGAGGTGGCAGACAATATCCCGTTGGTCGAAAACACCAATCATTTTCCCCAAACGGCTTCTGATCCGTTAAATCCGTATAGCGAAATGTTCAGCAGCGTGGATATGTCGGGATTCTCGGAAGTACTCATGTGGCGGAAATTTGACCGCAACCTGAATGTAACTTCATATGCAGGCAAGAGTTATCAAGGGGGAAACATGGGCGTTGGTCTAACCAGAGGTATGGTCGAATCGTTCCTGATGGCTAATGGCTTACCCATTTATGCCGTCGGATCAGGCTATCACGGAGACGATTACATCGGAGATATCCCCAAGGACCGGGACAATCGGCTTCAGCTGTTCCTGAAAGTGCCCGGACAGGTGAAAATCTTGTATAATAATCCTGTGATTGTGGAAGAAGGAATACCGGATATCTTAGCCTCGCACGAGCATCAGAAATATACAACCGGCTACGCGCATCGAAAGGGACTTAACTTGGATGACAACCAAAATTTTGATGGATACAGCACCCAAGGTGAAATCTCGTTCCGAGCCGTGGAATCCTACCTTAATTACATAGAGGCTTGTTATGAGAAATTCGGCAGCCTCGATGGTACAGCTGCTGAATATTGGCGGGCAATCAGAAAAAGAGGTGGAGTGGATGAAGACTTCCAAAAGACTATTGATGCCACGGATCTGGCCAAGGAAGCCGTCGGCGACTGGAGTGTATATTCCGCCGGGTCGATGGTAGATAAAATGCTATTCAATATCCGGCGCGAACGGCGGGTTGAATTAATGGGTGAAGGATTAAGAGGAATGGATTTGCGCAGGTGGCGTGCGATGGATCAATTAATCAATACACCCTACCACGTTGAGGGGTTCAAGTTGTGGGGGCCGATGCAGGATTGGTATAATGCCGAGCAATTGACTTATAACGAGGGATCGGCCAGCACGGTTTCTGACCCTGCACGGAGCATTTATCTACGTCCTTATGAACGGACTACAGTATCATTGGTGTATGACGGTTATCTTTGGAACATGGCACATTATTTATCGCCCATTGCCATTGAACATTTTTTGATTACATCCGTAAATAATGACCTGAGTACTTCGCCTATTTACCAGAATCCGGGATGGCCGATGAACGCTGGCGTTGGACCCAATTAGTAGCTGCTTATGAGGTGCATATTTGTCTTATTAATATTGTTGGGCGGACTTTCCGCTGGATATACTCAGTCGGCCACCGACATTGTATACCTGTCGGGAACAGGTGCGGATGATCGTGTGGATTGGGAGTTTTACTGTTCAAAAGGAAGGAATAGCGGTAAATGGGCCACCATACCTGTGCCTTCCTGCTGGGAACAAGAGGGATTTGGGGGATACTATTACGGTTATGGCTCGGGCGACCGGTTTTACGAAACCGGTCACTACCGCCGTGGATTTGAAGTCCCTGCGGAATGGAAAGGAAAAGCCATCCACATCGTGTTCGAAGGGGTGATGACCGATGCCGAGGTGAAAATCAACGGAAAGTTGGCAGGACCCGTTCATCAAGGGGCATTTTATCGGTTCAAGTACAATGTTTCGTCATTGCTGAACTACGGGGGCATCAATACGCTGGAGGTTTTTGTAAAGAAGCATTCGGACAACAAGAGTGTGAATCAAGCGGAGCGGGATGCAGATTATTGGGTGTTCGGGGGTATTTTCCGTCCTGTATACCTCGAAGTAAAACCCGACACATATATCGAACGCGTTGCTGTCGACGCCAAGGCAGACGGTCAGTTCAATGCAGCTGTTTATATTTCCAATCCGGAACAGGTTGGTCACGTAGATGTGCATATAGCGGGCGCTGAGGGTACGGAAATAACTGTATTGAAGGCAGACACCATCCTCGGGGTCACAATGATACTCGGGGAAGTAGCCGGACCCAACGCATGGACGCCGGAGTATCCCAACCTTTATCGGGCTACTTTCCGTTTGCTGGACAAGGCTGGGCAGCTTATCCATCAATATGACGAAAAAATCGGCTTCCGAACGGTAGAAATAAGGGAAAATGATGGCATATACGTTAATGGGACCAAGGTAAAACTGAAAGGTGTGAACCGACATACCTTTCATCCTAAATTTGGCCGGACATCTTCCAAAGCACTGAGTATCGAGGCCGTCAATTTAATTAAGGACATGAACATGAACGCCGTGCGGATGTCGCATTATCCGCCGGATAAGCACTTCTTGGAGGTATGCGATTCCCTCGGTCTTTTTGTGTTGGACGAACTGGCCGGATGGCAACATCCCCCGTATGACGATAAGGTAGGTAGAAAACTTCTTGCCGAGATGATTGCGAGGGATGTCAATCATCCCAGCATCATCCTGTGGGACAACGGCAATGAAGGCGGCTGGAATACCAACTTAGATGATGTCTTTGCTGAATTGGATATTCAACAACGCCAGGTATTGCATCCTTGGCAGGATTTCGGTCCATTCAATACGTACCACTACATGGATTATCATTACCTGGCTAACGATGGCTACAGTAGGCGCAAGATCTTTATGCCTACCGAGTTCCTGCATGGCCTGTATGACGGTGGTCATGGAGCCGGGTTGGAAGACTACTGGCATCGGATGTGGTATGACCCGCTTTGCGCCGGTGGCTTCTTATGGGTATTTGCTGACGAGGCTGTGGAGCGAGCCGATAGGAATAACGAATTGGATACCTATGGCAATGAGGCCCCGGACGGAATCGTCGGGCCTTATCACGAAAAAGAAGGGAGTTTTTATACCATCAAAGAGGTGTGGTCTCCGGTTTATTTCGAAAAACGTTATATCACGCCGGCATTTGACGGGCGTTTACGCGTGGAAAATAGATTCCATTTCACAGACCTCAGTGCCTGTCGTTTCGTGGCTGAATGGGCGAAGGTTTCCTCTCCGGATGAACCGGTGGATGAAGCGGTTATGGAAACCGAGGTGTTGGCGGTATATGTACAACCGGGACATCGTGGCGTATTGCAACTGAATCTGCCGCTTGATTGGCGCGAAATGGACGCGCTACGCATCCGTGTGACCGACCCCCACGGCCGATTGATCAATACGTATAGTTGGCCGTTGAAGACGGCGTCCGAAAAAGCATCTGAACTTATTCGGGACACCCCAAGCGCTGGTCCTTTGGTACAAGAGACCAATGACGGCTGGCAGGTGCATACCGGGACACTTAGCTATACTTTTAGCAAAGGGCAAGGCAGATTGACCAGCGTATTGAAAGCTGGAAAGTATATTCCGCTGGCCAATGGTCCGGTATTGCTCGGGAGTAGTACAGAAATTGCACAGGTGCGGCAATTTGCCCAAGCCGATGGCGAGGTCGTCCATGTTACGCTGAGGAACGGGGACGAATACAGGTGGACAGTTAAAAGCAATGGACTGCTGGATTTAGAAGTTTTGTATAAACCGGAGCGTTTAAGTATGTTTACGGGTATCACCTTTACGTATCCCGAAGATCAGGTGGCCAGCGCAAAATGGTTAGGAAACGGTCCATATCGGGTGTATAAAAACCGGATGAAGGGAGCGCGTTTTGGTGTTTGGGAAAAAGACTATAACAATACCGTGACAGGTGAATCAGGCTATATTTATCCGGAATTCAAGGGTTATCATGCAAATACATACTGGGCGCGTATCGGCGGCCGGGACGTGCCCGACTTTACGGTTCATGTGCATAGCAACGATATTTTCCTTCGTTTATTCACGCCGGAGGAACCCGAAAAGCCGGAACATGTAAGAATGGTTTATCCTGAGGGCGATATTTCCTTCCTGCATACAATCAATGGTATGGGAGATAAATTTATGGAGGCAACCCGGTTGGGGCCTCAGGCCAATCCGGCATTATTCGATGCTCCACGTTATTCCGGTGGGCGGCTAATGATTCAATTGACATTTAATTTCAACTAGCGAGGTCATAATGGTTATATCATTTAAAGGCAAAACTGCCATCGTAACAGGGGGGACATCCGGCATCGGCAAAGCAGCGGCTTTACAATTGGTAACAGCAGGGGCCAAGGTAGCCGTCATTGGCAGGGATGCTACAAAACTGGAAAATGAATTGGCCAAATATCCGGAGGCCTTATCGTTTTTCCGCTGCGAACTGGCCGACCATGCAGCTATTAGAAATACGTTTGATCGAATCTCGACGCATCTTGGGCCGGTTGACATATTGGTGAATAATGCGGGGGTACAGACCTATGGCGACGTGGTGCATACAGGAGAGGATGTTTGGGACTTTACGATGAACATCAATTTAAAAAGTGTTTACCTCTGTGCCAAATATGCAATCCCATTGATGCAGCAGGCCACTCATCCCGTCATTGTCAACGTGGGCAGTGTTCAGGGATTTGTCTCGCAACGCAATGTTGCTGCCTATGCAGCCAGCAAGGAAGCCCTCCATGGCTTGACGCGTTCCATTGCGATTGATTTTGCCCCGAAAATACGGTGTGTGGCGGTGTGCCCCGGCGCTGTGTGGACACCTATGCTGGAAAAAGACATCGAAAGTTTTACGGACAAAGAAGCTATCCTTGAAGAAACACGCAATATCCATCTTCTGAAGCGGATCGCCACGCCGGATGAGGTGGCTAATTTCATCACTTTCTTGGCCAGCGACAAAGCGAGTTTTGCCACGGGGCAAACCTATCGGGTGGATGGTGGGATCGGACTCTGCATTGAGGGTACATAGCGCTTGATGAAACAATAAGCCATGGCAACATTAATACAACGATTTGCAGACCAAGCCCTGCTTTGCGGTGAAGGTCCGGTGTGGGACACTGTCAGCGGTAGGCTTTATTGGGCGGATTGTGGCGGCGAAGCCATTTATGCCAAAGGATTTGATGCTGAAGTTCCGGAACGGGTACTTGACAGTTATCACGCAGCCTCATTGGCCCTGCATGAATCGGGAGGAATCGTTTTCGGCGGACGAGACGGGTTCTTCCATTGGAACAAAGGTAGCGTACCCCGGTTGGTGTGCAATCATTGCGGTGAAGCATCCGTAGTAGATATAAACGACATCATTGCCGATCCCCGAGGGCGTGTGTTTGGCGGCCAGGAGGCTTTTCGAGAAGGAGAAGACTACGATACCGGATACCTGTTCCGAATCGACCTTGATGGCAGTTGTGTCATCATGGAAGAAGGGTTGCATTTAAGCAATGGGATGGGATTCAGTCCGTCGTGCGACCAATTTTATCTCGTGGATACGGTATTGCGCGTCATTTATGTATACGATTATGACATTGAATCCGGTAATATTAAGAACAAGCGGGTGCTCATCAAGCTAAAAAAGGACGAGGGGCTGCCGGATGGGATGACGGTAGACCGGGAAGGGTTTCTTTGGGTTGCGAAATGGTTCGGTGGCGGATTGTCGCGATATGATCCAACGGGGAAGCTTGAGCGTACCATCGATCTTCCCGTTGCACAAATCAGTTCGCTAACGTTCGGCGGCCCGTTTTGGAAGGACATTTTTGTCACCTCAGCTGCCCAATATTGGGAAACACCACTTGCTCCTATTGGTCATGATTTTTCATCCAGTAGGGGCGGTAGCGTTTATCGTATCGCCCAAGATATTGAGGGCAAGCCCGAGTACATTGCAAGAATTTGAAAACAAGCTATTAACTATTTTAGATGAAGATAACGAATATTGAATGCAAGATTTTGAAGATCCCTGGCTTGAAAGAAGATGCTACGTCTTCTTCGCAGGATGATCTGGTGGTGATCGTACATACGGATGAGGGTATATGTGGCGTCGGTGAGACCGATACAGGGCCTTGGCTGGCCAAGGCCGCCATTGAAGCTCCCGGCAGCCATTCCATGGCCATGGGGATGCGGGACCTGCTGATTGGTATGGATCCGTTCGATACCGCAGCCATTTGGGAGAAATTATATACATATACCTGCATGAGCGGCCGCAGGGGAGCGGTGATCTGTGCCATGGGCGCCATTGACATGGCTCTGTGGGACATCAAAGGGAAGGCGCTGGGCCTACCGGTGTACAAGCTGCTTGGCGGAGCGAGCAAAGAGACCATTATCCCGTATGCTTCGTTGCAACCTTACGGCGACTCCGTTACCGCCTATGGGGATTCGCTCATTGCTTGGATCAAGCGGGCAAAGGATTACGGATACACGGCAGCCAAAATCGAGTGTACACTCGCCGGCCCTTATAATCATACGGGGCTACAGGGCAGCGATGAAGATATGACTGATATCATCCGCTCATGCCGCCGCGCGGTAGGGCCGGATATGCGGATCATGGTGGATGTGCAGTACCTCTGGTATGATGCCCGCTCGGCACTGCGGACGATACAGAAGTGGGAGGATTTGGATATTTACTTTTTGGAGACACCGTTGCAGATTGATAATTTGGAAGGCTACGCTTTGTTGGCACAGGAGGCCCCGATGCGCATTGCTGCCGGCGAATGGCAGAATACACGGTTTGAATTTATCGATCTGCTGGACAAAGGCAGGGTGGATGTAGCGCAACCGGATGTGGGCAGGGTGGGTGGACTCACGGAGGCCATCCGCGTATGCCACATGGCGCAGGACCGTGGGCGTTTGATTGTGCCGCATTGTTGGAAATCCGGAATCGGAATAGCGGCTACCGCCCATTTGGCCTTTGCTACACCAAACTGCCCCATGATTGAATTTCTACCTGCGGAAATGTGCGATTCGGCCCTGCGTATTGAGCTGGTAAACGACCCGATCCGCATGGTGGATGGTGTGATTATGCTACCGGACAAGCCCGGTTTGGGGATTGCGCTAAACATGGAGGCTGTGGCTAAATATGAAGTAGATTGATGAAGCGATTGGTATATGTTTGGTTTCTTGCTAGTGTAGCAGCTTTAGGCGGCTTTTTATTCGGATTTGACACGGCGGTTATTTCCGGCGCGCTTAGTCCACTTATTCAGTATTTCGATTTGGCATCTCAGCCGGTTTTCCAGGGCTGGCTGGTTAGCTCGGTGGTATTGGGCAGTGTGGTAGGTGCATTGCTGTCGGGTTATTCTGCTGATCGATTTGGCCGGAAACCTACGTTAGTTTGGGTAGGTATCCTGTTCTTCATGTCGTCCATCGGGTCAGCGGTTTCGGATACTTTCGTTATGTTCATTTGTTTCCGGCTGGTGGCAGGGGTGGCTGTCGGCATGGCTGCGATGGTTTCTCCTTTGTATATTGCCGAAGTAGCTCCGGTAGCCATCCGCGGCCGCATGGTTGCACTTAACCAATTTGCCCTGACCATCGGAATCCTGGTGGCTTACTTCTCCAACAATTTTATCGGTAGCATGGTGTCAGACCAGGTCCATGCGCTAGCTTCGCTATTTGCACCGGTGGAGATATGGCGGATGATGTTGGGTGCGGCAGCGATTCCTTCCCTGGTATTCCTGTTGCTGTTGGTATTTATGCCGGAAAGCCCTCGTTTCCTGATGCTAATCCAACGGGATTCGGCGGCTTTCAACATTTTACGGAAACTCAATGGAAGTCAGATGGCTCAAAAAGAAATGCAACTGAGCCGGTCGACGATGGCAGGGACAACCATTTCCGTAGGTGGTTTGTTTAAACCCCCATTACGAATGACCACCTTCATCGCTCTGTATTTGGCCATTGTGTCACAGTTGAGCGGCATCGACCTGGTGCTACATTATGGGCCGCTTATTTTGGAAAGGGCAGGGTTTTCTTTCATGGATTCACTCGGCGGACAGCTGGTGTTCGGGGTAGTGCTGGTCGTGTTTACGTTATTGGCAATGTGGAAAGTGGATACCTTGGGTCGTAGGCCATTGTTATTCGCTGGCAATGCTGGTATTTGTATTACCTTGCTGTTGATTGGCTATCTATTTACAGATGATGCGTTTTCGGAAACGGGACTGCTGGTCGCTATCGCTTGCTTCGTTGCCTGTTTTGCGTTTTCCATGGGCCCTATCCCTTGGATCGTGATGGCGGAACTATTTCCCACTAAGGTAAGGGGACAGGCGATGGCGTTAGCTACATTTTCACTCTTTGGCGCCAATTGGATCATTGCCCAACTTTTCCCCGTCAGTATGGAGTACCTTGGCGAGTCAGCTACCTTTTGGCTACTGGCGGTAATTACGCTCCCGACGTTTATTTTTATCTGGAAATACCTTCCCGAGACAAAAGGGAAAACAATGGAGGAAGAAGTTCAATAATTAACCATACAAACTTTAAGGATACATGAAAGTCTTTTGTAACCGTTATTTAATATACATGCTGATGCTGTGTGTGGCATCGGTAGTTCTGGGCCAGCCCCATGCATATGCGCAAACTTACGATCCATTGGAATTATTTGCACTTGATGGCAAGCGGAACATCATGGCCGAAGAAAATTTCGGCATCATCAACGGGAAAATTACCACCCGTGTCCATCATAGTGACATCGGCACGATCAGCGGGCTTTTTGCGCCGCCTTATGCCAGTTCCGATTTTTTGTTGGAAACCCGCCTTTTTGGCGAAAAGGTCCCTGCTTCCAGTTACCGCTGGTATCCGTTCGAAGTGCAACGCGAGGGGGATATCAATGGTATTTCCGTGCAAACACTTACCGTATTGCCCTACGGAAATCGGGCTGCATTGATTGCCATGACATTCCGGAATCAGACGGAGGAAGATATCCTGATGCCCATTCAGTTTCATGTACAAGGTGGTTTGGACCACGTGGGGCGTTGGGAGTTTCACCGTCCAACGGCGGAAGGCAAAACGACAAATTTGTCAGAAGCAAGCAGGCTGGTTAAGTCAAATGCGTCCGGACGCATGGTTATCGCCACCGATATTCCCGGATTGGATTGGTTTGAACTCGGTTCCCGCTGGGACACCAAGATCACCGTCCCGACGGGAAGGGATATGACATTCCATATCGTGGTGGAAATTGGAGGCCCCGAGATTACTGGGGAAGCCGTATCGGCCATCTTAAAAAAACCTGCGCTGGCTATCCATCAAGCGAAAGTGGCACATATACAGCAGGTTGGAGACATGTTTGAGAAATTGCCTCGCTTTTCCGCGAGTGACAAGCGACTGGAAGACTATTACTACCGTTCTTTGGTGACGTTATTAACCAATAAATGGGACGTGCCAGAATTTATCTTGCAGCCCTATTATGGTAGTGGTGGGGTCATTGGTGGCTGTGTTGGCAATTACTTGTGGGAGTTCGGACTTCCGGCGCAGATTTTTCCGCTCTATGATTCGCAGGCTTCAGCGAGTCATATCAAGCAGTTCCTCAAAGTGGACATGACCAAACATTACCTCTTTGAGCCGATGACGGGCCAAGGAGGAGGGGTCTGGTACCAGGTGAATCAGGATAAGATCGTGGAGTTGATTTACTATTATATACTCCATACGGGCGATGTGGCATTCCTTGATGAGGTGGTAGAAGGCAGGACTGTTTATGATCACATGCTACAAAACGCGCTATTCGGTGACGAACTCAATAAAAAAATCACACTGGTGGACTATGGCCATGATGGCGAAAACCACTTGGAGCTGCGGCGTGGATATCCTTACCGTGGTGTGATGCCCGATGTGAATGCGTTGCGGTACTTAACGTATATCCGTGCGTATGAATTGACGAAGCTGATAGGAAAGCCCATGGAGCCACTGCTTACACGTGCCGAAGCGCTGAAAGATCTGTTGAAACGTGAATTGTGGAGCGAAAAGGACAAGTGGTTTTATTTTCGGTATGACGGTAAGAAGGATATCCGGTACACGAACTTCATGTACACGCTTATCGGCACGGGTGTGTTTGATGAAGAAGTAGAACAGGGGTTGTTGTCGCACCTGAATGAGCAAGAGTTCCTGGGTGATTACGGTATCCATAGTATTTCAAAACTTGATCCGGCTTATGACCAGGTTGATATAGACCACGGAGGGGGCGGGAGTTACGTGGCCTTTCCGCCATTAATCTGTCAGCGGCTGTATAACGCTGGATTCACTGAGGAGGCAGATGATTTGTTATCCCGCCATCTCTGGTGGGGCGAGCGGATGCCGTATTGGGGAGATTCTAAGGTAGCCAACTATATGGGCTATCGGGAAGATAGTCCGCTACAAAGTGACTTTGACGCATGTACTGGTGCACAGACGTTTATTTTCGGTTTGTTTGGCGTGAAGGTGGGGTGGGATGGCAGTATTACCGTAAATCCGACGGTACCTTCTTTTTCGCCAGAAATCCGGCTGGAGGGATTGAAGATCCGCGGGAAAGAGATTGCGATCGAGGCTAATATGCAGGGGTATACCGTGACCGTTGAAGGGAAAACATTTACCGCCGCATTGGGAAACCCGATTACATTTTAGTCTGCCGTTGTGATATTGAATATGTTCAAGAAATTAATAATAACCTTTATGGCGATAGCGGCTACGCTTTCCGGTCGTTTAGCTGCTTCGCCTATTATTTACAATATCGTCGACTTCGGTGCTGTGAACGATGGTTTTACCGTCAATACGGCGGCCATCAATGAAGCTATATCCACTTGTGCGGCCCAAGGCGGGGGACAGGTGGTTATCCCGCCCGGAACATTTCTGAGCGGGACGATTACGTTGCTTAGCAATGTTGAGCTGCATTTGGCCACGGGATCGGTCCTCCTTGCAAGCACCGATCGAGCGGATTTCCCCCGGCAACCTCAGCCGACGTATCGTTCCCTAAAAGACAAAGGGGGTTGGTTTGCACTGGTGTATGCCCTGGAAGCCCAAAATATCGCTATCACAGGCAAGGGTACGATTGATGGCAACGGTGCCAAGCAACAACCGGACCCCGCATTATTCGGTGGTGACCTTGATGGTCGGCCGCGGAATATCCTTTTCATCTCGTGCAAAGGTGTTCGTGTGGAAGGTGTCAGGATGCGCAATTCAGGGATGTGGAATCAGCATTACCTCGATTGCGAAGACCTGCTCATTGACCGGATTGAAGTGTACAACCATTCAAACCGCAACAATGACGGCATCGATATAGACGGTTGCCGAAGGGTAGTGGTATCCAATTCCATCATCGATTCAGATGACGATGGTATCACACTTAAGAGTACGGGGCCGGCACCAACCGAAGATGTCGTGATTACCAATTGTGTGGTGTCTAGCTTTTGCAATGCCATCAAGGCCGGTACGGAATCTACCGGAGGATTCCGCAACATCAGCATCAGCAATTGCGTGGTGAAACCTAGCAGGAGTAAAGCACGTCCGGTATTTGATACGCCACGCCATGGCATCACTGGCATATCGTTGGAAATCGTGGACGGAGGAACCATGGAAGGTGTCACCATAAACAACATTACCATTGAGGGTACGGAATGCCCGCTGTATATCCGGTTGGGCAACCGAGCAAGGAAGTATATGGAAGATGTACCTACACCGCCGGTTGGAAGTATGCGTAACATTTCCATCAGCAATTTAGTGGCTTATAATACAGGCAATTTTTCCAGTTCAATTACAGCCATTCCTGGCCATTATATCGAGAACGTCCAGTTGAGCAATGTGCAGTTTTTTAACCGAGGCGGACTTCGGCCGGACGATTATATCCAGAGCCACATCCATGTGATAGAAGACGAGCGTGGTTATCCGCAGCCTACTGTATGGGCGAATCTACCTTCTTCGCTGCTTTTCATCCGCCATGCGAAGAATATATCGCTCATTGGCTTTCAGTTTGGAAGTAAGTCGTCGGATTCCCGACCGCCTATTGTCGCTGTCGATGTAGATAGGTTGCTAATTGATAAAGGGTTGTATAGTGGGCCGGCTACGCGTAATGTTGAGTTCTTTGTTGCTGACAACGTGCACAACCCAGCGGTATCGGAGCCACTGGGTTGGAATAAATTATAGGAAGCTATACCTTATGTAAATCTGGTAGTACGGAATCGTGCCGTCTGAGATATTTGCCCATCGGCGTAGCTTGGTTTTCAGCGACGAAGGGCTGTAATACGTCAGTATAACAGTTGTTCATCAAAGTCGGCCAATTGTTCGAAAAACTGTTCTATTTTTTCATTGAACACCGTGTAATCATCTACTACGGCACCCATTTCGTCCAGGTAAAGGCCTTCCTGATTTTTCACGAAGCCTAAAGCATACCTGAAGTCTTCGAGATCAAGGTCGAAAAAGACCATGTCTACCGAGCAATCTTCGTGGTTTGAAATGATTTGACTGAACTGCGGAAAGGCGATGTCTTCCATCCACTGGTCCTGTTCCATACTGTATTTTTCATAATCCAGAAATACGCCGGTTTCGTCGATCAGCTCCGGTACCAGTTGGTTTAGTTCATCGTTTATGTTGGCAATCAATGATTTCAGCTGTCCGTATACAGTGTCGCGTACCGGATTGGTAGGAATCATGCGTTTCAGGTGATCAAACTTGTATTTGGCCAGGTCAAACAAGTGCTCCACACCTTCTATACGGAATTGGATGCCGGGAACGAGCTTGCGACCACGCCGGACACGTTGCAGCAAATCCCAGGCGCGGTCGTGGATTTCGTTGTAGCATTGGAGGATAGCCGTTTCGAATGCGGGAGCCTCTTTCGAGCGGTCGTAAAAATTGGTTTTGCCATTTGATTTCATTTTTTTGGCGTTCAACAATTTAGTTTATAACTCTCGTACATGCACACCACAAAGGTGCGGTATCGTAAGAGGGAAAAGGTGTAAAAATGGGCCGTATTTGGAGGGTGCCGAAAAAAGTGCTGGCCTATGAGATTGAGCTTAGCTATGGAGTCGGACGGAGGACAATATTGTAGTGACTATCGGCTAATTATTAACTGGTTAGCCTATTGTTTAGAGCCCTTGGAATTTACCCGGCACCCTCATGCGTTATTATTTATGGAGAAGTGGCAAATGAGGAAAAAGAAGGTTAGATTTGCGCGTGTCTAAGTTGCCGCCCCTCCTAATTTCCATCAAGGGCTTAAAAGTTGATTACAATGAAATCGTCACAGTTTACACCCAAGTTTTTTTCCCTGCTGAAATCGGGGATTACAAGGCAGCAGTTGATGAAAGACGCGGTTGCCGGGGTGATTGTAGGAATTGTTGCTTTGCCTTTGGCGATCGCTTTTGCGATCGCTTCGGGTGTATCGCCGGATAAGGGGTTGGTAACGGCAGTAGTAGCGGGGTTCATCATCTCGGTTTTGGGGGGAAGCCGTGTACAAATCGGCGGCCCTACCGGAGCATTCATCGTGATTGTGTACGGGGTGGTGCAGCAGCACGGTGTGAGTGGGTTGATCATTGCGACCATGATGGCGGGAGTACTTTTAATCGGGATGGGATTGGGTAGGCTGGGTAATTACCTCAAATTTGTACCTTATCCGCTTATTGTTGGATTCACCAGTGGCATTGCAGTGATCATTTTTTCTTCGCAGGTTAAGGACTTGCTTGGGTTGGCGATAGAAGATGTTCCTGCTGACTTTGTACACCAATGGCAAGTTTATGCCCATCACCTTAAGGAAGTGCATTGGCCGACCGCTGCAGTTGGTTTGGCTACCGTATTCATTGCTATGTCTTTTTCTCGGGTAAGCAAAAGGGTGCCGGGTTCCATCGTGGCCATACTGCTGTCCACGTCGCTCGTTTACTTCTTGGGTATACCCTTAGAGACTATCGAGAGCCGGTATGGTGAAATTCCGCGCACGATTCCGGCACCGGCTATTCCGGATATCGATTTTGCTACACTGAAAACGTTGATACAGCCCGCTATCGCCATCGCGTTGTTGGGTGCCATCGAGTCTTTGTTGTCGGCGGTCGTGGCCGATGGCATGACGGGGGGGAGGCACCGTTCGAATATGGAACTGGTAGCGCAGGGAACGGCTAATGTGTTTTCTGGTCTGTTCGGTGGTATACCGGCAACCGGCGCAATTGCGCGTACAGCTACAAATATCAAAAACGGAGGGCGCACGCCAGTGGCGGGAATGGTTCACGCAGTGATGCTTTTGTTGATTATGTTACTGTTTGCGCCAGTGGCGAAATTGATTCCGCTTGCGTGCTTGGCAGGCATATTGGTCGTGGTAGCATGGCATATGGGCGAATGGAATCAGTTTTTTAGGTTGATGCGAAGTAACCGTATGGATGTTCTCGTGATGCTTACCACTTTTACCTTAACCGTATTCTTTGATTTGATCATCGCCATTGAGGTGGGAATGATCCTATCAAGTTTCATTTTCATGAAGCGCATGAGCGAGGCCACGGCGATTAAGCTTGCTACCAACCTCGCAAATGACGGTAAGGGTGCGGCTATGACCGAATCGCTGTTTGAAGAAGAACTTCCGGATATTCCAACAGGCATAATGATGTACGAGATCAATGGCCCACTTTTTTTTGGTGCGTCGCGTAAGTTCCAGGATGTGGTGAGCAATATCAGTCCGCGGCCTAAAGTACTGATTCTTCGTCTGCGTAATGTTCCATTCATTGACGCGTCAGGGGTTAGCAGTCTCGCTGCGATTTGTCGCGATATGCAGTCTAAAGATGTTTTGGTGCTTCTTTCGGGTGCTAACCGGGATGTACGAAAGGAGTTGCTCCATGCAGGCATTTACCGGTTAGTCGGAAGACACAATATTCACAGCAATATCGAACAAGCAGTAAGCCGGGCGAAGGTATTGTTGGGTAGTGGCGTGGACGAATGATCGCTTAGCCGTTCCCTTCCGTGTTTTGCCACTCAACGACCAACTGTTCTTTGTAAGCGAATTTTTCTAGGTGACGTATGAGTACTCCCTTGATTTTTTCCATGTCTTCAGTGCTATCCGACAGGATATCAAATGTAAGGTGGGTAGGGGTGGCCGTCATACGGCAAAGACCGAAAGGGAAGGTCGCGAGTCCGGTGGTCGGTGTATATTCCGTCGTTATTTTATGCCGGAAATGGCGGCAAAGCTTGCCGATGTATTGACTGGCTGCAAAGGTGGCGATTTTCGTTGTTGATTGTTTCATGTTTGATGCGCTTTCTTTGTCAATTAACATTCCCCATCCACAATCAGGTTGGGCTTGCCCTGGCTGCAGCGCTCCACGCGGATGCGCACGCCATAAACCGATTCAATTACCGCTGGGGTTACCGCTTCCATGGGGTTGCCTTGGCTGGCAAGTGCGCCGCGATGCATCACCACTACCCGATCAGCCCAACGCAGGGCGAGGTTGAGGTCGTGCAGTACCATGATGACGATGCGTCCGTCTTCGGCAAAGGAACGGGCCAGCCGCATCACTTTCAACTGGTGCTTCAAGTCCAGGGCACTGGTCGGTTCATCGAGCAGCAGCACTTTTGGTTCGCGTACCACGCTGCGGGCTAGGCTGGCCAACTGCCGCTGGCCTCCGGAAAGCTGGCTGAGCGGTTCAAGGGCAAGGTGGGCTATCCCGATACGCTTCAGCACAAAAATGGCCCTCTCGTGCAGGGCGCTGTTATTGGCTGCAGCAGCGTCCATAGGTGATGCCTTCAGTGCGCTGATAACCGCTTCGATAACGGATAGGTTGATGTCTGTAGGGACCGTCTGCGGCATGAAACTGACGAATGCAGCCCGCCGCTGGGCAGATAACGAGGTCAGGTCGACCCCATCGTACATTACCGATCCCGAGATCTTCAGCAGGCCGGCGATGCCTCTTAAGAGGGTCGATTTACCTGCACCGTTCGGCCCTATAAGTACCGTAACCTCGCCACTTTGAAAGTGCGGGAGGGTTAGGCCATCGATCACTTTCTTTCCGGGATAGCCTACTTTGATAGCGTTGATCTGGAGGTTCGACATAGGCTAACGTCTGTTTTTTTTTAGAATCAAGGCCACGAACACCGGCACCCCAATAAGCGAGGTGACAATGCCGACAGGAACGATGGCTCCTGCTACAAGCAACTTGCTCAGGATGGAGGCTACCGACATGATCAGCGCTCCGGACAATACACTTGCCGGCAACGAAAAACGGTGGTCCTCTCCGACGAGCAGTTTGGCGATATGCGGTCCCACCAAGCCGATAAAACCGATGATGCCAGCAAAGGCTACCGCGCCTGCGGTAAGCAGGCTGATGCGCAGCAATGACAGGAACCGCAGACGCCGCACGTTCACGCCGAAACTGCGGGCACTGTCTTCTCCCAGTCGGAGCGCAGTGAGCTGCCATGCCGAGGCAAATGAAAACGGGGCGATGAGCACAACAAGACCAAAGAGCAACGGTATGTTTTCCCAATTGGCTTTGGATAGCGACCCCAGTGTCCAAAAGACAAATTGCTGCAAAGCCTCTGCACTGGCCATATACTGCATGACCCCGGTGAGCGCGTTGAACATGAAGACCAGGGCGATGCCGAAAAGCACGAGACCCTGCGGGCCGGCACTGCGGACGGTGGATAAGGTTTGCAGCAGCAGCGTGGCACCGAAAGCGAAAATAAATGCATTGACCACGATCATCCAATCGCCCGCTATGCCGGGTAAACTGATGCCAAGCACGATGGCCAAAGCGGCACCAAACGACGAGGCGGCAGAAATACCGAGTGTAAAGGGGCTGGCCATGGCGTTATTCATCACCGTCTGCATTTCGCATCCGGCCAGTGATAACGAAGCCCCCACCAACAGGGCCATGATGGCATAGGGCATACGCACTTCCCATACGATGACGCTTTCAGACAGCTCTACCGTTTCGGGCGAAAACACAGCCTGCAACACACGCCCAAAATCCAGCATGGAAGGCCCTACGGCCATATCAAGCAGAAAGGATACTACGGTAGCACAACCCAACGTACAGAGTAAGCCGATGCGTTTGGTGAACTGCCGCCGGTATCCTTGTTCAATTTCTTCCGTATTCAGAGTCAACTTGCCATCCCTATTTTTTCAACTCCGCAAAGTAAACACCTTTTAATGGTATCGCCAAAAACCGTTCGTTTATTTCCTTGAGCACTCCATGCGGCTGAAGCTTGCCGAATAGCTCGGGATGCGTCCATTTGGCGAGCGCCTCAACAGCGGCGATGTTGAGCGGCGAGTCGTAAAAAAGGTGCCACATGGCATATACTTTTTTTTCTTTGATGGCATTAAGTGGACTTACCACGGGGCGCGCTATCAAATTGGCCAGACTTTCTTGCGTCTGGTAGGTGGATATACCCTGACCGATGACCAACCCGTCTTCGCCGGGCTTGGCGATGCCGGTAGCGACATATATATCGGGTTGTTCGCTAATAACGTACTCCATGTTGAGCGTACCCACTTCGCCCGGAAGGATGGTGCCGATGTTGTTGCCACCGACGAACTCGATATACTCACCTAGGTTGCCCTTACCGGGCGAACCTGGAGGCGCAGTGCCACGGATCATCTCCATGTACACCTTAGGGCGTTTCAGGTTTTGCTGCCTGGCCAGGATGCCCTGGATATGGTTCATGCGGCGGTTGTAGAATGCTACGTACGCGTTGGCCTGGGCTTCGCGGCCCAGCACCTTGCCCAGCAGCTCCATGCTCGGCACGGTATTTTTGAAGGGGTGCAACCGGAAGTCTATGAATACGATGGGGATACCGGCAGCTTCGAGCTGGCGGATGATATCAGCCGATTTTGCATCGGGCCCGTGCGAGCCCGCGCCGAAGATGGCCAGGTCGGGTTTCAGCGAGATGATCTGTTCGGTAGAGACGGTTTCTTTCCCCGAGGTGCCGATGAGCGGGATGTTGTCCAGTGCAGGGAATTGCTTGCGATAGGTTTCGTACAGCAGTCCACCCGACTTAGAAAAGTCGCCCGTCCAGCCCGCGGTAATTGCCACCGGGTCGGGCACAAGCAGGCTTAGGGTGATTAGCTGGCGACCCTCACCGAGGATGACCCGCTTGGCCGGTTGTGGGATGGTCACTTCGCGGCCTACCACGTCGGTTACGGTGATGGGTTGGGCCTGAAGTTGCAAAAAGCAGGCAACCCCCAGAAGGAGGGCTGCCACTTTTCGGATTATTGGGTGTTTTACCATGATTTAAAGCTTAATCAAACTAATGGAGTCTGCGTTGGGCGCCGGTACGGGTTCAGGTGCATTTTCACCCCGCTCGCGTACCGCTTGTTTGTTAGTTACGTAAACATCACCTGTTTTATGGTTGATGGCTACGGTATTAGGCAAAGCGCCGATTTCAAATGTCTTGATCACTTCAAGCGATTTGTCGTCAATCACGTTTACCGTACGTCCATGACGGTTCGCGATGTAGATCTTTCCGCGCTTGGGATCATGGTTTACACCCAATGCACCCTTGCCGGTGGGGATGGCTTTTATGAGCTCGCCCGTTTCGGCATCCAGCACGGTGATGTTTTCGGTCGCTTGATTGGCTACGAATAGGCGATTCCCTTTCGCGTCGTGATGTACGTTGGTAGGCCGTTCGCCATGGGCAGCGAATTTTTTCAGCACCTTGCCCGTTGCACCATCTACCACGACGACTTCATTTTCGCCCATGGCAGTAGCGTAGATGATGTTGTTTTTCTCGTCGACATAGTGCCCGGTAATTGCACGTCCCAGGTCTCCGTAGAACTTCAGGAATTTATTGGTCTTGGCATCGATGACCCATAGACCGCCGCCGCGCACGCTGCTGGCATACACGAGATCGCGGCTTTCATCCACGCGGATTTCGCGGGGTGCACGGCCCTCTGCGTCGGCCTTGATGTGGGTCTGTTTCCCCGTGGCCAAGTCGATGGCTGTAACGATACCGGAGCGGCTGTTGGTGGCATACAGGGTCTGGGTATTCACGCTGATGCCCAATCCCATCGGTGCAGATTCCGGTACAGCGATGCTATCTACGGTCCGGAGAGTCTTAGCATCGATTTTGTAGACCTTGCCCGTGCTGCCTTGCTCTCCGGCACCCGATACGTATACGAAACCGTCTTTCGGATTGTAAACGGGCTGGTACACGTTGGAGTTAATGCCGATTTTTTCAGTTTTTACCAGTTGCTGCGCCGATGCAGTGTTGGCTGAGAGACCGGCGACGCCCATGGCGGCCAGCGCGAAAGCAGTGAATTTTCGGGATGTGTGTTTTGTGTTCATGGCTTTTTTAAGTTAAAAGTCAATATTAGAAAGTAATCAAGCTTACCGTATCGCCATTGGGCAGTGGGGTGGGGGGTGTCTGCCCTTCCCGCACGCGGGTGCCTACCTGCTTGTTGGTTACGTATGCGGCACCCGTCTTCGGATTGACCGCTACGGTATTCGATAGCCCGTTGGTGGGGATTTCTTTGACGATTTCATAGGTGCTCCCATCGATCACGGTGAGCGATTTACCCTGCCTGTTGGCGGTATAGATCCGATTGCGTTTTCCATCGAAGCTGACTCCAATGGGGTTTTCGCCCACCGTAATTTTTTGCAACAGTTCACCCGTCGATGCGTTCAATACAGTGAGTACGCTGTTTTTCGAATCCGTGATAAACAGGCGGTTACCCTTTTGGTCGAGGGCAATGTTGATGGGGCTTTTAGAGCCCGAAGGGAAGGAGGTTACTTTCTCCCGTGTTTTGGTGTTGTACACCAGCACTTCGTTGTCGCCCATGGCAGTAACGTACAGCAACCCTTTCTTGCTATCGATGGCCAAGCCGGTTGCCGTTTTGCCTGCATTTTCAAGGGAGTACAAGTATTGATGCGTTTTCCCGTCGATTACCCAGATGGCGCTGGGGTCACCCACATCGGATACGTAGGCCTTGTTGTTTTTCTCGTCCACAACGATTTCCCGGGTGTGGCTTTTTTCCGCGCCATTGCTGATGGTGGCAAGCAGCTTGCCGGTTTTAAGGTCGATCGCGTGGACCGAGTTGGACCGTGTATTGGAGGTGTATAGGGTACGGGTCTTTTGGTTGATACCCAAGCCGAAGCCGGGTATATCGCCTAGGGCGATACTGTCAACGGCGGCCAATGTCTCCGGATCAAGTTTGTAGATGTAGGGCCCGAGGACGTCCCGTTGGCCGGTAGATGCCACGTATACGGCGCCGTCGCTGTGGTCTACCACGATTTCGTAAAGTCCGCCGCCTACCTTGGCCGAAGTTGACAGGGTTTGGGCATGTGAAAGCCCGATACCAGCGGCAGCAGTTAGTGCCACTACGCTTGCTTTGGAAAGCAGTTGATTGAATTTGGAGTGATGCATATGGATGCTAATTTAAAATGAAACATAGTGTTAATGGACAGCCTGTCGGGTACCTGCTATGAACCACCGGTAAAAAGCGGGGAAAGCCTCGCGCCAATACAGCGCACCGTGCCTTCCTTCCTCGCGGACCGAAAGCTCGATTTCGGGATCGGCAGCGTTCCGAAGCAGGCCGATGGCCCGTTGCACGTCGTCATTCATGTGGACGAACGTACTGTCGAGCTTGAGACGGTTTTCGCTGGTACCGGCGTAGAAGTAGTACCGTTGTGTATGGATGTTTGCTATGTTTGTCAGTATAGTCAGTTCGTTTTCAATATTGCCATGATCCAGCCAGATGGAAGGGGAGAAGACGCCCAGTGTGCCGAAGACTTCGGGGTAAGCCAGCCCTCCATAGAAGGTGATAAGTCCACCCATGGAACTGCCGGCTAGTGCCGTATGGGCCTTATCGGGCAACGTCCGGTAGTGCGCATCGACGTAAGGTTTCAGGGTCTCCGCAATGAAGGCCAGGTATTGCGGACCCTCTACGGAGGGATAGTCTTCGTTGGGCCGGAAATAAAATTCCGGAACGCGGTCTTTGTAATCAGTTTGGTGGTTGATGGCCACGACGATGCATTTTGATGTCGCGGAGTCAACGACCTCATCAACGCCCCATTCGATGGGTCCGATGCGCCCTTGTGACGTTGCTTCATCGAAAAGGTGCTGGCCGTCCTGCATGTAGAGCACCGGGTACCGCTTACCGGACGTTTCGTAATCAGCTGGTAGGTAGATCCAGATCGTGCGGTGCCTGCCGAGCTGTGGTATGTAAAACGCCGAATCGAGCAGGTGCACGTTGGGTGACGCAGTAGATGCTGGAAAATCATCCCGCCAGCCTTCGATATGGCATACAACGGTGGTGTCTCGATCCAGCGTGGCTAGCCGGGGCCCCACCAGCCGGCCATCGGCCGTACATTCGGAGGTTGGCCAGGAGCCACGGGTGAATTTAAATTCGAGCCGGTCGCTCGGCACGTTTTCTAGCAACACGCTGATGCCGTAGGTGCCATCGGGCTGCTTTTGCAGGATCATGGTCTCTTCTGCGGGGTTCCAGCGGTTGAAGTTGCCGGTGATGTAGATGGGATCACCGGCATGAAATTCCGGTATGGCTGTCACCCGAACAGTAAGCGTATGCTGCGCGAGACCAATACAAGGTACGCATAGTGCCAGCATGATGTATCGTAGCGACCGAAAAGCCATTAATTCAGCTGTAGTTTGTAAAATCCGGATAAGGCACCACCTTCATTCACCTTAAACAATTCGGTCGCTGTGTTTGAGGAGGCGTTGTATTCGTAGTACCCATTGGCATCACCGTTATTCGAAGCACCTCGTAATAGAATTTTTCCATCGACCTCAGTCACAGCCATAGCTGCCCCAGGGTTGATACCTACTGGGATTCCAGTGATTTCGGTGAAATTTTTAGACGCCACATCAACGGCGTAAAATTTCCAGATATCAGCAGAATTGATATTCCCTGATGGACCACCAACTAGCGGTACCGTGTTAAGCGTTACAATCAGCTTGCTATCCTTGGCAAAAACACCAACGAATTTTCCGTCGTCGGTAGAACGGAAATCCGAAAAGTTCAGTGTCCAAGTGTTGTCAATATCTGTCTGGTTAGCTTTGATTCTTACAATTTTTGATTTTGTACCCAGCCCTTGGGGTTGTTTGCCCTGTGTAACGATATATAAGTCTCCATTGGTATCAAAGTCATACATCTGGTTATCGTTGATGTAAGTGATGCTGCCCGCATCTTCGATTTTGATGGTTTTTTCATAATTGCCGGTGGCCACGTCGATTACCGCTATATAAATGTCCGGGAAAAAGTCGTCAAAAAAGCCGGCTTGTGTCGTCGCTAGCTTTCCATAGGTAATGTTGGCAAAAAGTTTACCGCCTTTTACGGCTAAAAACTTTTGACCTATTGCCCTGAAGTTTATTTCTGCTTCGGCTTCCCCCCGCTCATTAACTACGCTTGCAAAATCCAAAGACCCTGTATTTTCCATGGTTGATGGATTGAATTTCTGAATCTTCAACGGTTCAGCGGCATCCCAATAGAAGCCAGCGGTTTCACTTGTGATCACAAAATTGCCGGTACCGAATCGTTTTGCCGCCTCGGTCGGATTTTTAGAGGATATGAACTTACCCGAAGTCACCGTTCCATCCTTCGCGATTTCGATTTTTTCTATCCCTTGGGTAGCATCCGAACTACGCGACATTTTGAATATCCAGTTTTCGTACGTTCTCCAACCTGCCATACCGCGATTGCCGGTAAGGCTTTTGCCACCGACTACATTTGAAATGGTTCCACTGGGCAATTCGTCAAACGCGCTGATATAACCACCGCCGTTTTGCTGGCTACGGTCGGCTACCGTCATCAGCACATATTTTGAGGTTCCCTCCCCGTCAGGGTTGGGGTCTTTGTCTTTCGTACAGGCGCCTAAAAAAACACTTGTTGCGAAAAGGACCAATAAGGTGTGTTTTTTATTTTTCATGTTTTAACCTTTTATGGATTTGATGTAATAATTTACTTTTATGTGGAAGCTTCTCCCCGGACGCTGTACTTTGTAGTAATCGTACAATTTAGCGTCAGCAAGGTTTTTGATTTCGGCACCAAAACTCACATTGTTGACCGGTAGGAGATAATTGACCCCAACACTGATGAGGCTTTGATCAGGGACCAAATCTTTAATTGGAACGGCCGATTTCCCGAAAATGCCAAGAAAACCCTGCGGTTCTTTATCACGGGGAATGTAATTTAGATAAAACTCTCGAATGAAGTTAAAGTTGACGTACGGTTTTAATAGGTCATGGTTAGTAAATACATTGGAATAATGACCTGTTAATCCTACGTTAGCAAAAAAGTAAGGGGTATTGCGCAAACGCGTTCCTTCGATCCATTTATATAAGGTCGATCCAACATCAACCATGCGGTTATCCTGCCATGTCGTATTCGCGTTGATGGTTAAAAATTTGGTTGGCCGGTAGGTCATATCGATGTCGAAGCCATAGCCCGCTATGCTATCAAGGTTTTGGTATTGGGAAAACGGCGACTGGATAGGGACAAGTAAGATCATTCCCTTTGTCTTTCGGTAGTATGTGCCAACCTCCACCATATAGCTTTCGGATGCGTAGCGATAACCTAAATTGACATTGAAACTGCGTTCAGGCTGTAGGTTAAAATTTGGTGCGCGAGTGTCATTGTTTCCAAAAAGTTCATCGCCATTAGGTAGCCTATTGGTTAATTCCGCGGATGCGCGTAAGATGCTATGTTCGTTAATCTCATACTTGATCGCATTGCCGACCCCCCAATTATGGTCTGTAGCGGTGGTAAATTTGCTGAGGTCGGTATCATTTGACAAAAAGGCGTTGATTCCCGTGGATGTAAAGTTAAAATGCTTAACCGATAACTGATTGGTCAATTTGTCAGCGAGCCATTTAGACTCCCAAGTTATACCGGC
The DNA here is from genome assembly GCF_041925275.1 of Parapedobacter sp. 2B3. NCBI lineage: Bacteria > Pseudomonadati > Bacteroidota > Sphingobacteriia > Sphingobacteriales > Sphingobacteriaceae > Parapedobacter > Parapedobacter sp. 2B3. The sequence continues at coordinate 186,706 of NZ_JBHEUZ010000001.1, read as the reverse complement.
AATATTTTTTTTGTAAACAGCTCGCCTGCTAAGTATGTCAATGTCTGTTCCGGCAAACCGGAAACCATAAGGATCGCTTCCTATTCGCTGGTTATAATTAATGACTAGATTGGCTTCTATGGTGTTCGTGTTATCAACTTGATAAGCAATGTTAGTCCGTGAGACAACGTTGCTCAAATCAATGTCAGATAGCGAAGGATTCGGGCTTTCACCGATATCATCGGTGGTTCTTGGTGTAAATTCACCATACCAATCATATGTCCCCCGGACAGTATCGGTACGGTTTCTTGTGACCATGCTGTAGGATACGAACTGGTCAAACGAAAGTTTGTTTTCCAGTATGGCTTTTCGATAACGTACAGAAGGTACAATCCCGCGATTACGTAAGGTGATTGCGCCATAAGGATTAGTCATTAAGGCTGGATGCTGCGACGCTCTTAGCATCCCATAGCCAGCTATGGATACTTTGAGTTCATCGGCCCAAGTCCTGTTTTTTAACCCAAAATAGCCTTCACCAAAGTGATGTTTGTAACCGTTATGGAAGAGTCTGACCGTTTCAGGAATGAGATTTGCGTTTTCGTCAACGACCTCTACATCCGCTTTATAGTCGTTATCAGCATAGTTATAGAAGGCATCAATGCCTAAAAATATCCGGTTTTCCTTATCGGTATGGTAAAAAGAAAGGTTACCGATGTGCGTATTGAAGGAAGCGATTTCGTAGGAGGCATTGAACTGTGTGCCTGTGTGCTTCGGGGTTACCAGATTTACTGCGCCTCCCAGGGCATCTCCACCTAATGATACCGGAATAACCCCCTTGTAGATTTCTATCCGTTCGAGCAGATTCAATGGCACATTATTAATCCCATACCCACCGCCGAGGTACTCCAAAGGTATCCCATCCCTGAAGTACTGTACCGAATTTCCTTGGAACCCATTGACCGAAACATCCACCGCATTGCCCAACCCCCCGCTCTGCCTGATGCGGATCCCCGGAGCCCGGTTCATCAGCTCGGCCAGCGTGGTGGGCTGCTCGGCCACGGCGCGTGTGTCCACCACCACCGCCCGTATGGCTTGTTCACGGATCTGTTGAGTTTCGGTTTTGCCAATTACCGTAGCCCCTTCGAGTATGGTTGCTTGTGCGGATAGCCGGATGGTGAGCTCGGTTTTTCGACCATCAAATCGGATGGTTTCGATATACTCGGCATACCCCACATGGGTTACTCGCAACGTGTAGCTTCCGGAAGGAAGGTTCGCGAAGGCAAATCGCCCTGCGTGGTCGGTGATTTGCGGCGATACCGCGCCGCCAATGGTTACCGATGTGCCGACAAGCACATTTCCCTGTTCATCGGTTACCATACCGGTCAATGTGCCCGGCTGTCCGTGCACATATACGGCCATTAATATAGCCAATGCAGTGACCAAGACCTTTTTTCTTGAAATAACCAATCGAACCAATTGCCTCACAACGACCGCTTAAAAACGCCGCTAATTTAGATTTATTATAAACTATAAACAAGTCTATTGCGTCAAATGCGTGTAACATTGCTGTATAACGGCTTTTTAATTTCAGGATACCGCTCGGAGGCAATCACTTTTGGTTCGGAGGTGACGGTTTCCACGTCGCAAGTTCTCGCTTCCCTGCGGGAAGCAACGGTTTCCACATCGCAAACGATCGCTTCTGGTCTGGACGCGACGGTTTTTGAGTCGGAAGCAACGGGTTCCGTGTCGCAGGTGATTGCTTTCGGTCTGGACGCGACGGCTTTTGAGTCGGAAGCAACGGTTTCCACGTCGCAAGCGATCACTTCCGGTCGGGACGCGACGGCTTTAGAGTCGGAAGCAACGGCTTCCGTTCCGAAAGTGATTGCTTCCTGTCTGTAAGTAATGGCTTTTGATTCGGAAGCAACGGTTTCCATGTCGCAAAAGATTGCTTCCGGTCGGAAAGTAACGGCTTTTGGGTCGGAAGCAACGGTTTCCATGTCGCAAAAGATTGCTCCCTGTCGGGAAGTAACGGCTTCCGAGGTGCAAGTAAGCCTATTTCGGCCCAATTAAACCGGTTACGAAGCCTACTTTCTATCGCGGGTCACCGCCCGTATCACCGTATACATACTGATGCAAACGCCGGCCAATGCGAAAAGGGCCGTCCAAATCGGCGTTTCGGCTTCGCGGGATTTGTCGATGCGGTATCCGATGTAAGTGAATACGCCGATGATGCCGAGCATTTGGAAGCCCACTCCGCTGAAGTAAGCATATTTGCCCAAAGAATTATTCGCTAATCGCTTGCGGTTCTTCATACGAAATCAATTTCACCTCGGGCAGGTGTTCGGGCAATGCCAGACTCCGGCTGGTGGTACACCGGCCATTGATGGACGCTCCATCTTCAACGATGAACCGCATGGCTTCGATATCGCCCTGGATCAACGCGGATTGGTTGAGTTGGAGGATTTCCTTGGCAACCACATGGCCTTGCACCGTACCGGAAATCTCACCCGAATAGCAATGGACGTTGCCGGTGATGTCGCCACCGTTGCCGACGACCAATTTGGCCGTGCATGAGACATTGCCTGTGATGCGGCCGTCGATACGCAGGTCGCCCGTCGTGGTGATATCGCCGGTAATTTCTGTTCCACTGGCAATGAGGTTAAAGCTGCTGCTCCGTGCTTCTGGTAGTTTTTCGGTTTTTTTGTTTGTAAACATGTCAATGATGTTCAGGTAAATAGATGTTTTTCAAAAAGCGATGTAGTCAGTAGGGTTCACTGGATTGCCGTTGTACCATAACTCGAAATGAAGGTGCGGACCGGTTGTTAACGATCCTGTATTCCCCGCAAATGCAATGACCTCCCCACCACGTACAAAGCTACCAACTTTTTTGATAATCGAGGCACAATGTTTATACAGCGATAGCAAATTATTGCCATGCTGCACGATGGCCACATAACCTGTTTCGGGCGTATAGGATGCAAAGACCACGTGGCCGCTCAATGTACTGCGTACCGGCTCGTTTTGTTTCACCGCAATGTCTACGGCGTAATGCTGGTCGCGCGTACTGAAGTTAGAGCTGATGATCCCTTTTATCGGGCTATAGAACGTATAAGACGAGATGCCAGTGCGCGATGCGCCCGGGTTTTCCGGAAGGTCATAGGGTGCGCCTGACTCCACCAGTTCGCGCAAGGCCAGTTCGTCTTCGGAGAGGCCAACCGGAGGTGTCTCGGTCGTCGGGGCGACGGCTACGTCGGTTACCGCGTGTTCTTCACCGGTTGCGGCCGTGGTCTCTCCGGCCTCGCCGCTTATCACCTGTTTGATGTTGTTGAGGTATTGCTCTTGTGCACGGGTTACTTGCTCCATGGAGTCGATACGTGCGTAGGTCTCCAACAGGGCGCTACGCTCGTATCCGCTTAGTGTGTCGCCGATTACATATTCGCGCAATGGCGTAGACCGGATGAGGACGACCGTAAACACCACGAGCACCAAGATGGCAGAAATAGTGCCGGTAATCCAGTACCATAATTTGCCCCTGAAGGCTGCTTTTTCCTCAAATGTATCCTCGTGGAGCACCACCACCTTATAGCGTGCATTGAGTATTTTCGAAAGCTTGTTTTTTTGCTTAGCCACCGGAGCTCCTTTCTAAAAGGGTGTACGACAAAATGGAAGAAAGTATAAAAATAAATGATATTTTTGCATGTGCATTCCCAGCAAAGATATTCATTTTTACGGCACTTGTCGGCCATTTCATTCCGGCGCATTGCCGCAGTCATGTTGGTATGCGGTGTGGTGATCGGCTGTGCGGCTCATAGGGAGAAGGATGGCGAGGTCAAATACGACATGATGGAGAATCTGACAGCCCGGTTCAATATCGTCTACCATGGCCGCAAGATCATTTCGGATGTTACGCGTCAAAATTTTGAGGCGCACCGCGATAACTATCAGCAGTTGTTGCCTGTGTTGATCGAACCAACCGAAACCACTTCTTCATCAGCTGCCCAGCTGATGGACTCGGTCATTGGCAAGGCGCTGGATATCATCAATCGGAAAGAGAAGAGCAAGTACATCAACGAAGCTTATCTCCTTACCGGAAAAGCAAACTACTTAAAAGGGAACTATTATAATGCGGTAGAGTTCTTTACGTATGTTGCCAACACATTTGCCGATATGCCGGAATACCGGCAGGCGGCATTGGTATGGAAAGCACGGGCCCACATGCAGCTGGGCAACCTTACGGAAGCTGGATTGGTGTTGGATACCGTTTTCGCCGGCCTTGAATCCGAAAAGAAATCGGTGGGGGCCGCATTTGCCACGCAAGCCAAGTATTACCTGCTTGTTCACGACGAAGCATCGGCGGTTACGATGCTTGAGCAGGCCCTGGAGCATACCGGGCATAAACCCACCAAGCTGCGTTGGCATTTTCTTTTGGGCCAACTATTACAGCAGGAAGGAAAAGCGGAAGAAGCCTATGGCCATTATACAAAGGTGGTGCGTAGTAACGCACCCTACGAAATGTCATTCCATGCGGGGCTGAACCGTGTGTTTTTGGCCACGGCCGAAAACGCCACCGGCGAACAGCGTGTACGGATGTTGCGGCGGATGCTGCGCGATGGTAAAAACAAGGAGTTCAAGGACCAGGTCTATTTCCAGATAGCAAAGATTTTTTATGCCGACGGCTACCTGCCCGAGGCATTGGCAAACTACGAACTGGCCTTACGACAGGAAAGTACGAATCGGTACCAGACCACGTTGACCTACTTGGAATTGGCTAACCATTATTTCCATGCGGCCGACTACCCAACTGCCAAGCTATACTACGACAGTGTAGGGATGGTGTTGCCTGCCGATTTCCCCCAGGCGGGGGAGGTACAACGGAAAATTGCCAATTTGGATGAGTTGATCGTACAGTTGCGTGTTGTGGCGCACCAGGATAGCTTACAGTACCTTGCCGGGCTCGATGAATCCGGACGCCGGGCGGAGATCGATAGCCTTATTGTTCGCCGATGGGCACGCTACCAAGCTGAAAAACGGGAGACAACGGAAAAGAAGACCTCGAAGTCGGCACGGGTTTCTCCATTCGACGATATGTTGGCGGCGACCCCAACCTATACGGACAATCGGTTTTACTTCAATAACCCCGACGCGATGGGGATGGGGCAGGCAGAGTTCAGGCGGCGGTGGGGCAACCGCCAATTGCGGGACAACTGGCGGTTCAGTGATATGGCAGGGAGTGGGGGTACAGCGGAGGCTGTTACAACGGTCGGTGCCCAACCGGGGGATGCACCGATGGAAGAGGCTGTAGCGGTGGATAGCTCGGCATGGGCTACGGAACTGCAGCAAGCTTACTTGGACGAATTGCCCGATACGGAAGAGAAAATGGCGTCGTCGCATGCACTCATACGGGAGGCGTTGATGCGGATCGGGGATAGCTACCGCGACGAATTGCTCGATAAGCAGGCGGCCATACATACGTACGAAGAACTATTGACCCGCTATCCGGCTACCGCGGATGCTCCGTTGTTGTACTACAACCTTTACCGGCTATATACCGATATCGATGCTGCCGAAGCTGCCCGTTATCGCGAAAAACTGCTTACCGAGTTTGCCGATTCGCGCTATAGCCAAATTATCCGCGATCCGATGTATCTCGCTAAATTGGAACAGCAGCAGCGGGTATTAGACCGGGCGTACGAATCGGTCTATACGCATTACACCGAACAGCAATATCCGGAAGTGATAGCGGAGGTTACGCGCATCCTTGCGGACGGAGCGGGGCGCCAACAGACGCTGAGCCAGCTGGCGTACCTGCGGGCATTGGCGTGGGGCAGGACATCGTCACTCGATACGTTCGAGCGTGCGCTGAAGCTATTGGTGGCGGATTTTCCCGCCGATAGCCTGATTACGCCTTTGGCCACCCAGCACCTGGCGTTTATTGATGTGCACCGGGATACGCTGGCTACCCGGCAATATGCGTTGCAGGCGATACACGAAGAACGGGAACGGTTTGTTGACGAACCGACCATGACGTTGTGGCCGCAGCTGGTGATGACGCGCGGCCCCGAGCCGCCAAGACCACGGCGGGAGCTTACCGTTACCACGGCCGGACGTACTGGGCTGGCAGGGCAGCGGGGGTTGGGCAACGTGTCGGAAGTGGCACAGCAGCAACTGGCCCAAGTGGCGGAAATGGGTGAATTGGGCTCCAATGTATACCGCGATTTGGAGCTGCTGCCCGATTCGGCGACCTATTATTTCGTTATCAATGTGATGAATGCACGGGTCAACCTGGCCCCTTCGCGTTTCGGTATCGGACAGTTCAATCGTACACGCTATGCCGGGCAGGCCATCTCCCACCAATTGAAGGTGGTGAATAATGAAAACCAACTGGTTTTCATCGGTCCGTTCAACAGCTATGACGATGCCAAACGGTATGAAACACGGATTTTGCCGTTAATGCCCGATATCATGAAAATACCGGGCGATATTTATAATACCTTTGTGATCACAGCGACCAATTTTGGCACGTTATCTGATTTTGATAAGGCAGATGATTACCATGCCGTATATCAAGAACAATTGGATAGGTAGGCGCGCAGTGCGTGCGTTTTAAGTAGAAGAATGAATAGCAAAAAAAAGAATAGCAACAACCTAACAACCGACGAAATCGGTCGGTATACCCGTACGTTCTGGAAGATTCTTGTCGGTCTTATTTTATTGGGATTTTTATTTATTTTCTGTGTTGGCATCGGACTGTTCGGAAAATTACCGACCTTCCGCGACCTTGAAAATCCGAAGAGCAACCTGGCATCGGAGGTTATCTCGGAAGACGGTGAGGTACTGGGTACCTACTATGTGCAAAACCGTTCGAAAGTGAGCTATGACCAGCTATCGCCCAATTTGGTGCAGGCGCTCATCGCCACGGAAGATAAACGTTTCTACAAGCACTCGGGTATCGACTACCGGCGTACCTTTACGATTATCTTCTACAACCTGATCGGCAATCGCCAAGGGGCAAGTACCATCACGCAACAATTGGCCCTCAACCTGTTTTCCGAGGGCCGTGCCCGGAATACGGGCAAGCGGATCATCCAGAAATTCCAGGAATGGATAACCGCCGTGCGCCTCGAACGTAACTACACCAAGGAAGAGATCATCACGATGTATTTCAATACGGTTGATTTTGGGGCTTACAATACCTTCGGTATCAAATCGGCCGCGCGTACGTATTTCAATACAACACCCGATAAACTGGACATACCGCAGGCGGCTATCTTGGTGGGAATGCTCAAAGGGCCAAGCATGTATTCGCCGGTACGTTATCCGCAACGGTCCATCCAGCGCCGGAACCTGGTGATCGAGAGCATGCGGAAGGCGGGTTACATCACCCGGGAAGAATCGTTGGAGTTGCAGAAGAAGCCATTGGTGCTTGCATTGAACATATCGAATCATGCCGAGGGGTTGGCTCCTTATTTCCGGGCGGTGATGAAGCGCGAAATCCAGCGGGAGTTCAACGAATTGTCGATCACCAAGGCCGATGGCACGCCATGGGATTTGGACCGGGATGGGTTGAGGATCTACACGACCATCAACGCCAATATGCAGCGATATGCCGAAGAGGCCCAGAAGGAATGGATGAAGACGGTGCAGGCTTCGTTCGATAGGCAATGGAAAAGCCGCGACCCGTTCCGGGGTGAAAAGGCGCAACTGCTGGAAACCGGCATGAAGCGCTCGGACCGTTACCGGGTATTGAAACAGGCAGGTAAATCGGAAGCTGACATAAAAAAAGATTTCGATACACCGGTACCCATGACGATATTTACCTGGGCGGGCGACAGGGATACGGTGATGACCCCGATGGACTCCATCCGGTACAACAAGCTGATCCTACGGAACTCGTTTATGTCTATGGAACCCCATACGGGCTATGTGCGTGCATGGGTGGGCGGCATCAATTTCGAACACTATAAGTATGACCAGGTGAAAATGGGTACGAGGCAGGTGGGATCTACGGCCAAACCATTTACCTACGCTGTGGCTATCGATAACGGTTATTCGCCGTGTTTCAAAGTGCCCAACGAGCCGCTTACCGTGGGTACCGGCCCCAACGCGTGGTCACCCCGTGGCGACAACTCGGCCGGCAGCCCCATCACCCTGCGGACTGCGTTGGCCCATTCGCAGAACTACGCAACGGCCTACATGATCGACGAAGTGGGGGCGAAGCCCGTGGCGGCACTTACCAAACGGATGGGGATTACCACCGACGTGCCTGAATATCCATCGATTGCGTTGGGGGCCTACGAAGCATCGATATATGATATGGTGGGCGCTTATTCCGCATTCGTAAACCACGGTGTGTGGATAGAGCCAACCTACATCCTCCGCATAGAGGATAAAAACGGCATGCCCATCTATGAAAAGGCACCCCGTGTTACCAAAGTGCTCAATAGCGAGACCGCTTACATCATGGTAGACATGCTCAAAAACGTGGTGGCCAATGGGTCGGGTGGCCGCATACGTTGGCGTTATAACCTTACCAATCCCATCGGCGGAAAAACCGGTACCACCAATGACAATGCCGATGCGTGGTTCATCGGTGTAACGCCCGAATTGGTGAGCGGCGTTTGGACGGGAGCCGAAGACCGGGGTATCAGCTTTGCTTCCATGGCCGAAGGCCAAGGTGCCCAGGCGGCACTGCCCGTATTTGCACTGTATATGCAGAAAGTCTATGCGGATACCACGTTGAAGTATTCAAAGGGAGACTTCCCCTTGCCGGAAGGCGGTATCATCACGGAGTTGGATTGCAGCAAATACCAAGAGTTCGATCCGGTGGAAGAGCCGCGGTTGGACGATCGGCTTGGGTTTTAAACATGGCCGCATTTGATTACCGCAAAGCACTTGAACAGATACCGCATAGACCCGGGGTGTACCAGTACTGGGATGCAGACGGCGAGCTTATCTATATAGGCAAAGCCAAAGACCTGAAGAACCGCGTAGGCTCCTATTTTGTAAAGACCAGCCAGCTGAACGGTAAGACGCGGGTGTTGGTGCGGAAAATCAACCGCATTACTTTTACCATTGTTGATACGGAGATCGATGCGTGGCTGTTGGAAAATAGCTTGATAAAAAAGCATCAGCCGCGTTATAACGTGATGCTCAAGGACGATAAGACCTACCCATGGATCGTTATCAAGAATGAGCGTTTCCCGCGGGTCTTCCCTACCCGCAAGTATATCAAAGACGGTTCCAAGTATTTCGGACCGTACGCTTCGGTGGGGATGATGCATGCCATTATGGATACCATCCGGGAGTTGTATCCCCTCCGTACCTGTAACTTGGCGCTCACGCCGGAGAATATTACCAACGGAAAATTCCGGGTATGCCTGGAATACCAGATCGGCAATTGCAAAGGTCCCTGTGAAGGCTACCAAACGGAAGAAGACTACGAACATAGCTTGAAGGATATCCGCGATATCCTCAATGGTAAAATCGGCGTGGTTATCCGGCGGTTGAACGAACAGCTCGAAGTGGCGGTGGCCGAGTTGAATTTTGAGTATGCCCACCATTTGAAAACCAAGCTCGATCTACTAGCCCGTTACCAGAGTAAATCGACCGTGGTCAACTCTTCCATCACCAATGTTGATGTATTCAGTATTGCTTCCGACCAGAACCATGCGTTTGTCAACTACCTGAAGGTGATGAATGGTGTCATCATCCAAACACAGACCGTTGAGCTGAGAAAGCGGCTGGACGAAAACGAAGCCGAATTGTTGAGTTTGGCCATTTCCGAAATCCGTAGCCGATTTAATAGTACATCCAAAGAAATCATCGTTCCGTTTGGCATGGACGTCGAAACGGAAGATCTCCGGTTTACTGTGCCCAAACAGGGCGAGAAAAGGAAATTACTGGAACTTTCGCTCAAAAACGCGCTTTACTTCAAAAAGGAACGGCTCAACCAATACGAGAAGCTCAATCCCGAGCTGAAAACCGAGCGTATCCTTACCCAGATGCAAAAGGACCTGCGGATGAATGTGCTACCCCGCCATATCGAGTGCTTTGACAATTCCAACTTCCAGGGTAAGTACCCGGTATCGGCTATTGTGGTATTCAAAGATGCGAAGCCCTCGAAAAAGGATTATCGCCACTTCAATGTAAAAACCGTGGCGGGCCCGAATGACTTTGCCACGATGGAGGAGGCCGTGCACCGCCGGTACCGCCGGCTGTTGGATGAAGGGCAGACGCTGCCACAGCTCATCATCATCGATGGCGGCAAGGGCCAGCTTTCTTCCGCATTGAAAAGTCTCAAGCTGCTCGGCATCGACAAGCAGGTTACTGTGATCGGCATTGCCAAGCGACTGGAAGAACTGTATTATCCAGGCGACCAATACCCGATGTACCTCGACAAGAAGTCGGAAACCTTGAAGGTCATCCAGCACTTGCGCGATGAGGCACACCGGTTTGGCATCACGTTCCACCGCAAACAACGGAGCCGTAATACGTTCCGTACGGAACTCGAAAGTATACCCGGAATTGGGCGCACCACGGCGGAAAAGCTGCTCAAGGCATTCAAATCCGTAAAAAAGATACAGGAAGCTACGCCCGAGCAACTCCGGGAAATATTGAATGAGCGGCAATTTAATGCCATGAAGGACTATTTTGCGTCCACCTAGTCGGTTTCCTTATTTCAATACATACCAAGCTTGTCCATTGGCAGGAATGGATACAGGCAGGTGTAACAACGTACCGTCTAGGGGCATAGCGTTTCCATCGCCACCGTTTGCACTTACCGTTGCGTGGCCACGTAGCCCCGTATAGTAAAGGTCCACCGTGAGCGTCCGTTCGATGGGGGTATCCAGTGGATTGTAAACCATCAGTAACCCCTTTTCTTCGCCTGTTGGGTCCACGTGCAGGATTGCGTCGTAGTCTCGCCCGTCGGGGCGTCGCAAGTGGATGATGTCACTGTCGAGTATCCGGCGGTGACGTTTGTAGAAATCTACCCATTTTTTTACCAGTGCCTTGGTCTCCGGTGTGTCGTAAAGCTGTGGTCCACGGTAACATGCCTGCACCCCGGCACCAAAAAGATTAGCGAGGCGCTGTTCGTAATGGGGGAGGTGGTCTCGAAGCGGCTCTATTGTTGCGGCAGGGCCCCCTCCATGGTATTCGACCAGCGGGACGAACATCCAGCCCATGGATGGCGTTTTCTCCCAGGTACCATCGTATATGTTCTGCCGTTCGATGATTTCCTGGTATTCGCGTGGCAGCGACCAATTGGTTTCCCGGTATCCCATCGCAATCTTCGTGCTTCCTTCCAAGAAATACCAGTCGGGCACATTGAGGTATATCCCCTTCGATCGGCACCAACGGTAGAAATCGCGTATCCTAACAAATTGTTTCCACTGCGAATCTTCGAAACCACGGTGCCCGGGATGGTTATGGGATGTGCAACCATCGCCGGGATAAGACCCATCATGCTCTAGGATGTCCATGCCGGTCTTTTCATAGAAATCGTAAAGTGTTTGGAAATACCGGTCGCCCCATTCACTCAATAGGCAGGGAGAGTGGCCAAAAGTAGGTTTCATGCCCGGAGGCATTATCACGTCGTTATCGGCATCGATGGATCGGCTGGCCAATAGTGAATAGCCGCCCAGCGCAATGTCTTTACTGTGCGCATAGTCGCGCAACGCTTTCATTCGTTGGATGTTGGCCTGTGTGGTGTCTTCTACATTGAAACCGCTGCCGAACGTCATGATGACCATTTCGAAACCTACTTCGGCACTTTGGTCGATGGCTTTCTTGACAGACGGGTCGTCGGCGCTCCGCACGTGCATGATAATGGGGTTTTCCTGTGTCCAGGGAGCAATGGTGCGGTACATCCTTCGCTGTGCCAGTCCCCTTCGTTCGCGGTCGGAACTGTCATAGAGCAACTCCCATAAGCGCATACTTTCAAAAGGCTTCCCCGGGGATATTTGCTGCCCCACACCGTGTTTTGGCTCGCAGACCAATACGGTCGGTGTTTTGAGTAGGTAGTTGACTTGTGTAGTGTAGGTGGAATCTTCGCGCCATTCCACACCGGCATTTTCCGATGCATTTGGCGACATCGAGCCAAACGCAAAATCACTTTGGGCGAAAATCGGTGGGAGCTCCCAGCGTTGTTTGTGTTCGACGGCACTTTCGGCCTCCGCGACCGCAAGGTGTTCTGTACGGATATTGTTGACAATCACTTCGTCGCTCCCGTTATATTCGACGGTTATCCACTTACTCAACAAGGGGATGCCATTATACATTCCGTAATGCACGTGGACTAAGAGGTCACGGAGAAAATCCATACCATGAGTTGGAGAATTGGGGTCGCCAGTACGTAGTAAGATATGCCGCTGGATGGTAGCTTCGTCGGCTTTATACGAAAACCGTATCACCGTACCCGTTGCCTCTTCCCGTGGTTTCGATAGCCATTCGGTACGGGGCGCCCAGGCAAAGCGGTCTTCAAGAGGCTGGCTATCCCATGACACTAGCTTAAGGCTCAGCGGATCGGCTTCCAACTGCGGTATCCAAGCAGGGTCAAGGTAGTTTTGCACGGGTTGCCCTATCAGCCCTCCCACCTTGATCTCGTGACCATTGACCCACAAGATGGCTTCGGGCGATATCGAACGCAGCAATGCTTCTCCCGTAACCAGGTTGTCCAAACCAACGGTAGCCCCTCCGGGTGTCAAGGAAAATGTACGTGTAATCAAGCCGTTGCTTAGGGCGAGTTGGTTTTCTGCCTTGAACACCACCGCCTTTTGTGAAACGGGATGGACTAACCAGTCTTCGTGTACAAGGGGCTGATCAGCATAGTTGGGGAGATGTGTGGCACCACCGGGTTGGGCGAATGATAAATTAATAGTTAGTCCGGAAAAAGCCACTACCATAGTAGCCGTCAGTGAATTGGTCCATTGCTTCCCCATAATATCTTTTCATTGCTACGCATATCGGCGCGTTGTGCGCGAACGATTGGTTTATAGCGAATATACTTCAAAAAAGCCGCATTGTATTCATTTTTATTACCACAAAAATATATCATCTTAACGCAGACGCACAATCGATTGCTTACATACAGCTATTGATCCGGTTGCTTCAATTGGCTTTTTGGCCTATCCTGCCAAGGTGGGTATCTTGAAAACCCGAGGTATATTTGAGGCCGTAACCAAACACCCTATCCATGGCGCTGTGGCCAAGCAAAATGATACCGGCAAGCAATACATACGGTTGATCGGCGTACCAGCCAATACCGATCACAGCTACCGCCACCCCTTGGTGGTGGAATAGGTTGTAAAGCGCCGCGCCCCACTTGTTATTCACTGCATAGCCTACCATGCTGATATCCGGAAGCAGCAAAAGCGCGGGGAATAGCCACCACGGATGGCCGAGCTGGATACTAACGATATAGCACGCAATCAGCAGTGCTGCCTGTTCGAATTTGAGTATTCGGTTCATAATGATTTGATTTGCGGTTGGTGATTTTGTTACGCGGCAGCCAACCGACAGTCAGTGTGCTCCGAAATCAAAGCATCGGATGTATTACTTCAGACCACCGAGAGGCTACTTAACGTGTGTTTTCAAGCCCTTCATGCAAACCACATGGCACCAATTACCGTACCAAGTAGCCCGAAAACGATAGCGACGGCGTATATTCCTAATACAATAATCGTCAGGATACCCCAAAACTTATAAAAGGATTTCAATTTGGCGAAAGCGTATACAAGCGCTTCCTGATTCTGTATCGCCAAGGCTTGCCGCACATACGTCGAAAAATCATATGAATACTTGGCGGGAAAGTAATATAATAAGCCCATGGCCACATAAATAACGCCAATCATGCCGGTAAAAGCAACTGGTGTGGGTAGCTGGACGGTAAACGCCGATCCAAAAAGCATGAATGCGATACCTATCAAAATGATCAGGGCGGCCATTACAAAACCAACAATTGCTAAAAATTTACTCCATTTACTGATTTCGGACAAAAAAAGACGGATTTCGTTGCTTATCACCAACGATGGTTCCGGCGGTACATTTGCGATGGACGTTACATGGTTGTTCTCTTCCATAATATTAGGCGTTGTTTGTGATAAAGGTACTAATTTATGGAGAACCCGCGAACCATGATGACAAAAAATCAGCAGTTCACCTACTTAGCTTTTCGAGTACCCATTTGCCATGGTTAACCAGTGCAGCAGTGGTCGAGTCGGGCGCTGCTTTGATACGGAACTTGGCTAACTCGTCTTCGAGCATCTTCAAGTTATCCATATCAGATGCCAGTACGAATTTTTCCCGTAGTATCCTTATCTTCTCGGCATCCTGAACACCTTCACGTATGCGCTCAAACCGGATTGAGCTCCGTCCGTCGGGGTAGATTACATAGGTATCGCCAGCCGGCCATGTACGGAACCGCGAATCGATCAGTGGGTTTTCCGTCCACGAATTATACGACCAGTGTAAATAACCATCTAGACCGGAAGCACGCGTATACCATCCCATGAAGACGGCTTCGGAGGGGTCGGAGAACGTGAACACATTCGGAAATTCGTCGGCGCAGCATACGTAATACGTACTTGTGAGTCCGTTTTCTTTTCTGAAGGCCAGATCTTTTTCGTCAAAGTCGGCACCGAATGCCACACAGATGTCGTTGAGCATGGGGTATTGTTTGTAACTCTTGTGGTTGTCGGCCAGCGCTACACCTAGTTCCGGCACAACTTTTTCCAGCAGAGCCAGTGCAATCTTCATTTCTTCGGGCGAGCGCTCATCCATGGCGATGTTGGTAAACGCCAGCCAGCCCTTCGTTTCCAGATGGTGACGGAATGACGTAAGGAAGGGCGTCCAAAGCTCCGTGAATTCGGTGCTTCCCGGTTTTGCACTGATGTTGACCGTGTCGCCCGATGCTTCGTCGATATAATGGATTTCGTGGTTCCAGGGAAGCAACGAATAGCAATTGATGAGTTTGTTTACCCCCAGGTCCAGCATGAAATTGACCCAGCGGTCAAAGATGGCATAGTCATATTCCCATTGGCCGTCCGCTTTCTTCGTCCAGCGGATCATGTCTTCATAAGGATCGAAGCATTGGTTGTTCCATGGGTCCTTGTTCAAATTGGCTGTGATGACTTTCTGTCCCGCGTCGGCGAGCATTTTCATCGGCGTCTTCATCAGCTCCCAATGTTCCTCGGACCATACTTCCACGCCATGTACCCGTGCTACGGCCGACGGATGCTGCCAGAAGTCCAAGTGGAACGCCCATTCGTTTGGTGGCGGGAGGGTCTGTGGGAGCACTTCGATGGAAAGAGGTAGCTCAGCGGTCTTTTCACCCCGTGCTTTCAACTGCACGGTGCCATTGTATATGCCCGGCGAAGCATTTGAAGGGATATCGAAGCTCAGCCAGACGGGGAGTGTGGTGCCACCTGCCATGTCGAAACGTTCTACGTTGTCCAGCACGTCGGCGGCTAAGGATACCGGAAAGTCTTCCGGTTTACGATGACCGCATCCAGGTGCGAAAATGTCGGTAAGTACATATCGGACAAACCGCGCCGTGCCTATAGGTCCTTCCATGGTCGATCCGTCTTCGGCGGTGAAAGGGGAAAATTCAAATTCAATTTCATTTACCGGCTGGCCTGACCAAAGGACCAGCTGCGCCGATATGCGTTCGCCGCGCCAACCGCTGCCCCGCCACGCGGTAGACGGCGCGAGTGTGGGGATAGCGGATTTTGCATACCGCTTATCGATGGAACCGAACGCGTAGTTCAAACCGTTTATGGCCGACCAATCGACAAATGCGGTGTCGGGGTCGGGCGCTTCCGCATAAGTGTCAACAGATTTCGCAGGTTGCGAATGGCTACATGCCGTTAGCAACGCCAAGCTGGATAGCAATAGGAGATAATTCTTGTTCATTTGGTCCAATAATCTCCTCAATACTACGGAATGCATGTGGGTTTTGCAACGTCTTCGGGCATGCAATCGATTGTGTGATTTTCGCCGATGGGCTAACCGCGCAAGGAGGCAATTGCATGGGGCAACTCGGTAATGGCCCGCGTTGCTGGCACGACCGCCATTCCGGCCGCAAACAGTCGGTCGCCTGCCAATCCATGCAAATAACAGCCCAGTATTGCGGCCTCCTGTGGTGTGTAGCCCTGCGCCAGCAAGGACACCACCACACCGGTTAATACGTCGCCCATGCCGCCACTGGCCATCGCCGGATTGCCGGTAGGGTTGATAAGGACGTTGCCATCGGGTAATACGATGAAAGTGTATCGATTTTTCAGTACAATGATTAACTGGAGTGCCGAGGCCTGCTTGCGCGCGCGCTGTACCCGGTCCCACCAGCTACTGCTCGGACCGAACAATCGGTCAAACTCTTTCATGTGGGGTGTAAGGATGCTCAGCTTCGGTAATTTTCGAAGTAGCTTTGGGTTTTCGCTAAGAAAGGAGAGGGCATCTGCATCTACAACGAGGGGTTTTGAAGGGTATGTAAGCATGGCGGGCAAATGGATACTTGCGCTGCCGAGACCGGGCCCTATCGCTACAGCATCAAACCGATTCCATGCTTCGGGCAGCCTTTCCCGGGAACAATACATGACTTCGGGATGACGAGCATTCAACGCAACCAGGCCTTCCGGGGGGATGCATGCCGAAGTGAGCCCCGCCCCCACATATACGCTGGCGCCGGAAGCCAGTATCGCTGCACCCATGGTATTCACCGACCCTGCTACGATCAACGCATGGCCGTACGTGCCTTTGTGGGAGAATCGCTCCCGGTGACGATACATATCTTGGATATCGGCGGTTTCCACCACCCGGTAGTTGCTTGGTAAACGTTCGATGAAACCTTCGTCCAGCCCGATATCGACCACATGGAAGTCGGCCATCGCCTTGGCCGATTCAGGGAAAAAGAAGCTGAGTTTGGGGCGTTGGAACGTAATCACATCGTCAGCGTGGATAGCCTCCTCCTGTTCGGACACGATCCCGTCGGCCCGCAGGCCGGATGGGATATCTACCGAAACCGTGCTGCGATGGGCTTGGTTGAGGTGTTGAACCAGCCGTAGCCAATCGCCTTCGAGTGGTCTGTTCAATCCCGACCCCAATAGTGCGTCGATGACGACGTGTTGTTGGATTTCCGGAAACTCATCCGCTGGAAAGAATTCAGTAACGGGGATGGGTGTGTGGTGCAGCCGGGCGATGTTTGCAGCGAAATCGTCACTTTCCCGATCGGCGAACCGTGCAACCCACACAGCGATATCGTCATAACCCCCCGCTTGCAACAGCCGGGCGATTGCCAGGCCATCGCCGCCATTGTTTCCTGTGCCGCAACATACCAATATGCGGGTATGCCTGTTCGGATGGCGCTGAATGAATGCCGTAACGAAAGCCGTTGATGCATTTTCCATCAAGTCGACGGACGCTATCGGTAAATGTTCGATAGTGTAACGGTCAGCATCGCGCGTTTGCGCTGCAGTCATGATTGTTTTCATCTTTCCAGCTCTTCGCTCGGTTAAAGATACGGTTTTATGGGGTGAATGTCAAGAATGGCGGGCGATGCGATGAAGTCACAGGAATATGTTAAATTTGTTGTCTTACAACAGGAGGAGAGCCATGATTGTCAATGACCCGTTACAGTTGGCCCCGGCCATCACCGCTGCGTTGGAAACCGTTTTCGACCCGGAAATACCCGTTAACATTGTTGAACTGGGGCTGGTGTATGAGCTGATTACCAAAGAGGGCGGTATAGCCAAGGTGGTGATGACGCTTACCGCGCCGGGATGCCCCGTAGCCGGTGATATTATCGACGAAGTGCAGCGTAAGGTTGGCGATGTGGAAGGTGTGAGCCAAGCCTTGGTGGAACTCACGTTTGATCCCGCTTGGGATAAAAGCATGATGAGCGAGGTGGCCCGCTTGGAACTTGGGTTTATGTAGCCTGATGTCGTGCACTCACGCGGCTAGTCGCCCAACGAGTGGACAATCTGTGAGCGGTATTGCGTATCTTTTTCCTGGAACTCGATGGTCTTCTTGTACGTATCGTACGTGAAAAAAACTTCCCCGGGCACCTTTGCATCTGGGGCAAAGAATAGTTTGAAGCTATAGGTAAACGGCTTGTCGTGATCTACCGCAGCACGGTTGGACGAGAATACCAGCGGTTCAACCGGACCCGGTTTCATCTGGGTTACATCGCCAACGTTCCACAATGCTCCCAATGCCGCCACGAAACGATCGCTCTCGGGACCGGACCGCGTAAAGGTAATCAGGCCGGTAGTGAATCCCGTTTCGTTATTTACCGAGCCATCCGGATTGATTCCGGCGGCGATTTGATGGTTCAACTCGATGTGAAAGCCTACGGTATCCCCCTTGTACAATCCCTGCGCAACGTAGGATACGGATGTGTCGTTATCCGTACGGCCCACCAGCCGTAGGGCAACATGCTTTGGGTGTTCAGGGTTGTTGACGATTTCGAACAACGGAATGGCATCCGATTTTTTATCGCCTGAATTGGATGTGTTACCGCAGGAAGCGAGTAAGATCGCTGCCAATGAAAGGATGGAAATATGTTTCATGACGATGATGGTTTATTTTCGTTATCGGAAGCTTGCCTTTCCAAGTCACTCAATGTCTTGACTGGTTTTTTCTCCACATTGCCTTTGCCAAACAAGGCGTTCCAGATAGTGCGCGACTCTTTGGTGAGCAACGGGGCAACGATGGATAATATGAGTACATAGACGACCACGAACGATTGGATAACGGGCAGCAGTTTGCCCGCTTTGCCAATATTGGCCATAATGATCGAAAATTCGCCGCGAGCGGCGAGGGTGAAGCCGATATCGACCGAATTCCGCTTCTTCAGGCCCGAGAAACGGGAAGCGAAATAACCCGAGGCTACGTTGCAGATGACGGTTACCACCGCAGCAATGGACGCCCATAGCACCGCACCGCTCAAGGTGGTCGGATCGATGGAAAGCCCGAAACTGAAGAAGAACATGGCGCCGAAGAAATCTTTGAAGGGGAGGACGAGCTGTTCGATACGTTTGATGTATTGCGAATCAGCTAGGACCAGGCCGGCCATCAACGCTCCGATGGCCTCTGCCACATGGATGGTCTCAGAGAACCCGGCAACAATAAATAGGAGTGCAAATATGACGAGTACAAACAGTTCGGACGTTTTGTCTTGGAGAACCCTGTCTATAGCCGGCACCAATTTACGACCGAGGATGAGGAAGGCAAGGATGAACCCGAGTGCCAACAGCGAGGTGCCGGCCACTGTCCAAAAAGAGCTGCTACCTGTCAATATCAACCCCGAAAGGAACGAAATATGCATGGCGATAAACAGGTCGTCAAACATGATCATACCCATAATCACCTCCGTTTCGGGATTGGCTGTCCGTTTCAGGTCTGTCAGTACTTTGGCCACGATGGCCGTTGACGAGCTGGTCATGATACCGCAGAGCACCATCACCTCCTTGAAAGGCAGCCCCATCAGCCACCCGATCAGTAAACCCGAACAAAAATTGAGCGCCACGTAGAAGCTGCCCCCGGTTACGATGGATTTCCCCGACTTGATGAGCCTTCCCACTGAAAACTCCAATCCGAGGTAAAACAGGAGGAATAGCACGCCCAAACGACCCATGAAGTCGATAAACGGCTTGCTTTCCGTAAAGGTAAGGTCGATGTTCCCAAATGTTGGTGCGTGTTGTCCGAGCACCATCCCGATCAATATGAAAAAGGGGATAACCGAAAATCGGAGCCTGTTGGAAATCAATCCGACAAGTGCTACCAAACCTACGGCAATGCCAATTTCAAATATCAGGGTGTGTGACGTCATCCGTTTTTCTTATGCTATAGTATCTCCTTTATCAGCTTAATATGGTTTCGCTTGCCCGCCACCACCATGGTGGTATCTGCACTCATCACATAGTCTGGCCCCGGGTTAATGATGCTATCCCCTTCTTTTATCGCGGCGATAATCGAAGCGCCTGTACGTTTGCGGACTTCTAGTTCACCGATCGACTTGCCAATACTCGGTGAATCCCTGCGCACTTTTATCCATTCGATGCTGAGGTCATCTAGTGCAACCTCGATGGTCTCGAGCGCCTTGGGTTTGTAGGATAATCCGCCGATGATGCCAGCTACTTGGCGCGACTCTTCGTCAGAAAGCGTCATTACACACTTGGACTCACTTTCTTCTTGGTCGTAGCGATAGAGTTCCCGCCGGCCATCGTCATGGATGACCACCACCATGTTATCTCCAGCTTCCGTTTCGATCTGATATTTTTTGCCGATACCGATCAGGTCTGATTCTCTTACAATTGACATAGTTGTCTCTCCCTAAGTTAAAAAATCATACAAAGATACGATTTTATTGGATAACCGATTCAGTTGCTCATCAGCACTTCGCACCGTAATGCCGAGTGATTTTTCTGGCTTTGATTGCTAGTGACGTTATGACAGGTTTTTTCTTCGTAAGTCATTGATTATTAATGGGTAATGTTTGTTGTATGAAGCTTGATGGCCATCCTTTAGGTAAATGATATAATCATTTTATAATCAATTTTTTATTAACTATTATATGAACTTATTCTTCTTAACGGATTATTGCGTATCGGCCGTTCGATCGACCGGTGGTGGTGGGCATAAAGAACGAGCTGTGTGCCGAGGGCGGTTTATTGATTTTCCGGGTGGTCCGCTGCTTCTTTCTCGTCTTTTTCGTTCCGGATGGTAACGAGTCGCCTAAAGAATTCATGGAAGGTGTAGAACTCTTGCCGATAGACCAAGCCGAGTGCACTGACGTAATTTTCATTGATTGTGAGCGGGAGGAAATTCCGGCTATTCAGTCGGTTGGAGCCTCGTAGCACAAGCCTCCCGTCTTTGCGGATCAAGTACCGCAGTTCCGCGTCGGTGACAATGCGGTCGCTGAATACATTGAGGTCGTTGACATTTCGCATATCGGCGACGCCGCCTGTGAAAATCAATCGATCATTGAAAAGGCGGAGCGATGCGCTGGCATCGTTGAGCGACCGGATATTTAAATCGACGAACTTGATATTCAAGGATTGGGAGATCAAGTTATTCAATTGATTGAACGCCAGTTCGGTGCCCGCGCTGAGTAATGTGTTGTTTAATTCGCGGCTGAAATCGGTTGCCGAACCCGGTGCGAAACTCCGTCGGACAATCAAGCTCAATGCCTGTTGGTTTACGTTGTTTGCATCGCTCAGGTAGCTTTGTAGCTCATCGTTTACATAGGGATCGTTCGGGAAGTTGAGTCCGAACGTGATGTCGGGCCGCATAAGGTTGCCGTTGAGGTTCATGACTGCATGGGCAAGCACTCGCTGTTCGACGGTTTCCCGCCCAGCCGCGTTGTACAAAGCAGCAAGGCTGGTGCGTTGGCCGTATACGGCCGCCAGGTTGATCGTGGCGTCGGTAGGCTGTCCTGTCCAACGGATGGTTCCCCCTTCGTTGATCTCGAATATCTTGTTGATGAAATCCTGTGCGGTGAATGTGAACTTACCGGTATTGATTGTATAATCACCGAACATCTCGAAATCACCTAAACTCGACATACGCAGGGAGAGCGTACTTTCCCCACGGCCAGTAAGCTCACCCAGATCGGTATAAAGGCTAGTTTCCGCATCGGGTGTAATCTGCAGGTCCATGTTCATGCTCAGCCCTTGGAATAGGCGTGGGCGTGCTTGCGGCGCATCCAAGGTGTCATGGCTGACGAACCGGATGAAATCGTTGTCGCTCACCGTGCCGACGGCGTTGAGCGGTATATGGAATCGCGTGCCTGCATCGGTGCGCGCCTGGATGTTGATCTGCATCGCATTCGTAGGGCCGTTGAAGGAAAACCTACCGGTTCCATAGGCTGTGCCGTAGTAGGATGGGTTGTCCCGAAAAGTCGTGTTTAGTACGAGGAAGTCAGCAGCATCCACAGTCACCTGGACGTCTGGAATCAACGGGTTGCGCATGTCCACATGCCCATTGGCGGTGGCGTTGCGGTTCCGTGGATCGGTGATGACCAAGCCGTCCAGGTGGATGGTGCTGTTGGTCAGTACGAACTCGTCGTCTATCCGATAAGGTGCCTGTAGGTAGTTGACGGTGAACCCAGCGTTATGCAACCGGCAACGGCCATTTATTTGGGGCGCTAATACGGAGCCGGTAACCTGCAGGTCGGCGGAGACCGTTCCGCTGACATCGGATACGAGTTTGCCGAGCAGTGGCTGGAAGAGAATCAACTCACTGTGATTGAAATGCGCGTTTACGTTGAGCTTGTCGTTCTCGGCCGTCGCATCGTACGTACCCACGGCGCTGAGGGTTTTCCTCCCCCCGCGTTCGGCTTCCACGTTGACGTTGACCAGTTCGCTGACACGATCAAAGTCTGCCCGTAGTATGGCGTCGCCTATCGGCGTTTGGTTGAGGCGTACGTTGGTTGCAACCATATCGGCTACCGCAAAGGGACTCTTCAGTAGCGACGATACCTCCATATGGCCATCGAGGATGCCATCGAGTTTAATCGATGACGATGCCATCAATGGATTAAACGTGCTGAGGTTAAAGTTCTGGAACGTAAACGAGACCTCGCGGTCGCTTTTGTCCGAAACAATGCCTTCCAAACGAGCCGTTTGCCCTCGATTGGATATCTCTAGGCCGTGGATATCGATTTCGCCATCGCTTACATAAGCCAGGGCATTGTCATCGAGTTCCCACCGCTCATCATTGAGCACCAATGCAGAGGGGAGCATGTGTATCCGTGTGGGCAACCCCCGTTGGAAATTCACCATGCCATTCAGGTCTAATTGGTTGCTTGCCGTGATATCCGACAATTTCAAATTGAAATGCAGGCTATCGCCCGCCATTACATTAGACAAGTTTACGTTATTGATGTACAGGCTATCCGTCACACTGATCCGGTCTGCTGTGACCAAAAGGCGCAAAGCACCGTCGTTGGCCGATTCATCCACGATCAAGCGGTTTAAACGGATCATGCCGTACGAGAGATCCGGCACGATAAGGTTGATGGCTGCCGTCCCGTCTGCCGAAGAGAACCGGGCATTCACCATCGCTCCATCGCCCAGCGCAAGCTTGGGAACTACCAACGCCGCGACCGGTTCGATGTCTTTGAGCTGCAAACTGAAGTCGAAGGCTTGTTTGCCCGTTGGCCCGATTGCCAGCGCGAGGGAAGGGGCATACTGCATGGCTACCGATTTGAAATAGTTGTGCAGGGTAGTTAGATCCATTTCACCGTTTACCGTGGCATCTGCAAGGTCCGAGCGTAGCGTAACTGTGCGGTGCGCCTCGTTGCCGCTGGCTTCGAGAACCAGTGAGTCAACGGCATAACGCAACGAATCGCTTAAAAAGCCAATCTTATAAAGTGCCAGATTGCCCTGCATATTATTTAGCGCATTGCCATTGAAGTTGGTTGCAATCGTTGCACCTTCTATGATGACTGGCGTTTTGCTGTACAGGTGGAGGTTGTGTAGGTGTGCATAACCCACGGTGGCGTCAAACGCATACTCGGGGCGCTCCGGATTGAAGTTGATGCCACCGTCAAAAAGTAACTGTAAATTGGGATCATCGACCTCAATATTTCCGGTAAACTGCATTTCAGAAAACTCGCCGGCTAAATCGATGTTGGTGTAGCGATACCCCTTTACGTCCAGGTAAGCTACGTTGCCCGCCACGTGGCTGTTGAGGCCGCGGGGCGTGAAGCCGTCTCCGGCAATATCGATGTCGAAACCGCCATGCCCGATTTGGGGATATTGCAGCAACGTGCCCAGGTCGAACTGGGGGGTCGTGATTTTTCCCGAGTAATGGCCGCCATCACGGATGCTTAGGTTGACGGCGGTATGGGCCGCACCGAGGGTGGTTTCGAGTACGCCGATGGCCTCGAAGTTATAGTATGTGCCCACCAGCGTACCTTCGTAAGCAAGGTCACCCATCCGGTCGAATATCGCCGGTAACGCAAGTTGGCGGTTATTTCCCAATTGGCCTACTAGTGATTCAATGTCTGCACGGTTCGTGGCTAGCCGATGCAGCTTCATGTCGAAGATGGTGTGTTCGATGTCGGGCAAGCCACGGATATCGAAATTACCCGATAAGCGTGTACGGTCGCCTATCCTGAGCACGGCGTCTCGTGCCGAAATATCCGATACGTTTCCGGTGAATAAGCCTGATAGCACAACGTCAAACTGCGTTATCGCCACTTCGGGTGCGAAGAACTCGATATCGCGGGAGTTGACCCGGGCACGGTCGAGCTTCAGCTCGATGGTCACTGCTTCCATGAAGTTTGCGAACGCGGAAAAATCCGTATATCCGAACCGGAGATAGTCACCTAGTTGGCTCCGATTGGTTTCGAGGTAGAGGTCTTCCAACTCGAGGTAATTGGTATCTATCACGGCGACCGCACGCATTTCGCGAAGATGGAAACCACTCTTTTCGCGGAAGGTAAGGCCCTCGATAGTGGATTTAAAGAGATGGCTGCCAAGGTCGATATCGCTAAAATGGCCGCTAAGCCCGGTCAGGCGGATATCGCGGTAGTCGATACCCTTGGTCGGACGGCTTTCGCCGTACCGGTAACGGAATGAAATATCGGCCAAGTCGACCGTGCCAACATCGAGTACGATCTGCTTTCCTTCCTTTGATGCCTTGGGGGCAGTGGCCGGCCGGAAATAGTCGACGATAAACGCGAGGTTGCTGCTGTCTCCCTGCCGGTTGAGGAAAAACGACCCGCCAGAGAGCGCCAGTTTATTGATGGTAACCTGGCCGTCACGTATTTTCCAAAGGTTTACCGACGCCGTCAATTCACTAGCGTAGAGCAGGGTATCGCCCGTTAAGTCGGCCACATACAGACCGCGGAGTACCAGTGAGGAAAACGGTTTGAAATAAACGCCATCCAACGATACGGTGGTACGGAGTTTATCCGATAGGTAATTGGCGGCACGTTTTGCAAAAAAGGTTTGGACAGGCTGGTATTGGAGGGTATAGATGAGCCCTATTAGCAAAAGTAACAGGGTGACCAGTGTCCACAACGATATTTTTACTATTTTTTTGATATCCTTCCGCAATAAAATTTTTCGCTCAGTTTTTTATCCGGCGCAATTTTAGTTTGTATTTCGGAGCAACTTTATCTAAGTTTGCTTTCGTTAAAAACGCGAAATATTGACTGCCATGCCCATCATCCTCGGCATTGAATCTTCCTGTGACGAAACGTCGGCTGCTATCAGCGTGAACGGAACAATCTGTTCAAACATCATTGCAAACCAGACCGTCCATGAAAAATTCGGCGGTGTGGTACCCGAACTGGCATCACGTGCCCATCAACAGCATATCATTCCGGCCGTCGAACAGGCCATCCGCGATGCAAAAGTACATAAAAATGATATAGATGCAGTGGCGTTTACGCGGGGACCCGGACTGCTCGGGTCGTTATTGGTGGGTACATCCTTTGCCAAGGCATTTGCGCTTGCCCGGAATATCCCGCTTATTGAAGTGAATCATATGCAAGCGCATATTCTCGCGCATTTCATCGACGAACCTGTGCCCGAGTTCCCCTTCTTGTGCCTCACGGTCTCGGGGGGGCATACGCAGTTGGTATTGGTGAAAAGCCACTTCGAGATGGAACTGCTGGGGCAAACGCTCGACGATGCCGCGGGGGAGGCGTTCGACAAGACCGCTAAAATCCTGGGGCTCCCTTACCCCGGTGGGCCGTTGATCGACCGCCACGCCCAGCATGGAAACCCCGATGCATTTTCGTTTCCCGAACCGCAGATCCCACGCCTTGATTTCAGCTTCAGCGGATTGAAAACAGCCATCCTCTATTTCGTGCAGCAAAAGCAACGCGAGCAAGCCGATTTCCTTGAATTGCACCTGGACGATGTATGCGCATCGGTACAGTCGCGCATTGTTTCCATTTTGCTCAATAAGCTGCGGCGGGCAGCCCGTGAAACAGGTGTGACCCAGGTGGCGATCGCGGGCGGTGTATCGGCCAATTCCGGCTTACGGAACGGATTGGTAGCGTTGGGTAAGCAGGAGGGGTGGCAGGTATTTATCCCACGTTTCGAATACTGTACAGACAACGCGGCGATGATTGCCATTGCCGGCCACCATAAATACCTTGCCCATGAATTCGTAGGGCAGGATGTAGCCCCGATGGCGAGGTATGCGATTTGAATTACGGATGCAAACATACGATACTATGAATTGGAAACCCGATCCTAACCGTTACAATAGCATGGTCTATAACCGCTGTGGTAATAGTGGGCTGAAATTGCCCGCCATCTCCCTTGGTTTGTGGAATAACTTTGGACACGACATACCGCATGGCACCAAGCAACAGATATGCCGCCAGGCATTTGACCTGGGCATTACCCACTTCGACCTTGCCAATAACTACGGCCCGCCACCAGGTAGTGCGGAATCGGCTTTTGGCCGCATACTGAGAGAAGATTTCGCGGGCTACCGGGACGAGTTGGTCATCTCTTCGAAAGCCGGGTACGACATGTGGCCGGGACCTTACGGCGAATGGGGAAGCCGTAAATATTTGGTGTCCAGCTGCGACCAAAGCCTCAAGCGGATGGGGCTCGATTATGTAGACATTTTTTATTCCCATCGGTTTGACCCGCAGACCCCGTTGGAAGAAACCATGATGGCATTGGATCACATTGTCCGGTCGGGTAGGGCATTATATGTGGGCATTTCCTCCTACAATACGAAGCGTACGCGGGAGGCGGAGGCTATTTTGCGTGAGTTGGGTACACCCTGCCTGATTCACCAGCCGAGCTATTCCATGCTCAACCGGTGGGTGGAAACGGATGGCCTGCTCGATACGCTGGCCAATCTGGGTATGGGATCGATCGTATTCTCGCCGCTGGCCCAAGGGATGCTCACCGACAAATACCTGCAGGGTGTCCCGGCCGATAGCCGGGCAAAAAAGAGGCCTTCTTTCCGTTCCGGTTTCTTGAATGACGAAAACATGGAGCGTATCCGTGCATTGCACGCCATTGCACAGCGGCGGGGGCAGACATTGGCCCAAATGGCGATTGCTTGGGTACTGCGGCGCGGCCGTGTAACCTCGGCATTGATTGGCGCGAGCAGGCCCGAGCAGGTGGTTGATTGCGCCGGCGCGCTAGCCAACCTTGATTTTTCCGAAACGGAACTGGCAGAAATCGACAATTACGCAAAAGACGGCTCGATCAACATATGGGCAAAATCGGCAGAACTCGAGTGATTACTTGCTTTGCTCTTTCCATTGCTGGCTGAATGATTTCTCAGCGACGTGTGGAAGTTGGCGTTGCTTGCCCCATGCTTTCCTGAAAAAAGTCCGTAGTAAAAAATTCTTGAACTTGCCACCGAAAAAATCAACGAGCCTACGCTTGGTGATGGCGTAGGTAAAGCCTTTCCACGCAAGCCGTTCCGTTTTGGAGGGAAGTCGGGCAGCTACGGCATCACGTCTGTTGAGCAGGAGCATTTTGTGGATATCGATTTTGACCGGGCATACTTCGGAACATTTGCCGCAAAGGCTCGATGCGTAGCTGAGATGTTTAAATTCAGCCATGCCCCGGAGGTGCGGCGTGATGAGCGATCCGATGGGGCCGCTGTAAGTGGTGTTGTATGTATGGCCACCTACATTTTTGTAGATGGGGCACGCATTGAGGCAGGCGCCGCAGCGGATACAGTATAGTCCCTGGCGTTGGTCTTTCTGGGCCAATAGCTCGGTGCGGCCGTTGTCTAGCAGTACCACATACATTTCCTCGGGCCCGTCCGTTTCACCCTCTTGCCGTGGCCCACTGACGATGCTGTTGTACACCGTGAGGCGTTGTCCGGTACCATGGGTCGAAAGCAGTGGCCAAAACAGGTCCAAGTCGTTCAGTGAGGGGACGATCTTCTCGATGCCCACGATGGCGATATGGATTTTCGGAAAAGTGGTGGAAAGCCGGGCATTGCCTTCATTTTCTGTGATCGCCACGCTACCGGTTTCCGCGATCAGGAAATTCCCGCCTGTGATGCCTACATCGGCTGTGGTATATTGTTCCCGAAGGAGTTCGCGGGCCTTCAGCGTCAGCTCTTGGGCCGTAGACTCGGGCGGCGTGCCGAAATGCTGGTGGAATAGCGCCTGTATATCTGCCAGGCTTAGGTGCATGGCGGGTGTGACGATATGGTAGGGCTTTTGCCCCAGCAATTGCACAATATATTCGCCAAGATCCGTCTCGATGGCTTTGATGTTGTTTTCTGCAAGAAATTCGTTGAGCTCGATTTCTTCCGTGGTCATTGATTTGGATTTGACCACCGTTTTGGCACCGGCTTGGGCTAGGATCTTGCCGATTTCTTCACGTGCTTCCGCGGCATCGTTCGCCCAGATAACCTTGCCCCCCTTCCGTAGGAAATTCGACTCGAACTCGGGCAGCAGCTTATCCAGGTTTTCCATCACCCGCCACTTGATGATATGGGCCTTCCGTTTTGAGTTTTCGAGGTGGTTGAACAGCGGAAGCCCCCGGTTGACCGCGTCGTCGTACTTATCTATATTGTAATTAATGATTTCCCGGTGACGGGGTTCAAAAGCCTTGGCGGCACTTTCTTTGAGGAAGGTGGCTTCTTGTGCAGACGACATACGCAACGTGTTATTATATCAATAACGCAGAAATAGCTGAACTGTTGTGGCGCTAGCGCAGCGCGATGCTCAATTCGGCCAGCTGTGCTTCCGCGATTGCCGACGGTGAATCGATCATCACATCGCGCCCGGCATTGTTCTTCGGAAACGCGATTACATCGCGGATGCTGTCCAACCCAGCGAAAACAGCGGCCAACCGGTCAAAGCCGAAAGCAATGCCGCCATGGGGAGGGGCACCGTACGTAAATGCTTCTAGCAGGAATCCGAATTGCTTCTGCGCTTCCTCGGCTGTAAAGCCCAGGTGTTTGAACATCAGCGATTGGAGGTCGCGGTCATGTATCCGTATGGAGCCACCGCCAATTTCGGTGCCGTTGATGACCAGGTCATAAGCATTGGCGCGGACACTGCCCGGCTGTGTCTCCAGTGAAGGGATGTCTTCCGCTTTCGGCGATGTAAAGGGGTGGTGCATTGCGTGGTAGCGCCCCGACTCCTCATCCCATTCCAGTAAGGGAAAATCCGTTACCCATAGGGGGGCATACGTGTTTTTATCGCGCAGGCCCAATTGTGAAGCAACTTCCAGCCGGAGTTCACTCAATTGCTTTCGTGCGCGGTCCGTATTGCCGGCCATGACCAGCATGAGGTCGCCCGGCTTGGCATCAAAAGCCTGCGCCCACGCCGCCAGTTGCTCGGGGCTGTAGAATTTGTCGACAGACGACTTCAATGTGCCGTCTTCGTTGTATCGTAGGTATACCAAGCCCGATGCTCCTACCTGGGGTCGTTTCACGAAGTCCGTCAATGCATCGAGTTGCTTACGGGTGTACGAAGCGCAACCCTCGGCATTGATGCCTACCACGAGCGCCGCTTGGTCAAATACCGGGAAGCCAGCACCTTGGAGTACCGCATTGAGTTCGACGAACGGCATGCCGAAGCGGATGTCGGGTTTGTCTGAGCCGTATAGGCGCATGGCCTCGTCGTAAGGTAGGCGGGGTACTTCCCCTAGATCGATGTTTTTTATTTGCTTGAATAGGTGTTTTATGAGGCCTTCGAAGAGTTGGAGGATGTCTTCCTGTTCCACAAAGGCCATTTCGCAGTCTATCTGTGTGAATTCCGGCTGTCGGTCTGCCCGCAAATCCTCATCGCGGAAACATTTGACCAACTGGAAATAGCGGTCAAAGCCCGATACCATCAAGAGTTGTTTGAACGTCTGCGGTGATTGGGGGAGCGCATAGAACTCGCCTGGATTCATCCGGCTTGGTACCACGAAATCGCGGGCACCCTCCGGTGTGGACTTGATGAGTACCGGTGTTTCCACTTCGAGGAAATGGTGGCGATCCAGGTAATTGCGAGTTTCCTGCGCAAGCCGATGCCGTAAAACGAGGTTGTTCCGCACCGGGTTGCGGCGGAGGTCGAGGTAGCGGTATTTCATTCGCAAATCGTCGCCACCGTCCGTATCGTCTTCAATGGTGAAGGGGGGGAGCTTCGCGGAGTTGAGCACTTCGAGTCGTACCACTTTTATTTCAATCTCGCCCGTGGACAGCTTCGGATTCTTGCTCTCGCGTTCAATCACCTTGCCTGTCACTTTGATCACGTACTCCCGGCCAAGGGCGCGGGCTTCGGCCCGCAACGACTCGTCGTCGGCCGGATCGAACACCAGTTGGGTGACACCGTACCGATCCCGTACATCGATAAATGTCATCCCGCCCAAATCACGGGATTTCTGTACCCAACCACTAAGTACAACCGTTTTACCCAAGTCCGAGAGGGTCAGCTCTCCGCAAGTATGTGTTCTATGCATGCTCTTTTATCTAGAACGGCAAAAATAGCGGTTTTTTCCGAACTAAGGAGAGCGGTTTAGGGAGTTTTTCCAAACTGATCCACTAGCACAGGCTTCCCATATAAGCGCGGCCCAACGGTAGATTATCACCGTTGTTTAGCAAGATGTTGGAAGCGCTGCGGGCCCGGATAGCGTCTGTGTTGATCAGGTAAGATTTGTGAATCCTGACAAACTTCTTGTTGTTTAGGATGGTTTCCGCCACCTCCTTGAGGCATTTGCGGAGCACGATTTTCTTGGTTGTTGTAATGAAGGTGGTATAGTTGCCCTCCGCATGTGCGTATATCATGTCATCCATCGGTATTTTCGTCTTATGCTTGCCGTCGGGGAGAAAAATGCTCTGACTCTCTTCCTTTGTTTCGACTTGGTTGAGCGCAATTTCGATAGACGCATATACGTCGTTCCTATTGAAAGGTTTTACGATGTAGCCGGCCGGATTCGTTGATTTTGCGGCTTCGATGGTGCTGCGGTCCGCATGTGACGTGAGGAAAATAAATGGGGTATGGAAAGAGGCGTTGATTTCGTGGGCGAGATCGATACCTGTTTTTTCACCATATAAGATGATGTCTACCAAAATAAGGTCGGGCCGGTTGGTTCTGATGGCCGATACGGCATCGTCATAATTCGTACAAATGCCGCAAACGTCATACCCCAATTCCTGAAGCATGTACTCCAAATCCATGGTGATGATAAGCTGATCTTCTACGATGAGTATTTTTTTCTTTTTCATCCGACTGACAGTGTTATGGTGAATTTACATTCCAGATTCAATACGAACCAGTGATGACGGAACAAAAGTAGTACGATTGGTTTGAACGGGATGTAGTAATATGTCTACATCCTTGTAATTGACTTGTAATTAGTGTATTGTATGTGAGTGTCGTCGTTTGTTATTGACAGATGCCGTTTTCTAAAACCCACACTTTCGACACGCTGCTACTCGATATATTGGGCGTATGTGGACCGTTGTTGGTCTCGTAAGTCAATACGATGGTTCCTGTGCCCGGATTGCCCTTAACTTGTAGGGCAATGGTTTCACCTTTTGCCAGTTGAACGGTTGTACTGAAGGGGAGGGAAGGATGGTTGGTGGTTACAAGGCCATCGTTCGTGTGGTAGGTGACCGAAGATACGAAGGCTTCCTCGTACGCGGCCACCTGATAAGTAACCAAACTCTGTTCGGATAGTTGCAGGCCATCGATGTCGCAATCGCATTGCGTAGGAGTTAACTCCATGCGCTCTTCGCATGACTGCAAGGGAGTCAATGAAATCAGAAATGCACTGGTGATAATGGCTAAACGCATAATCGATTATAGACGTGAATCATCCTATCCATGCAAAGATGCCTATAATAGGAGCGGCGAGGCCATAAAGCCCGCTTGATTTTTTGATTTTGTAGCCGTTCTACTACATGTTCCGCGGTGCTTTCCGGAAGGAGCGACGGCGCATGGGGGTGAATACCCGCAGGGAAAGAAACGGCGTTGAGTGTGGAAAACTTTTTTGTGGGAAAAAGTGGGGGAAAGTGGAGTAAATTCCTACTTTTACATCGTATTTATTGCGAGAAGTGTATCTATGGGCCATTTAATCGGCGAATTTGATTGTAAGCTAGACACCAAAGGAAGGATGGTGTTGCCAGCTGCGCTCAAAAGGCAAATGCCTGATGCTGAGCGTTCTGGGCTTGTTATCAATCGTGGATTTGAGAAGCATCTCGTTATATATTCAAGGAGTGAGTGGGATAAGATTACCGAAAAGCTGGCAAAGTTGAATACCTATAAGGCCAGGAACCGAAAGTTTATCCGCGACTTTACCCGCGGTGCTACCGAATTGTCGTTGGATTCGGCGGGGCGCGTCTTGTTGCCGAAGTCGTTGCTTGAATATGGTCAGATTGAAACAGAGATTGTGTTATCATGCCAATTTAACAAGATAGAAGTTTGGTCTAAAGAGGCATACCATAAATTGTGGGAAGACGATGAGGACGATGATTTTGCGGCGTTGGCAGAGGAGGTGATGGGGGGCGATGGCTTAACGGATACGGATGATGAATAGCGGATACCACGTGCCGGTTATGTTGCGCGAATGCATAGAAGCATTGGCAATCGAACCTAGCGGCACCTATGTGGATGTTACGTTCGGAGGCGGGGGGCATGCAAGAGAAATCATGAAATATTTGGGGGCAGATGGCAGGCTGTATGCCTTCGATCAGGATCCCGATGCGTTGCGAAACGCAATAGATGATGAGCGGTTCGTGCTCATACACCAGAACTTCCGGTTCCTGAAAAACAACCTGCGGTTTCACGGGGTAGGTGCCGTTGACGGCATTCTTGCGGATCTAGGGGTGTCGTCGCACCAGTTTGACGATGCCCAACGCGGATTTTCCACCCGCTTTGAAGCGGAATTGGACATGCGTATGGACCAGGCTGGACAACTGGATGCCAAACAGGTGCTGAATACTTATTCGGAAGCCGAGCTGCATCGCATCTTTGGGATGTATGGGGAACTTCACAATGCGCGCACGTTGGCAAAGACCATTGTCACGGCGCGGCTCGTACAGCCCATCAATACCGTAGGGAAGCTGAAGGAGGTTGTAAAGAAAGTGGTGCCCCGCGGCAAGGAACACAAATACCATGCGCAGTTGTTTCAGGCGCTTCGCATCGAGGTGAATGGCGAGCTGGAGGCTTTGCAACAGTTTTTGCAGCAAACCGTTGCCATGTTGAAGCCCGGAGGGAGACTGGTGGTGATGTCTTACCATTCGTTGGAAGACCGGCTGGTGAAGAACTTCATAGCTACCGGCAAATTCAAGGGTACGGTAGAGAAGGATTTCTACGGCAATGAGATGAAGCCGTTGAAAGCGATAAGCCGCAAAGCAATCGTAGCGGGGGATGGGGAAGTGGCCCATAATAGCAGGGCGCGTAGCGCTAAGCTGCGGATAGCAGAGAAAGTTTAGATACCATGGCAGGAAACGCATACAAACGACGGCCGCTGAGCGAAGAACAACAAGCCGAACTGCAGGAAACGGTGGAAGAGAAAGCGGATGCTACCCGCAATTTTTTTCAGTCGTTGTTTTCCACGGAGCGGTTTTCATCGTCGGCGTTCGTGGGGTACATCCCTTTCATTGCTTTCGTAGGGTTGCTGGCCATTCTCTATATCGCCAATCGGCATTATGCCGAGCGGACCGTGCGCCAAATTGACCATTTGAGCAAAGAGGTGAAAGAGATGAACTGGGATTATAAGTCGCTTTCGGCCGACCTGATGAAGCTCACCACCCAAACCGAGATTGCCAAGCGGGTGGACAGCATGGGGTTGAAGGAGCGGACAGCGCCGCCTAAAAAAATAGTGGTGGTGAGAAAAGAAAAATGAATAGAGGTTAGCTAAATCATAAAAGGCATGAACATCAGAACCGACATATTGCTAAGAGTCTACCTGTCATTCGGGCTGATTGTACTTTTCGCCATCGCGGTGTTGGTGAAACTCTTCCACCTACAGTATGTGGAAGGGGCGGAGTGGCGTGAGATGGCAGACAGCCTTTCTACCCGGTACGTGGATGTGGAGGCGGTCCGTGGCAATATCTATTCGAATGATGGCAGCTTGCTGGCCACGTCGGTTCCCGAATACGACCTCCGAATGGATTTGCTTGCCCCGGGTATCGTAGCGGACGATGTTTTTTATGCCAAAGTCGATTCCCTGGCCACCCGATTGGCTGCCTTCTTTAAAGACAAATCGTCTGCCCAATATTCGCAGTTGCTCAAAAAGGCACGCAAAGACGGAAACAGGTATTACCTGCTAAAGCGCGATGTGGGCCATCAGGAATTGAAGGAAGTGAAGCAATTTCCGATTTTCAATCTGGGTAAATACAAAGGCGGTTTGATTGCCGAACGGAAAAACAAACGTATCCTCCCTTTTACCAACCTTGCTGCGCGTACCATTGGCTACAAGGTGGCCGAGGAAGAGGTGCATGTTGGCTTGGAAGGTGCGTATGGTGAATATATCGACGGCAAGAGCGGCAAACGCTTAGTACGTCGCATAGCCGGCGGGGTATGGATGCCGGTAAACCGGGAGATTGAAGTGGCGCCGGTAGATGGTGCGGATATCATTTCCACCATCGACGTAAATATGCAGGATATGGCGCAGCGGGCACTCGAAAAGCAACTGATAGCCAGCAATGCCGATAATGGCTGCGTCATTTTGATGGAAGTCGCCACGGGAGAAATACGCGCAGTGGCCAATTTTACACGGGTTGAAGAAGGTGTATACCGGGAAAAGTTCAACTATGCCATCGCCCAAAGCGCCGAGCCGGGTTCCACCTTCAAGTTGGCGTCCTACCTCGTGGCACTTGACGACGGCAAGATCGATACGAATACCATCGTTGAAACCGGGAACGGCACCTATCAGGTGCATCGGCACACCATCCGCGACACCCATTCCTACGGCACGGTAACCGTGAAAAAGGCGTTTGAGGTGTCGTCGAATGTGGCTATTACCAAAATCATCAACACGTACTATAAAAATAATCCGGCCGCTTTCACGAAACGGCTGCATGAGCTGCACCTCAATGAACCGTTGGGGCTGCAAATACCGGGCGAAGGCAATCCGCTGATCAAGACACCCGATAGCAAAAGTTGGAGCGGTCTATCCCTGGTACAGATGGCCTACGGGTACGAATTGAAATTGACCCCATTGCAAACACTCAGCCTATACAACGCAGTTGCAAATGACGGCAAGATGGTAGCACCGCTTTTCGTGAAGGAGATCCGGCGACTGGGCAATACCGTGGAACATTTCGATACCCGTGTCATCAACGAACAAATCGCCTCGGCCAGTACCATCGCCAAACTGCAGGACATGCTGGCGGGGGTAATGACCGAAGGCACTGGCAAGCGGCTACGTAATCCACAGCTGTCTATGGCCGGTAAAACCGGGACCGCGCAAATGGCAGACGGCGCGGCGGGTTACCGCAATCGCAAATACCAGTCGTCGTTTGCCGGTTATTTCCCTGCCGATCATCCGAAATATTCGATGATTGTGGTGGTACAGAACCCCCGTAACGGGTATTATGGAGCATCGATAGCGGGGCCGGTGTTCCGCGAGCTGGCCGATATGGTGTATGCCAATGACCTCGACCTCCAAGATGATTTCGACCGCATGCGCTATGTCGGAAACACCGAACTACCCCCCTCACTTAAAGGGTCTAAAGCCGCTACCCTCCGTGTATACGATGCGTTGGGTGTAAAAGCCACCTATGCTTCTGCAGAGCCGGTACAACATATTGATACCGTGAAAGGGATTGCCTTTTCGGATAACGCGATAACGGCGGGCGTGGTGCCCGACGTAGCGGGAATGGGCCTTATCGATGCGTTGTATGCCCTCGAAAATTCGGGCTACCGCACCACCGTAAAAGGAAAGGGAAAAGTAATCGCCCAATCCCTAGCGGCGGGTCAGAAGGTCAATGTTGGGGCATCCATATCGATTGAATTGAAATGACAGCGCTCAAGGACATACTTCATGGCATTCCGGTACGTCACGTGGTCGGCAACCTGCACGTGGCTATAGGCGGCCTGTGCTTTGACTCGCGCAAAGCCACCGATGGCAGTATGTTTGTGGCGGTGGTAGGCACACAGGTAGATGGCCACCATTATATTGACGATGCGGTTGCACGCGGTGCTTCCGTGGTGCTTTGCGAACAACTGCCTAAAGCTACCAACGATGAGGTGACCTATATCCAGGTGGAAGACACGGCCTTCGCTTTGGGCGTGTCGGCAGCCAATTATTTCGGAAACCCATCCACTAAACTAAAGCTCGTGGGGGTTACGGGAACCAATGGAAAAACCACCATTACCACCCTACTTTATAGGCTTTTCATGCAATTGGGGTATGAAGCGGGCCTGGTTTCCACGGTGCAGAATCAAGTAGGGAAACTGACGGTGGCCGCCACGCATACCACGCCGGATCCGATTGCGTTGAATGGATTGCTGCAGGAAATGGTTGATGCGGGGTGCGATTATTGTTTCATGGAAGTGAGTTCGCACGCCATCGTGCAGCAGCGGATAGCCGGCCTCAATTTCGCAGGCGGCATTTTTTCCAATATCACGCACGACCATTTGGATTTCCATAAGACGTTCGACGCCTATATACGGGCAAAAAAGCGGTTTTTCGATGACCTCAACCCCTTTGCATTCGCACTCTCCAATGCCGATGATAAAAATGGGGCCGTGATGTTGCAGAATACCTTTGCACATAAAAAAACGTATGGGCTCAAGCGCATGGCCGACTTTAAAGCAAAGGTAATTGAGAGTCATTTTGATGGTATGCTACTCCAACTGGATGGGCACGAAGTATGGGTGAAGTTGGTCGGAGGGTTCAATGCTTACAACATGGCGGCAGTTTATGGTGCGGCCATCCTCTTGGAGCAAGAGACGATGAAGGTGCTTACGGCACTTAGTAATATCTCGGGTGCTGAGGGGCGTTTTGATACCGTCATCTCCAAAGGAGGGGTTATCGGCATTGTGGACTATGCGCACACCCCGGATGCTGTACGGAATGTGTTGGAAACTATCCGCGCCCTTCGCAAAGAGAGTCAACAGATCATTACGGTGCTTGGATGCGGCGGGGACAGGGACCGGGCAAAGCGCCCTAAAATGGCTGCGGTAGCCGTTGAAAATAGTGATAAGGTAATCATCACATCAGATAATCCGCGCACGGAAGACCCCTTGGAAATTATCAAGGACATGGAGGCTGGTATCCCCCGTGATAGAAAACGGAATACGTTCTCCATTGCCGATAGGCGGGAGGCCATCCGGGCGGCATGCCATCTCGCCCAGGCGGGCGATATTGTACTGGTAGCAGGCAAGGGGCATGAAAAATACCAGGAAATCAACGGTCAACGGGTTGACTTCGATGATCGTGAAACATTAACTAATGCATTGGACGAACGGTAATAAGCTATGTTGTACTATTTGTTTACTTGGCTAGAAGACTACATCCACGTGCCCGGATCGGGGTTGTGGCAATACATCTCGTTCCGTACGGCCATAGCCGTTATCGTATCGTTGATTATAACCACGGGCTATGGTAGCCGGCTCATCCGTTTGTTGCGTGCCAAGCAGGTAGGGGAAACTATCCGCGACCTGGGGCTCGAAGGTGAAAAGCAAAAGCAAGGTACGCCAACGATGGGCGGGCTGATTATACTTGCCGGGATTTTGGTGCCAACGCTTCTTTTTGCCAAACTTGAGAATATTTATGTCATCCTGATGCTGGTCACCACCGTATGGATGGGAACGATCGGTTTTTTAGATGACTACATCAAGGTGTTCCGTAAAAATAAAGAAGGGTTGGCGGGTAGGTTCAAGATTGTTGGCCAAGTGGGATTGGGTATCATCATTGCGTGCACCATGTATTTCCATCCGGATATCGTGGTAAGGGAGACAGTGGCCAACCCTACGCCGGGAGCAACCGTTGAGAGGCACATTCAAGGCGATACCGGGCAGACCTACTATACAAAGGATGTGAAGTCTACAAAAACCAATATTCCTTTCTATAAGAACAACGAGTTCGATTATGCCAAGGTATTAAGCCTATTCGGTGCCAATGGGTCCCTGTTGACGTTTATGGTATTTTTGGTTGTCGTTGTTTTCATTGTGGCGGCCGTATCCAATGGGGCCAACATCACGGATGGCATCGACGGACTCGCCACGGGCACTTCGGCCACCATAGGGGGTACCCTTGCCATTCTGGCCTACGTGTCGGGCAACGTGATTTTTTCCGATTACCTCAACATCATGTACATACCCAACTCGGGCGAGTTGGTGATATTCGCAGGTGCATTTGTGGGGGCTTGCACGGGATTCCTTTGGTACAACTCCTACCCGGCACAAGTATTCATGGGCGATACGGGTAGCCTGGCCATCGGCGGTATCATTGCCGCTTTTGCGGTATTGATCAGGAAAGAATTGCTCATTCCTATTTTATGCGGGGTCTTCCTTGTCGAAAATCTATCGGTCATCATCCAGGTGTCGTACTTCAAATATACCAAACGGAAGTATGGCGAGGGCCGCCGGATTTTCAGGATGTCGCCCCTCCACCATCACTACCAGAAGAAGGGATACCACGAGGCTAAAATCGTGACCCGTTTTTGGATATTGAGTATCCTCCTTGCTATCCTGACCATCGTGACATTGAAAGTGAGATAATAAATGGCAGCCATACCCACATATCACTATCCGCAACAGGGGAAACTCGTGGTGCTCGGTGCCGGTGAGAGCGGTGTGGGCACGGCCATACTCGCCCGGCAAAAGGGGTTTGACGTATGGGTGTCAGATAGTGGGACGATTGCCGATAACTATAAAAAGCAGCTCCATGATGCAGGCATACCGTTCGAAGAGGGCATGCATACGGAGTCCATCGTACTGGATGCGGCCCTTGTTGTGAAGAGCCCGGGCATCCCCGCAACCGTGCCGATCGTTCAAAAGCTGAAGGCCCAGCAAACGCCAGTGATTGCCGAAATCGAGTTCGCTGCACAATATACCGATGCCAAGCTGATTGGTATCACCGGTTCCAACGGGAAGTCTACCACTACGATGCTAACGTGGCACCTTTTAAGCCAAGCCGGCCTCAACGTGGGGTTGGCCGGTAATATTGGGCGGAGCTTCGCCTTGCAGGTGGCCCGCGAGCAACATGATTACTATGTGTTGGAGCTGAGTAGCTTCATGTTGGATGATATGGTCTATTTCCGTGCTGACGTAGCGGTGTTGCTTAACATCACCCCGGACCACCTAGACCGGTATGACCATAAGTTGGAAAACTATACAGAGTCAAAATTCCGTATCGTCAGGAACCAGCAACCCGACGACCTATTTATCTACTGTACGGATGACCCCGTTACCAAGGCGGCGCTGGGGAAGTACCCCACCGCGGCACAGATGCTTCCGTTTAGCCTTCATGAACAGGTAGAGCCGGGCGCTTACCTAAACAATAACGAACTTGTAATTAACGTACCAAACCAAGATATTTTTACGATGGATATCAATGAACTTTCCCTCCAGGGTAAACACAATGTGTACAACAACATGGCTTCCGGATTGGTAGCCAAGGCACAAGAACTACGCAACGCTTCGATGAAGGAGAGTATGGGTTCGTTCAAGAACATTCCGCACCGACTGGAATTTGTGGCGTGCATTGCCGGCGTCAACTACATCAACGATTCCAAGGCAACCAATGTAAATGCCGTTTGGTATGCACTGGAAAGTTTTGCACCCCATGTCGTATTGATTATGGGCGGTGTAGACAAGGGCAACGACTATGAGATGCTGCGCGAGCTGGTGAGAACAAAAGTGCGGGCAATCGTATGTATTGGTAAAGACAATTCCCGCATATATGAGTCGCTGGAAGACGACGCACAGATCATCGTCAATAGCTCAAGTATGCGCGATGCCGTTGAGATGGCTTCGCATTTGGCCCAGAAAGGCGATACGGTATTGTTATCGCCGGCCTGCGCGAGTTTCGACTGGTTCAGGAATTTCGAGGACCGCGGCAACCAATTCAAAGAAGCTGTAATGGATTTGTGATCAATGAAACGTGGACTGCTGAATGCAGGAAGCTGAGAGTTAACCAAAGAGAAATGGAACAAGCATTTTCAAAATTAAAAGGAGACCGATGGTTGTGGATCATTATCATCGTGCTATCGGTATGGTCGCTACTAGCCGTGTATAGT
Source organism: Parapedobacter sp. 2B3 (assembly GCF_041925275.1). Taxonomy (NCBI): domain Bacteria; kingdom Pseudomonadati; phylum Bacteroidota; class Sphingobacteriia; order Sphingobacteriales; family Sphingobacteriaceae; genus Parapedobacter; species Parapedobacter sp. 2B3. Next base: position 146,593 of record NZ_JBHEUZ010000001.1, on the reverse strand, counting down.
TCTGTGGGGACCTTGGCCTATAAAGAGGGAAAGGGTACGGAAGTATACCTCATCAAGCATACATTGCTCATATTCGGCGGTTTTGCGTTGATGTACTTCTCCCACCTTCTCGACTACCGTTGGTACGCCGGCATATCTAAAATCCTGATGGCTATTACCATTCCATTGCTGCTCTATACGTTATTGTTTGGCAATACGGTAAATGAAGCTAGCCGTTGGGTGACGATCCCGGTGATTAACCAAACGTTCCAAACCTCCGATTTGGCGAAACTGGCCCTGATTACCTTTCTCGCACGGACATTGACACGCAAACAGGAAAATATCAAAGATGTCAAAAAAGCCTTCCTGCCCATTATGGGGTCGGTCTGCGCGATATTCGTCCTTATAGCACCGGCAAACCTATCCACGGCGCTGATGTTATTCGGTGTAAGCGTACTATTGTTGATCATCGGTCGCATCAGTATCAAGCAGATCGCTTATGTCTGCCTAGGGGTATTCGTATTGTTGGTATTGGTCGTATCGTTAGGGCCACGGCGGGAAACCTACATGTCGCGGGTGGAAACCTACCTGAGCGGCGAGCAAGCGGATTCCGAAAAATCCTTTCAGGCAGACCATGCGAAGATTGCCATCGCCTCCGGCGGGCTGTTCGGCAAAGGTCCGGGCAATAGCACACAGCGGAACGTATTGCCACACCCGTATTCCGACTTTATTTTTGCCATCATCATTGAGGAATACGGCGCGATTGGAGGCGTTATCCTGGTTTGCCTATACGTGGCATTGATGTTCCGGTGCATCCGGATCGTCACGCTGAGCCCCAAGGCATTCGGTGCCTTGTTGGCGGCGGGGCTAGGCTTCAGTCTGGCGCTGCAGGCGTTGGGCAACATGGCCGTGGCGGTTGGTCTGGGCCCCGTAACGGGGATTCCGCTGCCGCTCGTGAGCATGGGTGGAACATCCATATTATTCACCAGTTTAGCCTTCGGTATCATCCTGAGCGTAAGCCGCAATATCGACGAGATGAAAGGGGTGGGCAAACAAAACGAACAAAGCAAGAAAGTGATTGTAGGCGAAATCCCGGCAATGGGATAGTGAGGAGCAAAGAGCAAAAAGCAAAGTTAACGACAATGGCAAAGCGGATTATCATAAGCGGAGGCGGTACCGGGGGGCATATCTTCCCAGCCATCGCCATTGCCAATGCGTTGAAACGGTTGGCGCCCGACACCGCGGTGTTGTTTGTGGGGGCCAATGGCAAAATGGAAATGGAAAAGGTGCCTGCCGCGGGTTATGAGATCATCGGTCTCGACATCCAGGGTATTAACAGGAAGTCGCTTTGGAAAAACCTGGCCCTGCCTTTCAAACTGTACAGAAGTATCCGCAAAGCGCGGCAGATTATCCGTGATTTCCGGCCGGATGTCGCCGTGGGCGTGGGCGGCTATGCCTCCGGACCATTGCTCCATTCCGCCGTGCGGATGGGGGTGCCGGCTCTCATCCAGGAGCAGAATTCATATGCCGGGATCACAAACAAACGGTTGGCCGGCAAGGTGGCAACGGTATGTGTGGCATTCGAAGGCATGGACAGGTTCTTCCCCAAAGAGAAAATCTTATTTACCGGAAACCCGATTCGGCGCGAGGCGGTAACCATAGCCGATAAACGGCCCGAGGCGACGGCGGCATTGGGGCTTTCTCCGGAAAGGAAAACTATCCTCCTCACCGGTGGCAGCCTTGGCGCACGTACATTGAATGAAAGTATGCGTGATGGGTTGGACCGTTTGGTTGCCGCCAATATACAGGTAGTTTGGCAGTGCGGTGCATATTATTACGATTCACTGCGCGAATCCGTTAACGCGGAATATGGCGAGCATGTAAAACTGACCCCCTTCCTGCAGCGCATGGATTTTGCCTATGCGGCTGCTGATGCCATCATCGCGAGGGCCGGCGCGGGCACCATTGCCGAACTCTGCGTGGTGGGCAAGCCAACGATCTTGGTGCCTTCGCCCAATGTGGCAGAAGACCACCAAACGAAGAATGCACAGGCGCTGGTCAACCGCTCAGCGGCATTGATGGTAACGGATGCCGAGGCTCCGCGGAAACTGATAACCGAAGCATTGGCTTTACTGGATGACCAGCGGCAATGTGAGATGCTATGTGCAAATTTGAAGGAGTTGGCCATCGTTGATGCCGACGAAGTCATTGCACGGGAAGTGTTGAGGTTGGCTGGGGATGATAAACGATAGGCAAATAGCAAAAAGCAAAATAGCAAAAAAACAGCATGAATATAAGCGACATCAGACAAGTTTACCTCATCGGAATCGGTGGCATTGGCATGAGCGCCCTGGCACGTTATTTTCGCCATATGGGTTGTCTGGTGGGCGGGTATGACAAAACGGAAACCGAACTGACACGGCAGCTGGTGGCGGAAGGTATTGCCGTAAACTATGCCGATGACTTCGACGTGGTCAACGACGCTTTTAAAACCGCCGATGAGCATACCTTAATTATCTACACCCCGGCCGTGCCGGGCGAATTGGGCATCCTCAACCAATTCCAGGTGTTGGGCCACGCGCTATTCAAACGGTCGCAGGTGCTGGGACTGATCAGCCAGCGTAAGTTTACCATCGCTGTTGCGGGTACCCATGGCAAGACCACCACCACGGCACTCATCACCCATATCCTAACGGATAGCGGCGTCGGTTGTTCGGCCTTTTTGGGAGGGTTGAGTACGAACTACCATACCAATGTGCTTTTTTCCGACAACGACATCATGGTGGTGGAGGCCGATGAATTCGACCGGTCTTTCCTCACGTTGTATCCGGATATTGCCGTCGTAACGTCGGCTGATGCCGACCACCTGGATATTTACGGTGATAAAGATCAACTCCATGAGTCGTTCCGGTTGTTTTTGGGCCAATTGCATAGCGACGGTAAGCGTATAGTCAAGGGGGGGCTACCATTCGAAGCTGATATCCACTATTCGGCCACCGAGGTGGCCGACGCTTACGCCGATCAAGTCCGCGTCAAAAAGGGGGAGTTTTATTTTGACTACGTGCGCGGCGGGGAACGCGTAGCAGACATACGCCTCGGTGTGCCTGGACGGCACAACATTGAAAACGCCGTTGCTGCAACCGTCGTGGCGCAACTGCTGGAAATCCCCATAGCCAAAATCACCAAAGCACTCTCGTCATTTGCGGGTGTGAAACGGCGGTTTGAGTATGTCGTAAGGACCGAAGATGCCGTTTATATTGATGACTATGCCCATCACCCCGAGGAGTTGAAGGCATTTTTTTCGGCTGTCAGGCAACTATACCCTGAAAAGAAACTGACGGCTATCTTCCAGCCGCATCTATTTAGCCGGACCCGCGATTTTGCCGCCGGATTCGCCGAAGCGTTGGGTATGGTAGATGCCCTGTTGCTGATGGAAATCTATCCGGCACGGGAAATGCCTATAAAAGGTGTGGATGCGCAGATGCTGCTCGAAAAAATCGTCCTTGTCGACAAGCATGTCGCGAGCCCGGACAACATAAAGGAATATGTGCGCAACGTGCGGCCGGAACTGCTCGTGACCGTGGGTGCCGGAGATATCGATTTATTGGTCAAACCATTGAAAGCCATATTGGAACATGGGTAGCATCACATCATATCGGTTTAATTGGCGCAACCTGCTGTACGGTGCAACAGGGGTGGTGTTGCTCGCGGGACTCATCTTGTTGATGGGTTTTATCGGTACCAAAAGCAATGAGCAGGCATGTACAGCGATGCGGGTCATCTTGTTGGGCAATGAATCCTTCATCGAGCAGAAAGATATCGCTGCATTGCTCGTAGAGAAATTCGGCGAATTGGAAGGCCGGACACTGGAAAGCATTCCCATCCATCAAATCGAACAAGAGCTGAAGCAGATTCCCTATGTGTTTTCTGCGGTTGTGACCATGGATATGGACGGATTGTTGACCGTACGGGTTAAACAACGGGAAGCGGTGGTGCGGATCATAAACCGCGATGGCCCCGACTTTTACATCGATCTACAGGGGCATAAAATGCCCGTTTCATTGAAGTACGTGCCGCGTGTGCCGGTGGTCAATGGGTTTGTTTCGGAACCGTATGATGGTACGCTCGACACTACAAAAAGCCAATTGGTAGACGATGTTTTCAAAACGGCCCAATACATCAGCAGCGATAGCTTGTGGAGCAGCCAGGTGGTGCAGCTTTATGTGAATGAACAACATGACATCGAGCTGGTGCCTCGCGTAGGGGGGCAACGGATCATTTTGGGCAATGCCGACTCGCTTGATCGTAAATTCGAAAAATTAATGCTGTTTTACAGTAAGATCGTTCCCAAAACGGGTGTAAGGGCGTATAGCTCCGTAAACCTCAAGTTTGCTGGGCAGATCATCTGCGAGCGCAGTGCGCATTTCGACCCGGAAGATATAGTGATTATACCGGATTCAACTCATAGTTCAATAAATAGCAACAATACTCAATAATTATGAACCCGGCATGATTAAAATAATGTTATTCACTCTCGCGCTTATTATAAGAGGCGTTCATGAATGCTTCGCATTTAAGCACATAAGGCAATGACTATTTTAATCATCAAAGGTTCCATCTGACAACAAAAAAACAAATTATACACAGATGAAAGCAAAAATAACAGCGGAAAAGGACTCGCCAATCATCGTGGGGCTTGACATTGGTACGACGAAAATATGCGTCACCGTGGGCCGCCGGAGTGGCACGAACAAAATCGAAATCCTCGGCGTGGGCAAAGCAGAGTCGTCCGGCGTGAGCCGGGGGGTTGTAGCCAACATCCAGAAAACGGTAAGCAGCATCAAGCAGGCGGTGGAGGAGGCCGCCGGACAGTCCAATGTGGATATCAAGGTGGTCAATGTGGGCATCGCCGGCCAGCACATCAAAAGCATCCAGCATCGCGGTATCCTTACGCGCAAGGACGACAGCGAAATCAACCGACTGGATATAGAACGGCTCATCGAAGATATGTACAAATTGGTGCTCCCTCCGGGCGAAGAGATCATCCACGTGCTGCCGCAGGAATTTACCATTGACAACGAGCCGGGGATAAAAGATCCCATTGGCATGGCAGGACGCCGGATGGAAGCAAACTTCCATATCATTTCGGGGTTGGTGAGTGCTGTTAAAAACATCAAGAAATGTATCGTCAACGCCTCTTTGGAGGTGCAGGACCTGATCCTTGAGCCGCTAGCGTCTTCCGAGGCCGTACTTGACGAGGCCGACAAGGACGCGGGCGTGGTACTGGTGGATATCGGTGGTGGTACAACCGATGTCGCCATCTTCCATGAAGGTATCATCCGCCATACGGCGGTAATCCCATTGGGTGGCAATATCGTAACCGAGGACATCAAACAAGGGTGTTCCGTACTGCGCAACCAGGCCGAACTATTGAAGATCCGGTTCGGGTCGGCACTTGCCGACGAGAACAAGGAAAACGAAGTTATCAGTGTCCCCGGGCTGCGCGGGCGCGACGCAAAGGAAATCTCGGTCAAGAATCTGGCCTACATCATCCAGGCGCGGATGGAGGAGATTATCGAACACGTTTACTATGAAATTAAATCGTCGGGCTACGAAAACAAGCTGATCGGAGGGATCGTTATCACCGGTGGCGGCGCCCAATTGAAGCACCTTGTTCAGTTGGTTGAATACATCACGGGTATCGATTGCCGCGTCGGCTTCCCCAATGAGCACCTCGCGAAAAATGAAGTGTTGCCCAAAAACAGTTATGACGAACTGAAGAGCCCGTTATACGCCACAGGCATCGGTTTGCTGATCAAGGGCATCCAGGCAGAAGAAGAACAGGAAGAAATGAGCGAGGACAAAGAAAAAGATCGCCTGTCCATCGGGAGAATTGTCCAAGGCGAAAGCAAAGAAAAGGGATTGTTCAAGTGGTTCCGCGATATCATCAAAGACGGGAATGAGATCGATGACGCGTCGTACCTAGGCAAGAAATAGTTTTCAACAACCGCTATTTTTTCCACATTACCAACAATTGTGGAAAACCATTGTGTAAAAAGTGCTATTATTACACTACGAATATTGAGTCGGAATGAGTTTTGTATCACGCTCTATTGGAGCAAAATACGATTGAGATATGTCTTTCAAATTTGAAATGTTAAAGGAGCAATCGGCAATTATCAAGGTAATTGGCGTAGGTGGAGGTGGCGGAAACGCGGTGAACCACATGTATAAGCAGGGAATCAGCGGCGTGGATTTCATCGTTTGCAACACAGACGCGCAGGCGTTGGAGCTGAGTTCCATACCGAACAAGGTACAGTTGGGGGCCAGCCTCACGGAAGGGATGGGAGCCGGTGCCGATCCCACTGTCGGCGAAAACTCGGCCATCGAGAGTATTGAAGACATCAAGCGGATGTTGGGTTCCAATACCAAGATGCTTTTTATCACCGCCGGGATGGGCGGCGGAACAGGAACGGGTGCAAGCCCGGTGCTGGCCAAAGCAGCCAGGGAATTGGGCATCCTTACGGTTGCCATCGTTACCACCCCGTTTGCATTCGAAGGTAAAAGGCGCCGCATGCAGGCCGAGGACGGGTTGGGTGAACTGACGAAATACGTCGATTCATACTTGGTTATCTCAAACGACCGGCTGCGTGATATTTTCGGTAACCTGACGATGACCGCTGCCTTTGCAAAGGCAGACGATATTTTGACCACGGCAGCAAAAGGCATCGCCGAGATCATCACGATTCCGGGATACGTGAATGTCGATTTCAAGGATGTGCGGACCGTGATGAATGACAGTGGTGTAGCAATTATGGGCAATGCCGTTGCCGAAGGGGAAGATCGCGCATTGCGTGCCGTCGAAGGAGCGTTGGCTTCGCCGTTGCTCAAGGATAACGAGATCGAGGGTGCCCGTTACATCCTCCTCAACATCACGTCCGGGAAACAGGAAGTGACCATGGATGAAGTAACCATCATTACAGACTATATCCAAGAGAAGGCAGGTTTGTCGGCCGATCTGATTTGGGGCAATTGTATCAACGAATCGTTTGAAAGTGAATTGTCGGTGACCATTATCGCTACGGGTTTCCAGACATCCGAGGAACGCATAAAAGAAAAAGCGAATGAGCGGATAGAAATTCCACTCACGCCCGAAGAACCCAAAGTGCCGTACGTAAAACCCATCAATCAATTCGTGCAAAAGGACGCACCCAATCCGCCCGAGCCGATAATCAAGCCGGTTGCCGAACGGAGTGGTACCATGCAGCAGGCCGACTTGTTCAGCACATCGCCGTCTAAGCCGCAATTGCGCAATAATACGCCCGACCGCGACGGGATCATACGGCATACGCTGACCCCGGAAGGCGAGCAACTTGATCAAGCGGAAGAGAAAAGCATGGACGATGGATACGAAGTGAAGACAACACCGTCGGCATTCCATTTTGAACTTCCAAGCAACTTCGGTGAAGAAATATCCGAAGAGGCGGCCGCACCCGATGATACCCCTCACGCACACGGTCAGTTCGATGCGGATATCCAACCCGACGAAATCTACCGCAGTGCTGACGAGCATAAGACGCCCGAACACGTGGAGAAGGAATTGTTGAAAACCAAAGAGCGTATTTTAAGGCTCAAAGAGTTGAGTATGAAGCTGAAATCGGCAAATGGCTTGCAAGAGTTGGAAACCGAACCCGCGTATCGGCGTAAGCAGATGGCGTTGGACGACGTGCCGCATTCCTCCGAGTCGCAGGTATCGAGATTTACCCTTTCAACAGAGGAAGGTATCACGGAGATCAGGCCCAATAACTCGTTTTTGCACGATAACGTGGACTAGTACCTCAACTGCCCGGTCTTTATAATCAGCATAGGAGAACTGCTTGGTGGGGGGAAGCCTGATCAAGCAGTTTTTTTGTTTGTTTAGTTGCGGATAATGTAAATTTTGTGTCAATTACAGTTGGCGGCAAGTACCTCGGCTACTCCGATCTGTTGGTGGCTGTTGATTTATAGTTTATCTTTGCATCGATTTTTGTCTCATTATATACACAACATAGATATTGGACTTATTTGATAAAATAGCGAAAAACCTAGGGCCAATCGGCCAACATTACGAGTGGTCACATGGTTATTTTTCGTTTCCGAAACTAGAAGGTGAGATTGCACCCCGCATGCTATTCAATGGGAAAGAGCACCTGGTTTGGAGTCTTAACAACTACCTGGGGTTGGCGAACCATCCGGAGGTGAGGGCTGAGGATGCCCGGGCCGCGGCTGATTTTGGTATGGCCTATCCCATGGGCGCGCGTATGATGTCCGGCAATAGCAGCCACCATGAAGAGCTGGAACAGGATCTAGCGGCTTTCGTGGGCAAGGAAGATGCTTTTCTGCTCAACTATGGTTACCAGGGCATGGTATCCATTATCGATGCGCTGGTAGATCGCAACGACATCATCGTATACGATGCCGAGTCGCACGCCTGCATCGTAGATGGCGTACGGTTACATATGGGGAAACGCTTCGTTTACCAGCACAATGACATTGATAGCTGCGAACGGCAGCTCATCAGGGCCACTAAACTGGCCCGCATCAGTGGTGGTTCGGTGTTGCTGATTACGGAAGGTGTGTTCGGTATGTCGGGTGCGCAGGGCAAATTGAAAGAGATTGCTGCCCTGAAAGAAAAATATGCATTCCGGATATTGGTCGATGATGCGCACGGTTTCGGCACCATGGGCCCCTCTGGCGCCGGCACGCATGAAGCGCAACACTGCATATCGGATATCGACATCTATTTTGGGACATTCGCCAAGTCAATGGCCGGTATCGGTGCATTCGTTGCATCTACCAACGAGGTGGTTACCTACTTGCGGTACAACATGCGGTCGCAGACGTTCGCAAAGTCGCTTCCCATGCCCATGGTAATAGGCTTGAAAAAGCGATTCGAACTATTGAAGAACAGCCCCGAACTACGTGAGCGGCTTTGGGTGGTGGCGCGTACGCTGCAGCATGGACTGCAGGAACGTGGATTTGACATCGGAGCCACCAATACCATGGTAACCCCGGTCTTTCTAAAGGGCGATCTACATGAAGCAACTGCGCTTACGCGCGATTTGCGAGAAACCCATGGGATATTTTGCTCGATCGTGGTCTATCCGGTTATTCCGAAAGGCCTGATCGAGTTACGGCTTATCCCAACGGCCACGCATACGCAAGAAGACGTCGAATACACCTTGGAGGCATTTACGGCGGTCAGTGAAAAGCTGCAAGTGGGCGCCTATAAGCAAACCGTTTCTTTACAATCCGAGTAATTGCGGGCATTGCGTGCACTAAAAAAGTGAATTTTTACCGCGCTTGGCGGGGGTAAGGTTTCATTCATGTGATTCCCGTTATTCGTCTGTTTATCAATTACATGGAAGGCCGGCTAATGGCCGGGTTCTTTTGCTGGAAGGGGAGGTGTGGAAAAAAAAGTGCGTTTAAAGCCTGTTTTGGGTGTTTTAAAGTTTTTTTTTTCCGAAAAAAGATTCTACTTTTAACGCACTGTAGATTATTAACTTATTTAAATTAAAAACTAAAAGGAGTATTTATTATGGCAAGTATCCAAAAATTTAATGAGCTTAAGAGTTTGATCGAGGGGTTAGATGGAGATGCAGACAAATTCTTCAACAAAGGTAACAATGCAGCTGGTACTCGGGTGAGAAAGGGCCTGCAAGATGTTAAGAATCTGGCTCAGGCAATCCGCTTGGAAATTCAAGACGCAAAAAATGCAAAATAAGCATATTGTTTGATCTGTTCAAACAACTAAAAAGCCCTCTCGCGCATCAGGCGAGGGGGCTTTTTTTATGAGATAAATTCCTTAAATTCGTATTCCAATTAATTGACGCGGTGGTAAATTATGGAAAAGTACTGTTGCTGATCTTAGCCGGTCTGCCGATGGCCCTGGTAGCCCAACAGCAACCGCATTACACCATGTACGTGGCAAACAACTTCGTGCTCAACCCCGCGGTGGCGGGGATCGAGGACTACGTGGACTTGAAATTGTCCGCTCGTTCGCAATGGGTGGGGCTTACCGATGCGCCCAAGACGTTGTATGCCACCATGAATGCACCGTTGCATAGGGGCGGAGGCCGGAAAAGCAATCTCGGGATCGGTGGTAAGGTCTTCGTGGATCAGACCGGCCCTATCTTGTTGTCCGCCGCAGAGTTGAATGGTGCCTACCATTTGCCACTCAACGAAACCTATCGGTTGTCATTCGGGTTGGGTGTGGGCGTGAATTATCAGCGGGTTGATTTTTCCAAAGTGCACTTAGAAGATCCCAATGACCCGGTTTATGGAACGGACGATTTCAGGCAAGCAGCCCCGACGGCGAGCGCCGGATTGTGGTTGTATGCCAACGATCTGTATGTGGGCATATCGGCCCAAAACCTATTGGGAGTGGGGTTCGGGTCTTCACCCGTGGGGATACCAACCATGGCGATGGAGCGGCATTATTTTGCAACGGCAGGTTATCGTTTCCGGTTTGGTGACTTTTACCTTACCCCGTCTGCGATGTTGAAATTCGTCCAACCCGCGCCGGTGGCCTACGACATCAACCTGAAAGGGCAGGTGGCCGATGCTTTTTGGGCGGGATTGAGCTGGCGCCGCCGTGACGGCATTGCGGCAATGGCCGGATTTTTCATTAGCTCCACCCTGAACGTTGCGTATGCCTATGATTTCATCAACTCCGACCTTCGGCGGCATTCACTGGGTTCGCATGAAATCATCCTGGGCATTAATCTCAATAACCAAAAAGGTCCGAAATGCCCAACGATTGCGTGGTAATCGATATAAAGAAGATGCGGAAGAAGGTTCCCATCATGCGCGTGGCCGGGTGGGCACTGCTGGTAGTGACCCTGCCCGAAGTTGCCTCCGGGCAGCAGGGCTGCACCAACTTCGGCGATCCCATTATCCACATTACGTTCGGTAATGCAGAAATGCCCTTGATACAGCTTCCAAACGGCGTTACCACGTATAATTTCTATCAGGGTGGCGGGTTTTTCATGATGCCCAATCACTATACCATTACTTCCAACTCGCAAACGGCTGGCGCGGCTGTTTTCCATTCGTTTTCGGACCATACGGGCGATCCCGGCGGGAGGATGTTGTTGGTGAATGCCGACTATGCACCGGGCATATTCTATACGGAAACGCAACCCGATTTGTGCCCGAATACCGATTTCACATTCAGTGCGTGGATAGCAAATGCCAGTCCGCCCGACCTCAGTTGTGGTGAAGACAGCCCGCAATGGAATCCAAACGTGCAATTTGAAATATGGACCACATCCGGCGAGTTGATAGTGAGTAAGCCGACGGGGGAGATCCCTAGCAAGTCTAACGCCGAATGGCTATCCTTCAGTCTTTCTTTCAATACCGGCAACCATACTGAGGTGATGTTGATCATGCGCAATATCGGCCCGGGAGGATGTGGGAATAACCTGGCCATCGACGATATCCAGTTCAGGCCATGTGGCCCTGAACTGCGATTGCGGCCCTCTGTAGCGGTAACGCAAGGCAACACCATATTCCTGTGCCACGAAGCCAACGAGGTGACTTTCCAAAGCGACATTGCCGCAGGTTATGGTAGGCCGGCATACCAGTGGCAGGAGTGGACGGACATCCATGCTGAGTGGGTAGATATACCCGGCGCGCACCATTCGTCGCTAACGGTGGGACCAATGCAGAGCACATCGTATCGACTAACCGTTGCCGCCAACGAGGTCAGTCTCCAAAACCCGAAGTGCCGGGTCGTTTCCGATGCTATCCGAGTTACCCATGCGCAGGTACCAACCACACCGCCTGAAACCGAACAGCTGCAACTTTGCGTGGGTGATAGCAGGCTGCTCAGCCCCGATGATCCGCAATGGCCAGACAGCGGACCGCTCACTTATCAATGGTACGAATGGAAAGGCAGTGATTGGCACATGTTGCCCGATGCGGCGACGAGCTCGTATGCCGTCCAAATCGGCCAAACAGGTAACTATGGATTCCAGCGCCGGGCGGTCAATGTATGTGGAACCAGTTTCCCGGTCGATACCTATCAATTTGAAGTGCTCCCTTTAACGGAGACTTCCCTAAACCTCCCTGCAGTTGTCTTCTGCGTAAACAGTCCCGAAGTCCGGTTAACGGGGGGCTTCCCCGCGAGTTTCGGGGCTTCGGATGAGCCCGGCGTGTATAGCGGTCGGGGTGTCGATATGGGGGTGTTCTACCCGGGCTTGGCCGGAGTAGGGGAGCACCGGATCACCTACTCTCCGCCTATGGGTACGACCTGTCCGGTGGCCTCCACAGCCATCGTTACGGTATTGGAGGCGGTCTATGTGGAACCGATGGCGGATCATGTGGTCATAGCCGGGCAACGCATCCGATTGACCCCGCAAACGAATGGAACGGATTTCGAGTGGGATCGCGCAAATCCCGGGTTAAGCGATTATTCGGACCCGGCGCCCTTTGCCGCTCCCGAATCGACCACGACTTACCACTTGACCGTCCGTGACGATGCGGGATGCGCGGACTTCACCTCGGTTACGGTGCGGGTACTGCCCACGCTCGGCATACCCAATAGTTTTACACCCAACGGAGACGGGGTGAATGATACCTGGGTAATCGATGGGTTAGCCAATTATCCGAATGTGACTGTCCATGTGTTTAACCGCTGGGGAGCGGTGGTGCATACTTTCAAAGAAGGGGAGCCCGCTTGGGATGGATACACAAAGGGACGGATACTACCGGCTGCGACCTACTATTACACCCTGTCTTCTGACGTGCTGCCACAACCGTTGAGTGGTTCGATAACGATTTTACGATGATAAGAGTGACATTTCTTTTTCAGCTATTTCTCGCACCACTGGTGATGTGTACGTTGTTAATGTCGGGGATACAGATCGTATGCGCCCAATGTGGCTCGTCAGGAGACCCCATTATCGATATCACGTTCGGAACCGTATCAGCCCCGGATTTCGGAGATGGAAAAACAACGTATGATGCGATCGCGCCGGGGCAGACCCCCAATGGCGAGGGCTGGTACAAACTGGTATCCAATATCAACGACGGACTTGCCTCTTGGCATAACCTGAGGGATCACACCGGTGATGTTGGCGGCCTGATGGCCATTTTCAATGCCGATGATTATCCAGGGGAGTTCTACCGCATTCGGGTCTCCGGATTGTGCGAAAACACACGTTTCCGTTTCAGTGCGTGGATTGCGAATGCCAATCGTGCGGAAGAATGCGGTGGAAACCCGATACCTCCCAATGTGCGTTTTGTAATCGAAGATTTGGATGGGAACCAGGTGAACTCATCCGCCGATGTGACAGGGAATATTTACGCTACCGCGCAGCCACAATGGTTACCATACGGTTTCGAATTTGACACGGGCAACCGGACCGAGTTTGACCTGGTGTTGATCAACGACAATCCCGGCGGTTGCGGCAATGACCTGGCTATCGACGACATCCGATTCACGCCCTGCGGGCCGCCGATCGCGTTGGAGACGGATGAAACATTGAAACAAGCAGATACCTTGTTCTTTTGTGAAGGGGATGCGGCGCCTATTGTGCTGAGCGGTAACATCGCGGTGGACGATAGCTATGCAGCAGCGCCAGTATTCCAGTGGCAAACTCGCCGGGGTGAGGACGGCGAATGGACGGATATGAACGGTGAACAACAGGAAGAGCTAACCATTTCGCCTACCCATGACCAATGGTATCGACTTACCGCGGCCGGAAGCACAGGTAATCTCGACAAACCCCTATGCCGGATTTCGTCCGGTCCTATCCGCATCGCCCGGCTTGTCCCCCAGCAAGATGCTGACAACGTGGACGAACGGGGTCCGATATGCGAAGACGGATCCATTTTATTGAATCCGCGCCCGTACGTAGGTGCCGGTGTCGGCCCCATCACTTACCAGTGGCAACTGTACACTGCTGCCGGACCCGTTGATATACCAGACGCCACCTCACTTTCGTATGAGTTCGAGGCCCCCGGACCCGGTATCTTCCGCCTACACCGCCAGGCGATCAATGGTTGTGGCGATCGGTTTGTTACCCATGCCTTCGCGGTGGAGGTACCCGAAACGATTCGAACGACATTGGTATTGCCCTTGGCCACGCTATGCGCGGACGACGCGCCACTGACCCTATCGGGAGGCGAGATTGAGAATGGGGATGCCGGGATGGTGGGTGTATACAGCGGGCCCGGTGTAGTCGGAGGTGTTTTCTACCCGGCCAGTGCGGGTGTAGGGCAACATACCATCACCTTTTCACCACCCCCGGGTACACATTGCGCACTTGTGTCACAAGCCACCATCACCGTGCATGACACGGTATACCTCGACCCGATGCTGGATATCGTCATGCTTCGGGGCCAGCGTGTCACGCTGCGCCCCCAAACCGATGCCTCGCAATTCAATTGGAGCAATGAGCCTGGTCTAGATAATTATCACGCGCAATATCCGGTCGCATCGCCGGAGGAAACGACGACATATACATTGACGGCCAGCAATGCGGTTGGTTGCGAAAAAGTAGGAACCGTTACTGTCACCGTGCTAACCGACCTGATTTTACCCAACAGTTTTACCCCCAATGGAGATAACGTCAATGATACATGGGAAATCGGAGGACTGGGCAACTATCCGAATGTGTTCTTGCAGGTGTTCAATCGGTGGGGTACCCCGGTATTTTCGTCGAAGGGGTATACACGGCCATGGGACGGACAGCACAATGGAACGCCCTTACCCACCGGTCCGTACTACTACACGCTGTCTTCCGATGTATTGGTACGGCCGCTCTCCGGATCGGTGACCATTTTAAGGTAGCCTGCAGCTTTACCATCTCTTTTATTTTTTGTATTATCGCTGCAAGCAAACGTATGATGAAATGAAGGCTCACAAACGAAATAATCCCATCTGGGTGATGAGTTCCGCGTTCGAAAAATTGACGTTACCCGAATTGGTGGATACGACCCTGAGAATCGGTGCGCAGGGGGTCGACCTATGTGTTTTCCGTCGGGACGGAACCCGCCAGGATCACACCGCCACGCATTTGGACTACGATCATTTTACGGCGGATATGGCAAAAGCACTGATCGATCGTTTTAATACGGCCAACTTGCGGTTGTCGCTCGGCGCTTTCGAAAACATGATCGGAGGGGACCCTGGAGAACGTATAAAAAACCAAAACCATTTACTTAAATTGATACGGATAGCCCACCTGTTGGGGGGTGACGGCAATGATGTGAAAGTAGGGACGTTCGTAGGTTACAACCATGAACTCGGCGTGCAGGCCGATGGTTTCCAAAAGAACCTGGATGAATATAAAAGGGTATTTGCGCCGATTATACGGTACGCCGAAGACCTGGGGGTGACCATATTATATGAGAATTGCCCAATGGAAGGATGGCGTCCATCGTCGTATACGGCAACATACAACAACCTGCCGGGGGTGCTTGCCGCACGCAAATTGATGTATGCGCTTATACCCAGCGCGGCACATGGTGAGATATACGACCCTTCACACGATGTATGGCAGCACACGGATCCGGTCGACGTGATGGCGCAAACCGACATATCACGCGTACACCGCATCCACGTGAAAGCAACGCGTAACCTGAAAACCGATGCCCGCACGGATTGGGGCGGTATGTACCCCATGCAACTCGTGGATGCGGGTCTGGCCGAAAGGGCGGGGGTAGCGATCCCCGCGAATGATTGGGACCGACACCATTATGAAGCCATGTTGCCTGGATTTGGTGGTTCGGACAGCATGGACTGGCGGGCATTTGTCGACCTGCTGGTAACGAAAGGGTTTAGCGGTCCTTATGAAATCGAGAACGAGGCCAAAAACTCAAAGGACACCGGCAACCTTGCGGCTACTATACAAGGATATGAAGCGGCTGTGAAGTTTTTGGCACCGATGGTGTGGGAACTCCAGGAAGACTTCGGTTATGCGTACCGGAACGGTCCGGCGCTGGTGCAGCCAGCGGTGCGCGATATCCCGGTTACCACCATTGATAAGCTGTAACAGCTTATGCACCCGAATGTAAACGGAACTTTTCAATCAGTTCCGCGATGTTTTCCACCTGGAGTTTTTCGAAAATCCGCGTCTTATAGGTGCTTACTGTAGACGTGCTGAGGTTCAATGCTTTGGAAACATCCATGATGCCCAACCCCTGCACGAGGTATTTCGCCACATCGACCTCCCGGTTGGAAAGGTGGTTTAAGGGATTGTCTGCCTTCAGTATGGACTTACCCATCGTGAGCGTGTTGTAATACAGTTCGCGAACTTCGGGGCTCATGTATTTGCCGCGCTGGATGACGGAAAGGATGGCCTCTTTCAAGTCTGCTTTTGACGTGTTTTTATTGAGGTAGCCCGCGGCGCCCGCTTGGAGGTAACGTAGTGCATAGAGTGTTTCATCATAGGATGAAAAGACCAAGATCTTGATGTTCGGCTGGATAACCAGTACCTTTTCGATCATTTTGATATTGTTGCCTCCGGGCATATTGATATCGAGCAGTACCAAATCGTAGGGCTTTTCAGATAACAGGTTGACCATCTCATCAAAGTCTTCAGCCTGGGTGACCCGTGCAAGCGGCAATGCCTCTTTCACCACGATCGATGTACCCAGCCTAACGATTCCATGATCATCTGCTATCAATATCTCTGTCATTTGTTAATGTTTATCATAGATGCCCCCTATCCAGGCATTTGGTTTTTCATAAGTAAGCTACGTAACTAATGCAAATATAAGTTAAAATATAATTGCTACAGTGTTTTAGATTAAATTTAATGATAAGCGGCCGGAAACAATATGCCCAAAAGATGAAAAAAAAAATTTGTTTAGCCGTTTAAAATTTCCAAATTAGACGTTGAGAAATATTAATTAACAAATTAACCTTATTGTTTTATGGGATTTATGAAAGAATTCAAGGAATTTGCCATGCGCGGCAGTGTGGTAGACCTTGCTGTCGGTGTGGTCATCGGCGGGGCCTTTGGCAAAATCGTTACCTCGTTGGTCAATGATGTGATCATGCCCCCCATCGGTTTCCTAACGGGAGGCATCGATTTCTCAGAAATGAAATATGTGATCCAATCGGGAGATGAAGCCAACGGAATTGCCGAAACCGCCATAGCCTATGGCAATTTCATCAATGTCGTCATCGAATTCCTGATCATTGCGTTCTGTATTTTTCTCGTAATCAAAGGTCTCAATTCCCTGAAACGGAAGGAGGAGGAACCACCGGCGGCGGCGCCCGAACCCTCGAAAGAAGAAGTGCTGCTCACCGAAATCAGGGATCTCTTGAGGGCAAAACAGTAAAAAGTAGTTAAAAACCAAAGAAAGGGGCGTGTAAACGCCCCTTTAAAATGTCTTGGGTGTTGCCGGGTTGGTAAGGATGATAAAATCCCCAAGGTGGGCGAATGACGCCCAGTCGGGTTGGTCGAAGCGCTCATCGGGGAAACAAGAAATATTGGCAATGGATGTTCGTCGCGGTACATACGTACGCAGGTGTGCCACCGTGCCCAAATGCTCGTCGCTGTGGAACCGGCCGTTGAGATGGAGGATTTTCCTTACGTTTTTTTCCTTGGAGAACCTGCTTATCCGGTAAGCCATCGTAGCGTCCCAAAGATTCTGGCTCTGGTATATTTTCATGCTGCCCATTCCCTCGTGGCCGCCCATCAGGCCGGCAAACTTCTCATGGTAACGGCCGGTGAGCGTGTCTATGGGTAGGGGGGCAAGCAGGCGTTTGGCCGGTTTGTCCAACACCTCCAAACTCCCCAGCCCTGCCCGGGTCACACGGTTGGTATACCGGCTTGGGGCGTTCGCCGCCAATACGGGGATTCCTTCTTCCTTGGCGTATTCCACTAGGGGGCGGTAATCGTCATAGTTGGCCCATAGCACCGCATCCTTGCTGAGGTTCTGTTCCGTAATGAGATCGGCCAAATATTCGTTCAGTACCAGTTGGTCGTCGCTAACGAACATTTCCATCGAAAGCGCCATACCGTCGTACCGCTCATTCATCGCTTTTAGTAATTCATATTGCAAAACATGGGCTACTGAATCGTTGTGTTCTTCGCCGAAGAACGCAACATCGACTTCGCCAAGCGCGTTGGCCAATTCCTGTAGCGTGATTTCCGTTTTTTTCTGGGTGTCATATATGGTGTACAGTGAGTCGTCCACTTGGGCGGATAGCGTGCCAAGCTGAATAAACAGCGCAACGCAAAACAGGGTGGGTTTCATGATGTTCATACCGCAAACTTAGAAAAATCATTTTGCATGCAATGTATAGTTAGCAGTTAGCGCCTGCATAAGTTTGAATGGTCGTATTGACTTAGCTACGGAAAACCACCCGGATTAAAGCCGAAATCGGTTTTGAAAACGGGGAGTTTTCCGTTTCTTTACATCGATTGGAACGTGAATAGAAATTTATAGATGATGAGATATATCAAAACCCTTTCCCTGTGTTTGTTGTTTGCCGTGGGCGTTTATGCATACGCCCGGGCCGAAGGTATCCCCACTGCGGACTCGACCGCCCGGCTGAAGGTCCTTTCTTACAACCTACGCTTCGGCGAGCTCGCATCGTTGGAAGAGTTGGCTGCTTTCATCGCCGCAGAAGATCCCGATATCGTGGCATTGCAAGAGGTCGATTGCCGTACCTACCGTGACCGGGCACCGGCGCAGCACGGCAAAGATTTCGCCACGGAATTGGCGTTCCGTACAGGAATGATCCCAGCATACGGCAAAACCATTCCGTATGCCGGGGGATATTACGGGATTGCGATCCTGTCAAAATATCCGTTGGCCAAGGTGGAACGTATTTATTTGCCAAAGACCGTAAACGGGAAGGAGCAACGGGCCGTATTGGTCGCCGATGTCGAATACCGGGAGGGCGAATACATCACTTTTGCAAGTACACATCTGGATTACACCCATACCGACGAGCGGCAGGTGCAGGTCGAAAAATTGAACGGCGTATTGTTGAACCGTCCCTATCCGGTTATCGTAGCCGGCGATTTCAACGCAAGGCCAGATGCCAAAGAGATTGGCGAGGGGATGGCCGCTTGGAAAACGGTATCCGACTTGGCACCCACCGTGCCTGCCAGTGCGCCGCGCAATACAATCGATTATATTTTCTGTTACCCAAAAGATAGGTGGGACGTAGGGGCTTCGACCACCCATCGGGTGGAACTTTCCGACCACCTGCCGATCAGTGCGGTCGTCGAATTGAAACCGAGCGCTCATCGGCCGAAAAAGGAAAAGTAATCGGGATGAAACCTGCCATATCAATGTCTGGTGGTTTTCGGATGAAATAATTACCCACATATATTTGATAATTATCCGATTTACCCGTACATTTGCGCTTTCATTTTTGAGATAACAATAAAAAAAGATATCAAGCGTCATGAAGAGAACATTTCAGCCGTCGCAACGGAAAAGAAGGAATAAGCATGGGTTTAGGGAGCGCATGAGCTCTGCCAATGGCCGTCGCGTATTGGCCGCAAGACGGGCAAAAGGGCGGAAACGCCTTTCGGTATCAGACGAAGGTCGCCACAAAGCCTAGGCGTCTACATTGCCGGTGACCGCTCGCACCCGGGGCTTTCAGCCGGATACGGGGGTATGTCATCGATGATGAAAAGAAAAACATTCTCAAAGGAAGAGCGATTGTGTAGTAAAAGGTTGATCGATGACCTTTTCCACAAGGGTTCTTCTTTTTTTATTTATCCTTACCGGGTTGTGTTCATGCAAGTGGAGGGGGCGCCAACGGTGCAAGTATTGCTGTCTGCTTCCAAACGCCGCTTCCGGCATGCTGTCCACCGAAACCTGCTGAAGCGCCGCATGCGGGAAAGCTACCGGCAACAGAAAGGCGCGCTGCTGTATCCCGCTTTGGAAGGGAAGCCGTATGGGCTCGCAATCGCTATTCAATACGTGGGCGGCGAGCTGTTGGACTTTTCCTTTATGAGCGAACGGATGGCCGCCGTATTGAAGAAATTACACGGTGAGGCGTGATGAATGTGCTGCGTTACATTTGGGACCACGTAGTTAAGGCTGCAATCAAGGGCATTTTCCTTTTGCTGATCCGAGGGTACCAACTGCTGCTTTCGCCCATGTTGGGCGCTTCCTGCCGTTACACCCCTACCTGTTCCCAATATGCCATCGAAGCCATCCGTAAGCATGGGCCGTTCAAGGGTGGGTGGCTCGCAGCGAAGCGGATTGCCCGTTGCCATCCGTGGGGCGGCCATGGCCACGACCCCGTGCCCTGAGCCCGCCCGTTGGCCACCGATAAAAATCGTTAACTTTACCGCCCATGACGTCCACCCATTACATTTTACAGATCGAGACCGCCACCCAAGTGTGTTCGGTGGCC
The DNA here is from genome assembly GCF_041925275.1 of Parapedobacter sp. 2B3. Classification (NCBI taxonomy): domain Bacteria; kingdom Pseudomonadati; phylum Bacteroidota; class Sphingobacteriia; order Sphingobacteriales; family Sphingobacteriaceae; genus Parapedobacter; species Parapedobacter sp. 2B3. Next base: position 126,234 of record NZ_JBHEUZ010000001.1, on the reverse strand, counting down.
CTGTCGGCCAATGGCGAAACAGTCGCGTTTATCGATCTCGACGAGCCGAATGTACATGCGTCGCGGCTCACACTTTTGGTAACGGAGCTCCTGCAGAAAACCGGGCTCTCGTTCGGCAACTTGTCGGCCGTGGCCGTAAGCAAAGGTCCGGGCTCTTATACCGGGTTACGTATCGGTGTTTCCACGGCCAAAGGTCTATGTTACGCTGCCGATTTGCCGCTTATTGGCATTGACACCCTCGAAGGGATGACCGCGGGATTTATTGCCAATTATAGCCCGATTGCAGGGAACGCGAAGTTATGCCCGATGGTAGATGCACGCAGAATGGAGGTGTTTACCGCTGTTTATGACGGTCAGCTTCAACCCATTTCATCCCCGGCCGCTGCCATCATCGACGCACAGTCGTTTGGATATCTCGATGCTGGCCAACGGATAATCCTTTTTGGGAGCGGCGCGGATAAGTTGGATGCATTATTTGTTGCTAATGAGCAGGTCGAGGTGGTTGCAGGATTTAGAAATTCGGCTGCGCACTTCAGCCTACCGGCCTACCAGGCATTCTTGGCGGAGGAGTTTGCCGATGTAGCGTACTTCGAGCCTTACTACCTGAAAGATTTCGTGGCTACCACGCCCAAAAAGGCGGGACGATCCTCATAGCCACCCTTTACGCTTGAACCAGAAATAAATGCCTATTGAAATGCCGGCCATGGATAACATCACGGCCGGATAACCATAAGGCCAGTTTAGCTCGGGCATAAACCTGAAATTCATCCCGTAGATACCTACGATAAATGTGAGCGGCATAAAGAATACCGAAAAGACAGTCAGTATCCGCATGGTCTCATTGGTGCGTTGCGAGGCGATCGAGAAGTAGATGGACAGTAATTGTGCTGTATTTTCCGATAGGTTGTCGAAGAGGGTCTGCGTACGGATATACAGATCGCGCAAATCACGGCTATAGACATCGCTGTGTTCTTTTGAATCGAGGTTGTCGATAATCTCGTACGACAGGAGCATCAGCCTGCGGATGACATCGATCTTACGTTTCACAAAATATAGTCCACGGAGTATCGGCGACTTCCGTTGCCGCAGAAATACGCGCTCTTCGTAATAATCCAATGATTCGGACAGTTTTATGCCCGGTTGTTCAAAGGTTAGTATCGACTCGCGGATTAATGAATTGAGCAGGTGAAATGTCGAATCACATCTGCCTGTGTCGATACGTTTGGCTTTAACCAGATCGATCAGATCTCCCTCAGCGCGATGCACCGTAATGAGGTAGTTTTCGGTGAAGAATATGGAAACCTTATTGGTCAGTTCCTGTATGGTATCGGCCTCGTGGGTATGATCGGTGGCAAACACCCTCAGAATCACAAATGTATAGTTATCAAACAGTTCATATTTCGGAAGGTGGTCGGGCTGCATGCAGTCTTTGATAGATGCCTCGTGCAGGGCATACTGCTCGGCTACGTGCCTGATTTCCTCATCAGTCGGAGCGGATAAGTCGACCCAATCGAATCCATTTTGGTTCTTGGATGCCAGCAACTGAATCATGGCTTGTCAGTGAATCATTAATTGGATGAATAATTAGATGAATCGAATGTCGAAAAAAAACTTGGCAAAAAAAAAAGCTGCCGTATAGGCAGCTCTGGCTTTCGCATTGTTTTTCACTATTTTTTCTCTTTGGCGTATTCCGCATTCAGGGCGCTCAATACTTCACCGGTGATTTCGAGGCTTTCGTCGGCGTATAGTACACCCGGGCTCGCCGCAGAATATGTGAGCACGAATTTAAATCCGTTTTCTTTCGCGTGTTTTTTCAGGTAATCCGTAATCCGCCCATACAGCTTTTCATTTTCGGAAGCTTCTTCCTGCGCGAATGACGTGCTTGCATTTTGGTTGTGGCGGGCGAGCTCATCTTGTTTGCGGGCAAGGCGCTCTTCTGTGGTTTGGCGGTCAGACGCGCTCATCGTAGCTGCTTTCTGCTGGTAATCCGCTACCTCGCGCTGGAAAGCATTGCTCCGTGATTGGAGGTCCGCCTGCGCTTTCTTCGCCTTGTCTTCCAATTTGATCCTTATGTCCTTGAAATATTCATATTTTTCAAGAAGTGTGTCTACGTTGACATAGACGATTTTCTCTGCGTTTGCCTGTGTGGAGTCCGCGGTCGATGAAACTGAAGCCGGCTTTGTTCCCTGTTGGTTGCATGACATCACTGCCACGACCAACGCACCCATACCAGCTTTTGCAATCCATGCGAATGCTTTGTTCATAGTTTTTATAGTTTTCTTTTCAATCAAAGCGCAAACCTAAGATAAAAATTTCATATTTCCGTGCTCCACCCTCTTATATGGTACTTTTTTCGTACCTTTGGGCGACGAATTTAAAACGATAATGAGCGAAGAAAACAAGCAGCATTCAACGTATTCCGCAGATAACATTCAGGTATTGGAAGGATTGGAGGCCGTTCGCAAGCGGCCTTCCATGTATATTGGCGATACCGGTGTCAAAGGGCTTCACCACTTGGTGTATGAAGTGGTGGATAACTCCATCGATGAGGCCGTGGCTGGTTTCTGCGACGATATCCAGGTCATTATCCATAAAGACAATTCCATTTCGGTGCTAGACAATGGCCGGGGTATTCCTACGGGCATCAATAAAAAGGAGAATAAATCGGCGCTCGAACTGGTCATGACCGTATTGCACGCCGGTGGCAAGTTTGATAAAGACACCTACAAGGTGTCAGGCGGTCTCCATGGGGTGGGTGTATCCTGCGTAAACGCCCTCTCCACGGTATTGACGGCCGAAGTCCATCGCGAGGGGAAAGTATTCGTGCAGGAGTATCGCCAAGGGAAACCACAATTCGACGTGAAGACCATCGGTGAAAGCGAGCGTACGGGTACAACGGTTACGTTTCTTCCCGACCCCGAAATCTTCACTACCACCACCGTATATAACTACGATACGCTGGCCAGCCGGCTACGCGAGTTGGCATTTCTAAATAAGGGGATACGGCTTAGCCTGCTCGACGAACGTGAGGACCTGGAAGGTGGGTCGTTACGGCAGGAAACGTTTTTTTCCGAAGGCGGATTGAAGGAGTTTGTACGGTTTCTGGATGGCACACGCCAACCACTCATCCCCGACCCCATCCACGTGGAAGGTGTGAAGCAAGGGATACCTGTTGAGCTTGCCCTGCAATATAACGACACATACTCCGAAAATGTACACTCGTACGTCAACAATATAAACACCATCGAAGGGGGAACCCACGTGGCGGGTTTCCGCCGCGGCCTTACCCGTACATTGAAGGCGTATGCCGATAAATCGGGTCTGTTGAAAAACATGAAGGTGGAAATCACGGGCGATGACTTCCGCGAAGGGCTCACGGCCGTGATTTCGGTGAAGGTGGCCGAACCGCAGTTCGAGGGGCAAACCAAAACGAAGCTGGGCAATAGCGAAGTGATGGGTGCGGTGGATGTGGCGGTGGGGGAAATCCTGAACAACTACCTCGAGGAAAACCCCAAGGAAGCGAAGACCATCGTACAAAAGGTAATCATCGCAGCCCAAGCACGCGCTGCAGCGCGCAAGGCCCGCGATTTGGTGCAACGCAAAAACGTGATGGGTGGAAGCGGCCTGCCCGGTAAATTGGCCGACTGCTCCAACAACGATCCCGCAAAATGTGAGATATACCTTGTGGAAGGTGACTCTGCGGGTGGAACGGCCAAGCAAGGACGCGACCGCGAATTCCAGGCCATCTTGCCGCTGCGTGGTAAAATCCTCAACGTGGAAAAGGCCATGGAGCATAAAATCTACGAAAACGAGGAAATCAAGAACATGTTTACCGCCTTGGGTGTAAGTGTGGGTACCGAAGATGACGCCAAAGCGCTGAACCTTGATAAACTACGCTACCACCGGGTGATCATCATGACGGATGCCGACGTTGACGGCTCCCATATCACCACGTTGATCCTCACGTTCTACTTCCGGTATATGAAAGAACTGATCGAGAACGGATACGTGTATATCGCTACGCCACCACTATACCTCGTAAAGAAAGGCAAAGAACAGCAATATGCATGGAATGAGGACCAGCGCGATGCGGCCATCCAACGGCTTAAAGGAGCCGGTAAGGAAGATAGTGTGCATGTGCAACGTTACAAGGGGCTTGGCGAAATGAATGCCGAGCAGCTGTGGGATACCACGATGAATCCCGATACCCGGACGCTGCGGCGGGTCACCATTGAAAATGCGGCTGAATGCGATCGGATTTTCTCCATGCTGATGGGCGATGAAGTGGCACCACGCCGCGAATTCATTGAACGCAATGCGAAATACGCCAAGATCGATACGTAGGATTAAAACCCAACGGCGACCTTGCTGTAAAGGTACTTCTTCTTGTATTCCAGTGGGGTCATGTCGGTCACTTTCTTGAAGTGGCGGTAAAAGTTGGATACGTTATTGAACCCGCACTCGAAGCAGATCACTTCGGTGGGCAACAGATCTTCCACCAGCAACCTGCATGCGTGGCTGATGCGTATTTCGATGAGGAAATCATAATAGGTTTTCTTGGTCATCACTTTGAAATACCGGCAAAATGAGGTGACGCTCAAGTTGGCGATGGCCGCGATTTCTTCCAGATTGATTTCCTTTTTATAATTGCTCAGCGTGTAGGTGCATACTTTGTTGATGCGAACGGCGTCCATTTCATTTGACTTGTAGAACGCATGGGCCGAGGCGATTGACTGGTACTCATCCGTTTCGGCCATCGTTCTGAGAATAGACAACAATAGAATCAGTCGTTCGATTTCCGTAGCCTGGGTGGCCTTATACATCAACTCAACAATCCTTGCGCGTGTTCTTCCGGTGAACTTCATTCCTTTCCGGGCATTCTCAAAGAGTTTCGGCAATTGGTACATCTCGGGGAGGTTCATGAAATCCCGGCCCATGCAATCCGGCAGAAACTGGATAACGATCGCCTCCACTTTCCGAGTGGCGTGGTTTTGGTAATATTCTTCGTTGCACTGCCACATATGGGGGAGGTTGCCACCCAAGAGGATGACTTCACCAGCTGAAAAGTTGCCGATATTATCACCAATAAGCCGTACACCTTTACCCCTAATCACATGATGGAGTTCCAATTCTGGATGGTAGTGCCAAAGCGAACCGAAGTTGGGCTGTACGTCATGCCGCGTACTGAATGACGCCTGGATCTGGGTAGGTACTTTATGAAATAGTGGTTTCATAATTCATAATCGTTGTTTTTCTTTTCCGTGGTTATTGGGAAAGAAATGGTTTATAATCTGTTTTATCCCTCGTGACCCTGCCTGGGGAATATACTATTCCCATTACGAGTACTAAATTATGTAATAGAAATCCGATCTCCAAGGAAATGATAAGATTGTATAGTATGAAGGCAAGAAGTTCAAATAAAGACCCGTCCTTTCCCTACACCTTTGTATCGGCCGGTCCGTATGTTCCGGCGGCAAAGTTTGTAAACCAAGTAGACCATGGATAGTAAAAATAATAAAAAGGAAATCTGGTTGATAGCAAGTGGCGATTTGCGCTTGGCGGCCAATCAATTGTGTTGGACCGCGCAGGAATCGATGGAAATGAAGTTAGCCGACGCTGTTGAGCGCCAAGGATGGCGGATTAGGCGGGCACATGCCTATGACACGACGAAGAAGCACGGATTTATCGATTCCCAGCGGATGGGGATTGATGTATTTAAGAACATTCCACCGAACGCTCCGGTGATTGCTGCCGAAAGCGTGTGGCAATATACCCACCACGTGCTGGCTGGACTCACTACCCACCGTGGCCCCATACTCACCGTGGCCAACTGGAGTGGGCAGTGGCCCGGTTTGGTGGGCATGCTCAACCTCAACGGCTCGCTTACCAAGGCGGGGGTCGCTTATAGCACACTATGGAGTGTTGATTTTAATGACGATCTTTTTAATAATGGCCTCAAGGAATGGCTCGAGAAAGGATGCGTAAAGCATGATGTCAGCCATGTGAAGCCCCTCGACTTGGTTAAAATCCCCACGGAAGACGACGATACGGGTCGGTTATTTGCACGTCGCCTCCGTGAGGCGAAGGCGATCATGGGTGTTTTTGACGAGGGCTGCATGGGCATGTACAACGCCATTGTGCCGGACGAGCTGCTCCATGCCATGGGTATATTCAAGGAGAGGCTTAGCCAGTCAGCATTGTATGCACGTATGCGTTTGGTGACGGATGCCGACGCCGACGCCGTGCTGGCGTGGTTGTTGGAACGGGGAATGACTTTCAAGTGGGGCGACAATGAAGAAACCGAATTGACTCGCAGGCAAACGCTGGAACAATGCAAAATGTATATCGCAGCCGTTCGTATCGCAGCTGAATTTGGGTGCGATACCATCGGTATCCAATATCAGCAAGGGTTGAAGGACCTGACCGTAGCCAGTGACCTCGTGGAGGGGTTGCTCAACAATCGAGAGCGGCCGCCCGTCTATTCGGAAAACGGAGAAGAACTTTTTGCCGGGCAAGCGATTCCACACTTCAACGAAGTGGACGAATGTGCGGGCATCGATGCGTTGGTGACCTATCACCTGTGGAACGAGCTGGGGATGGACGGCGAGAACACACTGCATGATATCCGTTGGGGCGAACATTACAAGGACGATGGCATCGATGATTTTGTATGGGTATTCCTCATCTCGGGGGCCGTTCCTGTAGCACATTTCGATGGGGGCTACGCTGCTGCCAGTAGCTGGCGGCAATCGCCTATGTATTTCAGGCTCGGCGGCGGCACCCTGCGCGGTGTGAGTAGGCCCGGCCCAATCGTATGGAGCCGCATTTATATTAAAGAAGGCCGGCTACATGCCGATCTCGGAGTGGGTAGGGCCGTAAGTCTGCCCGAAGCAGAAACGCGACGGCGGTGGCAGTCTACATCACCTGAATGGCCCATCATGCACGCCGTGTTGGATGGAGTAGGGCGCGACCAACTTATGGCCCGCCATCAAGCCAACCACATCCATGTGGTATATGCCGATAGTGCATCGTTGGCACATCGGGCATGCCGCATTAAGGCAGCGGCGTTGGATGAACTCGGTATCGAAGTTCATTTCTGTGGGGGCGTAAATGTAGCAGGCGAATGAGCGGATCGGGTGAAAATTATGTGATTGGGCTCGATTTTGGCACAGACTCCGTACGGGCACTGTTGGTCAACGCGGCAACCGGTTCCGAAATTAACGGCGCCACAGCGTATTACCGTCGATGGGCTGATGGATTATATTGCGATAGCGCACGTTCGCAGTTCCGCCAGCACCCGCTGGACTATATCGAAGCCATGGAAGCAGTTATTCAGGAAGTGCTTATCGGTATTTCTGAAGACGTAGTGGCTCGTATCGGCGCGTTGTCGGTCGATACAACTGGTTCAACCCCTGTGGCGGTGAACCGCCAGGGTACCCCATTGGCGTTGTTGCCCGGATTTGGCGATAATCCCAACGCGATGTTCGTCCTTTGGAAAGACCATACGGCCATTGCCGAAGCCGAAGAAATTAATCGGCTTGCGCACAGATGGAAAACCGATTACACACTGTATTCCGGCGGCAGCTATTCATCGGAGTGGTTCTGGGCCAAAATGCTACATATTATCCGAAACGACCATACCGTGGCCGAAAGCGCTTATTCCTGGCTGGAACATTGCGACTGGATACCGGCGTTGTTATGCGGTGCTACCGATGTCTCGTCTATCAAGCGCAGCCGATGTGCGGCGGGGCATAAGGCCATGTGGCATGCTGAATTCGGCGGGTTGCCGTCGCAGGATTTCCTTATGGCCCTCGATTCTCGCCTGGGCGGAATCCGGGAGCGCCTCTACGACCAGACCCATACCGCAGCCGAAGTGGCCGGTACCATTACACCTGAATGGGCCAATCGGACAGGTTTGCCCCGGCATACCAAAATCGGCGTGGGTGCCCTGGATGCGCACATGGGGGCCGTGGGCGCTACGATCAGGCCATATACGTTGGTGAAGGTCATCGGTACATCCACCTGCGACATGCTGGTAGCGCCGATGGAGCAGCATCGAAACCACTTGATAAGCGGTATATGCGGCCAGGTGGATGGGTCCATCATACCCGGCATGCTGGGCATGGAAGCCGGGCAATCCGCGTTCGGCGATCTTTACCAGTGGTTCGCCCGCTTTGTATCCTATCCGATGACGAGCTTGTTGGGCAATACATTCAACCGACACGAACAACAGATATTGATTAATCGCATATTGGCGGGATTGAGCCGGGAAGCAGCGGAGCTCCCCGTGGCCGTTACAGATGAGGTGGCGTTGGACTGGGTGAATGGCCGGCGAACACCCGACGTGGACCCAACACTTACCGGTTGGATTACCGGTATTCGGTTGGGTACCGATGCGCCGCGGTTGTTCAAGGCATTGGTTGAAGCCACGGCCTTTGGCTCCAAAGCCATCGTCGATCGTTTTGAGGCCGAGGGTATCCCCGTGAGGGAAATCATCGCCACTGGCGGGATTAGCAAAAAGTCGCCTTACGTGATGCAGGTATTGGCAGATGTGCTGGATCGGCCCATTAAGACCGTGAAAACTGAACAAGCCTGTGCGTTGGGGGCCGCCATGTGTGCTGCGGTCGTAATGGGTACACATCCGGATATCGGTCAGGCCCAGCGTGCTATGTCGCCCGGGTTTGAGGGTGAATACCGCCCTGACCCGAGGCGCGTTGCGGTTTATAGTCAGTTGTATCGCCGTTATCAGCAGTTGGGTGAATTGCAGGCGGCGTCAACATTGTATAATGAGCAGCAAAAATAGTAGAGAGACTTATGCTTTCGGGCTGTTACCTTTGCCTTTTTGAGAGGAATAACCAAAATAAATCCAAATGAACAATCTTCCCGTTATTGATATTTCCGTCATCATTGTCTACCTATTGGCCATGTTATTCGTTGGCATTTGGTTTTCCCGCAAGAACAAAAGTTCCGAACAATTCACAAAGGCCTCCGGGATGATTCCCGGTTGGGCGGTGGGGATTTCACTGTATGCCACGTTTCTAAGCAGCAACACCTTCCTTGGTGTACCCGGAAAAGCATTCGGTGCAAATTGGAATTCTTTTGTGTTTAGCTTGTCCATGCCGCTAGCAGCGTGGGCTGCCGTAAAGTATTTCGTTCCGTTTTACCGTACCATCGGCGGTATTTCTGCCTATAGCCATCTGGAGCACCGATTTGGGGCGTGGGCCCGTACATATGCTGTTGTATGCTTCTTGCTTACGCAATTGGCACGGATGGGGTCCATTTTTTTCGGTATCGCGCTCAGCCTGCAGGCACTTACCGGATTCGATATGACTACCATTATGATCGTTACGGGTATCTGTATTGTTGTCTACACCGTTATGGGCGGCATGGAGGCGGTAATTTGGACCGAAGTCGTGCAGGGTGTTCTACTCACGTTTGGCGGTTTGTCGGTTCTATACCTAGTGCTAACCAATATCGATGGTGGAGTTTCGAGTATGGTGGATATTGGGATGGCCGACGGGAAATTCAGCCTAGGTAGTTTCCATGCGGACTTTATAGGGCCATCGTTCTGGGTTATCCTGCTGTATGGTTTTTTTATCAACCTCAACAATTTCGGTATGGACCAGAACTATGTGCAGCGTTACCATACCGCTACGTCGGCAAAGGAGGCGGCAAAATCGGTATGGTTGTGCGTAAAGATATACATCCCTATTTCTTTGCTGTTTTTCATTATCGGCTCGGCGCTATATGCCTACTATGCGCAGCACCCCGAATTGACAGAGACCATCCGGATGCAGGCAGCCGCAGAGCGACTACCTGCGGGCGCGGCGCACAGCGAAGTCAGCGCACTCGCAGCTACACTGCATGCGGAAGATTATGGCGACAAGGTCATGCCCCATTTCATGGTTAATATGGTGCCGGTGGGGCTTTTAGGACTAGTCATCTCCGCCATCCTCGCTGCGGCCATGAGTACCATCAGTTCCGGTATGAACGCTTCAGCCACTGTATTTACCGAAGATGTGTATAAACGGTATATCCGGCCGCGCAGCACCAATAAGCAGTCACTGCGGATGTTGTTTATCGCCACGGGCGTATTCGGTGTACTCGGTATGGTGGCCGGTGTGGGCATGATCGGCGTCCAGAGCATTCTGGATGTATGGTGGGAACTCTCGGGGATATTTGCGGGCGGCATGCTCGGTCTTTTCCTATTGGGGCTCATCAGTAAAAAGGCCAATAACAACGATGCAATCATTGCCGTGGTTGCGGGAGTATTGGCTATCCTTTGGATGACTTTTTCTTACCTCATTCCTGACCAGTTTAGCTACCTGCGTTATCCCTTGCATGCAAACATGATCATCGTGGTGGGTACGTTGGTGATTTCGTTGGTGGGTGGGAGCTTGGGTTCCAAAAGGCAATAGACGGCCGATTGTTACGTAACAATGGCTTATCCCCGGATCGTTTTACCACGTAACCGATCGGGAAAGGCCCGGACCCGTCGCAATCTGTTCATTACCTGGTGTATTGCTAGTCATCACGCCCTGATTGAGATGTATACGCGGGCGACATCCCACCCATTACGGCCGGGTCCGGTCCGATGATGTTTTCCTTTAGAGCAATAACGTTGTCTTTTAGGTTAACACCGGTCGGGTAGGGAGCTACCTTGAACGATGATAAGCCGTTACAGGGCATATATAGGCCATTACGCGGCTTCAATAGTCCATTTCCGATCGATTGCGACTTTCGATTCATCGGTTTTAGTGCTTATTCAACCGTCTCCAGTTTATAACCGAACCACTTTCGACCGACAGGAAGCAGTTTCCCGTGAGGCTGATACCATTCCGGAACCTTCCATATTTTCTTTTGACGATCGTTACGTAGCGATACCTTAAATTGGTTCGTTTTTAATGCACTTTTTTACCTATCTTAGCCATATTCGTCTGGCAGCGTGTGTGAAGGGAACGGTTTCGGGGCGGTTGCCGATGAAGTAGCCATAACATGCAGCGGATATGAAGTACCAACGTGCCAAAGCGGGTTTTTTCCGGTATGCTGACGGTAAGTTACTAGTGGTTGGGGGCCGTATCATCCTAGCGCTGAAGGATTCCGACTTCTTTACAGACCCTATACCTCCGTTGTCAGAGGTGGAAGCGGCCTATGCAGCTTATCAGCGGACGGTTATTGCTGCTTCCCGGGGCGGTCGGCTCCATTCCACCGAGAAGCTTCTTTGCAAACGTCGGCTGGCAGACCTTTTACAGCAGTTGGCGTTTTATATAAGTGCGAAGAGTGATGGCAACCTGTCTAGATTATACAGTTCGGGATTTCCCGTATTGGCAAAAAAACGTAAAGGCACGTCGCCTGATACACCCGAACAACCTTACCTGGAAGATGGGCGGAAGAGTGGTGAGGTGGCTTTCGGGTTTAAACCGGTGGGTCGGGATATGCAATACGATTATTGCTTCGCCACAGAAATTGGTAAACAGGGCAATCCGATTTGGGGTAAGGAGCAAACCACCACCCGTTCCTTCCGTGCGTATGCCGATGGCTTCGTGCCGGGCACCAAAGTATACTTCCGGGTACGGGCCCGTAACAAGCATGGGTCTAGTGATTGGACCCATCCGGTGTCGCTTCTCGTCCGGTAGCGGCTCTTTACTGCATCGGCGTTGTGGCATATCGCTGCTGTGGGGCTGGCACAGGGAATTGGAATGATTTTTGGAAACCCAATGGCGGGTTTTATCGATTACTACATGATTTACCAGCTTATAAATCGAATATTATGAAGAAGTTTAAGCAAAATACCGGGTTGATAGCGTTATTGGGGCTGCTTAGTATGGCTACGATGGCACAAGAAAAGAAAGTGGATTTTTACGAAGCGGGTACAAGGGCCACCTCGTTTTACGTGGAACTGGGCGGTCCGGGTTTTATTTCGGCAAATTACGATTTCCGGTTCGGCGAAACACGTAACGGGGTCGGTGCGCGCTTCGGTATCGGATATTTTTCGATAGAAGACGAGTCATATCTGACAGTTCCTGCACAACTGAACTACCTCATGGGTAAGGGCGGACATTATTTTGAGTTGGGTATAGGCGCATCCTACGTGCGCCATGCATACGATGATTACTACTGGTCAGGTGATGGCCAAACCGAGGGGGTGCAGCATGCCGCAGACAACCAAGTGATGGGTTCCCTTGTCTTCGGCTACCGCAAACAACCGCTGGACGGCGGGTTTACATTCAGGGGTGGACTGTCGCCGATCCTATTCGACGGAAATTTCATTCCGTATCTACCCTACGTTTCGTTTGGCTATTCGTTCTAGACGACCAACTTTCACGAGCTTCTTTTGACGCAGTTAAAAGTTTTCACCTATAAAGGGTGAACGACTATTTTAATTGGTCGGTGCTCTTTGCGACCTTGGCTCAGCAGATTTACTGCGCTCCCAACGTATATCTTTAACTTCGCTAACATCCTACAATACACCGCCAATTTGGTATATTCCTGTTATTCCGGGGAGGGTTACCTTTGCCTTATCAATTATAGGTAACGATTTATAACCATATCAATGAGCGAAAAATCGAAGGGATTTATTCCCGTGATGTTGACACCCTTCAAGGAAAATGGGGCGGTAGATTATGATGGATTGACCAAGCTGACCGAGCTGTACCTTCGGGCAGGTGCGGCTGGGCTATTTGCCAATTGCCAGTCGAGCGAGATGTTCGACCTGACCGCGGAGGAGCGGTTGGCGGTGACGCGGCATGTGGTCAAGGTTGCCGGCGAAACCGTGCCCGTTGTTGCAACCACTACCTTCGGCGGAGAAGTCGAGAAACAGGCCGATTTTGTAAAGCGGATGCATGATTCGGGTATCGAAGCTGCGATTATCATTACGAATATGCTGGCTGGCGAATTGGAGGCCGAGGAATTGTTTAACGAGCGGGTACATTTGCTTTTCGATCTCACCCCGGGTATCCCCTTTGGTTTCTATGAGTGCCCCGAGCCTTTTAAGCGAGTACTTACTGCCGCACAATTGCAGCAGTTTGTGGCGACCGGGAGGGTGATTTACCATAAAGACACGTGTTTGGATATTGAATTGGTGAAAGCCAAACTGAATGTGACTAGTGGAGTGGCTTCTTTTGGTTTGTATGATGCCTATATGGTACATGCTGTTGAATCGTTGAAGGCGGGTTCGGCGGGGCTGTCGTGCATACAGGGTAACTATTTTCCAGAATTGATTGTATGGCTATGCGAAAACTATGACAATCCCTCGGCTTCCGGGCAGGTGGCTTTGGTGCAGCAGTTTTTTGTTGACCACATGGAAGTGATGCACCATGTGTACCCAATGGTCGCTAAATATTTTCTGCAAAAACGGGGCTTGGAGATTTCGATGTTTACGAGGCGGTTTTCTGGGGTTTTTGATGAAGGAGTGAAGGGGAGAGTGGGTGAGCTTTATCGTTGCTATCGGCAATTATTTTATGACATTGGCTTGAATATGGTTACGTCGTAACCCCTATGTCAATATCCTATATATAATAGAAAAAATGCAATATAAAATACCTTTTAAGATTATTGACATTTGAATCATGGAGCTGTTTTCCACCTGACGTCGCTGGAAGGTAGGCTTTCTAGGAGTTATAAACTATAAAACCAATTTGATTATGAAACAAATATTAACAAGATTTATTTTGTTGGTCTGTTGTACCATGATAGGGCAGCAGTTATGGGCGCAGACAACCGTCAGTGGGAGAGTGACGGATGCGGATACCGGTGAGCCACTGGTTGGAGCAACCGTAAAAATAGCCGGGGCAACTGCTGACGTAAAAACAGACGGTCGCGGCGGTTATTCCATTATCGTACCGTCGTCGAATACTAGGTTAATGATTAGTTTTATCGGTTACCGTTCGCAAGAATTGGAGATTGGCAACAATGAAATGGTTAATGTGGCGTTAGTCTCAGAAGATGCGGCATTGGATGAAGTAGTAGTTATAGGTTATGGTACACAATCGCGTAGAAATGTGACAGGATCTGTTTCTAAGGTAGATATCAAAGCCACTGAAAATTTGCCCAACACCAATGTTACCCAGGCACTGCGGGGGCGCGTTGCTGGGGTTCAATTTACAGATAGTGGCAGACCGGGCCAAAATGGATCAATATTGATCCGTGGACCGCGCTCGTTGAGCGGAGGCAATAACCCCTTAATTATATTGGACGGAATTTTCTTTAATGGCACCATCGCCACGATTAATCCGAATGATATTGAATCCATGGAAATTCTTAAAGATGCTAGCGCCGCAGCTATTTACGGCTCTAGAGCCGCTAATGGCGTAATCCTTATCACTTCTAAAAGGGGTACAACGGAAAAGCCGACAATCGGTTTCAATAGTTATTTTGGTGTGTCTGATTGGAGCTATCAGCCGATATTACTTACGGCGGACCGGTATCTTCAGAAAACGCTTGATGCACGCAAGCAAAATGGCATGGAAGCCGACCCCGATAACGTTGGTCAATATTTGACGACTTCGGAATCGGATAATTATGCAAATGGAATCGTAACAAATCCCTGGGACATGATTTCCCAATCAGGGAGGATACAATCGTATGATTTGAATCTTTCGGGAAATACGAAATACACTAATTACTTTTTGTCTGGATCGTATTTTAATGAGAATGGTATTATCTATCAGGATGATCAACGACGTTTGTCATTACGGGCAAATATTGAGGGGCGGGTCGGTAAATACATTACAATAGGCACTAATTCGATTTTCACAAGCCGGGATTTGTCGGGTGTGCATCCTTCCATTTCCTCCGCTATTACGGCTTCCCCATATGGCAATTGGTTCCATGACGATGGGGAACCTACGCAGTTTTATGTCATAGAGGACGGTTTTCAAACCAATGCATTGCGGGCGCCGAAACTAACGACGGATGAGGATATCTACGAAAATTTATCGGCGAACTTTTATATGAATTTGGAATTGCCGTTTATCGCCGGTTTGAGTTATCGAATTAATTATTCTCCGAATTATAGATGGGAGCGTAATTACAGATTTGAAAGGCAAGATACGCATGTGTTGGACGTGAACAATCGTGAAGCAAGGAAGTTTAATCGGTTGGCGTTTGATTGGGTCTTAGAAAACATACTTAAATATGAAAAAAGTATCGGTGATGATCACCAGTTCGACTTAACCTTACTTTACGGAGCCAACAAATTCAGCTGGGATAATACAGAAGCTAAAGCTCAGTTTTTGCCGAACGATCAAGTGAAGTGGAATAATTTGTCGCTAGGAGAGCTGTTGACGAATAATTCGGACGCGGCTTCTACCCAAGGCGTCTCATCTATGGTAAGGCTGAATTATAATTTTAAAGATAAGTACCTATTTACCTTCACGGCACGACGAGATGGAAGCTCGGTTTTCGGGGTAGATAATAAGTACGCGACATTTCCTTCCGCGGCTTTTGCATGGATTGCATCTGATGAGTCGTTCTTAAAAGATCATACTTTTGTTGATTTATTGAAGTTAAGGTTATCTTATGGAGCGGTTGGCAATCAGGCTATCAGTCCGTATCAATCGCTGGCAAGGGTAGGGTCTGCATTGTATGTATTTGGCGATGGATCGCCGTACTCTATCGGATCGATTCCTTTATCGATGGCAAATTCACAATTGAAATGGGAAACCACTTATTCAACCAACTTTGCAGTCGATTTCGGCTTTCTAAAAAGCAGACTGAATGGAACCATTGAGTTCTATAACCTGAATACGGAAAATTTGTTGATTTCGAGGGCATTGCCCCAGACAACGGGTTTTATTTCGACGTTGGCCAATCTTGGTGCTACAAACAACAAAGGAATTGAAGTATCGCTCAATACAGTGAACATTCAAAAATCGCATTTTCAATGGCAAACGGATCTCGTCTTCTCACACAATAGAAATAAAATTGTGAGTCTTTATGGTATTGATGATGATGGAGACGGCAGGGAAGATGATGATGTCGGCAACGGCTGGTTTATAGGGCATCCAATAGATGTGGCGTATGATTACGTTTTTGATGGAATTTATCAAGTTGGTGATGACGGTACGCCAGGAGATGTGAGGTTGAAGGATTTGGATGGTGACGGAGAAGTAGAGCCGAATAGCGACCGAACAGTGTTGGGGCAAACCGGGCAGCCCAAGTATCGTTGGGGAGTTACCAATACGTTCAGATATAAGGGATTATCCTTATCTGTTTTTATTAATGCCATGCAAGGCTGGACAAAATCTGTAAGTTACTGGCGGAGTGTGTTGCGACCGCAAAACATGTTTGACTATGAATGGTGGACGGAAGAAAATCGTTCCAACAGTAGTCCGTCCTTAACGTATCAAAACCCATTAGGTCATGGGTATTATTATAGTCGGGATTTTATTCGCATTCAAGATGTTTCTCTCCGTTACGATTTCAACAACAGTTTAAAGGCCTTGTCGGAATTGGGTTTGCGTAATTTAGGTGTGTGGGTCAGTGGCAAGAACCTGGCAACTTTTACGGATTGGCCGGGCATGGATCCTGAAAATGGAAATAGTTATGATAGCTTCCCCATGCCGCGGATTTTCTCGGCGGGCGTTAGTGTCAGTTTTTAGATTAGAAAAAGTAAAAAGATGAAAGTACTATTAAATGTTAATCCATCGAATTTTCGATATAGGTATCGGTATTTACTGTATTGGTTGATTGGCTTATTCCAAGTTGGCCTTTTGTTCTCGTGTAAGCCGAGTTTTCTGGAAGAGAACTTAATGAATGAAACGGATATTGAGCTCTTGTTTCGGACCAAGGAAGGGTTTGAAACCTATATAGTATCGTTACACGAGGGGGCAAGGCAAGAACACACTAGATCTTCATCAACACAATGGGCCAGTGCGATGAACGCAGGGACCGATATTGGAATTACTGGCAGCACGATTGAAACGAATTGGAAAAACTATGAGACATGGTTAACTCCTACCAGAGCATTTGTCGACAACTATTGGCAGTGGGCTTATCGCATTATGCTGGTGCGCGCTAACACGGTTATTCACTATGCGGAAGACCCGGATCGTGCGGATCTTTGGGATGATGAAGCGGAAAGAAACCGCGTGATAGCAGAAGCTCGTTTTTTCAGGGCGTATACGCATAATCTTTTGGCCAATTTGTACGGTGGTGTACCGGTTGTCGAAACGTATTATACAACGCCAAAAACTGATTTCGTGCGTAGTACACGCGAAGAGGTTTATGAGTCGGCGAGAAGGGATTTGGAGTTTGCCTCTGAATGGTTACCGTCTACAGTGCCAGTCAATCAGGAAGGGCGAATTGTGAAAGCCGCGGCAGATCATTTATTGACCGAAGTCTACGTTAGTTTAGGGTTGTACGACGAAGCGATAGAAAGTGCTTCTCGGGTAATTGATTCCGAACTATATCAATTAATGACCGAACGATTCGGGAAGCACTTGGACGAACCGGGTGATGCGTTTTCTGATTTGTTTAAGTCGGGAAACCAAAATAGAAGTTCGGGAAACCGGGAATCGATTTACGTATGGCAGTTCGAGGACGTTACCCAGGGGGGGCTAGGGAGCACGGGAAATTGGAATTGGCGCATGTGGGGCCCATTTTACATTCATTTGACAGATCCTGACGGGCGGTCCGGGATGATTCTAGCCGATAGTTTAAGTCGCGGGGTAGCATTTGTCCGACCTACTACCTATTTTCTATATGACCTATGGAAAGATGATTGGACAAATGATATTCGGAATTCGCCTCATAATATCAAGCGTGTGCACTATTACAACAATCCAAGTTCTGCATATTTTGGTCAAGTTGTAGAGAAGAAAAGCACCTTAATTGATACCATGCAAAATATTTATCCGCTCATCAGAAAGGTGGAGGGACCACCGCCCGTAGCCAACCCGAGGAATGGGCGTACCACGAATGATATCATGGTGTATAGACTCGCAGAAACCTATTTGCTGCGTGCAGAAGCCTATTTCAGAAATGGGAATGCCGCCAAAGCAGCAGATGATATTAATGCGGTCAGAGCCAGGGCCCGTGCTCATTTAATTTCGGCTTCGGATGTCAATTTGGATTATATACTCGATGAAAGAGGGCGGGAATTGATAGTGGAAGAGCCACGACGTAGGACGCTTACTCGCATGGGTAAATTGGTGGAAAGAAGCCGGAAATATTCTGACTACGAATCTACAAAGAGCTCAATCGAAGACTACCATGAATTTTTCCCAATCCCTCAGCGTGAAATTGATGCTAATAGTGGTACACTTGAACAAACTATTGGGTATTTTTAATCTTAAGACCTGAAGATGATTAAAGGCCGGATTCCTCATTTTTACCATCTGCGATTATGTATTTCGATGCTGGCAATGGGTCATATTGTCTCACTGGCGACGGGTCAAGACCAAACCTATAGCGGGGATGTGGAGCAGGTGCGGGTAATCAGTTCGTTAGAGGACTTTAGTAATGTTTCGAAACTGCTTGTTCCTCATATTGTTGCATGGAAAGATACGCATCTTATAGCAGCTTTTGAAACCGGAATTCCCGGGAAGGTAGATATGGGTGATATTATTTCGTCGATTTCTGGAGATGATGGTGATACGTGGGGGAATAGGGTTGTCGTTTTCGATCATAGGCAAAAACATGGTTTGCAGCGTTATGGATACGCCAATCCGATACTGTATAAGGTTCCGAATCAGAATTTAGTTTGGTGTTTTGCTATGAGGAACCCGTTAAGCGACCCGAATAGTCAAAATGCCTCTATGGTGGCTGCATTCAGTGCGGATGGAGGAGAGTCCTGGAGTCACGTTGAGCTCATCATGCATTACAAAGGTGATTTGGTGTTAGCTGGGAACCTTATCCGTATCTTGGAGAACGACGGGTCATCCCGGTTTTTAATACCTGCCCACTGCAATACGAGAAACGACGATTCGGTTGGCGGAAAGCGACTCCATTTTGTCCTACAAAGCAAGAACCTTATAGAATGGGAGTTATTAAGCTATGTGCCTCAACCTCCCCATGTGTTTTTGCACGAAGGGCACTTGGCGCCCGGTGATTATCAAGAGGAATTGATTCTTGTAATGCGAACCTCTGACCATGCCCGGCGGTCGCTGTCTTCGCCGAGGGCCTGGCAGAGCGTCAGCAAGGATAGCGGAAAAACATGGGGCGAAACAGAAGAATCACCGATGCTTTATAATGCAGTCTCGGAAGCAGCTTTTGGGAAAACTGCCGGAGGGGTGTATTACTATATATACAACGATGGTCCCGATAAAGGTCGAGATAGTCGAAAGGCCTTAAAGTACAAGCTGAAATACCCCGGGCACGAGTGGAGTGATGAAAAGGTTTTTTTTGATGCCGGAGTTAAGAATTCCTATCCATCAGTTGTTGAAGTACATCCCGGAGATTTACAAGTAGTATGGGATAGCGGAAGCGAACAGGAAACGCGCACGAAAATTTATTATGGACGACTTCGAGTGCCAGACAAACTCGGATCTATTGAAATACAAGAAAAACAAAGACCATAAAACGAGTAGAATAAAATGAAAGTTAAACTAATAATCTGCATGACTTGCCTGATGGCCCCGGTTTTTACAGTCCAAGTATTTGGACAAGACGCAACATTTACTGGAGATGTTGAAAAAGTAAAGGTGATTAGTACATTGACTGACCATCCGGGTGCTCCTAAAGTATTAATTCCCCATATCGTTGAATGGAAAGCTAACCACTTAGTGGTAGCTTACGAAGTAGGGATAGCGGGCAAGACGGATATGGGCGACATTGTTTCCCTTGTTTCTACGAATGATGGCGATACCTGGGGCGGGCAGGTAATGATTTTCGATCACCGGGAGAAGCATGGCGTAAAGCATTATGCGTACGCCAATCCCATCTTATACAAGATTCCTGGTCAGAACCTTTTGTGGTGCTTCGCTATGCGAAATCCCTTATATCAGCGTAATAGTGAAGAGTCGCAAATGGTAGCCGCTTATAGCGGTGATGGTGGAAGGTCTTGGAATGAGGTTGAACTGATTATGCATTATGCAGGCTCTTTAGTGTTGGCCGGTAATGTACTCCAAATCATGGAGGACCAAGGGGAGATTTGGTATCTGCTGCCAGCTCATCGAAATGCGGTAAGCAACGGGCCTGTCGGGGGAAATCGGGAACACTTCGTGTTGAAAAGCAAGAACTTGCTTGAATGGGAGGTAGCCGGTTACATTCCTCAGCCAGACGATGTATGGGTCCATGAAGGACATATAGCTCCTGGTGAAAAAGCGGGCGAGTTGATTATGGTAATGCGTACGGCGGATCATGCGAATCAAGCGCTGTCTACGCCCCGGGCATGGTCTTCCAAAAGTACAGATTTCGGTAGAACATGGAGCTACCCTAAGGAAGAACCCGAGCTTTACAATGCAGTTTCTGAGGCCGCTTTTGGCAAAACAGTTTCGGGCACCTACTATTACATCTATAACGACGGCCCAGCTAAGGGAGTAGATAGCCGCCAGGCGTTGCGGTATAAAGTAAAAAGAAAAGGAGGGGCATGGTCCGGGGAAAAGACGTTTTACGATTCGGGAACAAAGAATTCTTATCCGTCGGTTATAGAGGTAAAGCCGGGAGAACTGAGAATAGTGTGGGATAGCGGTACCCGGGCAGAGACGAGAACACAGATTGTATTTGGTAAACTCAGAATGGAATAAAGTTAATACGTTAGAAACAATAGTTAGTTAATTTTTAAGCGGCAATAGTGCCGTATAGTAATAGTTCTTTGACAAGTTTCTGATTTTTCTTCAAGTGTGGGTTCACCCCAAAGGTTGAAAAAAATCTATCCACGAGTAAAGCGTTGTGGTTCACCGTCTTGATGTCTGCCATCGAGAATGAGGCACGCTTCTCTTTGGGTATGCTGAGCCAATGCGCGGCTTTGGCGACATTGGTTGCGGTCAATGCCAGATTGAAATGGAAGTCGAGTTTGTTCTCGCTCCTTGCCTGGCAATTCTCCAGCCCGGTGAACTGTTTTGCGTCGCGGTAGATGAACTCGATCTGGAAGCGTAGGCGGTAGTATCTTACGATAGTTTCCGCTTCCATCTCCGTATCGGTTGAGAAGTACAGCTTGTGCGTCTTGCCGAAAGGTACCCTGACCACGCGGACGTTACGTTTGAGTGAGACGGCATAGACCACGGCTGTGGTGGCCAGGGTTCCGTCCGCCAGTTCCACATCATGAAAATAGCCGGCCTTGATGTCCTTGTGGTTGACCTTGCCCTCGTACACCTGGGGTCTTCCACGACCGGGCTTGCGTGGGCCGGTGTAGAGGTATTTCAGGTTGGCGTCATCGCGCATCCTGCCCACGAACTGGAAACCGGCCCCGCAGACCGCGTCGATGAACGGCTTCTTGGTGAACCATGCGTCAGCCACGGCAATGCTGGACAGTTCCAGGAGCTGCCCAGCATGGTCGGTGAATGAGTCCGCGTAGATCCCGGCCAGCGACTTTCCGGGATGGTTGTCGCTCAGGGTCTGGCAGGCATCCAGATGGAATCCGGTGTGGTTGTCCACGTCGATGGCCGCCACGCCCAGCATTTCAAGCCCGCGTTTCATGCGCGCTGCCTGGCCCGACCAGAAATAGCCGATGCCGGGCGTCTTCCTGCCCGATTTGGCGATGAAGCTGGGGTCAAGGGCGATGATGTAATGCCCGCTGCCGTGCTGCCTGACCAATCCGCTGTTGAAAGCCATGAAATCAAATGGCTTCTCGAATTGGATACGGTACCGCTGTTCGCTATATTTGCCGTACCTTTCCAGCTGCTGGAAATTGATCCGGCCCTTTATCGAAAGGAACGGGGTAACGGCCTCGACCATGAAACGCTGCCTGCATGCGTTGATATTTTTCATATTAGTCAATATGTTGATTATCAGTGTTTTGTATAGATTGTAACCCTTGGTGACCATATCTTATAGAATCGTGAGAAAATCCTATTAAGGTACTGAAAATCAAGGGTTTATTAAAAATTTTCGACCATTATTTATCCACTATTTTGCTGTAAATCAGAAACTTGTTTGTTTTTTTAACGAAGTATTGAGAAATATGAATAATCTTAAAAGTGTTGTAACGGTTTTTTTTATCATGGCATTCTCGATTCTAGCCTGTAGTCAAGAGAAAGATAATGACGTCATTGCCCAACCGCCGGAAGAACCGTCATTTAGCGTATATCCAGCTAACTTTCCCAACAACGGGATTCTTTTTGTCGACCATGAAAGCAGCGGTCGCTCCGGGCATGGCGGGCAAACCATGACAGAATGTACGAATGGCGATATTATTGCCTTTTACAGTAATGTGAAGGGAGATATTAACAATGGGCACAATGTAGCCGGATGGGCAGAGTATAAGATATCATCAGATGGCGGTGAGACGTGGTCCGAACCGTACGTATTTGGGCCATCCAAGGAAATCTGGGATAACCGTGCTGATAACGGCCTCGTTTCATTATTGATCTGGGAGGTTTTGACGGCTTCTGATGGTACGATTGTCGCTTTTGGCAGGACATCGGGTAGCGAAACGAAGTGGGGCGGGGATGCAGCGCCCGTTTATTTTTTGAGCCATGACAATGGTCGGACTTGGTCCTCGGCCAAGCGGGTCGATTCGGATATCGATTCAAAAATTGATCGGGAAGAAGCTGCTATTGAGTTTAACCAAGAATTATTGGTGTTGTACTGCGAGTACTACGCGACGAATCGAAAGTATAGGCTTTACGTATCGAGTGATAACGGAGCGAGTTTTGAAGAACGAAGCACGCTTCCTTTCCCGAGTAAACAGGAGTATGGTACGATAGGCATACTTCCCGATGGAAAACTTATTGTCTATACCTATAATGGTGATGATGATGGAGCGCTTCTCCAGTACGTAACCAGCGAAGACGGTGGGAGGACCTGGTCATATGTTCGGGAAACGAAAATGGCGAGAAGGATTCGTAAACCTCGGATGACGGCGCAATTTGGAGACCATTATTTTATGATAGGAAGAAGCGGAAACTCCGGCCCGGACCCCAGACACTTGGTGTTGTACACTTCAAAAGATGGTATCAATTGGGATGAAGGGATTTTCTTGAACAAAGGAGGGAGGGATACCGATTCTTATTCAGCTAATGAGATCATCGGTAAGTACGGTGGTTCCTCGAAAAAAAGACTTCTCATACAATCCAGCATCTGTTATGAGCAGACGAGTGGCCGCGTAAATTTACGTCATTGGTTCGTGGATATTAATTAACTATTTATTTCGATTGAAAAGAAGGGGAGTATGTTATGGGATATATTATGAACAAAAGGTGGTATTATTTTATGATTTCGATGGCATGTTTAACGGGATGCACGCAAAACACTCCGAATGAAAACAAGAACATTGGTATAGAAAAATTGGTGTCATGGGACGTGATGGCGGATGAGTCAATCGATAGCATAGCGTTTGAAAAGCAATATAAGCTAAACCCAGCACGGTGGGACAGTGCATTTCGCTTTCTGCGAGAACACGATTTAAGTAAACTCGAAACCGGACGGTACGAGCTGGATGGTAGTAACTTATTCGTTAATATCGACGAATACGAAACCAAGCACGCAAAGGAAGTGAGTTATGAGGCACATCGGGTGTATGCTGACATTCAATATGTGGTTTCCGGGCGAGAGAAGATAGGGATAACACATTTGGATAGTCTCGATCTAGTGACTCCGTATGTTGCAGAGAAAGACATTGCCTTTTATCGGAAAAATGGGCAGGATCGATACCGTTTAGCTGACTCTACGAGATTTTTTATCTTTTTTCCCAGTGACGCGCATAAGCCATGTGTGGATGTTGATTCCACGCTGCATATTCGTAAAGCTGTTGTCAAAATTAAGCTAGGGTAAGTGGGCAAAAATATGTGTGAAAAGCATTGGGTACTAATAACAATAGTTGGTTAATTTTTAAGCGGCGATAGTGCCGTATAGTAATAGTTCTTTGACAAGTTTCTGATTTCTCATTGTTAATATTTGTTTTTCAATGGCACTGAGGCTTGCTTGCGCAGGTTTCTTCAAGTGTGGGTTTACCCCAAAGGTTGAAAAAAATCTATCCATCAGTAAAGCGTTGTGGTTCATCGTCTTGATGTCGGCCATGGAGAAGGTGCCGCGTTCTTCTTTTGGGATACTCATCCAATGGGCGGCTTTGGCTGTATTGGTTGCTGTCAGGGCTTAGGTTGAAGTTTGTTCTCGCTTCTCACCCGGCAGTTCTCCAGCCCTGTGAACTGTTTGGCATCGCGGTAGATGACCTCGACCATGAAACGCTGCCTGCATGCGTTGATATTTTCCGTATTAATCAATATATTGACTATCAGTGTTTTGCATAGATCATAGCCCTTGGTGACCATATCTCAATTAACGCTTCGAAAACACTATTAAGATACTGAAAACCAATGGTTTATTAAAATATTTCAACCATTATTTATCCGCTATTTTATTGTAAATCAGAAATTTGTCTTCGTTACTTAACGAGGTATTGAGTTTAGTTTATTTTAATAAAATCTGTTTTCCCAGCATGAAGAGTTTTATCAACACCGTTTGTACGATAATCATTGCACTGGGTGGGATCAATGTGCATGCGCAAGAAGCTGCTAGTCCTGCGGTTCCGGGCACTATTATCGCTCACCAGCCGGCCTCTTCCGGACAATACATCGGTTCGCCCAGCATAGCCATTCTGCCCAATGGCGACTACGTGACATCCCATGACCTTTTCGGACCGCAAAGCTCGGAATTCGTACAAGCCATGTCACGGGTCTTCCGGTCGTCTGACCAAGGAAAAACCTGGAAGCAGGTCAGTGAAATCCGGGGAGCGTTTTGGTCGAGCCTTTTTGTGCATCGGGATGCCCTCTATCTATTGGGTCTTGACCGGCACCACGGTACGGTATTGATTCACCGTTCGGACGATGGAGGCGCGACGTGGACACAACCGACCACCACCGAAAACGGTCTTTTGTTCAAAGGCATGTTCCATTGTGCACCGATGCCCGTAATTGAACATAACGGCCGGCTATGGCGGGCCATGGAGACTGCCCACGGTCCAATACTTCAATGGGGCAAACGTTACGGAGCCATGATGATGTCGGCACCTGTTGACGCCGATTTGCTGAAAGCCAGCAGCTGGACCACAAGTAATTCTTTGCTTTATGATTCGACCTACCTTGATGGGAATTTTACCGGTTGGTTGGAAGGAAACGCTGTTGTCGCACCCGATGGTGATATCGTTGACATCCTAAGGGTAGACGATAAGACAACTCACGACGAAAAAGCGGCGATTGTTAAAATCAGTGCCGATGGAAAAGTCGCCACATTCGACCCGGAGAAGGGATTTATACCGTTCCCCGGCGGCAGTAAAAAATTTGCGGTTCGCTATGATGAAAAATCGGGCCGCTATTGGACACTTAGTAATATCATTCCTGATAAATTCAGAAAAGAGTACCCTACAAGGAATGCCGCCGGTTTCCGAAACACGCTGGCTTTGATGAGTTCAGACGATTTGGTAAATTGGCAAACGCACGAGATTATCCTGCAACATCCAGATGTGCTTAAACACGGTTTTCAGTATGTGGATTGGCTCTTTGAAGGTAAAGACATGATTGTGGCCAGCCGGACAGCTTATGACGACGGGAAGGAATCTGCACATAACAATCACGATGCAAATTTCCTGACCTTTCATCGAATAACGAATTTTAGAAAGAAAGCTAAAAAACATCTTTAAGTATGAAAGAGGTATTGTATGTCACGGTAGTAGGTTCGCTTTTTTTATTTTTCGCCTGTGGCGGCAACGGAAAGCACCAAGATGAAAATAATGGTAAAACTGATACGGTAGCCCAGCGGCTACCTGACCGGGCGACCTTAAGAGAGGGAGCTTATCTGCGAGGCGGGCTGCTTTATTCTTTGGACAACAAACCCACCCCTCAGGCGCACGCGTCCACCATTGTTGAAACGCCTGAAGGGATGGTTGTCGCTTTTTTTGCGGGAACCCATGAGAACCATCCAGATGTGGGCATTCGTGTGTCCCGGTTGGTAGGTGGTGAATGGACCTGGCCCGAGGAAGTTGCAGACGGTGTACAGAACGATACACTACGGTATCCCTGTTGGAATCCGGTACTTTTCCAACCCCGGGGTGGCGATCTCATGCTTTTCTATAAGGTAGGGCCGAGTCCACAAACCT
Source organism: Parapedobacter sp. 2B3 (assembly GCF_041925275.1). Classification (NCBI taxonomy): domain Bacteria; kingdom Pseudomonadati; phylum Bacteroidota; class Sphingobacteriia; order Sphingobacteriales; family Sphingobacteriaceae; genus Parapedobacter; species Parapedobacter sp. 2B3. The sequence continues at coordinate 100,040 of NZ_JBHEUZ010000001.1, read as the reverse complement.
GGTGGGGGATGGTGATGACGTCCAAAGACAATGGCCGGACCTGGTCGGCTCCACGCAAATTGGGAGAAAATCCGAAAGTGGGCCATTTACTCGGCCCGATCAAGAACAAGCCAATCCAATTGGCGGATGGAACGATTATTAGCCCCACTAGCATTGAATACCCGCGCGAAGGGAAGGACCAGGATTGGCGCGTATATTTCGAAATCAGTAAAGATTTAGGGCAGACATGGGAAGTTGTGGGGCCGATTAACGACGGGGTTGAATTTGATGCGATACAGCCAAGCATACTTACTTATCCCGATGGTAAATTGCAGGTCATTTGCCGAACACGGCAAGATATGCTGGCCGAAAGTTGGTCGGACGACAGTGGCTATACTTGGAGCAAGCTAACCGCCACGAAATTACCCAACCCGAATTCGGGAACGGACGCCGTAACGCTGCAGGATGGGAGGCAACTATTGGTATACAATCACTCCACGAGACAGGGAGAAGAGCCTAAGGGACGTAACATCCTAAACCTGGCATTATCAGATGACGGGTTGGCATGGACACCTGTCATGACGCTGGAGAACGAACCGATTGATGACGGTTATGCTTATCCCGCAATTATCCAGACGTTGGACGGATTGGTACACATCACTTATACATACAACAGGAGGTCTATCAAACACGTGGTCGTTGACCCAAAACAATTGTAGGCTGTTTGCTGAAAAGTTATTAAATTAGCCGTGCCAAAAAGAGCGTTAACCATTTATCTGCGTTATGAATAGACTCACTTTTATCCGTATCACCGCACTTGCTTGTTCGCTTTTTTTATTTTCAATAGTTGCGTCCGCCCAATCCCGGCCTCCGCATCCCATACAGGTGCTTGTGTCACCCGATAAGCCCAACTGGACTTATGCGCCCGGTGAAGAAGCTACCTTTACCATACGAATACTGAAACATCAAGTTCCCTTGTCTAATACTGAAGTATCATACACGGTGGGACCAGAGAAGATGACGCCAACGGACCAAGGTACGTTGTTGTTGAAGAACGGCGAGGCCCAGGTGAAAGGAAAGCTTACCGATCCAGGGTTCTTGCGTTGCGAAGCACGGATTACGGTGGATGGAGTTACCTACCGTGGTTTAGCCACGGCGGGTTATGCGCCTGAACGTATACAGCCTACGCAGCAATTGCCCGACGATTTCTGGGATTTCTGGAATACCGCGAAAACGGAGGCAGCCAAAATTCCCATGGATGCCAAGTTGACCTTGCTTCCCGATCGCTGTACGGAGAAAGCGGATATGTACCAGGTGAGTATACAGAACTATGAAACGGGTGGCCGTATATACGGAATACTTGCCAAGCCCAAAACGCAGGGTAAATATCCTGCTGTATTGCAGGTACCCGGGGCAGGAATACGGCCATATTACGGTATCGTGGACTTGGCCGAACAGGGTGTCATTACCCTGCAGGTGGGGATCCATGGTATTCCGGTTATTCATGAAACCGGATTGTATGATGATTTACGGGCGGCCGCGTTGAAGAATTACCAGTTTTTCAATCTCGATGACCGAGATCAATATTATTACAAGCGGGTGTATCTGGGCTGCGTGCGTGCCATTGATTATCTATTTTCCCTTCCCGAGTTTGATGGCAACACGTTGGCAGTGTGGGGTGGGAGTCAGGGAGGGGCCTTGTCCATCGTTACGGCTGCGTTGGACAGCAGGGTAAAATACTTGGTGTCGTTGTATCCAGCGCTGTGCGATTTGACAGGCTATCTACATGGCCGTGCAGGCGGTTGGCCACACATGTTTAACACGTCCAACGCACCGTTCATGGCGAAAGAAGAGAAAATCGAAACGTCAGCGTATTACGATGTGGTTAATTTCGCACGTTCGGTCAATATACCCGGATATTATACGTGGGGCTATAATGATGAAACCTGTCCGCCTACATCATACTATGCGGCTTATAACGTGATAAAAGCGCCTAGAGAGCTGGACTTGGTGCAGGAGACCGGGCATTGGACCTATCCCGAACAACAGACGAAGATTCGTGAATGGCTCTTGTCAAAATTGGGAAAATAGGAATACAAATTACCAGACACCAACAAATTCCCTGAAATTTTCACTGGAGACCACGGTGACTTCAGTCTTGTAAGTGTCAACGAAGTTTGACGGGATCCGTGCTGTGGCTTTGGGATTCCACTTAAATTCGAATCCGCTGATTGCCCCGTCTTTTTCCTCAACATAATCCAGTTCTTGTTGTTGCTTGGTGCGCCAGAAGTACCGGTTGGCGAATATGCGGTGGTAGTGGTTCCGCTTTATCCGCTCTGAAACCAAGAAATTCTCCCAAAGCGCACCCATGTCATTTCGCAATTCGAGTGGGTTGAAGTTCTGGATAAGTGCATTACGCACGCCATTGTCATAGAAATAGATTTTCTGATTGCTTTTGATCTCGTTTCGAAGATTCCTGCTGAAGGAGGTAAGCGGGTAGATGACATAAGACAGGCCTAAAAGATGGATGTAGCTTGATACAGTATTCTTATCCACGCCGGTCAATTGTGCTATTTCGTTGTAGCTCACTTCACTTCCTACCTGAAAAGCCAACGCCCGAAGGATTTTTTCCAGTACTTCAGGTTTTTTGATATTACCATATGCCAGAATATCTTTAAACAGGTAACTCTGGGTGAGTTCGTTGAGTATGTCGCGCTCTTCTCCGGGATTGTTGATCACATCGGGGTAACACCCGTAAATTAGCCGGTTTTCCAGATCCCCTCTGGCTTCTAGGTAATTGCCGGATCTTTCCAGTTCTTCGTAAGATATTGGATATAAATTGTATTCCCATTTCCTCCCAGTAAGCGATTCGGAGGTGTGGTTGCGCAGTTCGAGGGCGGAAGAACCACTAACAATCAATTGCACATGCCTAAACTGGTCGTGTATCACTTTTGCAGTTAGCCCGATATTTTCTATCCGTTGGGCCTCGTCGATGAAAACGATTCGTTCATTGCCTATAATGGCTTCAATTTCTTTCTTATTCGGGTTGGTCAATCGGGTTCTGATCAACGGATCGTCGCCATCAAGGAAGAGAAAATCTTGATTTGCTAAAATGCCCTTGATTAAGGTAGTCTTGCCAACCTGCCGTGGGCCTATTACAACGATAGTTTTTCCCTTGAAGAGCCTACCTGCAATGGATTGCTCAATAGTTCGTTTTATCATGCCAATGCTTTCAATTCACCAAAAGTAATGCTTTTCAGTGATTTTATTCACCAAAAGTAATGTTTTTTGGTGATTTAGTTCACCAAAAGCCACAATATCCGCCCATTTTCGGGGACAATATTCTACAATATCCGGCGAAAATAGCATACGATCGGCTTGGTTCTGGGCCTATCTTTGCCAAGATACATCATTGAAGAAATTAAGATGACCCATCAGGTTAAGTCGGTAGTGGCAGTATGGAAGATGAAGACGATCACATATAGCCTCCTGCTCGGTCTTTCTGCTTGTATTTCCAACGAATCCATATACATGAATTTCAGCGAAACCCAACTTACCCATGCTGCGCAGGGACACACCATCCACAACACGCAGGTATTCTCTAAGGACAGCCGTTGGGTGGTATATGACACACGGAATGATGATACGCAAATCGGCAGCACGGGCAGTATCGGAATGGTCAATACCGAAACCAGCGAGGTCAGGCTACTTTATCAAACAACAAATCAAACCGAAGCCGGACCAGGAGTGGGAGCGGTTACTTTTTCGCCGACGGAGGACCGCGTACTGTTCATCCATGGTATTCGCAATGCGGATGTGTCCCGGCCGTATGGTATGACGCGCCGTACGGGTGTGGCAATAGCTATCGACCATCCCGGAGAGCCAATCTTCATGGACGCCCGAGATATCCTGCCGCCGTTTACTGAAGGGGCGTTGCGGGGTGGTACGCATGCCCACTCGTGGAGCGGTGATGGTAAATGGATCAGCTTTACCTACAATGATTACGTGATGGAACAGCTGGCCAAAACGGATGCCACCGTTCGCGATCTGCGTACCGTAGGCATCATGATGCCGCGCCACGTGGATGTTGAGCAAGACAACACTTTGGAAAATAACAGCGGCACCTATTTTTCGGTAATTGTAACCGACGTTACCGAAAATCCGAAACTGGGAAGCGACGAAATCGATAAAGCATTCGACGAGTGCTGGATCGGTGAAAACGGTTACCAGAAACCGGATGGGTCGTGGCAGGCCAAAGCCATCGCTTTTCAGGGGAATGTGCGGAATGGCAAGGGGGAGACCGTTACGGAGATTTTCGTGGTTGATTTACCTGCGGACCCGACGAAGGCGATAAATAGCCGACCACTGGAAGGAACGTTGACTTCAAGACCCGGCGTACCGAGCGGTGTGATACAACGGCGGATCACCTTTACGGCCAACGGAGTGGAGGGACCAAGGCATTGGCTGCGTGCCACGCCCGATGGAAAGCTGATTTGTTTTTTGGCGCAAGACGGGCGGGGCACTATACAGATTTTTGGGGTGTCGCCCAATGGCGGGGCTATCCGTCAGGTCACGAATAACGATTTTTCCATCCAAGGTCCTTTCAATCTTAATCCGACAGGTCAATGGGTGGCTTATCCTGCGGACAACAGCGTGTTCATTACGTCGCTAGCGACGGGAGATACCTACCGCATAACCGATCGGTTTACTGATGAAGATAAACCCGTTGGTGCCCCCAATTGGTCGCCCGATGGCAATTCCATTGCCTACAATCGGTATGTGAGGGGGGAGGGTACGGATCGTTATCTTCAAGTGTTTCTGTTGCGGAAAACCGATTAGGCTGATCGGCAATCGTTCCGGTTTGATTTCCTGCGCAAATTTTCGCAACTTTGGCTTATGCGGAAAAAATTCATGTACGGTGCCGTGTGGTTGGTAGCCATCATCGGCTTAATTAGCATTTGGTGGTTGCCGATATTGTGGAGCCTGGTCGTCGTTGTTCCCCTTCTTGTACTGGGGATATTGGACATCGTGCAGACCAAGCAGGCCATCCGGCGAAACTTTCCGCTTTTTGGGCGATTGCGTTACCTGTTTGAGAGCATACGGCCCGAAATACAGCAATATTTCGTAGAGAGCGATACCACGGGCCGACCGTTCAGCCGGATGTTCAGGAGTGTGATCTACCAACGTTCGAAGAAGGTGTTGGACACCACCCCCTTCGGGACCCAATTGAACGTTTACGATAATAATTATGAATGGTTGAGCCATAGCATAACCGCTGTCGACTATTTCAAGATCAATGAACACCCGCGTGTGACCGTGGGTGGCCCGCATTGCAAACAACCCTACTCAAGCAGTGTCTTCAATATCTCGGCGATGAGCTATGGCTCGTTGAGTAAAAATGCCGTCATGGCGTTGAATGAAGGCGCAAAGATCGGTGGTTTTTACCATAATACGGGCGAGGGGGGACTCACCGAGTACCACTTGGAAGGCGGCGGCGATGTGGTATGGCAGATCGGGACAGGCTATTTCGGCTGCAGGCACCCCAACGGCAATTTCAATCCGGAGGCTTTTGCCGACAAAGCGAAGCACCCCAGCGTTAAAATGATTGAAATCAAACTGTCGCAAGGTGCCAAGCCCGGTCACGGTGGTATCCTGCCCGCGGTGAAGGTGACCCCTGAGGTGGCTCGCATCCGTCTCGTGGAAGTGGGGAAGGAGGTGGATTCGCCTCCGTTCCACCGGGCATTTTCTACACCCGTGGGGTTGTTGGAATTTGTAAAGCAGCTGCGCAAATTGTCGGGGGGGAAACCCATCGGGTTTAAGTTATGCATCGGCCATCGGAGTGAATTTGTGGCCATCTGCAAGGCCATGGTAGAAACCGGTACCCTTCCTGATTTCATCACGGTAGATGGGGGCGAGGGAGGAACGGGCGCGGCCCCATTGGAGTTTTCCAATTCAGTGGGGATGCCCTTGCGGGATGCGCTGGCGTTTGTCTACGACTGCTTAACCGGCTTCGGCCTTAAACGGCATATCAAAATCATCGCTGCGGGCAAGATCGCAACGGGATTTGATCTTGTGAAGAACTTTGCGCTGGGCGCAGATATCTGTAACAGTGCCCGTGGGATGATGATGGCACTTGGATGCATCCAGGCATTGCAGTGCCATGCGAATACCTGCCCAACGGGCGTAGCGACGCAAGATCCGGCTTTAGTGAAAGGGTTGGTGGTCACGGACAAGCGCGTGCGGGTGGCCAACTTTCACCACGAGACTGTGAAGAGTGCTGGCGAACTGATGGGGGCTGCGGGCATCAAGCACCCGGACGACATACACCGCGTGTATATCCATCGGCGCGTATCGCCCAACAAAGTAGAAACGTACCTGGATTCGTTTCCCTATATCCCATCCGAGAGCCTGATGAAAGCCCCTTACCCGAAGTCATTTGAATTGCTGATGAAAATCAGTCGGGCCGACTCCTTCCAGCCCGATTTTTCGGGGATTGATTTCGTGGAGTACGCATGGGCCAAGAAGCCGATGACAGGCTAGGGAGGGGGTTAATACCCCACTCCCGAGCGCCGAGGTTGGCGGATGACCGGCCATTGGCTAGGTTGTCCGTCTCTTCCCAATGGCATCACGCGTTTTTCTCTATTGACCAATTCGGGCTCCTCGCTGGCTTTGTAGGCGAGCGTAGCAATCAGAATGACATTTGATTTCAGGTCATCGAAGATGAGCTTATCGTACGTGTCGAGGTTGGTATGCCAAGTAATCGTTCCATAGCCCCAAGAAAGGGAACTCATCATGAACGCCGGGATCCCTGCGGCGACGAAAGACGCATGGTCAGACCCGCCTCCACCGGGTGAGCCGGGGTAGTCGGTCTCGATGTCGCGCGTAGTCTCCCGCGGTGCGGCTGCCATCCACCTGCCCATGAAATCATAGGCGTGCAGGAAGCCCGAACCGTTGAGGTTGGCGACCCGCCCGGTACCATTATCTTGGTTGAAGACGGCCTGTGTGTTTTGCACGATTTCAGGGTGGTCCAGTACAAATGCCCGTGAGCCGTTGAGCCCCTGCTCCTCGCTGCCCCAGTGGCCGATCAGGATGGTACGCTTGGGGTTGGGGTATACCTTTTTCAGGATACGTGCTACTTCCATCATCGTGATGGTGCCCGTGCCGTTGTCAGTGGCACCCGAGCCTCCCTCCCATGAGTCGAAGTGGGCCGAAAGGATGACATACTCGTCCGGCTTCTCCGTGCCTTTGATCTCGGCAATCGTATTGAAGGTGGGTACGGTACCCAAATGTTTAGAATCGGTCTCCACGTTGATCCGTGGTTTGTGGCCATTTTCGGCCAGCCGGTACAGAACACCGTAATCTTCCAGCGATATGTCGAGCGAGGGAATGGTGGTGGTGCGGGCACCGAAGATTTTGTTGGATCCGAACTCGCGCGACCAGTAGCATTCCAGTATGCCAGCTGCTCCCGCTTCTTCGAGTATGCGGGGTAGCGAGCGTGATGATAGGCCCGTTGCTGCGATTTTTTCATTCCATTTGTCGGTCAGCGAATCGCGTTCCCTTTTCATTTTTTCGATGGACGCGGGCCGTCCGTATTCGTCCCAGTTGTAATCGGGCCGTCCGGTAGGCTGCAACATGGAGACCATTACATACTTGCCTTTTACATTGGGCAACCAGGCTTTGAATGCGATTGAATCTGCCACGTCGGGGAGTGTAATGACCTCACCTTCCACAGCTTTCCCGTTTGTGGTGGGGCTCCAAGCCAACTGCGTGCCGGCCAATGTCTTAACGCGGGGATATACCATATCAATGTGGGAAATGCCACGGTCCCAGCCACGCCACTCACCGAATTCCTCATAACGGGCTTCGATACCCCAATCGGCATACTTGGCCACCGCCCAATCGTGGGCGTTCTTCATTTGCGGGGTGCCTACCAACCGTGGTCCAACCACATCGAGCAATTCATGGGCGAGTTGCTTCAGCTGCGAATGTTGGTTGGCTTCGTTGACGATCTGCTCCACGACAGGTTCCAACTTCTGCTCGGGCATTACCCATCGGGGTTGCGAAAAGGCAGCAAATGAAACACTCAGTCCGAGAAGGACGGCGAGGGATGCCGATTTACCCAAATGGCAATGTGCCAATGCATTGTTCATGTGTGTCATACCATCTTGTTTTATTGGTTAAACTTAACGAGTGATTAAAAATCACAAAAAAAGTTGAGAATACCCACTGTGTGGCAGAAATTTTACGCACACCGATCAATTGTATAGCTCCTCGTAATCGTTCATGGTGGTGCCACGCGAAAAGTAACGGAGATTGTAGGTGAGGCTTACCATGAAATAACGTTGCAAGACATTGGACTCCGCATCCTGTATGTAGGTTTCCGTGATATTCCGGTCGATATTGTTGTTTTGCCCGAACAGGTCATAGACATTGACACTGACCTCGGCGCGTTCATTCTTCAATAGCTTCTTGCCAATAGCCATGTTTACCAAAAACGTGCTGTTGTCATACCCTTCCGATAAGCCGCTGTTGAGTCGGTGGTTGAGGTCGAGTCGGTATACCAGCCCTTCCCAAAGAATCCAATTGTAATTGATACGGGTGGATTGGGTGAAAAAATCGTTGCTGAGGGCCGGGCGCAATGAATTTTGGACGTTGTTGAAGGACGAACGGGTCCAGATATTGAAATCGATCCGGTCGCTGATGTTGCTGCTCAGCGAAACGCCCCCGCTGTATCGGGTAGAATTGACAACGTTGGCCTCATTGTTGACCATGCCGGGGCTGTGGCTATGCCGGATGCCACCATGCAGGTTGAAATTGGAAGGAAGGAAACGCACGGGCAAACCGTAATGGAAATAAGAGGAGATATCCCAATAGCCATTGAGGTTGACCGGTTTGGTGAGCTGCGCGCCCCTTTCGAGCATGATGCCACCGGCCAATTCGATCGGCTCATCGGCAATGACCGTGTTGCTGACCACGCGATTTGCGGTCGTCGATGAATGTACCATGGCAAAAAAACTCCGCTCCGTTTCGGGGTTATAGCTGCGGTAACGTAGGCGGAATTGGTTGCTGTACGATTGGTCGAGGTCAGGATTGCCCGTCCGAAGGTGCAGCGGGTTCGAATTGTCGATTACCCCCTGCAGATCGCCAACGGAAGGGGCGTTGGTACGCGTATCATAGTCAAACTCCAGGTTTTTCGACTTTGTGAACTCGTAGTCGATACGGACAGAAGGCAAAACGCTCCGAAAGGCCCTACGCAAGGCGAAGGTACTCGGGAATTCCTGGTCGTTTTTCAATTGCGCGTGTTGGAATTCGGCCTCTACTTGCACCCGGAGCTTCTCGAGGGCGTATTGATAGCCGATCTCGGCCTCTTGCGAAAGGTAGTTACTGTTGAAGGTGTTGCTGAGCGCGGTGTCTATCCGTGTATGGTTACCCAACTCGTCCATGTCGTATGTCAATTGGTCAGAATCGTCACGGCGGTTACCCACTTCGTATTCCAGCTCCACCATTCCATGTTTGCCGATAGGTTCGGTATAGGACGTGCTCGCTTCCCATGAAAAGCCGGTCCGGGCCCGCACTATATTTTGCCTGATGGCTTCTTCGCGTTCGTCGGGGTCATAGAAGACATTTTCGGCATACCGTTCGGCATCGTCGTCATTTTTGTGGTTGCCCGTTTCTAAGCCCAGCCGTAGGCTTCGCCCGGCTTTGGAAAAACGCCTGCTGTAGTACAGGCGGCTGTTGAAGTCGATATCCGAGTAGTCGGCGAGCCGTTGATTTGCGGTTTGGTTGATGGGGCCGGGATCAGCCAGGGTCTTTCCAGCGAAAAAACTGTTTTCATTTTCCAATTGGGCCGAAAAATCCGGTCGGAACAGGATGCGGTTGTTGCTATCAATGTTATATTCCAACCGCATGTTAAACCAATGGTCCATGCTTCGGCGTGTATTTTCGCTCGATTCGGTATAGTGCTGGCCATCGTCGTCGGGAAGTATGTATTCGCGGAATAGGGACGACTCGCCAAAGTTTTTGCGATGGTTGAACAGGTAACTGGCATTGAGTTCAACTTTCTCCCCCCAGCTGTCTGTGTAATTGAGGCCGATCCGATTGGTGTTGATGATCCCGTTTTGCGGCAGCATGGCGCCTTGGTTGTTTGGGTCGGCGGAGTAATCGACGGCATTGATGTTGTTGGTCAGCCCGGTGATGGTGAGCCGTTGCTGTTCGTTGAACGCGTTCACGCTTGTGCCAACGATATACCGGTCGTTGTCGCCGTATCCGGCCGAGGTTTTGCCAAAGAAGCCCTTGCGGCTGTTGGGTTTGGTAACGATGTTGATGGTTTTCAAGCGGTCACCATCGTCGAAACCACTTAATTCTGCTTTATCGCTCAGTTTGTCGAATACTTGGATGTTTTGGATGATTTCGGCGGGCAAGTTTTGCAACGCAGCCTTGACATCGGTGCCGAAAAAAGGCTTTCCATCTACCAGTATCTGTGCCACCGCTTCGCCTTGGGCCTGGAGGGTGCCGTCTTCACTACTCATTCCGGGCATTTTTTCGATGAGGTCCTGGGCAGAAGCGTCTTTCATGGTTTGGAACGCCGCGGCATTAAACTGGGTCGTGTCGCCCAACTGTTTGCCCACAGGGGGGCGCATATTGATGGTCACCTCGTCGAGAAGCCGTGCATTTTCATGTAGGTATAAGGTGCCCAAATCGACGTTCTTGGCTATTTCCACCGGTTCATCGGTCCGTTCGTAACCAAGATATTGCAGGCGGAGTACATAGTCGCCGGCGTCAATTTCTTCGAAATCAAATGAACCGTCCGAGTGGGTTAACGTTTCACGTACGATGATAGAGTCCGTGTTAAGGAGCAAGACCGTTACATTCGGGAACGGGGTATTATCGCCGGTATTATGGACTGCACCTTTTAGGGCATATTGTTGGGCTAAAATGGGATGGGAACAAAAAAATAGCAGTACTGCGAAGAGTAAGTGTTTCATTGAAAATGTATGTGTTTTAGTATCTGATTTTTTTTGCACAAATATCAGACCGTCCGGTGATTCTAGGGCCCATGTCACGGGTTCGTTATGTAAGGGGCAGTGCCATGCGCTGGTGTCACGAACTTGTCAGTGTTTGTTTTGTTGGCAGTGCCGGGCCTCGCGGTCGTTTCGGATAACGAAAAATATTCGTACATTCCCGCTATAACGTTGCCTTTCAATGGCAGCGGAGAGATCGATAGTTCCCGTTTATATGTAACGCGATTGGATTGCATTTAAACGGGAATTTGTCTAAGTTTGTCATATGGAACAGGTAGCAGTTTTGGAGCATTTTGATGTTGAACAAATAAGGCAAGATTTCCCGATTCTTACCCGTACGGTAAATAACAGACCCTTGGTGTACTTGGATAATGGTGCCACTACGCAAAAACCGAGACAGGTCATTGATGCAATCGTCGAATATTACACGCAGTTGAACAGTAATGTGCATCGTGGGGTACACCACCTTAGCCAGTTGGCGACGGATGCGTTTGAAGTGACCAGGCGCAAACTCAAGCCCTTTATCAATGCCACACACGAGCACGAGATTATCCTCACGAAAGGTACGACGGAAAGTATCAACTTGGTGGCCGCGTGTTACGGTCGTGCGTTTGTCGGAGCGGGCGATGAGGTCATCATCTCCGCAATGGAACACCATTCCAATATTGTGCCTTGGCAAATGTGCTGTGAAGAACGGGGAGCCACCTTGAAAGTGATTCCCATCAATGAAGCTGGCGAGCTGGACATGGACGCTTACCGGTCGATGCTGAGCGATCGTACCCGGATGGTAGCCATTACCTATGTGTCGAACGCGTTGGGTACAGTAAACCCGGTGAACGAAATCATCGGCTTGGCCCACGCTGCCGGCGCTCCAGTATTGCTGGATGCGGCACAGGCCGTCCAACACCTGACCATCGACGTACAGGCGTTGGATGTGGACTTCCTCGCATTTTCCGGGCATAAGATGTATGGCCCTACGGGCGTGGGCGTATTATATGGGAAGGAAAAATGGCTTGATGCGATGCCGCCCTACCAGGGCGGGGGCGAGATGATCAAAGAGGTTACCTTTGAAAAGACAACCTACAACGAGCTCCCATTCAAATATGAGGCCGGAACCCCGAATATCGAAGCAGGTATTTGCCTGGCACATGCTATCGACTATATCAATGCGGTGGGGCTGGACCGGATAGCGCGTTATGAGCATGAGTTGCTGGAATATGCCACACAGCGCCTATTAGCAGTACCGGGGCTTCGCATGGTAGGCACAGCAAGGGAAAAGTCCAGCGTGCTGTCATTTTTGCTGGCAGACGCCCATCCGTATGATGTGGGTGTCATCTTGGATAAGTTGGGGATTGCCGTCCGTACAGGCCACCATTGTACGCAACCGTTGATGGACTATTATGGTATACCCGGTACCGTGCGGGCGTCCATCGCCATGTATAATACAAAGGCAGATATCGATGCACTGGTAGCCGGGGTAGAACGGTCGGCAGCGATGTTGTTATAAGTCGTAAGTCTTATAGTCGTAAGTCTCATATCTCACATCTCAAATCTCACATCTCATATCTCAAGTCTCATATCAAACATCAATAAACGCGTGACCATAAACGAAATACAAGACGAATTGATCGAAGATTTTTCCTTTTTCGACGATTGGATGGCAAAATACGAGTACATCATCCAGTTGGGGAAGGAGCTTCCGCTCATCGACGACCGGTTTAAGAAAGACGAATACCTCATTAAAGGCTGCCAATCAAAAGTATGGCTGCATGCGGACCACCAGGATGGTAAGGTCGCGTTTACCGCTGACAGCGACGCGATCATCACCAAAGGGTTGGTAGCACTGATGGTTAAGGTGTTGTCCGGGCATACGCCGAACGAGATTGTTGAAAGCGACCTTTATTTTATCGATCAGATCGGTTTGCAGGAACACCTTTCGCCCACCCGGGCCAATGGGTTGCTGTCCATGGTGAAGCAGATGAAATTGTATGCGGCGGCCTTGAATGCTAAAGTATGATTACGATTAAAGATCAGGGATCAAAGAGTTAAGACTGTTCAAATCAATCAAACTACTCAAACCACTTCAGCACCTCATCCTTGGTGGGCATCGGTATTTCGAGTTTCATTTTCTTGCGCAATCCGCCCAAATCGTTGAACACCTTGTTGGGGTTGGCCGATTTTAGGGCTTCCATAGTTGTTAGGCCCATTTTTTGAAGTACGGGTATCCATGCGTCAGGTACCCCCTGTGCGTTATAATCTGCGTTGCTTGCTTGCTTAACGACTTTCTCGGGGCGCATTTGCGGGAAAAATAAAACATCTTGGATGCTTTGCTGGTTGGTCATCAACATGGCAAGGCGGTCGATGCCGATACCGATGCCCGAGGTGGGGGGCATCCCATATTCCAGGGCCCGAAGGAAATCGTAGTCGATAAACATGGCTTCATCGTCGCCGCGTTCCATCAGCTTGAGCTGCTCTTCGAAGCGTGCACGTTGGTCGATCGGGTCATTCAGCTCCGTATAAGCATTGGCGAGCTCCTTGCCATTGATCATCAGTTCGAAACGCTCCACCAATCCCGGTTTGCTGCGATGTTTCTTGGTAAGCGGGCTCATTTCTACTGGGTAGTCGATGATGAACGTGGGTTGGATGTAATGGTGCTCGCACTTCTCGCCGAAAATTTCGTCGATGAGCTTTCCTTTGCCCATGCTTTTATCGGTTGGGATGCCTAACTGCGCGCAAACGTTGCGGAGGCCTGCTTCGTCCATTCCATTGACGTCGAATCCGGTATGTTCTTTGATGGCGTCATAAATGCTTACCCGTGGATACGGCGCTGTGAACGAAATCTGTTTGTCGCCCACTTGCAACGTGGCCGTACCGTTGGTGGCGATGGCAACCTGCTCGAAGAGCTGTTCGGTTATTTCCATCATCCATAGGTAGTCTTTGTAGGCTACATAGAATTCCAGTACCGTAAATTCCGGGTTATGGGTACGGTCCATCCCCTCGTTACGGAAGTTGCGGCTAAACTCATATACCCACTCATAACCTCCCACGATGAGCCGCTTGAGGTAAAGTTCGTTCGCGATGCGTAAGTACAGTGGGATATCCAATGCATTGTGGTGGGTAATGAAGGGACGTGCGGCTGCCCCGCCGGGGATACTCTGCAATACCGGCGTGTCTACTTCCAGCGCTCCCCGTTCATTGAGGAAATCGCGGATGGCGGTTTTGATTTTCGATATTTTGACAAATGTTTCGCGTACTTGCGGGTTCACGACCAAATCGACATACCGTTGTCGATAACGGAATTCGGGGTCAGTGACCGCATCGAAGGTCTTGCCGTCAGCGGATTTAACCACCGGCAAGGGTTTCAATGATTTGGCTAATAGCGTCAATTCATTGACGTGAATGGAGATTTCGCCTGTATGGGTAGTGAATACGAACCCCTTGATGCCGACATAGTCGCCGATATCCAGCAATTTTTTGAAAACCGTATTGTAGAGCGTCTTGTCTTCTCCGGGACAAAGGTCGTCGCGCTTGAGGTATCCTTGGACGCGTCCGGACGCATCCTGCAACTCGATAAACGACGCATTGCCCATGACACGGCGGCTCATCATCCTACCGGCGATGCTCACATTTTTATAATTGAGCTTGTCGCGCTCGTAGTTTGCGAGAATGTCTTTGGCAGAGGCGTTGATTTCAAAGGCTTCGGCGGGGTAGGGGTTTATTCCCAATGCTTCCAGTTTGGCAAGCGCGTCTCGGCGCTGTATTTCCTGTTCAGATAGTGCGGTGCTCATCCAATATGAATTATGCGGCAAACTTAGATAATTTATTGATGTTTTAATAATTTTCAAGGGCATCAATGAAATCGCTGCGCTAAGTTGTTTTTATGTGCAAAATAGTAGTCGTATGTCACAAGTCATAAGTCATCAGTTGGGAAATTTGGAAGTCGAAGTGTAGCGTTTGTTATTGGCGTTACGTCTACCCGGTAGATGACGTGATAACAAAGTTATATGGTTAATTTTTCGTAAAACTGGCTGCATCTTTTAGTTTATTATGTAGTGCGATTATTGCAGACATGCAGGCGAATTTATCTAAGTTTGCAATGTAAATTCAAAGAGCTGATCAATAGGAGTGTAGCCGCGTAGTGAGTTTCAACATCCGATACTTGAAGGGGAAGCATGCGTTGTCGTTGGAAAGCGCGGTACGGTGCTGTGCCCAAAAGGGGGATGAGCGAAGCAAGGAGTTTATATACAAACATTGCTATGGTTATGTGCGGGCCATTACCATGCGGTACGTAAAGAATGAATACGATGCCGAGGAGCTTACGAACGAGAGTTTCATGCGGGCGTTTGGCAAGGTGGATACATTTAACAGCAATGATACGGGCGAGCGTTTTGAAAAGTCATTCAGGGCTTGGCTAGCCCGGATCGCCGTAAACATATCCATCGATTTTTTACGTGCTCAGAAGCAATTCGTTGCACTGGACAATGTGAGCGAGGGTGAGTTTGAGCAGCAACGTGTGGAGGTGTCTGGAAATTTGCACGTGGAAGATATCTTGAAACTCCTCCTCCAATTGCCGGAGATACAGCGGACGATATTTAACCTGTATGAGGTAGAGGGGTATTCGCACGAGGAGGTATCGACCTTGCTAGGGATACCGGAAAGTACTTCCCGGACATACCTTACCCGCGCGAAAAAAAAACTTAGGAAACTTTATTTAGCATCGATAGATATCACGGCGCGGTATTAATAATATGCGATATGAGTGAGCGCGAAGACGATAACGAATTAATCCACCAGCTCGCGGAGCGACTCCGTAACCACACGGTGCCCTATAAGGACGGCGCTTGGGAACGTTTTGCCGCTGCCCATGGTCAGCGGCGGCGTAAGGCGTGGCCTTATTGGAGTGCGGCCGCGGCATTGGTTGCTGCAATTGGGTTGTATTGGTTTACGCGCTATTCAGATGAAACGCCCGCTCCGTTGCAGGTCGTGCAGCAGGAAGCCATGTCCCAACCCCGACCGGCCATGCCAACAGAGGCCGACCGGAATGTGGAGGGTGAGAAGCGCCCGCAACGCGGAACAGCCGGGCAGCGTTCCTTTGCCCCGGTCCAAGTAGTGGAAGGTGAGGAAGTACCGGTAGTGGACGGCGGGGCTGACCCCGGCGTAACGGTTGAAACGGCCGTCCTGGCCGTGGCGGCGACAGATACGGCTACGACGCCCGACCCGGCATCGCATCGGGTGGCAGCAGCGATTGAACCGGAAGAGGTGGAACAGCCTGTTCACGGCGATGGGAAAGATGTTGTCTTCGATCCGGGAGTCGTTGACCAGGGGCGCCTTGCGGTAGCGTCCGTACACAAGGCACCTGGCATGGAGAAGTGGGATTTGGGGCTGGTGCTATCGCCGTCGTTAACGAGTGAGGCAGTCAATATCGGTGGCGGCGTTGCGGTTGCCTACCGGATTTCGGATAAATTCTCCGTCGGTTCGGGTGTGTCGGTCGCCCAACTTGGCTTGGGTAAGAACCCAAACGGTACACCCGTGAACAGATTGCAACAAGACATGTCATCGGCGCCGGTACCGAGCAACGGTTTCAATGGTGAGTCGGCATCGGCGGTCAATTATAAAAGGGAAGTATCGACGACGAGCAGCGTCGTTACCTTGGATATACCGTTGGATTTGCGATATGATGTGGCAAAGGGCTTCTATACAGCGGTGGGATTGTCTTATGTGGCGGTCCTTGACGAGCGACGGACAAGCCACTATGTGGATCGGCTTAATAAAAACACGTTCGCCCATAGCCAGTTGTCGGCCGCCGACCGGCTCGCGTCTACCGAATTTGTCTATTCCTCGGAAAAAATACCTGCCAAGCCCTTGCGGGGAAACGGCTACGCGGGCTTTATGAATTTTTCGATTGGAAAGAAGCTCCCGCTATCCAGCAAGCTCTCCCTGTCTGTGGAACCTTATTTCAAACTTCCTATCGGTCGGCTCGCTAAGGAGGAGATGAACTTCACGAATGGAGGTATACGTATCGTAACGGGCTTTTGACGCTGTTTTCACGGCAGATGCATTATTAAACGTTTTCATTTTGTTTAATTAATCGAATCCCCTTATATTTGATTTATCCGTTCTTGGATGCCACGGTTTTTGAGCGGTTATACAACCAGGCCGGATACCTAATAATCTACCTTTGTATTTGTAGGATTGACGAGGCATGCTTTAACGTAAAGTATGTATTAGCTATAGGAATTGCGCCCCAAGCTGAGGCGGGGGCTGGTATTGAACCGTAATGATGGCGAAACGCAATAGTTTGATTTTTACCCTGGGCGTCTTTTTGTTGATCATGCAAAAGGCTCCAACGGCTGTGTCCCAAGGCACTGTACCTACCCGCAGGGTGGATACCGCTGTTATCAATGATTTATATAGAGATGCGTTTCTGTCTGCCGAAGAGAACCTGAAAAAGTCGGATGCCCTGATCAATAAGGCATGGAAGATGTCTATTGATATCGGTGATGACCGGGGTATTGCAGACGGATACTATTATACGGGCAAGGTGTACCTGCGGAAAGACGCATTGGATGTTGCCAGCCGTTACTTTGAAAAAGCGGTGTCCCTATATACGCAGGGGCAGTTTTCGGACAACTTGCCCGATTGCTACCTTCAATTGGGAAAAATCTACATAGCGGAAGGTAGGTATTATACCGGGCTCCAAAACTTTCTGAACGGCCTGCGTGTGGCGACGGACAATGGCCGGAGCACCGATCAGGTGGAATTGAGCCTCCAATTGGCCAGTTACCACAACACGGTGTCTAAAGATTACGGGGAGGCCATCGCCATGCTCAATGATGCGGAGAAACTGGCAAACGCAACGGATTATACAGTCGCATTGGGTCCGATCTATCTGCAATATGGCATTAGTTACCTCGAACGGCGCGATTATGACCGTGCGCAGCATTATGTGGCGTTAGCGCGTCGGTCATTTGACCGGGAATCGGCAACAGAACAACTGCTCAATGTGCTGCTGGTTGAGGGCGATGTGTATGCGGCCATGCGCGACAAGCTGCGCTTGGCGACCGTGTTGGACGAAGCGTTGCCACTGATTGATTCAGTGGGCGATGAGCGCATGAAAACCAACTGCCGCCTTCTCTACGCTACCGAACTGTATTTCCTGGAGGATTACGAGGGGGCATTAAACATCTGTGAAACGCTGTACCCGTCCGTAGGCCAGGCCGATCCCCAGCAGGTGCGCTCACGTATCCAGTCGCTCCATGTGAAAGTTCTTTATGCCATGGGCGAGGCACAGCGTGCAGACAGCCTGTTTGAAGCATATGAGTACGCGAAGGACAGCCTTTATACAGCCCATTATATCGGGCAGGGTAGGGAGATGAGCGAAAGCTACCGATTGGATAAGTTCGAGCGCCAGATCAAAGAGCAGGAGTTGATGTTGTCCAACACACGCTATCAGCGGTATGGGCTCATTACCGGTATTGGCGTGCTACTGACGATATTGATTGTACTCTATTTCCTCTTCCGCGATAAGGATAAACTGGCCCACCGTGTGGCGATAAAGAATACCGAAATATCTGTTCAAAATGAGGTGCTGAAACAGGCCAACAAGCAGAATGAGCTGCTCCTCCGTGAAATACATCATCGGGTGAAAAACAACCTCCAAATCATCAACAGCCTTCTTAGCTTGCAGTCGCGCAAGACGTCCAATCCTGATGTCATCGCAATGATGCGCGAAAGCAGCAGCCGGATCCATTCCATCGCGCTTATTCATAACAAACTTTATGAGCAGCAGAGCATTAACCGGCTCGATATACAGGATTATATCGAGCAGTTGGGTGCACATTTGCTAAGCATTTACAATGTTGATAAAAAAGATATCCGATTTGAGGTGAAAGCGCACGAGGTGTTGCTGGATATCGATACGGCTATCCCGGTGGGTTTGATATTGACCGAGTTGATAACGAACTCGCTTAAATATGCATTTGCGGGAAGGGAACAGGGCGAAATCCAGGTGGATATGCGGCGGGAAGGAGAAAACAACTACGAGCTGGTATTCAAGGACAACGGTATCGGTATCCCGGAAGCGAAGCGCCAACGGACGAATGAAACGCTGGGTTTCCGGTTGATACATTCCTTAACCAGCCAATTGGCGGGGATGATCCAGTATACGTTCGAAGAATTTTCGATGTATCATATCCGTTTCAAGGGGCAAGCCTGACCCATCGGCTCGATAAATTCATGGTGGTTTTATTTCTGGTTAATTTAAGATTCTTATTTTTATGGAATTTTAATGTATAACTATCAATTTCTTTCCATGAAGCGTAGAGACTTTTTCAAAAACACAGCCTTCGCCGCCGCGGGTGCGGCTGTACTGTCGCCTTTTGATTCGATAGCGGGTGCCATCCACCCGGGTGCCACGTTGGGCTCCCCAGCAGCTGGCTCCGCCAAGAACATCATTTTTATGGTGAGCGACGGTATGAGTGTGGGAACGTTGAGTATGGCGAATATGTTGAGTGAGCGCCGTGACGGAAAGCTATGTTCGTGGATGTCATTATACCGGGAGGGATTGGTGAGCCGGGGGTTGATGGATACCGCATCGGCCAACAGTTTGGTGACGGATTCGGCTGCGGCAAGCTCCTCATGGGGTGGTGGCGTGCGGGTAAACAATGGTTCGCTGAACGTGGCTCCCGACGGCAGTAGGCCCATTCCAATCCTCCAGAAATTCAAGGCAGCGGGTAAAGCTGTTGGTTGTGTTACGTCGGTGCCCGTTACACACGCTACCCCGGCTGGATTTTGTGTGAACAGCGATAGCCGCTCCGACCAACCCGGCATTGCGGAGCAGTACCTTACGCTGGGTTTTGACGTGATGATGGGTGGGGGCACCGAGTTTTTCAGTGCCGGCAAGCGGCAAGACAAGCAAGATCTATTTGCGAAGTTTGCTGCCGGCGGCTACCAGGTTGCCCAAACGAGGGAAGCAATGCTGGCCGTCGATGCCGCAGCTGGAACAGCGCCTATCTTGGGTGTGTTTCATCAAGACGGGTTGCCTTATGCATTAGATCGGGACAACGACGCAACATTGAAGGAAAAGACACCGTCGCTTGCCGAGATGGTCGGAACGGCCATCCGCCGTTTAGCCATGAACCCGAACGGATTCGTGTTGCAGGTTGAGGGTGGTAAGGTAGATTGGGCGGCCCATGCCAATGACATTGGTGGCTTGTTGTATGACCAACTGGCATTCGATGAGGCGCTGGCCACGGCCCTCGCTTTCGCCGAAGCAGATGGCAATACGCTGGTCATCGTGACGACGGATCACGGGAACGCCAACCCGGGGCTGTTCGGTTCGACGGAAAATTTCGAGCGTGTGATCGGTTTCAGGCACACCAATGATTGGGTGTTGCAGGGGATCGATAGGGACTTTACTGCGAATCAAGTACGCGAGCGGATTGAGCATGCACAAGGGTATGCCATCAATGCGAATGAAGCGATCCGCTTGCTGTCCCATTATGTCACCGATAGGAATGAGGATGGGCTTTACAATCCCTACAAGTTACCATTTGCTGAGTTGGCCGATATCCAGCGGAAGTACACGTCGGTAGGCTGGGCCAGTAACGGCCATTCCGGTGACCACGTGGAAATCGCGGCATATGGGCCTGGAAGCGACCTACTCAAACCGTTCGTACGGAATACGGATATGCATTACCTTATGCTCGAGGCAGCTGCGGTGCGCCAATAGCAACGCCTATAGGATTTTATCGATCCGCACCCAATCCATGCCCGCGGCGATGGCACCCTGGACCCCAGGGTTGCCATCTTCGAAAACAAGGCAGTCGTGTGGGGCTACGCCGAGTTGCTTAGCGGCGCTCAAGAACGGATCTGCGTAAGGTTTGCCCCGTTCGGTATCATCGGCACAGACAAGGACCTCAATGTCATCTATCAGGCCGATTACCGTGAGTGTGCGGGTTACCGTTTTGCGGCTACCGCCCGAAACCACACCGATGCGTACTCGGCCGATGTGGTTCCTTAAATGGTGGACAACGAACTCCACCGGAAGTGTTTGTGCGATAAAATCCTCGAAAAAGATGGATGACTTCAGGGTGGCGAATTCAATTGGCGATAAGTCGGTTTCGTATCGTTTGTTTATTTCCTGAGCAATCAGGGGCGTAGGCCACCCGGCTAGCTCATCGATGATAGCAGTATCGAGTGCGATGTCGAATTTCGCTGCGGCTTTTTCATATGCCGCTTTGTGTGCGTGCATATTGTCTGCAAGTGTGCCGTCGCAATCGTATAGGAATGCTTTATAATCTTTTTTCCGACTGATTTGGGTGAGTTTATCTAGTTTTTCGTGTATCAGGGTGTCTGTTGTCATCTCGTGGTTTTCCGTCGTTTTTTCTCCTTGGCAATGAGTGAAAGCTCACGCCCTGTCTGTCCGGCTACGGAGGTGTTTTCCTGTGCCCGCCGGAAAAGGTAGGGCATCACGGCTTTCACTGGACCGTAAGGCATGTATTTAGCCACTTGGTATCCGGCGGCTGCCAGATTGAAGCTCAGGTTATCGCTCATGCCCAACAGCTGGGCGAAGTGAATGTGGGGATGGTCATGGGGCAGTTGTCGGTCGTTCATTTCGTCAGCCAACATTTTGCTGTTCGCCTCATTGTGCGTGCCTGCCATAAGTCCAATCCGGTCGATATGGTCTAGGCAAAACCGTATGGCAAGGTCATAGTCGCGATCCGTTGCTTCCTTGTTGGGTTGGATGGGGGAGGGGTAGCCCTTTTCCTGGGCGCGCTCCCGTTCGATTTCCATATAAGCACCCCGCACCAACTTGGCCCCAAGGAAAAAGCCGTCTGTTTCCGCTAGGTAGAAATCGGCCTTTAATGAGGCTAGCTTGTCGTGTCGGTAGAGTTGGTAGGTGTTGTACACAATAGGGGCTTCTCGGTTGAACTGCTGCATCATCTCGCGGGTAAGGTCATCAATGACATCCTGTATCCAAGAATGTTCGGCATCGATCAGCACCTTCACCCCACTGTCATGACAGGCTTGGCAGATACGTTCAAATCGTTGCCGGACCCGCCCGTATTCCAGCTTTTCGTTGGTGCTGAGTGGCACATTAGCATTGATTTTTTCAAATAGGTCGAAGCGACCCAGTCCAGTAGGTTTGAATACGGAAAACGATATATTCGGGTTGGTCTTCGCGTAGGCGACGGTGCGCAAAATCTCGTTACAGGTCCCGTCGAACGCTTCTTCCGTATCTTCTCCTTCGACCGAATAATCGAGGATGGTTCCTACCCGCTGGTCCGCTAACCGTTCAATGGCGGGGAAGCACCCCTTAATGGTTTCACCCCCACAAAAATGGTTGAAAATAGTAGCGCGTATAAGCCCTTTAATCGGCAAACCCACGTTAAATGCGAAATCGGTAATTGGCCGGCCTATGCGTGTCAAGAAATTGCTGCTCAATAATTTAAAAAGCCAATAAGCTTTTTTTATATCACCGTCGCTTTTACCCCGAAAAGCGATTGCTGTGTTCTCGAACGAGAGTTCGCACAGGTGTTGCGTTTTTTGAGACATTCAGTGTGTGCAAATTACGGAGCGAAATTACGTATAGTTATCGTGCTTTACAAACTTGTTTGACCTAGATATTCCCATGAAGATTTTCTGCGATTTGTGTAGCAAGTAATATTTTTTGTACCTTTGCAACTTGAAAGCAAACAATGAGTGACGCTATAAAACACGAGTGTGGCATTGCACTAGTCCGCCTGTTAAAACCCCTTTCATATTATCAGGAAAAATACGGTACGGCCTTATACGGTATCAATAAACTGTACCTTTTGATGGAAAAGCAGCACAACCGCGGGCAGGACGGCGCGGGTATCGCGACGATCAAGCTCGACGTGAAGCCCGGTAGCCGGTACATCAGCCGTTATCGCTCAATGGCATCCAATGCGGTGGCCGACATCTTCGAATATGTACAACGGAAGTTTGCCTCCGTGCAACGGGCTTACCCCGATAAGTATGCCGACAGCCAATGGTTGAAAGAAAACGTAAGTTTTACAGGAGAAGTGCTTATGGGGCACTTACGATACGGCACGCATGGCAAGAATAGCATCGAGAGTTGCCATCCGTTTTTGCGCCAGAACAATTGGATGACACGTAACTTGGTCTTGGCAGGTAATTTCAACATGACCAACGTGGATGAACTGCTCGAACAACTCTATGAGCTGGGGCAGCATCCGAAAGAAAAGGCAGACACCGTAACCGTGCTCGAAAAAATCGGCCATTTCTTGGATGCGGAGAACCAAGAACAATTCGATAAATTTAAAAAGCAAAGCTATAGCAATGTGGAGATCAGTAATCTTATTGCTAAGCATCTTGATATTGCCCGTATTTTGCGCAAATCTGCCAAGACCTGGGATGGCGGCTACACCATTGCCGGTATCGTCGGACATGGCGATGCCTTCGTCATGCGTGATCCGGCCGGGATTAGGCCTGCCTACTATTATGTGAACGATGAGGTGTTGGTGGTTACGTCTGAAAGGCCGGCTATACAAACTGCCTTCAACGTTAAGTTCGAAGAAATCAGCGAAGTAAAGCCTGGTTATGCACTTATCGTAAAAAAAGACGGTACCATCACCGAAGAGATGTTCAGGGAACCGGTAGAAAAGAAATCCTGTTCATTTGAACGGATTTATTTCTCACGGGGCAGTGATGCGGCGATCTATCAGGAGCGGAAGCATTTGGGGAAACTGCTGTGCCCGCAGATTTTGGATGCCATTCATGCCGACATCAAGAACACGGTCTTCTCTTATATACCGAATACGGCCGAAGTGGCTTTTTACGGGCTTGAAGAAGGTATCAACGATTATGTGCGTAAGTTGCAGAAGGATACCCTACTTAATAGGGCCGATAAGATTTCGGACGAAGAACTGAACGAAATGTTGAGCATATCCCCGCGCTTTGAAAAACTCAATATCAAAGACGCCAAACTCCGCACGTTTATCACGCAGGACGCTGATCGGCAAGATATGGTACAGCACGTGTATGACACAACGTATGGTGTTGTTCAAGACGGTATAGATACAATCGTCGCTGTGGACGACTCTATTGTTCGTGGCACAACGCTCAAGCAAAGTATTTTAACCATCCTCGATCGCCTGAATCCGAAGAAAATCATCATTGTTTCATCGGCACCACAGATTCGGTATCCCGACTGCTACGGTATCGATATGTCAAGGATGGGCGAATTTGTGGCTTTCGAGGCCGCTGTTTCGCTGTTGTACAAAAGCGGTCTCGGACATGTTGTGGAGGAAGTGTACCAGCAATGTTTAGCGTCGTTAGAATTACCTAAAGAGGAAGTGCAGAATTATGTCAAAGCCATATATGCACCGTTTACTGATGAAGAAATTTCTGTTGAGATAGCCAGTATTATCCGTGGCAGCCATATCAAGGCAGAGGTAGATGTCATCTATCAGACGCTGGATAATCTCCATATTGCATGCCCCGACCATAGAGGCGACTGGTATTTTTCGGGTGATTACCCTACTCCGGGTGGAAACCGTGTGGTCAATCGCGCTTACATGAATTGGGTGGAGGGGAAAAATGTAAGGGCTTACTTCAGCGCGTAAACACGTCATTGCCGCAGGCCATGATTCCCAGCGATTGGTCTTGATGTACGTGCCTTTTGTTATTCGTACGTCGGGATGTGTATGGCCAGGAGTGTCCCGCGGTTAGGAGCTGAGTCGATGTCGATGGTGCCGTCGAGCATGGCCACCCGCGACCGGATATTACGTAGACCTATCCCTTCAAAGTCTGCACTTTTTGCCGTATCGAATCCATTGCCGTTGTCTTCGATGGTAAGGGCGATACCATCATGGTCTTTGATAAGTTGGAGCGTCAATTTCGAGGCTGCCGCATGTTTCACGACGTTATTCACCGCTTCTTGTATAATCCGGTAAAGCACGGTTTCGGTCTGTTCGTCGAGCCGTTGGTCCAACCCGACGATATCAAGGGAAATCCTCATTTTCGGGGTGTCTATTTTTTCAACAAATTCCCGCACAGAGGAAGCGAGGCCTGCCTTGAGTAGTGCGTTGGGCATCATCTGGTGGGAAATGCTGCGCATTTCGTTATAACTTTCATGGAGGTGGGCGAGGGCTTTTTCAATAGCGTTCTTCGCTTTAGCATCGTTGGGTGTCGTGTCATGCGCTTCATTCACATGCAAAAGTGCGGCAGAGAGCATTTGTCCCACGCCATCATGCAGGTCGGTAGCAATCCGTCTGCGTTCGCGCTCTTCAGCTTCCAGTACCTCCTTGGCTGCTTGGCGTTGCAACCGGGCTTCGGCGCGGATTTTACGGCGGTTCTGCACAAAGTAAATCATGAGGGCCATAACGGAAAGGAATACCACTGCCCCAATCAACAGGAATCCCCGCTGACGGAGTTTCAACTGATGGATGGCGGTTTGCTGGTTGAGGATTTCTATTTGTTGTTCTTTTTTTTCCGTTTCGTATTGGGTTTGCAACTCCTGTGCGGCTTTTGTTTTTTCTATCGAAAAAAGCGAATCTCGGTATACGGCAGCATCCCGGTGATAGCGGTAGGCTTCCTCGTATTGCCCCAACCCTGCGTAGGAGCGGGCAAGCTGCTCGTTTGATCGATAGCATATCTCCATATCGCCGATTTCGTCGGCGATATGGAGCGACTGCGACAGGTTGGTTATTGCCTCTTGCCAATGGCGTTGGGCATTCTGGATTTTTCCAAGATTGTTGTAGAGGCCGGCCTCGCGTTGTCTATTCCCCATGGATTTGGCCAACGCTAACCCTTTTGTCGTGTATTCTTCTGCTTCATTCAATTGATTGTTTTCTTCGTAAAGTACCCCAAGGTTTTGGTAGACATCGGGCATATTACGGTGGGTACCCATCTGCAGGTAGATTTTTTCTGCCAGCGTAAGGTAATGGATAGCGGAATCCAACTGCCCCATGGATTGGAAGGTGGATCCCATGTTGCTGTAACTGGTAGCAATTTCGGTGGAGTCTGGTATACTCGCTACCTTTTGACTGTATTGCCTAAAATAGGCAATGGACTGCTCGTAGTCTTTCCGGGCATTTGCCGCAATGCCCATCAGGTTATAAACCCGCCCTTCTCCATTGATATCGCCTATTTGCTCCGACATTTTGATGGCTTTTAATCCGTATTCGATGGTACGCTCGTAATCGGACCTGAGGTTGTAGATGAGGGCAATATTGTAGTAGGTCCTGGCGACTTGCAGGCTATCTCCGATTTCTTCGAACAAATCGAGTGCTTCTGTATAATGTGCAATGGATGAATCGTATTCATTGTTAAATTGCGCCACGACACCCTTAATACGGATGGCAGTGGCCATCCCTTTTTTGTAGGACGATTGAAGGGCAAGATGATAAGCCTGGTCGGCGATTATGGCGAGCGAATCGGTGTTGTTGTTGATCACGGTTCGTGCCTTTTCAATTAGCGAGTCGACCTTGCTCTCCACCTGGAGCTGGCCGTAAGCTGCCAGCTGTAGGGTGAAGTAAAAAACTAAAAGTAGGGTCACATACTTCTTATCCATATTTTAGGCTTAAATCACGAGTTAATTGTTAGTATAAATTTCAGGCGCTGAATCGTCGGTATCAGACGCTTTGCGATAAACATCGGAAAAACTTTCAACTTCGACAAAAGTAGGGTACGGTTTGTTGCCATGCCATCCGTGGGTTTAGGGATTTATATCCGTATTTCTACGGATAGCGGACACGAGTTTGATAATATGGCTTTTTTACGCGTACTGTCTTTTTCTTTTTGTAATTTTACCCCCCGATGATTCACCTGTGATGGATGTAATATGCAGATTAAGACGCTGTTAGTCGATGACCACGCCATTATCGTTGACGGGCTGGCGGCGTTGTTGCAGGATCATCCCGCTATCGTTGTCGGTGCCACGACTTCCTCGGCTAATTTCGCGCTTTCCTACCTTGTAAAGGAGCCTTTTGATTTACTGATTACCGACTATTCGATGCCCGATATGGATGGCCTTGCCTTGGTAAGTAAAGCGAAGGCAATCGTTTCAGATCTTAAAATCATTATGTTGAGCATGCATGACGAGCCGCATATCATCCGTGAAGTGATGGCGGCGGGCGTGGATGGCTATATCCTTAAAAAATATGCGCGGCAAGAACTTTTCCATGCAATCGATGCCGTGAATAGCGGCCGCCAATACTGGAGTGTCGAAGTTACCCGCGCTTTGCTAGCGGCCGAGAACGCCAGCACACGCACCCCGCAGGAGTTGACCGACCGTGAAATAGAAGTGCTCAAATTGCTGATCGAAGAGTTTACTAGTAAACAAATCGCTGAGAAGCTTTTTATTAGCGAACGTACGGTGGAAACTCACCGCAGTAACCTGCTGCGCAAAACCAATAGTACCAACACCATCGGCCTGCTGAAATATGCATTGGCCAAAAACTTGATTTCTTAGCCTCCAATCGCTGGCCGTATAATTTCCATCGGTAATAGCCTGTGCCTGCCGCGGTCCATCCGTGATTTCAGGTCGTCTTATCCGTATTTCCACGGATAGGAAAACCCGTGGAATTGGGGAGTCCATGCGCGGGGTCTTCCCGCTACCTTAGCTCCCAATTAATCAGTTACAATAATTCAACACGATGAAGAAATTAATTCTATTGCCATTAACAACGTTTGTTCTAATCGCGTCGGCGCAAAAGACTACGCCGGATTTCACCTATGACGTGGGTGGGAAGATTGCATTTATGCAGCTCACGGATGCCGGGGTGCTGCTGGTTGCAGGAAGTGGTGGGCTTGCGGGTATCCGCCCCGGGGCGGATACCCCTCATTTTATCTTTGAGGAGTACGGAAAGGTAAAAGAAGAAGAGGTGGAGGTTGTGCCACTGTCTCCCTATGTTATCATCACCCAAGGGGGGAAATCGCAGATACCGGGTACGATTTTCGCCAATTCTAAGCGTACCGTTATCGATGTCGTATCGGGCAAGGTGATGTTTGCCACGGAAGAAAACGGGTGGAAGCAGATCGCTCAGCTCAACATATTCCAACCGGAAAACAAGCTGGTCGTGGTGGGCAATCGTACCAAGGCGGAAAAAGAAGTACTGGCCGTGGGTATCTATGACCTGGCTACGGGTAAACAGGAAGGTTTCGCTAACCTCGATCCCAATGCCGGGAAAGCCAGGAGCGTGGCCGCCATACCGATGAGTTCCGGCGTACCGGTTCTTTTGGGCAACCGGGTATTGGTGCCGACAACCAAGAAAGTGGTATGTGCCGATTTGAAAGGGGGTAACCTCATTTGGGAAAACGATACCAAAAATATTTCCCAGATGGTTGCCGACCCGGCGGGCAACGAAATATATGGCTTTGAAGAACGTTCCAATGGCGACACCCGTATACACAAGTTTGGCAAGGACGGTAGTGTGCTATGGCCCAAAGAGCGGAGCTTGAAAGGTCGTGTTACCCGTTTCCAGATACTGCCCGGTGGATTGGCCGTGGTAACCGATGTATTTAAGGGCGGTGGAAGTAGCCTGGTAGGGCGTCTTACAGCTGGTGGAGAATCAAAAATCGCGTTCCTGAGCTCGGCAAGTGGCGAGGACCTATGGGATAAGGCACCCAAAACCAAAGGGTACGTCTCGCATTTCTACGTGATGGATGACGGCATCTTATTTGGATTGCACGAGGGCGGTATTAATAAGATATCGTTCGATGGGACACCGGTATTCAAAAAGCCTTTGAAGACTGGCGAAAATATTCATACGATGGCCAACACCCCGTTGGGCCTCCTCTATATTACCGATACCGATGCCAATATTGTTAACCTTGGTACAGGTGATGCGGTTTGGGCAAAACCCATCCAATATAAAAAAGCAAAAGCCGTGTCTAGCGCTTACGACCAGGCCAATAATCGCTACCTGATTAGCACAGGCGAGGAGGTACTGGCCATCAACGAAAACAACGGCGACGTAGGCACATGGGCCGAGGTGGAACTTGAGGGGAAAGAAAGTGTCAGCGGCATCGATGTGCGCGGAGCGGGCATTTTGCTTACTTCCGACCAGAACATGCTGTTGCTGGCAAACGACGGCAACGAGATTTACCATACCTACCATAAAGCGCCCGGCCAAAGCGGTGTCATGAAAGCAGCGATGGGGGTGATGACCGTCGCCTCGGCGGCTGTGGCGGCAGCAGCGGCTACGCAGTCGACCTACCATTATTCGCTGGGCAACTACAGCAGTGCCGGTGCCCAGCGAGCTAACCGGAACGCAGCCGCGGCAACAGGGTTTGAAAACATTGCATCTAGTTCCTACAGCGAAATGGTGAAACGTTTCAAAGCGACCATGGCCACAGAAGATGCACGCTTTATCCTGACCAGCCTCAGCGACGGTGTGGGCATTGTAAAAGTAAACAAGGATACGGGAAAGACCGAGCAAGAAATCGTGCTGAAAGACAAAAAGCCCGTGTATGAAGTGGACGACATGGCGGGCTATCTGTATTATATGTCTGGAAATAGCGAGATTTCAGCTTATAAGTTATAACGGTCCGGATACACTTTTCCCACACTCCGGCGCGGTATGGCGCCGGCATCTCGAAGGCGACTGCCCCCGGTGTTTACCGCAGGCAAACGAAGACCAACCAACATGCAAGAGTACGCTATTGAATATTTGGACCACGGTAGATTAGCCAGGGTCTTGGTAGTCGGTACGGTATTGCTTCTCGGTAGTTATCATTTGCTGCTACGGTTTCTGGAGGATGGGGTGATAGGCCTGGCCGTTGTGGGGGGAGGCCTTGCCATTGCCACAGGCTTGCTTTTTATCCGCAAGCATAAAGTCCGTCGGACAGGCGTTGTTTTGATTGGCTATGAGCGGATTGCGCTTGATGTGTTTAACCGCCTAATCATCGTTATCATTCACGATATCGCCTACTATCATATATCGCATTGCCATGGCGTAGCACTTACCTTGGTGTTGAAAGACGGGAAAAAAATCAGCGTGAGCGCCCACGATAGTTTTTGCGATTCGAGCAAGTTGCAACGGGCCTGTGAGGGTGTCCAACAGGCCTTGAAAGAATTTCGTGCCGGCAAGCAGATGCATTAAAAATACGAAAGACGGTAAGTCAATTGACGTCAGCGAAAGACCTTTTAATATGAACTTCTAAAACAAATGATCCAAATGAACAAGAACCTGTTATTATCACTTTTATTTGTAACCGGTAGCTACCATCTCGCCACAGCACAAAACTTTAACGACATGGTAAGCAACTCCGGTAAGAACCTTTTCACCGAGGGACGGTTCAAGATTTTCTTTAGGTATACGCACATGAGTGGTACTTATACCGAACCGCTTGCCATGCCCACGGTCAATTTTTCGATCAGATCTGACCGGTCGCATAAAAATGGTTTGCGGTATTCGTATGAGAATTCGACGATTGGTGATGGTATATTCACGCTTTTTAGAGGATTTAAACGCTTGAACAACGGGACAAACGGAAGTGCGGGAACAACCGTTGACCATACCGAAAAGACCCTTGCGTCCGGACTTGTGGGTTGGCATAAGATCGCCATGAACGTACTTTCAAGAGGCAGGCTCCTGGTCGCTCCAGGGATCAGTGTCGGTGACCACATGATTAGTACAACGTTGCGTACCGGTTCACAGGCAATCATTCCTATTGTCGGCCATGAAAACTATATCGGTGGGTCTACCCAAACCATCGATCCGGCAGGCTATTATTTTTATGCCGGACCTTACGTCATTGCCAGTTATGTCATTAATAGGCGGCTGTGGATAGATGCATACGCCAATTATGATTTTACGGTAGTTAAAGCATTTCACCCCAAAAAGAACTACGTGAAAAATGCGGACTACCCATTACCTACAGTGTGGATGTGCGGGGCAGACCTGTATACACCGCTTAAGGTATTTGCCGGGGTACGCTATGCAAAAATGAATGATACGGGGATTTACAAAAACAAGGCGCAACGCATCGATGTGTCGGTAGGGTATCATTTTTAGCTAACATTTCCAATACTATAATTCATAAATGAAGACAACGATCAAGTTGATGGGGCTCGTGCTATGCTCGGGGTTCATACTGCTGGCATCTTGCAAAAAAGATGACGAGAACAAGATGGGTGACGAAGGTGGCGACGCTACGTGCTATACCTGCGAAAACTGCCAGGGACAATACGGCCATATCATCAGCCGCCAATATTGCGTGGATGGTTTTGACAACCGGCAGGATTGGCTGGACATGAAAGCCACTTACGAAGGTGGCGAGAACCAGTGCGACTGCGCGTTTGATTAGTTTTTTGTCACGTGCCTTGCGTACGGGAGGTATGGATGAACCTTCCGTACGCAGCAGGCATATACTTGGCGCCATATCGGCCTAACCTGATGATGCGTAGCGAAGGATTTCGCGCAATACTAACCCGAGGTTCGATCAAAAAAAGCAAGTACTTGCTGTTCATCCATTTTCATTTGTTGGATCAGTTCTTCCATGTTTTCGAACCATTGGTCATGGCGCACGAAATGGAGGAATTTTACCCGCAGGATTTCGCCGTAGATGTCTTCATTGAAATCGAGCAGGTGCACTTCGATACTCCGGCTTACACCATCTACCGTGGGGCGTGTGCCGATATATCCCATGCCATATACGATACGTTCGGGCCGTTGAGGTATGTAAGGTCCCGTTTTGATGTCGGTTGGTTCAATGATGGATGTCTCCACGGCATATATGCCATAGGCAGGGATAAGCTTGTGGCTCTCCTGTGCCTGTAAATTGGCAGTGGGATAACCGATGCGGCGGCCTAACTGGTCGCCCCGGATGACTTTGCCTGTCAGTTGGAAGGGATAACCCAGGTAAGTGTTTGCGGTATCGATGTCGCCTTTGATGAGCGCTTCCCGTATCTTGGTTGATGATACCGCTACGTCATTGATGTCTTGTTCCGGAATCTGCTCTACGGAATAGCCATAGATGTCGGCGTAATCCAGCAGGTCCTTGAGCGAACCCGTGCGGTCTTTGCCGAAACGGTGGTCATAGCCGATGATAATTTTTTTCGTGCCGATTTTGCCAACAAGCACTTCGCGGATATATTCTTCGGGGGAAAGATTGGAAAAGTCGCGTGTAAAGGGCGTAATGATCAGATGGTCTATCCCCGCGTCGGCAAGACGTTTTACCTTTTCATCGATATCGCTGATGATGCGTAAGCTGTCGTCTTCGGGATGGAGGATGAGGCGCGGATGCGGAAAGAAGGTGAGCAGCACCGTTTCGCCCTTACAAGCCTTAGCCGATTCCCGCAGGGTACTTAAGATCTTTTGATGACCTACATGTACCCCGTCAAAGGTACCGATGGTTACCACCGCGTTGTCTAGCGGAATAAAATCTTCAAGGTTCCTATATATCTTCATTTGATGCTACAAAATTAACGCCCTTTATGCGTTTCACCAAATCCGGTAGTTGCCATGCGTCATCTACATCGAAATCGCCGATTTTCGTTCGCCGCAGCTGGCTCAGGTGGGCACCGTTGTTCAATGCCAAGCCAAAATCGTGTGCCAATGAACGGATATAGGTGCCTTTACTGCATACAACGCGGAACCCGATGTGCGGCACGTCGATGTGCACGATTTCAAACTCGCGGATATGCACCGTACGTGGCTTGACCACTACACGCTCTCCCCGGCGTGCTTTCTCATACACGCGCTCGCCACCGATTTTTATAGCCGAGTGGGCAGGCGGCAGCTGTTCGATTTCGCCAATGAACAATTTGGCGGTTTCCAGGATCTGCTCGTTGGTAATCCCTGCAAGGTCGAATCGTTGGTCTATTTCTTGCTCCAGGTCATAAGAAGGGGTGGTTGCACCCAGCGTAATGGTACCTGTATACGTTTTTTCCTGCGCTTGGAACTCATCAATCCGTTTCGTGAACTTGCCTGTACAGATAATCAGGAGGCCAGTAGCCAGCGGATCAAGCGTGCCCGCGTGGCCTACCTTAACTTTGAGGGGCTTAATGGCATTCCGTATCTTATGCACTACATCGAAACTGGTCCACCGTAGGGGTTTGTCGACCAAGAGCACTTCGCCATCGGCAAAATTAAGGGGTTGAGGTGTGGTGTGTACCATTATAAGATTTGCAGGCTATGCCCACCGAGCAGCATCGCCAAGATCGCCCCACCCACGATAATCCGGTACCAGCCAAATGCCTTAAAACCATATTTGGATACCACACCGATGAACGATTTGATGGCGATGATGGCAACGATAAAACCGATGATGTTACCGATAATCAATTGATTGATTTCCATGCCACTCAGGCCATACCCAGCATCGAAATGATCTTTCAGCTTGAGCACGGTGGCCCCAAACATCATGGGGACGGCCAGGAAAAACGAAAATTCGGCTGCAGCCTTACGTGTTAGGCTTTGCGTCATACCCCCCACGATGGTGCTGGCCGAGCGCGACGTGCCCGGTATGAGTGCCAAGCATTGGAAAAACCCAATTTTCAACGCTTGTGCGTAACTGATTTCATCCGAATTGTCTACGCGTGGTTTGTTGAACCATTTGTCGACAAATAATAAAACGACCCCACCTACGACCAACATGATGCCTACAATCATCGGGCTTTCGAGCAATCCATCAATGGCATCGCTGAATAAGTAGCCGAGGATCGATGCTGGGATAGCCGCAACAACCAGTTTATAGTAAAAGTCCAACGACCGGAAAAAGCGACGGTAATACAATACCAATACCGAGAGGATGGTGCCCAGCTGGATCGCTATTGTGAACAATTTTACAAAAGGGGTGGGCGATACGCCCATTAGTGCCGTTGCAATAATCATATGCCCGGTTGATGATACCGGTAAAAATTCCGTGAGGCCCTCAATGATGGCCAGCACAATCACTTCAAACAACGTCATTGACTGTCTCGGTGGTTTTTAGGTTTTATTAAAATAGCTACCACACCCAAGCCAAATCCAATGACAACCACCAGCGGTGCCAACGTTATTTTGGTGAAACTATAAATGTCTTCCGTTCCCGTCATCAGGATAAAGCCTAGAGCGACTACCGCAATACTGGCCAAAAACAACTGGTAATTCCGTTTGCCAAATACAAACGATGCTTTTTGGGGCTGTGAAGATTTTTTATAAGATGACATACGCTATGATTATCTGTACAATTCGTTGGATTTCAACCGCAGGTATTTGCTGACGGCAAAATAGGTGCTCAACCCCGAGATCAGGATGCCAAGGGCAGCCACGATTACAAATATGACAATAAATTCAAACCAGTTGCGGAGGAATACCAATTCGGGAATCTCCCGCTGTCCCAAATGTAGGGTTAGGAGTAGTAACAGAATGGCTATGAGCGCACCCAATAGGCCGTGGAGAATACCATACCCCAGAAATGGCCGCCTGATAAAACCCTTGGTAGCTCCTACCATCTGCATGCTTTTGATTAGGAAACGCTGTGAGTATATTGCCAGCCGGATGGTGTTGTTGATCAGCGCTACCGCAATAACCAACAATAATGCGGTAAATGCTAAGATGACAATGCCGATAGTCCGGATATTTTTATTGACCATGTCGATCAACGATTCCTGGTAAACCACCTCTTTTACCATCTCCTTGGCTGCAACCTTTTTGATAAATGTCTGAATACTGTCCGTATTGGCATATTCCGCTTTCAAATAGATGTCAATAGACGATAGCAACGGGTTGTGGCCTAGGAACTCAACGAAATCCTCACCCAATTCCTTGGAGAGGTTTTCTGCTGCCAGTTCTTTGCTGATGTATTCCGAACGCAGCACGTAGTTGTCGGATTCAAGCTCTTTTTGGTAGGCAAGCACGTTTCCCTCACTCACCCCTTCATTCATAATGATGTTGAGTACGATATTTTCCTTGACATAGTTGGAAAGGTTTTTTGCATGAACAAGCAATAAACCCAATGTGCCTGTCATCAATAACACCAATGCGATACTGATAACCGTGGATATGTATACGGATTTTGTTTTTTTTGAGGATGTACTTACTTCATACGCTTCCATCTTCACTTCGATTTGGAGGCGAAAATACTGATAAGATATGAGATATTGGCCATGGGATTGAGATTTTTTGTATTTTCGCGGTTCTTATTTAAATTCCGAGATTAATGGATTATCATCATCGTGCGATTGAGAAAAAGTGGCAGAAATTTTGGGCGGACCACCAAACATTCCGTGTAGATAATACGTCTGAAAAGCCGAAATATTATGTGTTGGACATGTTTCCTTATCCATCCGGTGCCGGCTTGCATGTTGGGCACCCGTTGGGGTACATCGCGTCTGATATCTTTGCACGTTATAAGCGGTTGAAAGGTTATAACGTATTGCACCCCATGGGGTACGATTCGTTTGGCCTTCCGGCCGAACAATATGCCATCCAAACCGGCCAGCATCCGGCGGTTACAACTGCGGCCAATATCAAACGCTATCGGGAGCAGTTGGATAACATTGGTTTTTCATTCGATTGGAGCCGGGAGGTGCGTACCAGCGATCCATCTTATTACCGATGGACCCAGTGGATATTCACGCAACTTTTCAGCGCATGGTATAATAAAGCAGCTGATCGCGCAGAACCCATCGATCGGCTGGTGGCGCAGTTCGAAGCGCAGGGATCTGAAGGAGTGAGCGCGGTTTGCGATGATGACGTCCGTTCGTTTAATGCGGATGAGTGGAACGCATTTACACCAGACGAGCAGCAGCGTGAACTGTTGAAATATCGGCTGGCTTATCTGCGTGAGAGTACGGTAAACTGGTGTGCGGCGCTGGGTACCGTGTTGGCCAACGATGAAGTGATCAACGGCGTCTCCGAGCGGGGCGGCTATCCGGTGGAACAAAAGAAAATGATGCAATGGAGCATGCGTATCACCGCGTACGCAGAGCGGTTACTCAGCGGACTGGAAACCATCGACTGGCCGGAGCCGTTGGTTGAAATGCAGCGTAACTGGATTGGTAAAAGTGTAGGGGCAAACGTGCGGTTCCCGGTTCCGGCGTTGGGTGCGGATAAGGCTATCGAGGTATTCACAACGCGGGTAGACACCATTTATGGCGTAAATGCATTGGTACTGGCTCCGGAGCACGAGTGGGTTGGGCAACTGACCACTGAAGCACAGCGGGTGGGGATAGCCAATTATATTGCGCAGACGAAAAAGAAGTCCGAACTCGATCGGATGGCCGATGCCCGGTCGGTATCGGGCGCATTTACGGGTAGTTATGCAGCGCATCCGCTTACAGGGCAACAGGTGCCAATATGGATTGCCGATTATGTGTTGGCGGGCTATGGTACCGGGGCCGTAATGGCAGTGCCATCGGGCGACCAACGCGATTACCGGTTTTCCACCCATTTCGATTTGCCCATTATCCCCATTTCTGATGCACAGCAACTGGATGAACAGGCGGACCCAACCAAAGAAGGCCGTTACATCAATTCAGGTATTATCAATGGGATGACCTATCATGAAGCCGTGGAAACGCTGATTGCCAAACTCCAATCCATCGGAGCGGGCGAGGCCACGGTAACCTATCGGATGCGCGATGCGGTGTTCGGTAGGCAGCGGTATTGGGGTGAACCAGTACCGGTTTATTTCGAGGCCGGGCTACCACAGTTAATTGATACGGATGAATTACCGTTGTTATTGCCCGAAGTGGATAAATACTTGCCGACAGAAACCGGTGAGCCGCCATTGGGCCGTGCGAAAGACTGGAAATATAGAGGTGCCTATACCTACGAATTAAGCACGATGCCGGGTTGGGCGGGCTCCAGTTGGTATTGGTACCGTTATATGGATGCGGCCAATGACCAAGCGTTTGCATCGAATGCCGCCGTGGATTACTGGCGGGATGTGGATTTGTATATCGGTGGGTCTGAACATGCTACCGGGCACCTGCTATACAGCCGTTTCTGGAATAAGTTTCTTAAAGATATGGGGCATGTGCCCGAAGAGGAACCGTTCAAGAAGCTGATTAACCAAGGGATGATCCAAGGGCGGAGTAGCTTTGTGTACCGTGTGCTTGATAAAGACGGGAAGGGTACAAACACCTTTGTTTCTTATGGATTGAAAGACGCATACCAAACGATAGACCTGCATGTCGACGTGAGCATCGTGAATAACGATGTGCTTGATTTGGATAAATTCCGGCAGTTCCGGCCAGACTTCGCCGACGCTGAATTTATTCTTGAAGGGGGGAGATACATCTGTGGCCACGAGGTGGAAAAGATGTCGAAATCCAAGTATAACGTGGTGAATCCGGATGACATCATTGAGCAATACGGCGCAGACACCTTGCGGATGTATGAGATGTTCCTTGGACCACTGGAGCAAAGTAAGCCTTGGAATACCAACGGGATCGAGGGGGTTTATAAGTTCCTCCGTAAGTTCTGGAAATTGTTTCACGATGCGGACGGAAATTATGAGGTCAGCGATGAGGAACCTGAAAAGGCCGAATGGAAAGCCCTGCATAAGATCATTAAAAAGGTGGAAGACGATATTGAGCGTTTTTCGTTCAATACCTCGGTCTCGTCCTTTATGATCTGTGTGAATGAACTGACCGACCTGAAATGCAACAAGCGTGCGATCGTGCAGGAACTTTGTATTGTACTGCAACCCTATGCGCCACATGTTACCGAAGAGTTGTGGACTTTGCTTGGTAACGAACCCGGCACCCTATCCTATGCCACCTATCCAACGTTCAATCCGGAATACCTGGTTGAAAACGAATTTTCGTATCCGGTCTCGGTCAACGGAAAAACGCGTTTGAACCTGACGCTGTCGCTCGACTTGGAGCAATCGGACGTAGAGAAGACGGTACTGGCCAACGAGGATGTGCTGCGTTATTTGGATGGGAAGCCCGTGAAGAAAGTGATTTACGTGAAAGGCCGGATTGTGAATGTGGTGGTTTGATGATTGGGAAATGACCAAATTTTACACATATGAATATGAATAGAACATCCGTTATTGCAGGTGCCTTTTTGCTGTTTATTTACAGTGTGGAGGCCCAAACCAAGCGCCTGGATCTGCAGCAGTCGCTAGGGCAGAAGGCATCGCTGACCAAATCCATCAATCACGTACAAGGTTGGGC
This sequence comes from Parapedobacter sp. 2B3, assembly GCF_041925275.1. Lineage (NCBI taxonomy): Bacteria > Pseudomonadati > Bacteroidota > Sphingobacteriia > Sphingobacteriales > Sphingobacteriaceae > Parapedobacter > Parapedobacter sp. 2B3. The sequence goes on along the minus strand of NZ_JBHEUZ010000001.1, from coordinate 61,937 downwards.
AGATGCGCAACATTACATTGAGTACGATGTGCAAACCAAGCAACGTTACCAAGTGCACGTTAAAACGGGGGAACGTAGTGCGTATACCCCGCCTCCGACGAGTGATGTAGAAGTTTTTGTTGAAAACAACGATGTTTTCATCCGGCAAGGTACTGATGCGCCGCGGCAGCTTACGCAATCGCCAACGGTGGAAGAAAAGAACCCCACATTGTCGCCAGACAACCAGTACGTCGCTTTTACCCGAAACAATGATTTGTATGCAGTGAATGTATCTGATGGGCGCGAGGTACGGTATACGACCGACGCTACCGATGTTATTTACAACGGCTGGGCATCATGGGTATACTTTGAAGAGATTTTGGGACGCGCTTCGCGCTATCGGGCTTTCTGGTGGGCACCGGATAGCAAAACATTGGCCTTCATGCGGTTCGATGATACGCAGGTGCCCATGTTCCCGATATATGGGTCTACCGGCCAACATGGTTACGTGGAGCAAACCCGTTATCCGAAAGCGGGAGATCCGAATCCCGAAGTGAAAGTAGGTTTCGTGCCCGTAGCGGGCGGTCCCGTGGTTTGGGCCGATTTCAACACGGAAGATGACCAGTATTTCGGCCAGCCTTACTGGAGCTTCGATAGCGGCAATTTGATGGTGCAATGGATGAACCGCGATCAGACGAACCTCAAATTCTACCAGGTAAGCCCTAAGACCGGAGCGAAGAAGGAGATTTACGACGAACGCCAAGAAGCGTGGATAGACCTCAGCCACGACGAGCGTATCACCTACCTGAAAGACAACAAGCACTACATCTTGAAGAGCGACAAGACCGGTTGGGCGCATTATTACTTGTATAGGCTAGATGGCACACTTGTGAATCCGATTACCGAAGGGAAGTGGCAGGTTTCCTCGTTGGAGCTGGTTGACGAAAAAAAGAAGACCATCTATTTCACGGCTCGCAAGGAGCATTCGGCCACGGTGGATCTGTACCGCGTTGATTACGATGGAAAGAACCTGCGACGGCTCACGTTTGGCGACTATACCCACCAAGTGGCGGTATCGCCGGATGGAAACTATTTCATCACGACGTATTCTAATGTAAGCACACCTCCACGGACAGCGCTATTGGACAATAAAGGAAAGCTCATCAAAGAATTGGCGGATAGTAAAGCCGACGATTTTGATGACTATATTTACGCCAAAACCGAGCTGATTACGATCCCTACGCCGGATGGCTACGCACTGCCGGCTACCATAACATGGCCGACGGATTTTGATGAGACCGAGCCCCATCCGGTGATTTTCAGTATCTACGGTGGCCCCGATGCGGGTTCCGTTCGGAACACTTGGAAAGGTACAGCAAACCAGCACTGGGCTAATGAAGGCATCATCCAGATTAGCGTAGACCACCGGGGCTCCGGACATTTTGGCAAAGAGGGGGTGGCGCTGATGCACCGCAACCTCGGTCATTGGGAGATGGTGGATTACATCACGGCGGCCAAGTGGCTGAAAAGCAAACCTTGGGTAGCGAAAGATAAATTGCTCATTACGGGCCACAGCTACGGCGGCTACATGACCTGTTTGGCACTAACGAAAGGTGCCGATTATTTTGACTACGGTATTGCCGGGGCACCGGTAACCAGCTGGGAGCTATACGATACGCATTATACCGAGCGGTATATGGATACGCCCCAGGATAACCCCGAAGGGTATAAGCAGGGCTCGGTGTTGACGTATGCCGACCAGTACAAAGGGGTACTGCGCATTTTACATGGCGATATGGATGATAATGTGCACATGCAGAATACCATTCAACTGGTGGATGCATTAACGGATCGGGACAGGCATTTCGAGTTGATGATTTATCCGGGTAGCCGGCATGGTTTTTCACGCGAGAAATCTAACTACGACAGGAAGGAGCGTTACCGTTTTTACTACCAATATTTGTTGGAAAAGCCAGTGCCCGAAGCACTGAGGCAGTAGGGGTCAAATCCAACTCTTTTCCACGGCCATCGAAATCAGCTCGATCAAGCTGCGGGCCTGGGTCTTGCGAAGGATGTTTTTCCGGTGTGTGGCCACGGTCAGCGGACTGATGAACAGTGCGCCGGAAATTTCATCGGTTGTTTTGCTTTGGGCCAGTAGTTTCAGTATTTCCAGTTCCCGGCTTGTCAGTTCGATATGATCGGACAGGTTGGCGGGATGCTGGTCGGAATGGAGAAATTTCTTCCGCGCATGTACGAGCGAGAGGTTCAGTGTGACCAACAACTGGTCTTTGTTGAATGGCTTGATTAAGTAAGCATATGGACAGGTCAATTCCGCTCTTTTTAAGATGCCGAGGTCCGTATAGGCCGTTAAAAAGACAACGGGTACGGCGCCTTGTATAATGTTTTCAACAAACCTGATGCCGTCTGTTTCGTGATTGAGGTTGATATCGCAGAGAATAATATCGAAAGGATGCTCCCCGAATAATGTTTCGGCCGTTTCCGGATCGGTAGCAATCTCCGCATCGTAGCCATTATGCTCAAGGTGGAGCTGGATACTGTTGGCAATGATGATCTCGTCCTCTAGGATCAGTACTTTCTTTTTCATACGACATTCGTTTTGGGAAGGTGACATATAAACACCGCCCCCGACTGGTTTCGCAGCTCAATGGTGCCTTTGAGTTCACGGGCGAGGTTCTTGATAAGGTTGACCCCTTTTTTTGTTCCCGGATTCAGGTCGGTGATATTGAACCCCTTGCCATTGTCGCGGTAAATGAACTTCAGGCAATCGCTTTCTTCTTGGAGGGAAATCTGGATCCGTTTAGTACCCTGATGCCCTTCGAAGGCGTGTTTGATGGAGTTGGTGACCAATTCATTCAGGATGAGACCTAGGTGTGTCAATTTATTAACCGGGAAATAGATGGGTTCGACATCTACTTCGAGGCCTATGGAGAGCCCCGAAAATACGACGAGGTCTTTTGCCAAATCGCAGATGAAGCGGTCGGTACGGATGTTGTTTCCGGCATCTTTTTGATTGAGGATATCATGGATTTTGGATACCGTAAACACCCTAGATTGTAGAATCCGGAGTTTGTCTTGGATGTCGGCATCTTCAATTTCAAAACTTTGGATGTCAATCAGGCTGGTTATTAGCTGCAGGTTGTTTTTTACCCGGTGGTTAAGTTCCTGCATGAGGAAGCCGATGTTTTCCTTTTGCTGCTGTGTCGTTTCTAGGGAAGCATTGAGGGCGCTGTTGGTTTGGCGAAGCTCCTCGGTCCGCTCACTGACCATGGTGGATAGCCGGAAGTTTATCTTTTTCTGCTGGTAGTTTTTGTAAACGAAGGTACCCGTAATAGCCAGTGCGAGCAAGGCACTGGCGGCGAGCCGGAACCCGGTCGAGGCATACCACGGCGATTGGATGATAATGGTGATGGTATCGGTATCGCCCCAGATGAGCTCATTGTTGCTCCCCATCACGGTAAAGGTGTATGTGCCGGGGTCGAGGTTCGTATACGTAGTGGAACGGTTTTGCGTAATGGGCCGCCATGTTTTGTCAAACCCTTTGAGCATGAATTGATAACGGTTTTTCTTTGCCCACAGGTAGTTGAGACTGGCAAAATCGAATGTGATCACATTCTCGTTGTACGAGAAAACCAGTGTATCGGTGTACGGAATGTTTTTTTGCAGTGACATACCAAACAATTGGACGTCTTCGATCAAGGTTTTGCCTACTTGCTGATTTACGTACACACTATCCGGATGGAAAATATTGAAGCCGTTCATGCCCCCGAAATAGAAGTACCCCAACGAGTCGGCGTATCCGGCTTTCCCATTGAATTCATTGTTCTGCAGCCCGTCATCCTCCGTGTAATTTTTGAATGTGCGGTGCGCATGGTCTAACACCGCGATGCCAAAATTGGTGGATACCCAGATGTTGCCCCGCCGGTCGGACGCCACGCTATAAATGAAGTCGTTGGGCAGTCCTGCCTGTTGGGTGTATGCTGTGATGTGCCCTGTCTGGGTGTCAATACAGTTCAGCCCCTTGGCCGTACCGACCCAGATGTTGTGCGCCGGATCTTCGGTGATGGCAAATACCCTTTCATTGGACAGTGAGTCATAGTAATCGGATTGGTTGCCACGGATGCGGTAGAGACCTTCGTCACTCCCGATCCAGACAGCTCCCGACGAATCGATGAAACTTGTTCGCGAGCGTACGAGTTGTTGGCCATGTATGTCGCGGGGGGTGATTCCATAGTCATGTACGTTGAGGGCATAAATACCACTGGACCAGGTATGGACCCAAATGGTGTCGGGCGAAACGGGCGTTAGTTGGATGATGTCTTTGTCGGCAAAAGGTAGCGGTATCGTATCAAAACGGTCCTCTTTTCGGTTGTATTTCAGGAGGCCCTGTCCGAACCCCCCCGCCCAGATCGTTTGGTTTGCGTCTTTCGCCAACGCATATTCAAGTAGGTCGGTCCGGTACAGTTTATAGTCGCCTTTTTCCAGATCATGGCGGACAAATCCGATGTCTGTCGCCATCCACAAATCGTTTCCGTCCCGGAGGAAATGGAAGATACTTATAAAGTCCTTTTTGGGCGAATTGGCTACGGTAATTCGTGAAGGAACGAATTTTCGCTGATGCGGGTGGTAATAGAAAACCCCACGTCCGGCTGTACCCAACCACATGCCGCCCAATGGGTCCCTCTTAATATTTACGATGGTAGCCTGTAACTCTCCGCCATCATCATCGAAGAAGTCGACCTTCTGCCATTCATTGCCGTTGCGGACAAAATGGGTTTCATTAAAACCACCGACGATAAGGGTATGGTCATCCCATCGGTTCAGGCTTTTTACCCCTTTATCGTCGATTTTGCGGTAATGGCCTTTTCGGGGATTGTACTCATATAGACCGTCGTCTGCACCGATGAGTATCCGATCGGGCGCTAGTTTGAAGAATGCATTGACCAAGGTGTTTTTTAGGGAGGTGAGTGCTGGCAAAAGCTGTATGGAACGATGGCGGATGTCTAATTGATACACACCGCCGGCATTGGTGCCGACCAGGTATTGCCCGTCATCGAAATCGATCATCGATATGACCTCATTGTTGGCCGCACCGGGAATCGGCAATACCGCTATCTTTAGCGTGTTCCGGTCAATTATCAGGCAGTTACCGATGGTTCCCGCAATCAATAGGTTCCCCGGAGCGGGGTATAATACGGAACTGAATTTGACGAATGAATGTTGGTCGGTGTCCATTTGTTCCCTGAAATCGATGAATCGGTCTTGAGCCATCAGGTAAGCCACGACGGAATGCGTATTGGTGGCCAGCCAAAGCGTATCGTTGGCGTAATACATGGACCGTATATGGTCATCGGGCAACCCTCCGGGTTTATCATTCACCTTGTAGACCTGCATCTGGTAGCCATTGAAGCGGTTGAGACCGTTTTCAGTGCCAACCCACAGGTAGCCATTACGGTCAAAATCCATTGCGAGCGCGCCTAGCTGTGACAACCCTTCTTCTTGTGCAATATGCATCACTGTGAGCGAGTCGGGACTAGCGGTACTTTCGGTTGCTAATAGGTGCCCCCTAACGAATAGCAGGAGAACCGGGAAAACGCAGATTTTAAGTACGTGCATTTATTACAAAGGATGACAGTGGGTTAATGATAGGCAAATATATCAAATGCGGCCTGCGCCTGAAATACCCTGTACTGGGTATTTCACTGTTCCCATGGTTTTTTGTGAAGGCCAATAGCTAAGGCGTTAAATTTTGTTTTGCCGCTTGCAAGTGAAATCTATTTTATCTATGTTTGCAATCCATAAAACGGGGGTTTAGCTCAGCTGGCTAGAGCGCTTGCATGGCATGCAAGAGGTCACCGGTTCGAATCCGGTATCCTCCACCAAATTGTCCCGACGTTGTCGGGATTTTTTTTAGGTGTAATAGCCGTGTTCGGATGTCGATGATTCAATTTTTGAAAGCCAGTACGTTTGCCGTGAATGAGGTGATCTCACGGTCTTGGGACTTGCTGAGGAATCACTATTTTTCCATCGCGGGGCTCTGTTTCCTCTTATTCCTGACATCCAATACGTCCGGCATATTGGCGTTCTATTTCAGTGAGGTGAATACGTTCCTGAGTGTTTTCATGGCCTTGCTCTTCGTTATTCTGTATTTCGGTACGCAGCTTACATTGTTTAAATATATCCTCGCGTTGGCCGACAAAAAAGAGAAGATCGGCTTGATTGACACGATACCCAGCGCACGGGAATTGCGTTATTTTTTTGCCGGGATGTTAAGTATTGCCCTGTTTGCACTATTGTTTTATCTCGTCATTTCGACGTTGGCTTTTCCGTTGGTGTACACAGGGATCGACGTTTCGCTGATGGTGAATATCGCGCGAATGGTGTCGGCCATCGTCGTCTTTGCATTCTTGCTTCGCGTAGCATTTTACCCGTTTTTTATTATTGAGCAACAAGCGCGACCATTCCGCGCCCTTCGCCTCAGTTTTGCGCTTACGAGAGGAAATGTTACCAGATTGTTGCTGATATTGGCATTTTTTGCCATTTTGCACCTCTTGTATGTGTATTTCAACTACGCGGGCTATCCGATGGTATCCACTGCGTTGAGTTTGGTTAACTCCTTTTTGGTTGGGCCGCTGTCGAGCGTGGTTATTGCGATGGCTTATCGTAGTATGATGGCTGACTATCACGGTGGGGACGATCCGGAAGTGATGAAGCATATTATTTAGTAGTGGTCCGTCAGCGAAGGATGATGGGGGCCGGTGATGGTGGGAAAAAGAATATAGAACGTTGGAAAAAAAGAAAATAGCCATTTTAGGTGCTACGGGTAGCGTTGGTACGCAGGTACTCGAAGTGGTCCGTGCCCAAGCCGATCGGTTTGGCGTATCGGTGCTTACGGCGGCTACGAATGCCCGTCTGTTGATTGAGCAGGCATTGGAATTTTGCCCCAAAACTGTGGTTATTGCCGACGAAAGCAAATACAATGAGGTAAAAACTGCGCTATCGCATACTTCCACTGGGGTGCGGGCCGGCGCTGCGGCGCTGGAAGAGGCCGTGCAGCACGACGGCATTGATATGGTTGTCAGTGCTTTGGTTGGGTCAGCGGGGTTGCGGCCCACGGTAGCGGCTATTAAGGCGGGCAAGGATGTCGCATTGGCCAATAAAGAAACGCTGGTGGTTGCCGGCCAATTGGTGATGGATCTTGTGCGGAAGCACGGCGTGCGGTTATTGCCTGTAGATTCGGAACATTCGGCGATTTTTCAGTGCATGGTAGGCGAGCAACAGAATCCGATTGAGAAGATTTACCTAACAGCTTCCGGCGGGCCTTTCCGGGGGAAAAACTCGTCGTACTTGGCCACTGTGGGTTTTGAGGAAGCGTTGCGGCATCCCAATTGGGTGATGGGTGCCAAGATTACCATTGACTCGGCTACCTTGATGAACAAGGGGTTGGAAGTGATTGAGGCAAAATGGCTGTTTGGCCTCCAAACGCGACAAATTGACGTGGTTGTGCATCCGCAGTCTATTGTTCATTCATTGGTGCAGTTTGAAGACGGCAGTATCAAAGCACAATTGGGGCTCCCCGATATGAAGTTGCCCATCCAATATGCGCTTACTTTCCCTGCACGCATACAAAACCAACTTAAGCGGTTCAATTTCGCGGATTTCCCGGCTCTGACTTTCGAGCGGCCCGACACGGAGACGTTTCGTAATTTAGCATTGGCTTATCGGGCACTGGAGATAGGGGGCAACATGCCCTGTGTCCTTAATGCTTCCAATGAAGTGGTGGTGGCTGCATTTTTGAGAGGCGAAGTAGGGTTTCTCCAAATGAGTGACGTCATTGAAGAGGTGATGCAGCGGGTAACGTATATCGCGGTGCCCACGATGGGTAACTGCATGGAGACCGATCGGCATAGCCGTGAAATTGCCGCGGAGGTCGTAGCAAGACAAAAAAAAGCATATTATTTAGCAAGATAGAATAAATGGGTGTATTGGTGATGATCGGCCAGGTGTTATTAGGCCTTTCCATATTGATTGTGTTGCACGAATTTGGCCATTTCATTGCCGCGCGTGCGTTTGGGATTAAGGTGGAGAAATTCTACCTGTTTTTTGATGCCTGGGGTGTTAAGCTTTTCAAGTTTACCTATAAGGGTTGCGAGTATGGTATTGGCTGGCTGCCATTGGGCGGTTATGTCAAAATTGCCGGGATGATTGACGAATCGATGGACACCGAGCAGCTTCAGGGCGAACCCCAACCGTGGGAATTTCGTTCAAAACCGGCATGGCAGCGTCTCATCGTGATGATGGGGGGGATCATCGTGAACATTATCTTGGGTATATTTATTTTCTGGATGCTCACGTTCAAATATGGCGAAACGTATGTGGATAATACCCAGCTGGTGAACGGCATAACGCCCGGGGTGATAGGCAAACAGATTGGCTTGCAAGCAGGCGATCGCATTACCGAAGTGGACGGTCAACCGGTTCTGCGGTTCAATGATCTAATCGGTTCGAAAGTACTCATGGGTAACACGATGCTGACGGTGGTACGTGCTGGGGAAACCATGTCCATACCGGTACCGGGGGATATTCTGAACTCCGTTGCCGATTACGACCGAAATGAGTTTGTCGGTCTGCGGAGACGTACGATGGCTGTCGATTCGATCGTGACAGGAAGTGTCGCTCAGCAGGCAGGGATTCAGCGAGGCGACAGTATTTTGAGTATTAATGGGACGGCAACACCCTTTTGGGATCAAGTGAAGGAGATTATAGGAGGCAGCTCCGGGAAGGAAGTGGAATTGGTTTTGTTACGTGGTGGAGACACCGCTACGGTGCAGGCTACGGTGCCGGAGGAAGGGGCGCTTGGATTCCTCATAGGGGAAGATACCGATTTCCCCTACGTAACTACCCACTATGGCTTTTTCGAGTCGCTGCCAATCGGGGCCTCGAAGGCTTGGGGAACACTGATTGACAATGCGAAGGGGTTAGGTAAAATAGCGACGGGGGAATTGCGTGCAGACAAGGCCATATCGGGGCCCGTTCGCATCGCTACCATGTTTGGCTCTGAAGTGGATTGGGTGAGGTTCTGGACTTTGGTAGGGCTGCTTTCCATGGCTTTGGCGCTGATGAATTTCCTGCCGATTCCGGCGTTGGATGGGGGGCATGTTGTGTTTTTACTCGTTGAAATGATCCAGGGAAAGCCGTTGAGCGACAAATTCCTCGAGAAGGCGCAGATTGCGGGCTTTTTTATCTTGCTGGCCCTCATGGTCTTTGTTTTCGGTAATGACATCCTAAAGATTGTCAACAAGTGATTTTACGAAGGGCATTGAGCCAATAAGTAATAAGCGTACAACAAAAAAGCAAATAGCAAAAAAGCAAACAACAAATCAACAATTATGGAAAGACGTCATTTTATCAAGCGAGCGGGGGCAGCAGTTGCCCTGGCGGGTGTAGGCAGTGGTATGCTGGCCGCATGTGCATCACCGACATCAAATCAAGAGAATAATCAAGCAAACACAAACGACGAAACGAACGAGAAAATGGAAAACAAAGAAGTAATTGCACATTACGTGCTTTTTTGGCTCAATGATGGGCTGTCTGAACAAGAAATCAACGATTTTGCCAACTTTTTTGAGGAATTGAAAGCCATTCCGACTATCAAATCGCTCCATTACGGACGGGCTGCGAGTACACATGACCGTGATGTCGTAGACAATAGCTTCACTTACAACTTGTTGGTGTACTTTGATACCATGGAAGACATCAATACGTATGAGACCCATCCGATTCACCTTGCCGCTATCGACAAGTATTCTAAATTTTGGAACAAGGTGGCGGTACATGACTCGTGGTTGAAGTAATGAGCTGCCGATGGCAGGTCCCGATTGGCAATACGGTAATTTTGTGAAGATATGGAAGGGAAATATCGTAAAGACATTTACCCGGGCTTGGAAGTTGCTATCGTACTTAAGAAGGACCAACGTAGTGGTCGGCTTACGGAGGGGGTGGTGAAGGATATACTTACGTCTGCCCCCTTTCATTCGCGGGGCATTAAGGTTCGATTGGAAGACGGACAGATCGGCCGGGTAGCATCCCTGTTGGGTTAGCGCCGTTTGCGGACGACCCGGCAGCCCTACTCCCTGTTAATTAATTTTAGCACTTTCCATGCAATCTTTTCCTTTGGGAAGCGTTATACTACTGTGTTGAATAATACAGGCGGGTTTCGCTGCGCCAACTGCGTGCAAGCCAATGCTACCCGTAGCAAGCGGCCAATTTTGCCAAAACCGACAAAAGCAACTGAATTTAAAAGCGGACATCGCTTTTGAACAAATATTTTTTCTCTATTTTTGGAGCAAACGCAATTTAATTATGTCTGATACCCATATTAAACAAAGCGAACATCCATCCCGCACCAAACTTAGTTACGATGATTTTAAATCGATTGTCATCGACGACTATCGCCTTGCCGTGGAGAGTAGGTCCGTTAGTTTATTGGGACGGAAGGAGGTGTTGACAGGGAAGGCTAAATTCGGGGTTTTCGGTGATGGCAAGGAGTTGGCACAGCTAGCGATGGCAAAAGTATTCCAGCTTGGAGATTGGCGCTCCGGTTATTACCGCGATCAGACCTTCATGTTTGCTACTGGAATCGTTTCGGTCTATCAATTCTTTTCGCAGCTGTATGCGCATCCCGATGTTGAAGCTGATCCCTCATCTGCCGGGCGGCAGATGAATAGCCATTTCGCTACGCGCATGCTTACACCCGAAGGTCTTTGGGTAGACCAGACGTTGATGAAGAATGCGGCTGCGGACATATCGACGACAGGTGGGCAGATGCCCCGTTTACTAGGGTTCGGCTTGGCCTCAAAGATGTATCGGAATAACCCCGATCTGGGAGGAATGACGACCTTTTCCAATAACGGCAATGAGGTGGCATTCGGTACAGTAGGCAATGCATCTACATCCGAAGGCGTGTTTTTCGAGGCGGTGAATACAGCAGGTGTGAGGCAAATTCCGGTGGTGATTTCTATATGGGACGATGGCTATGGTATTTCGGTGTCCAATGAGGTGCAAACGACCAAGGCGGATATATCGGAGGTGCTCAAAGGATTCCAACGTGACGAAAAAGGAGCGGGTCTTGAGATTTTCAAGGTGAAGGGCTGGGATTACCCCGGTCTTTGCGAGACATATGAGCAGGCGGCTAAAATTAGTCGCGAGCAGCACATCCCTGTACTGATACATGTTACGGAGATGACCCAACCGCAAGGCCATTCCTCGTCCGGCTCGCATGAGCGGTATAAGTCTGCCGAGCGATTGGCTTGGGAAGAGGAATACGATTGCATCGCTAAAATGCGGGCTTGGATGATTGAATCGGGTATTGCCGAAGAGGATGAATTGACGGTGATAGAGCGTACCCTGAAAGATAGGGTACGTGCCGAGCAGCGGCGCGCTTGGGCTGATTACAACAAGACCCTGAAGAAGGAAGTGGAGGAAGCAATCGGATTACTGACAGCGATTTCCCATGAAACGACCCGGATGTTGCTCAATGAACTGAAGTCATTGACTGAGCCATCGCTCAAGGAAGTGTACGGTACGGTGAGGCGGGCCATCCGGTTATTGCGCGATACGCAAAGCGAGGAGAAGTCAGCCTTACTGGCATGGTATATCGGGAAGCAGAAAATCAACCATGGCCGCTATAATTCCCATTTATTCTCGGAAACCCCCGAAGCTCCGCAACATGTACCTGTTGTCGCTACAGCATATGGGCCGGACAGTAAACCCGTAGACGGGCGCGAAGTGCTCAATGCTTGTTTCGATGCCAATTTTGCCCGGGATGTGCGGATCGTTGCATTTGGGGAGGACGTCGGTAAAATAGGCGACGTAAACCAGGGGTTTGCGGGGTTGCAGGCTAAGTATGGAGAACATCGTATTTTCGATACCGGCATACGCGAGGCAGCCATCATCGGCCAGGGCATGGGACTGGCCATGCGGGGGTTGAGGCCCATTGCTGAGATCCAATACCTCGATTATTTGGTGTATGGCCTCACTGTTTTGACGGATGACGTAGCCAGTCTGAGCTACCGGACAAAGGGCGGCCAGAAAGCACCGCTGATTATCCGCACGCGTGGCCATCGATTGGAAGGGATTTGGCACTCGGGCTCACCGATGAGCATGATATTGGGTTCCCTCCGGGGTATCCATGTATGCGTGCCGCGGAACATGACCCAGGCTGCCGGTATGTACAATACGTTGCTGCGGTCTGACGAACCCGCGTTGGTCATCGAGTGCCTTAATGGCTATCGGATCAAAGAACGTATGCCGGCCAATGTCGGTGAATTCACCGTGCCGTTAGGTAAAGCCGAAATAGTTAGGTCGGGTGAGGATGTGACGGTGGTGTCCTACGGATCGACGCTGCGTGTGGTGCAGGAAGCCTCGGCTGAGTTGGTGAAACTGGGGATATCCATTGAAATAGTAGACCCACAGACCCTGCAGCCATTTGACGAAGAACACCTTTGCGCCCAGTCGCTCAGCAAAACCAACAAGTTATTGGTAGTGGACGAAGATGTGCCCGGAGGTGCCTCCGCATTTATCCTACAGCAGGTTTTGGAGGTTCAAAATGGATATTACCACCTCGATGGCCAACCGCGCACATTAACGGCGAAGGCCCATCGCCCACCCTATGGGTCGGATGGTGATTATTTCTCCAAACCTTCGGCAGATGACGTCATCGAAGCGGTGTATGCCATCATGCACGAATCGAACCCACAGAAGTATCCGGCGTTATTTGACTAAGTTGTTCCTATTCCGTCCATTTATGCGAACTGTGCAGCGGCCCCAATCAATGCGGCGTGTTCGCCCAATTGACTTATACGGATGTTGAAACGGTCGAAGGCAATGGGGTTGAATGCCCGGAAAATATCCCAGGCTTTTGCTATGTTGCCACCGATAATCAATCTATCGGTCGTTTCCTTTTCGCCGAAAAAGCGGATGAAATGAAGGAGGTGGTTGCTATATTCCGCTAAGATATCGTCTATAATCGCGTGCTTATTGCGCAATTCCAGTAACTCCCTTAGACCGGTTACGCCGATGTGGTGTTGCGCGGCTTTGCGGACAAACCACCGGGTCACTAAGTATTCTTCGGCATTACTGTCGAGGTAGGGTGTCTTCCACAGATCGGCGTCCGTGGCATTGCTACCCCGTTCCCACACGGCGGTACCTAGCCCTGTTCCCAGGGTGATACCCAACACCTTCGGGAAGCCGTTGTGCTTACCCGCAAACACTTCGCCCTGTAAGAATGCAGCGGCATCATTGATAAAACGGATGTTTGCACCATCCACACCGATACGTTCCGCCAATTCCATCCGGATGTCCATTCCGTACAGATTGTCGTATTTGTCTTGGTCCCGCATATACGAAATACCGTTTTCGTAGTCAAAAGGCCCCGGCATCGCAATCCCGATGGAGGGCATTACGATTGTAGGCCGGTTCCGGATAACTTCCTGGAAAGGAGTAGACCAAGCCGATAAAATCGATTTAGCATCTGCGTGTGAATTAACGGAGTGCCTAACGGTAGATTCCGTAATCACTTGCCAATCATTGGTGTCAACCAAAGCGGCTGTAACATGCGTGCCCCCGATGTCCGCAGCGATTACAAAGGGCTTATTTGGCGTCATAAATCCGGTTTTTGAGTAAATGGTCGGCCATAACCAACGCAGCCATTGCTTCCACGATGATAACCGCCCGCGGCACCACGCAGGGATCGTGGCGACCTTTGCCGGTGATTTCGCTGGTTTCACCGGTTTGGTCAACGGTGGGCTGCGCTTGCATGATGGTGGCGACGGGTTTGAACGCCACACGGAAGGTAATGTCCATGCCGTTGGAGATTCCCCCCTGGATACCACCCGAGAAGTTGGTCAATGTTTTAAGGTTCTTTGCGTCCTGTTCGGGGTTGACGAAGATGTCGTTGTGCTCGGAGCCTTTCATTTCCGATCCTGCGAACCCCGATCCGTATTCGAAACCGTGAACCGCATTGATGCTAAGCATGGCTTTTGCCAAATCGGCGTGCAGTTTATCGAAAACGGGCTCGCCCAGACCGACGGGTACGTGTTGGATGACCACGCTTATGCGGCCCCCTACGGTATCGCCTGCTTTGCGTACACCGTCTATAAAATCGACCATCTCATTGGCTGTTGCAGGGTCGGCACAGCGTACGATGTTGCTTTCGCGGATAGCCACGAGTTCGTCGATTGGAAGCGGTTCCAGGTTTGGCGCTTCAATTTTGCCAACACCCGAGACATGGGCGAAGATGCGGATACCTGCTTGAGCAAGGAGGCTTTTCGCTACCGCGCCTGCTGCCACCCGTGCAGCAGTCTCGCGCGCAGATGAGCGCCCACCACCGCGGTAGTCGCGGATGCCGTACTTTATTTGGTAGGTATAGTCAGCATGTGAAGGCCGGTATTTGTCCTTGATGTGTGAATAGTCCTTAGATCGCTGGTCTTCATTGGGGATAAGCATGGCCAGCGGTGTACCCGTGGTTTTGCCCTCGAATACGCCGGAAAGTAGTTGGGCTGCATCGCTCTCTTTGCGCTGTGTGGTGATTTTCGACTGCCCCGGACGGCGCTTATCCAACTCGGATTGGATGAACGACTCGTCGACCGCGATGTTTGCCGGGCAACCATCAATGATGACGCCAATAGCCTCGCCGTGTGACTCGCCGAAAGTGGTAATACGAAATACATCTCCAAATGAGTTCCCTGCCATTCTTTAGATACTAGCTGTTAGCTTTTAGATACCAGACACCAGACTTTCTGATTTTTGGTCGGGCTAAGATATAACAAATCCCTGTTGTTTCAAATGTTTCCAGAAATCGGGATATGATTTTTCCACCACGTCCGGTTCATTGATCTGCATATGATCGAATAGTAGTGCCAGTGGGGCAAAGGCCATGGCCATACGGTGATCTTCATACGTATCAATAGTCAGGCTTCCTGGCCGAAACAGTCCGTCGGTGCGGAGATGGCACATTGCCCCGTCTTCCACCAGCTGCACACCGATTTTACCGAGTTCGTGTTGCAATGCCGCCACCCGGTCGGTTTCCTTGATTTTCAGTGTATGCAAGCCGGTAAACGAAAGGTTACGCCGTTGTGCTGCTGCGCAAACAATCACCGTTTGGGCCAAGTCGGGGCAAGCCGTGAAATCAAGTTCTTTTACTTCTGTGGCGGCACCTGAAGAGGCCTTTTGTATACGGAGTCCACCGTTTTCAAACGTGGAAACCACCCCGAAATGGGCCATGATGGATGCGATTGCCGCATCCCCTTGGAGACTATGCCGCTTCAGGTTGGGTAGAAACAGGTCAGCTTTTTCGGCCAACGCTACCATCGCATACCAATAAGACGCCGCGCTCCAATCCGGCTCGATGGTCAACCGACAAGGTTTAGCCGTCTGCTTAGCGATGGATATGGTGTCGCCCATCCATTGGTGCGAGATACCGGCTTCTGCAAGCATGTCCAGCGTCATGGTGAGGTACGGGCGGGAGGTAAGCGGACCTTCAATCTGCAGCTCCAGTCCGTTGGGTAGTACATTGGCAATAAGCAGTAATGCCGACAAATATTGGCTGCTCACATCACCTTTTATCCGTACAGCGGAGGCACGTTGAACGAATCCGCCCTGTATGGAGAGTGGTGGGTAGCCGGATTGCCCTGCGTATTGGATGTCGGCCCCCAGTATTTTCAGGGCGTCTGCCAACATGCCGATGGGTCGCTGTTTCATGCGTTCGCTCCCGGTGAGGTGATAACGGCCCCCGGCGATGGCCAGATAGGCGGTTAGAAACCGCATTGCTGTGCCTGCGGGCCCGATATCAATCCGTATTTCGGAATCCGTGTTGGCGGTTGCTACGTCGGTAAGTGCCTGCCGAAGCGTCACGGTATCGGCAGCCTCAGAGAGATTTTCGATCGTTACTTTGCCGCCGCCGAGCGCTTCGATGATCAGCGCCCGGTTACTTTCACTTTTTGAGCCCGTAAGCTGTACCGTACCCCCGAGCGATTTGGTTGGGTGGGAGAGCCCGATTGCCCGATCTGCCATTATGCCTCCGCTGCAGGTGTGATGTTCATAATTTCATTTTGCTTACGGATGGATTCATTGTGGATCAGCTCCAGTAGCTTAACGGTAAAGTCTTTATCGAGCTTGAGTGCCTGCGCTACGTTACTGCGCTTATGGATGATTTCGTCCCATCGGCTCACTTGCAGGATGGTCACGTTGTTGTCACGCTTGTATTCGCCTATTTTCTCAACGATTTTCATCCGGTCACTCAGTATTTTGATGATTTGGTCGTCCAGTTTATCGATTTCTTTTCGAAACCCAGCCAATTTGTCTTCGAATACCGGGTCGTTCGATTCCGCATGCCGGGCCACCAGGTTGGTGATGAGTTCGGCAAGTGCTTGTGGGGTCACCTGTTGTTTTGCGTCGGTCCATGCCACGGACGGATCGATATGCGATTCGATGATGAGCCCCTGCATATCCATATCGAGTGCCTTTTGTGCAATGTACGGGATCAATTCACGGTTACCGCAGATGTGGCTGGGATCGTTGATGACTGGAAGATCGGGCACCATGGTCTTCAGCTGGATCGCGAGGTCCCACATAGGTTCGTTGCGGAAAGCGGTCTTTTCGTACGAAGAGAAGCCACGGTGTATAGCGCCCAGCTTTTTGATGCCCGCCCGGTTTACACGTTCCAAGGCGCCGAGCCATAGGGAGAGGTCTGGATTGACCGGATTTTTGATTAATACCGGCACGTCGACACCTTGCAGGGCATCGGCTATTTCCTGTACGGTGAATGGATTGGCCGTGGAGCGGGCACCTATCCACAGGATATCCACCCCGGCAGCAAGCGCTTCTTCGACGTGTTTGGCCGTAGCCACCTCTGTGGTAATCGGAAGACCGGTTTCTTCCTTCGCTTTGCGGAGCCACTGAAGGCCAACGCTTCCGATACCTTCGAATTCACCGGGGCGCGTACGTGGTTTCCAGATGCCTGCACGGAGTACATTGACTTTACCGGTATTGGCCAGCAGGTGTGCGGTAGCGAGCACTTGCTCTTCCGTTTCGGCGCTGCATGGGCCGGCGATGACCAATGGCAGGTCGCCGGTATCAATCCACGATTTTAAGGGTACAATGTCTAATGTCTGTTTCATTGTTTTTCTGTTTTTTTATTCGTTGCTTTTTTGTTTTTTGCGTTTATGCTCACGGCTTACTGCCCCCTCAAACTTTATCGTTCTTCACGTATTCACCCATGATGTTGAAGTTGTTCGTATGTTTCAATACGTGGCGTATAGCCGCTTCGTAGTCTGCCTGGTTTTGCCATTCCACGTCCACGTAAAAGTCGTATTCGTTGCGCTTGCCGAGTACGGGCATCGACTGTATCCGGCTGAGGTTGATGTTTTGCTCGGCGAAACACTGTAGTACATTGGAAAGCGACCCAACACCATTACCGGTCTGGAACGATAGGGATGCTTTATTGACATGGGGCCTTTCGGCCGCTTCTTTGGCAAGGATAAGAAACCGGGTATAGTTTTTCTTATTGGTTTCGATGCGCCGTTCCAGGATATCCAAACCGTATAGCTTTGCTGATAGTTGGTTGGCAATGGCAGCGGTATCCTTCAGTTGCAACTCGCTCACTTTCTTGGCACTGCCAGCGGTATCTTCCCCCTCGATGATGTTAAACTGTGGATTTTCTTCGAGGTAATCGCTGCATTGCTGCAGTGCAATGGGGTGTGATTCTACATACTTGATATCTTGTATGGTAGTATTCGGTGTAACCAGCAAGTGCAGTTTGATGTGCAGGTATACCTCGCCTACAATAGGGAAACGGTAGTCGCGCAGTAAGCTGTGGTTTGGCAGTAGACCACCTGCAATGGAGTTTTCGATAGCCATAGCTACGTAGTCTACCTCGCCCCGTTTGAGCAATTCACATGTCTTTTTAAACGACTCACACTCTACCGTTTCGATGTTATCACCGAAATACTTGTAAGCAGCTTCTTCGTGGAAACAGCCTCTAACACCTTGTATGGCTACCTTTACGCTCATGTTCTGTTTATCGTGGACAAAAAAAGTCCCGGCTTTTTTGCCGGGACTTTTCTACATTTATAGCTTGTTTCGTTATGAATGCATATCAATCCCGGCTTTCACTGCTAAAGTAAAAGAAACCAAAAAACCAGTATGCATTGTTCTGTGTTAACATGTTCTCTGTTTGACGTGCCAAATGTACGTTATTTTTCGTTATCGTCAAGAAAAAAATAAAAATTGTTGCGTTGGTTTGCTTTTTTTGCAATGGGCATACGGCCGTATTGCCATATTTTCATTTTCGATTCATTTGTGTGCCACCCTCTTGACACGTGATAGCCACGTTTGCGCCGCGTAGCAGCCGCCTTTGAAGTGATAGGGGTAACTTAACCCTTGTCTAGAAACCGGGATGAGTGCGCATATACGTGTTCATAGATATTCATTAACTCTTTCTTGTCAAACATGCTGAATTTCAGCATATCGGGTGGTTCCAGGAAAAGGTCACACTGTTGCGCACTTCGGGCTACGGATTGCCCGATAGCCAGGTGGGTTACCCGGTCGAGTATCTTGGCGGGAGTGAACTTATCAGGCGTAAGCTGATCCGGTGCATTCACGTGCACGCCGATCATGAATTTACATTGGCCAAGTAGCGGTTCCACGGGGAGGTTATCGAGTATGCCGCCATCATAATAGACCGCCTTTTCATGCTTTATGGCAGAAAACATCAATGGTACGCTAGACGAAGCCAGCAGTGCCTCATCCAATGTGCCCGAATGGAAATACGCGGTTTCGCCAGACAAGAAATTGGTCGCCGATACATAGAGCGGTATTTTCAGCGATTCAAAAGTGTTTCGGGGAATATGTTTCTGTATCAATCGCGATAGGAAGCGGTTGTCCACGAAACCCGAAGTGCGCAAGCGGAAACTCGTTGTAGGAAAAAGGTTATTTTCCTTAATAATTTGCAACATTTCTTCCACTGTATATCCGGCGGCGTAAAAAGCACCGATGATAGCCCCCATACTAGTACCCGAAATGATCGAAGGTCGGTAACCGTGCTCTTCGAGAGCTTTGATGGCCCCCAGATGGCCTATGCCGCGCAAGCCGCCCCCAGAGAGCACAAGACCAACCTTATATGGCCGCCCCCATAACTTCTTGAAGTTGAAAATCATTTGGCAACAATACGAATTTTCGCCGATTGAAGGGGCTATTTTGTGCTCGCAAGTGTAAATGCTGCGCATTTTCGTTAAGTTTGCTCATATGTTTAGAAAACACTGCACATGGATGGCGGTATTCCTAGTTGGGCTTGCCGCGGCTTGCCAGCCGGCCAAGCAAAGGGAGGGCGTTCCAGTGGTAGGCTTCGTCGAAGCGTTCGAAGATGCAACCATTGCACAGGCGCGCGAAGGGTTTATGGATGCGTTGGCCGATAGTGGATATAGCGAAGCTGACGGTACAGTGGCCATCGTGTATCGTAATGCACAGGGCGATGCGGCCACGCTCAATCAAATCATCAGTTATTTCAATAGCAAGGAAATAAATCTCATAGGTACCAGCACCACGTTGGCTACCATCGCGGCGGTGCAAAGGAGTAAGGATACACCCATATTCCAGACCGTCACCGCCATGCCGAGTATATTGGGATTATTGGCCGCAAATGGGAAAGCTCCAGATAATCTGTTCGGTACGGGCGAAAACCTAGATTATATCGATACCTCGTTTACGCTCATTGCGGAAATGGTGAAGCCCAAAGGGGCGCAGTTGACAGTGGGTATGATTTACAACCAATCCGAGCCGCAATCGCTCGAAGCATATGAGCAGATTGCCGCATTAGCGGATAGCATAGGTGCACAATTGGTTGCATTGCCGCTCAATTCGTCGGCCGAGGCGCAATTGGTTGTGCGGTCGCTATTAAGCAACGATATCGATGCTTTTTTTGCCAATCCGGATAATACGGTGTTCGCAGCGTTTGAGACCATTCTGAAAAACTGCAACGATAGGGGGGTGCCTGTATTTACCAGTGAATCGGGTTTGGTGGCGCGGGGTGCTGTGGCCGCCTTCGGTGCGGATATTTACCATTGGGGTTATCAAAGCGGCGTACAGGCTGCCGGTTACCTTAGGAGTGGATCGACCGATGGCTTGCAGGTGGAAATGCTCCATGTCAGAAAGCGCGTATATAACGCCGAAGCGGCTGACCGCTTCGGCTTTGAATTTCCAGATACGTTTGAAGAAATCAACTCAGGTAACTAGTTCACTGCACGACTAGCTATTGCGGAGTGCCTCCCTTACTTTGGGTGCAATCTTAGCACCGTATATTTCGATTGATTTCATCAAATCCTTATGTGCCGGCGCCCCTATATCCATGTGTGCGGCAAATCGCGTCAATCCGAATGACTCCTGCATGTACAGGATTTTTTCGACCATGGCGTCAGCCTCCCCGATGAATAGCGCGCCGTGTTTGGATTTCCCGAAATCAAATTGACTGCGTTGGTAGGGAGGCCAACCGCGGGATCTGCCCACCCGGTCCATCTGTGCGGCATACAAGGGGAAATACGTACGGCTCAGTTCCTGCTCGTTCTCGCCAAACAACGCATGGGAATGAATACCTACACGGAATTTGGAAAGGTCATGGCCATGCTCGATATAGGTTTTCTTGTACAGCTCGAAGAGTGGCTTGAATTGGGCAGGCGATCCGCCGATGATGGCAATCATCAAAGGCAGGCCCAGTTTGCCTGCACGGACGACCGATTGTGGCGTACCGCCCACGGCTATCCATATGGAAAGGTCGTTGTTTACTGCCCTGGGCAGGACCTCCTGGTTGTCCAGTGGGGCCCTGAATTTGCCATTCCACGTCACCCGTTCAGCGCTATTGATAGCCAGTAGTAGGTCTAGCTTTTCGGCGAATAGCGCTTCATAGTCCTGCAGATTATACCCAAATAAGGGAAAAGATTCGATGAAACTGCCTCTACCGGCCATCAGTTCAGCACGGCCACCAGACAATAGATCGACCATGGCGAAGTTCTGGTAGAGCTTTACAGGGTCGGCAGAGCTGATTACCGACACGGCGCTTCCGAGCTTGATACGTTTTGTTACCGTGGCTGCCGCTGCTAAAATGATCTCGGGGCTCGGTACGGCGTAGTCGGGTCGATGGTGCTCACCGATGCCAAAATAATCCAAGCCTACTTCGTCCATCAGTTTGATCTCTTCGATGATTTCCTGAAGCCGCTGCTGCGTTGACAGAAACTTGCCCGTTTCCGGATCTACCGGCAAATCGCCAAACATACTGATACCTAATTCCATAATTGTTCTCCGTTTATGTGCAAAAGTAAGAAAGCGTCTGCCAACGATTATTGAAGTAGGTTAAGAAAATCGGGGAACATTTTTTGTATATAATGGGAATTTGCCTTTCTTTGGCTGGGAAGCTGACCAAATTGGCTAACTGATACACCTTGACGATAATGAGACATTTTAAAGAACGGGTAATTTATTTATTGGCGATATGCACCGTGGTATCGTGCCAGCCCAAAGCCCAATCCGGTAAGCCAAATATCATTTTGATTATGTCGGACGATATGGGATATTCCGACCTCGGTTGTTTTGGTGGCGAAATCGAAACACCCGTGCTGGACGGGTTGGCGGCCGAAGGGATAAGGTTTACCCAATTTTACAATGGTGCTCGATGCTGCCCGACCAGGGCTTCACTGATCAGCGGGTTATATCCGCACCAGGCGGGTATCGGGCACATGACTAATCCGTCGGAAGATTTCGGGCAGCATGATTATCGGGTAGCCGGATACCGCGGCGAACTCAGCCAGCAAACGCATACGTTGGCGGAAGTGCTTAAGACGGCGGGGTACCGTACTTTGATGACCGGTAAATGGCACCTGGGAATGGAGCAGCGCGAACAATGGCCGTTGCAGCGCGGATTCGACCGCTTTTACGGTATACTGGACGGGGCCAGCAATTATTTCCAACCTGCACGTCCCAGGGGCATCACATTAGACAATGAACCGGTGGAGGTGACGGATTCGAATTATTATACGACCGATGCCTTTACGGATTACGCCATCCGCTTTATTCGCGAGGGACAGGAATTGAACGCGGAATCGCCGTTTTTTCTCTACCTGGCCTTTACCGCGCCCCATTGGCCGTTGCAAGCACCAAGGTCAGTGGTTGATAAGTATCGCGATCGGTACGACCAGGGCTGGGCGGCATTGCGGAGCGAACGGTATCAAAAAATGATAGATATGGGACTGATCGACGCGTCCTGGCCGTTACCCCCCGCCGACGGGCTAGACTGGGATACTTTGGCTGTGGAAAAGCGGGCAGAGATGGCGCTCAGGCGTGCTATCTACGCTGCGCAGGTTGATCAAATGGATCAAAATATCGGCCGGCTGGTAGATTACCTGAAAACCGACGGACTGTTTGAAAACACGTTGATTATTTTTATCAACGACAATGGGGCCTGCGCGGAAGGGGGCATGCTGGGCGGAGGCAAGCCTGAGCAACTGGAGACCAAGGAAGGATATTTCCTGACTTATGGCCAAAGTTGGGCAAATGCATCCAATACACCGTATCGGGAATATAAACACTGGGTGCATGAGGGGGGCATTTCTTCACCGCTCATCGCTCATTGGCCGGCGGGCATTCCTTCTTCCCAGCGCGGCAGACTGATTCATGAATATAGTTTCCTGCCAGATATAATGGCAACTTTTGTGGATATATCGGACGCATCTTATACGACGGAGAAAGACGGGAAGCCCGTGCCCGCCATGGCAGGCAATAGTTTCCTGCCGTTGTTGAAAGGAAGTGGGGGCGCCATCCATGATCAGCCGATATGCTGGGAGCATGAAGGGAACAGAGCGGTACGCCTGGGTAACTATAAGGCGGTGATGAAATGGGAGGAAAATCAACCCTTGAAATGGGAGCTATATGATCTTTCAAAAGACCGAACCGAATTGAATGACCTGGGTGGCGAAGAGACCGGTCGCCTGGCTTCATTGGTTGCTGCTTGGGAAGAATGGGCTGCTACCCACCAGGTTCGTCCATGGACGGAGATGTTAGACAGCCTGAGGGCAAACCGCCATCGCGCGAATAAATAGGTGAAACAGGGCGGAAAGGCAAATCTTTTATAGACTTGCATATAAAAGCAATTTTATATTAGTTTGCAAGGTGGCAGATTACAAAAGCAGATACAAAACAGAAAAGCGCCTATTATCAGTATTCCTTGGGGTAATTTTTATTTTTACGCGATGCAGCGTCGGAAACGAGAATGATGTGCTAAGCCCGCGGGCATCCATTAAGGCGATGGAGGTTGAGGAGGGATTCGACGTCGAACTCGTAGCGGCAGAACCGTTGGTGATTGCGCCCGTAGCCATGACCTTCGATGAAAAGGGTAGGATTTGGGTCGTGGAGATGGACGGGTACATGCCCGACACGTTGGGCATTGGTGAGGATGCGCCGGTAGGCCGTGTGGTTATCCTAACCGACCGTAATGACGATGGCCGGATGGATGAGCGCAGCGTGTTCCTCGATTCGTTGGTGATGCCACGGGCGATATGCCTTGTCGATAGCGGATTGCTCTTGGCCGAGCCCCCCAACTTGTGGTTTTACGAAATTCGGGCGGATAAGCCGGTTAGCCGTACGTTGGTGGATAGCACGTATGCGGAAGGTGGAAACGTAGAGCATCAACCCAATGGACTCTTGCGCGGTTTGGACAACTGGATTTACAGTGCCAAATACGATTGGCGGTACCGACGGTCCCCCGGTGGTGCCTGGCTGAAAGAGAAAACCCACTTCCGGGGGCAATGGGGAATCAGCCAAGATGATTGGGGCAAGTTATATTACAACGATAATTCGAGTAACCTTTCGGGCGATTACTTCCCCGCGGGATTAGGTTCGAACAACCCGAGCCAACGCAAAGTGGCGGGATACGGTGAAACCATCGTAGCTGATAACCGCGTTTATCCGGCACGCCCTACCACGGGCGTGAACCGCGGATACAAGGATGGGGTGTTGGATAGTACCGGCCGCTTGGTGAACTTCACGGCCGCTTGTGGTCCATTGGTCTACCGCGGTGGCCTGCTGCCAGGCATCAATGCCTTTGTGGCCGAGCCCGCCGCGAACCTAATCAAACGGAATGTGCTGGTGGAAGATGGGTATCGGGTAGTGGGTGAGCAGGCCTATCACGGGAGAGAATTTCTAGCCAGTAGCGATGAGCGATTCCGTCCTGTAAACCTTCATGATGGTCCCGATGGTGCGCTTTACGTGGTAGATATGTACCGCGGCATCATCCAGCATAGCACGTACCTTACGCCCTACTTGAAAAAAGAGATCGAAACACGTGGGTTGACCCTTCCCCTTGGCATGGGAAGGATTTATCGGGTAATACCCAAGGGTGTCAAGGCGAATTGGATAACGATGCCCCGGCGTACCGATTCGTTGGTTGTGCTGTTGGGGCACACGAATGGCTGGGTACGAGACAAGGCCCAGCAGGTGCTGGTAGACCGGCGTGCTACGGACGTGGTGGACCAGCTACGTGGGATACTGAGCGGCGGCGACAATAGTTTGCAGGTCGCTCACGCTTTATGGACCCTCGAAGGGCTGGGCCATTTGACTTTGCCCGACATCCAAACGGTATTACAACGGCAACCGTGGCAACTACGTGCGCAAGCCATTGTTGCAACGGTGTCATTGGCTTCGACCGTCGCCCAGAAAGAATTGGCAAACCTGGTAACTACGTACCTTTCGGGGCAGGATACGCTATTGCTGCCGTATGCCACCTTCGCGATAGCGTCATTAACAGCGATGGAAGGGTCCGTGAGTGCACAATGGGCCATTGAACATGCGGATAACAAATACCTGGCTGATGCCGTGATTAGCGGGCTTGAAGGGCAGGAACATATATTCTTGCAGCAATTATCCGCCCGGTTGCCTGATACGACCTCCGTACTTTACAGCCGTGTTTCCGCGGTTGTCCATCGACTGAAGGGCGAGCCGACTGCGGGCAGCCAACGGTTATTGGCCAAGCGTTATCCGCAAGGTGTCGCATTGTTCCAGAACGCATGTCAGCCCTGCCACGGGGAGGATGGTCGTGGTGTTTCGCCGATTGCGCCGCCACTGGCGGGTTCGCAATGGGTGAAAGGTAATAAACAACGCCTCATGGCCCTCGTGTTGTACGGGCTCACCGGCCCTGTTGATGTTTCCGGCCATACCTATGATGTGCCCGAGGTGAGCGGTGAAATGCCGGGGATAGCCCATAACTCGACCATTGACGACGCGGAGCTTGCCCAATTATTGAGCTATATCCGAAATGCTTGGGGTAATGCGACGGGTGACGAGGTGTTGCCTGAGAATTTGGGTGAAGTACGGTCTACATTTGGCCAGCGTACAGCGTCATTTACGCAAGAGGAACTATATCAGCTGTTTGGAAAGGACTAGATGTGGGCCCACATGTGTTTTGCGTGTATTAACTGATTTTATCGATTTAGCGTTAGACTATTCCAAAAGTTTCGTTAATTTTGACTGGAATACCAGTATAAATCGACGATGCAGCACTTTCTTTCTTCGAAATGGCTTATAGGTACGGCAATCATCTTGGTCGCGGTAGTACTCTCCGGTTATTTTTTTACGACGAGTAAAGTTGGGGGTGGGGGCGGACCTGCCATGCTGCCGGCAGTGGTCGATTATAATTTCCACATTCGGCCCATTCTTTCCGATAAATGTTTTGCATGCCATGGCCCGGACAAGAATGCCCGGGAAGCCGACCTGCGGCTCGATACGGAGGAGGGGGCTTACAAAGCATTGGTTGAAACGGCGGGTATGCATGCCATTGTACCGGGCCATCCCGATCGGAGCGAGGCATATCGGCGTATTACGAGTGATGATGAAACGGTGCGGATGCCGCCCGTATCTTCCAATCTGGCGTTGACTGACCATGAGGTGAAGCTGATCGAACGATGGATCAAGCAAGGGGCGGAATACAAGCCCCATTGGGCATTCATTCCCCCCAGTAAAGTGATCGTCCCCGATGTCCGCAATGGACGTTCAGCTTTTAATGAAATTGACCACTTTGTATTGGTACGTATGGAGGAGCGGGGTTTCAAGCCGAATCCGGAAGCTGAAAAGCATGTTTTGTTACGGCGGATGAGCTTTGACCTTACCGGATTGCCACCGACCGAAGAGCAGCTTCAGCGATTCCTGGCGGATCGTTCCGCCAATGCGTATGAGAAAATGGTCGACGAACTGATGGCCACCCCTGCCTATGGTGAGCGTATGGCCATGCACTGGCTGGATGTGGCACGATACGCCGATTCATACGGCTATCAAGATGACGACATCCGTACGCAGTGGCCATGGCGTGATTGGGTTATCCATGCCTTCAATGAGAATATGCCCTATGACCGGTTTGTGACTTGGCAGTTGGCCGGCGATATGTTGCCGGAGGCGACGAAAGAACAATTGCTTGCATCGGCATTCAATAGGAACCACAAAATAACCGAAGAGGGCGGCGTGATCGAAGAAGAATATCGGGTGGCCTATGCCATTGATAAGGCCAATACATTCAGCAAAGGCATTTTGGGAATTACCATGGAGTGTGCCCAATGCCATGACCATAAATACGACCCTTTTTCGCAGAAGAACTATTATCAGTTATATGCGTTCTTCAATAATTCATTGGAGAAGGGGCTTGAAGGGTTAGTGGACTCAGGCCCGTCGAAAACACCACGACTCACCATTACACAGCAAGACGTGGACGAAATCCTGCGATTTATCAACAAAGGAGGCGATACTTCCGCGGTATCCGTATCGGTAATGGGTGAGCGCGATGAGTTGCGGCCGACCTACATACTGGATCGCGGGCTTTACGATTCGCCCACCGAACGGGTATATCCGGGTACACCGGAAGCCATTATGCCATTTGATAGTATCCAATATGCGTCTAATCGGCTTGGGTTGGCTGAATGGACTTTCAGTAAGGGGAACCCGCTTACCGCCCGGGTATTTGTAAACCAGCTATGGGCTATGGTTTTTGGGCGTGGTTTGGTTGCCACGGTGGCTGACTTCGGTAACCAAGGTGAGTTGCCCAGCCATCCTGAATTGCTGGATTGGTTGGCGGCTGATTTCCGTGATAATGGCTGGGACATGAAGCGCTTGATGAAACAATTGGTGATGAGTGCCACCTACCGTCAATCGTCGCGGATTACTGAAAAATATCTGAAAGAAGATCCTGAAAACATATACCTGACACGAGCGAAACGACTGCGTCTGCCGGCTGAATCCATACGTGACCTCGCATTGGCCAGCAGTGGCCTGTTGAATACGGAAATCGGCGGTCCCAGCGTGAAGCCTTATCAACCCGACGGTATATGGGAAGTTACGAGTTCGGGGCGTGGAACACTGGCGAACTACGTGCAGGACCACGGCAATGCATTGTACCGGCGCGGCATGTACGTATTCATTAAGTTGACGGTGCCTCCGCCCAACATGCTTATTTTCGATGCGAGCAACCGGGATATGTGCGAGGTAACCCGCCAGCGTACGAATACACCGCTGCAGGCATTGGTGATGCTGAATGATCCGGTGATTCTCGAAGCTTCGCGCGTACTTTCGGAGACGCTGTTGGAAGCGATGCCGGATGCCAAGCCGGGCGCTTACCTTGAACGGGCATTCCGCCGTATACTGAGCCGTGATCCAAGCGAGAAGGAAAGGGAATTGATGGAAGCATATTATACGGACGAATTGGAGCGGTATAGCAAAACTCCGGCTGCTGCACGGGCATTTTTGGCTGTGGGCGAGGCACCCGCGGACGCGGATGTGCCGGTTGCTGAACATGCGGCACTAATGGCGGCCATACATGCATTATATAATTTGGACGAAGCGATTACGAGGACGTGACGGGGCGATTTGAAGGTTTGTTGATAAAAAAAAGCGTAGCTGATTACCGATAGCTGAAAGGAAAGCGTATATGAAGAAAGATAAGATGATAGCGAAAGAAGTGGAGCAAGCCCGGTTATACCAGAACCGGCGGCAATTCCTCTCCAGGCTAAGTGTAGGGATCGGAAGCGCGGCACTGGGGTCGTTGCTGATTCCGGACCTTTTTTCGAGTGGTGGTACGGGTGGCGACCGGGCTGCTTCGATGCTCCCCCACTTCGCGCCTAAGGCGAAGCGGGTGATTTATTTGTTCCAAAGCGGTGGTGTATCCCAATTGGAATCGTTCGATGCAAAGCCCAAGTTACGGGAAATGATGGGGCAAGATTTGCCCGAATCCGTACGCGGTAGCCAGCGGCTTACGGGAATGACCGCAGGCCAGGAAACATTTCCATTGGTGGGCTCCTACTATGATTTTGCCCAATACGGAAAAAGCGGCGCATGGGTAAGCAGTGTTTTTCCGCACATGGCAAAAATGGTGGATGATCTGTGCATTATCCGGTCGTTGCATACCGATGCCATCAACCATGATCCAGCCATTACATTCTTCCAAACGGGCGCCCAGCAGGGAAATCGACCCAGCATGGGCGCTTGGCTAAGCTATGGATTGGGTAGCGAAAACCAAAACCTGCCCGCTTTCTGCGTGTTGGTATCAAAAGGGCGGGGTAACGGGCAAGGCGTGTATGCCAAACTATGGACCAATGGATTCCTTGACTCCGTACACCAAGGTGTGCAGTTCATGGGAGGTCCCGACCCGGTGTTATATTTGAATGACCCTCCGGGGACGGACCGTATGAGCCGCAGGGCGCTCTTCGATAAATTGGCCGAGTTGAATAACCTCCATTTCGATGCGTTCGGTGATCCGGAGATCACTGCAAAGGTACAGCAGTATGAGATGGCCTACCGGATGCAGACCTCGGTTCCCGAGGTAACTGACCTCTCGAACGAGCCGGACCATATCATCAAGTTGTATGGACCCGATTGTTTGGTGCCGGGCACCTATGCGGCAAACTGCCTGTTGGCACGTAAGCTCACGGAAAATGGCGTACGTTTCGTGCAACTATACCATCAGGGGTGGGACCAGCACGATAGTTTGCCCGGCCAAATGGCGATGCAGGCCAAAGACGTTGACCAAGCCTCTGCGGCTCTAGTGGCAGATTTGAAGCAGCGCGGCCTGCTGGATGAAACACTGGTCATCTGGGGCGGCGAATTTGGGCGGACCAATTACTGCCAAGGTAGGTTGGCGCACGATAATTACGGTAGGGATCACCACCCGCGTTGCTTTAGTGTTTGGATGGCGGGAGGCGGAGTGAAACCGGGTATGGTTTATGGCGAAACAGACGAATTTGGTTATAATATAGTCAAGGATCCGGTGCATGTACACGATTTCCATGCTACCATCCTCCATCAATTAGGATTAGACCACGAGAAACTTACCTATCGGCATTTGGGTAGGCGTTATCGGCTTACCGATGTGGCTGGGACTGTCGTAAAGGATATATTGGTATAGGGGTAAGAAATGAAGATTATCCATTCGCTGTTGCTGAACCTGCTGATCGGCCTCGTTGTATTTATTTTATTCTTTCTGGTCTTTGAACGCATCATCGTTATTCCTCCCGTGTTGCAGGTAGTGGGGCGGGCCCACCCGTTGTTGTTGCATTTTCCGATCGTGTTGCTACTATTGGCGTGGTTGCTTACTTGTTTTGGCAATCGCTTGGCCGTGCTACCACCGGTTGCCTCTCGGATGGTATATGGGTTACTTTTCGCAAGTGCTTGGACTGCAGCTATTACGGTGGTTGCAGGCCTGTTGCTTGCCCAAGAAGGTGGGTACGAAGGGAGTGGCTTTCAATGGCACAAATGGATGGGTGTGGCGCTCTGTTTTTTATCCACGTTGCTGTTGGTATACCACCGTCGTGCCATTGGCCCTACTGGCCGTTACCGGCTTCTTTTTCGGGTGGGATTAAGTATTTCACTCGTCGTCTTGGTCGTGGCCGGTCATTTTGGGGCGGCATTGACCCATGGTGAAGATTATTTGTTTGAACCGTTGCGCCAGAAACAGCAGAAGACGTTGGATTTCGCCACTGCCGCCGTATTTCCCGACTTGGTTTACCCTATTCTGGAGGCCAAATGCCTGAACTGCCATAGCAACAGTAAGGCTAAGGGAGGGCTTGTACTGGCCGATACGGCGTCTCTATTGCAAGGTGGCGAGAGCGGTCCGGCCCTGGTAAAGGGGTCGGTGGCAGAAAGCCTCCTCATTGAGCGGCTATTGCTGGACCTAGACCACGAACACCGTATGCCACCGAAAGGAAAACCGCAATTGACGCCGGAAGAACTTGCCTTGATTAATGCATGGGTAGCTTCGGGTGCTGATTTCAATACGCCATTGGCCGCTCTGCCGATGGATGATACCATCCGTCAACTGGCAGCGGCGTTGTACCCCGTTTCCGAAGAGACGTATGACTTCCCAGCGGCGGACGTGGAGGTTATCAAGTCACTGAACACCCCTTACCGCGTGGTTCGGCCAATTGCCCAATCATCGCCGGCATTATCGGTGATTTTTTTTGGCAAGGCATCTTATTCAACGCAGTCATTGCAAGCATTGAAACAGGTTAGCAGGCAGATTGTTTCACTGACTTTGAGTGGTATGCCGCTAAGCGCCAGCGACCGCGACTTACTGGCAACCTTCACCAACCTACGGGAGTTGACGGTAAACAATACAGAGGTGGACGATGCTTGGTGCGATGTATTGTCTCGTTTGCCCAAACTGCATACGCTAAGCGTAAGCAGCACAGCGATAACAGAAGAAGGTCTCGGTATCTTGTTGGCAGCCCCCTCCCTGCGCGCGGTGTACGTATGGAATACGGCTGTTGCTGCTGCCGCCGTAGCGCAGCTGCGGCAGCAGCATGCGCATGTTCGCATCGAACAGGGGTATGTTGATTCGGGCGAAACGGTATTGCCATTGAATGACCCTGTAATTGCCCCTGTGAGTAAGTTCTTCCGTGACAGCCTGGTAGTGACATTGAGCCACCCGGTGCCGGGTGTGGAATTACGTTATACCATCGACGGAAGTGAACCGGACAGTTTACGTTCGCTAATTTACCGTTCGCCGCTTCCGGTGTCCGAAACAACTTCCATCCGTGTGAGGGGTTATAAATCGGGCTGGATATCGAGTAGGGAAATGGCCCGGACGTTTCACCGCACCGGTGCTGAGCCTAGTTCGGTGGCGTTGCTGGCACCTCCCAACCCTCGTTACAAAGCCCGGGGTGCCCATGCGCTCCATGATCTCGAAAGCGGGGGAAGCAACCATGCCGACGGAAAGTGGCTCGGCTTTCATGGAGAGCCGGTGACAGCCGTCTTATCTTTCGATAAGGCCACGGACATCCATACGATAGGTATCAGCGTAAAACAAGATTACGGTCGCCACATCTATCCACCGCAAGAAGTGGATTTATGGGGTGGAACAGACTCGACGGATACCCGATTACTGGCCCAATTCCGACCCGAGCTATCCACCGGTCCATCGCCCACGCTTATGTTGGAAATACCGGTGGCCGGACACAATGTCCGGTACCTCCGGGTAGAGGCTAAACCATTTTTACCTATTCCCACCGGGTATCCCGCAGCGGGTAATCCGGCATGGATTTTTGTGGATGAAATCATCATTCGGTAAGTTTGGGTCGGTAAAGCTGAAAAACCAAGTACACCGTTTGAAAGGTATCGTAATCCGGCTTTTTTGATACGAATTTGGTGCGCTTTGGAAACTTTTATGGGGTCCAGGTCTTTTTGGGGAGGGCTTTCGTTACCTTTGTTTCTGACTGGAGAAAACCTGTAATTCACAAGGCGTTTTAACAAGCTGGGGTTGGTACTTCGCTTGTGGATGGTTAACCAAATCCAGTAGTAATGAACCGGCTTTTTGTCCGATTTCATAAGGTTGTTCTTTGAGGGAAGCAAGTGGGGGACGTTCGAGGTATTGGATGACGGGGTTGGCACCATAACCAATCAGTTCAACGGCATCCGCCTTTGCAGGGAAATCGTGCCGTAGACAGTTCAGTGAATCGAGCATCACTTGGTCTTTGAACGCAAGGATCGCGGTGGGTGGATTATCTAGCTGCATCAATCGGCGTGTCGCCTGTATATTGCCTTGTTGGGTGAAGTCGCTTTCTTGCACGAGCGATTTGTCGAAGGGGATGTTATATTGGATAAGGCCATCGCGGTAGCCCAGAAAGCGGTCGCGGCTGGTGGTCCAGAAAGAGGAAACATTAATGAAACCGATGCGTCGATGGCCCCGCGATACGAAGTAGGCGATGGCATCGATGGATCCCGTATACACGTCACTGCATACGCAATGGTGTTCTTCATTGATGGGCTTGCGCATGAAATAGACAATGGGCGTTCCCGAATTGACGAAATCGTTGATGTGATTGGTGTCTAATGTCTCACGGGATATAGCAATGATTAATCCGTCCACACGGTTGCTTTGCATCGTAATGAGGAGTTCTTTCTCCCGTTGTAAGCTTTCGTGGCTTTGGCCGATAAGGACGTTGTAGCCATGGTCGTAGGCAAATTTTTCGAATCCTTCCACAGCGGCCACATAGAAGTGATCGAGCATGCTGGGTATGAGGATTCCCAGCGTAAATGATTTTTGCTGCTTGAAACGAATAGCGGTCTGGTTGGGGACAAAGTGGAGTTGCTTCGCCAGTTTTTTGACGCGTTCTTTGGTTGTTGCCCCGATATTGGGATGATCCCGCAACGCCTTCGACACGGTCGAAGGTGAGAGATTCAAAGTCGAGGCAATGTCTTTTATTGTAGCGCGCTTATGGTCCATCGGGCTAATATACGTAAAAAGCTGGATTTAACGGGTGCGCCGGGGCGATAAGAAAAACGAAACGAAACGAAAATAACGTATGATTTATTATATTTCAAATTAATGGAAACAAGAAGAACATTTATTCAAAAAGGCTTACTGGGTATTTCGGCGGCCACGGTGGTGGGTACGTCCGCCACGCAGGCATTCTCCGGCAGCTACGTAAGTGCGGTTGCTGCGGATGGGTTTGCTTTGGGTATTGCCGGTTATAGCTTTGTGCATTTTGACATAGACCAATCGCTGGCGATGATGAAACGGATGAATGTGAATTTCTTATGTATCAAGGATTTCCATCTCCCCTTAGCCAGTACCGAAGCCCAAATTTCGGCTTTTCACGAAAAGCTGGCTGCTTCCGGCGTAACCGGTTACGCAGTAGGGCCACTTTACATGACAAAATCTAAGGCAGAGATTGATAATGCATTTGACTATGCAAAGCGCGTGGGCGTGAAATTGATCATCGGGATTCCGAACAAGGAGGATTTGGCATATATTTCGGAAAAAACGGCCGAGTATGATATCCGGTATGCCATACATAACCACGGCCCCGAAGATAAGCTATACCCCAACGCCACCAGCATTTTTGAATTGGTTAAGGATTTGGATCCACGGATGGGACTATGCTTCGATATGGGGCACAATATGCGGGATGGCCAGGATCCGGCCCGCGACATGAAACGGTACCACAAACGAATATTCGATATCCACTTCAAAAATGTAACCGCGGCAACGAAAGACGGAACGACATGTGAGTTGGGTAGGGGGGTGATTGACATTCCGGCATTTATAAAGACACTTCGCAAGGTGGGATATAATGGTAAATGCAGTCTTGAGTTTGAGAAAGACATGAAAGACCCACTGGCGGGACTGGCAGAGAGCGTCGGTTACTTCAGGGGAGTATCGGATGCGTCTGCCTAATGGCACGATATTGTAAAATTAATTAATTCCACCATAAATCAGTTATAGATGAATAAGTATGAATATTCGAGGAGGATATTCCTCAAGCAAGCTATGCTGGCTTCGGCCGCCGCGGCCGTCGCTCCCGGTTTGCTAGCGGCAAAGCCGAAACTGGCCGCTCCCAACGAACGTGTTAACTTGGCGTGTATCGGTATCGGCAATCGGGGTGCGCAGATCATCGGCGATTTGTACGCCACTGGCTTAGCCAATATCGTCGCACTGTGCGACGTGGATATGGGAGCGCCACATACGGTAGATATACTGAAGAAATTCCCCGATGTGCCACGCTTCCAAGATTTCCGTCAAATGTTTGATAAGATGGGAAATGAAATCGAAGCCGTATCCATCGGGGTGCCCGACCATTCGCATTTCCCCATCACCATGCACGCTATGGGGTTAGGCAAGCATGTCTATGTGGAGAAGCCGCTTGCCCGTACATTCCAAGAATGTGAGTTGCTGATGCAAGCCGCCCGAAAATACAACAAGGTAGTTACACAAATGGGGAACCAGGGCCATTCGGAGGCCAACTATTTCCAATTCAAGGCATGGGTGGATGCTGGTATCATCAAGGATGTAACCGCCATCACCGCCCATATGAACTCTCCGCGCCGTTGGCATGGATGGGACCCGAATATCAAGTCATTTCCACCAGCCGAGCGGATTCCAGACTCGCTGGACTGGGACCTTTGGCACTCGGCGATAGCGAAACAACACGACTATAACCACGATTACATCAACGGGCAGTGGCGCTGCTGGTACGACTTCGGTATGGGCGCGTTGGGCGATTGGGGTGCCCATATTATCGATACCGCCCATGAGTTCCTGGATCTCGGGTTGCCCTACGAGGTGGAATGTACGAAGGCTACCGGCCATAATGACTTTTTCTTCCCGATGTCATCCACGATTGTGTTCCGGTTTCCGAAACGTAAACGTATGCCAGCGCTTGATATCACGTGGTACGATGGGCTGGATAACCTGCCGCCCATTCCAGAAGGATATGGGGTGTCCGGTCTGGACCCCAATATTCCGCCGCCCAGCACGGGCGACATCGAACCGGTGAAATTAAATCCCGGAAAAATCATTTATGGCAAAGAACTAACGTTCAAGGGTGGTTCCCACGGCAGCACACTCTCCATTATACCTGAGGAGAAGGCCAAGGATATGTCATCGCGCTTACCAGAAGTACCGGTGAGCCCGTCCAATCACTTCGCTAATTTTCTGAAAGCCTGCAAGGGTGAGGAGAAAACACGATCGCGGTTTGAAATCTCTGGGCCGTTGAGCCAGGTGTTTTCGTTGGGTGTCATGGCGCAGCACCTTAACACGAAGTTGGAATTTGACCGGAAGAAAAAGCGGATCACAAATAACAATGTAGCCAATGATTTGTTGATTGGTCCGCCGCCACGTAAGGGTTGGGAACAATACTACCAAGTGTAATCTGTAGGCTCCTTATCTCGAAAACGTGCATCCAAGTTGTTTATCTTGTGTGCACGTTTTTTTTATTTAGTAAAATTTGCTATTTTGACCGTCATGGTTGGAAGGTGCCTTATACTCCTCCTAATCTCCTGTGAAAGCTTCGCCCAAACCTATGTCGGCCCGAGCTACCAAGCGATGGGGCAGACGGGCACTGCCCTTGAGGGGATATACAGCATAACGGCCAATCCGGCGGGGTTAGCCGGTCTGCATGGTATTGCCTTGAGCGTTGATTACCAACACCACTTTCTCACAACCGATATTACCACTCAATCGGCTTTGCTGGGCATACCCACACAGCTGGGTACATGGGCGGCAATGGTGCGCCGCCATGGCATAGAAGGGGCATACCACGATACTAAGGGCGGGATGGCTTTCGCTAAGCGGTTTGGTTCCAGTCTATCCGTGGGAATGGCAGCAGGTTACCATCAACTTTATATTCCAAATTATTTAAGTGCCCATTCTTTTTCCGTTGATATAGGGATTCAATATCATTTCGAATGGGGCAGCACGATCGGACTACAGTATACCAATGTGGGCGATGCTGACTACGGAGCTGCGGTGTATGGCACCATTCCGTCTTATCTAAAGGTGGGTTTTAGCTATCCACTTGCGGCGGTTACCGTCGCAGCCGATGTGGCTTATCGGGTGGAGGACGGTTTGGACGGGCACTTGGGCGTCGCCTATTGGATTGGCAATATTTTATGTTTGCGTGGAGGGGTATCTGTCAACCCCTTGCAGCAATATGGTGGTTTTGGTCTCCGGTGGCAGCAGTTTCTACTTGATGCAGCGGTAACGTTCCACCCACGGTTGGGTGTATCGCCACAAATCGGTGTCGGGTATGCGTTTCAGTAAAATATTCATGCTAGCCATAGGGCTCTCCCTGGCCTACAACGCTTCTGCTCAAACGGACGTGGAGGTGCTTGTAGAGCGTTTGACCGAATTAATAGCGGAGGATTTGGGAGAAGACTTCGATTTCTCGGACCTCGCTGACCGATTGTATCACTATAAGCAACACCCTATCGACCTTAATCGTACCGACGGGAGTGAATTAAGGGAACTCCAGTTTGTACCCCCGCTGTTTATCGACAATTTGTTGGAACACCGCCGCCGCTCGGGAGCGTTCGTCGCTATCCAAGAGCTGCAGGCAATTGATGGGCTGGATGTGGAATTGCTTCGTTTGCTATTGCCGTACGTAACGGTGAGGGAGACGTCTCCATTGTCTGGTACAGGTGTCGGCGAATTGCTCCGAGCCGGGGTGCACGATCTAATGGTGAGGTATGGCCGTACGCTGCAACGGCGGCAGGGATATGCGGTTACGGATACCGGTCGTTCGCGGTATCTCGGTAGCCCAGACCAGGTGTTCGTTCGCTATCGGTATCAATACGGTAGCGACCTGCGGGTCGCCCTCAATATGAAAAAGGACGCGGGTGAAGCGTTTTTCCATGGTGCGCAGCGGCATGGTTTCGATTTTTATTCAGGAAGCATTTACCTACGCAGCCAGGGCAGGTTGCGGGATGTGGTGGTAGGCGACTATGCACTGCAATTCGGGCAGGGGTTGGCCATGTGGAATGGCTTGGGTTTCGGTAAGGGCGCCATGCTACAGGGCATTGCGAAACAGGCGACAGGACTGCAGCCATATACATCATCGAATGAAACGATGTTTTTGCGAGGCGTCGCGGCGGCGGTAATGTTGGGGAAATTGGAGGTTACCCCTTTTTTTTCCTGGCGTGGCATCGATGGGTCGGTTGTGCCGGCGGATGATGGCCAAATGGAAACCAGTTCGCTAGGTCAGACCGGGTTGCACCGTACGCCAACCGAGGTTGCGAACCGCCATGCCGTGCAACAGTGGGTGTCGGGAGCCAATGCATTGTATCAGCGGGCGCGGCTCCGTACCGGCCTACTGGCCTATTACACCCGGCTCAACACGGCAATCGACCCGCAGCCGCTGCTTCGTAATCGATATGCATTTCGGGGCGATGAATTGTTGAATACCAGTTTCTATTATCATCATTCATGGCGTGGAGTTTATCTTTTCGGCGAGGCTGCGTACAGCCGCGGCGGTGGTTTTGCTGTTATGCAGGGGCTGATCGCAACATTGCATCACCACCTGTCACTGGCCTTGCATTACCGAAACTACCAGCGCAACTACCATTCGTTTTTTAGCCAAGGACTTGCCGCTGGGAGCAGCGCTGTCAACGAGCGCGGGTTTTATGCCGGTTTGGTATTCCACCCCAATCGGAAAGTGGAATGGACGGTGTACGCTGATTTCTTCCGATTTCCTTGGCTGAAGTATCGTGTCGATGCACCATCCCACGGAGTGGATATGATGAGCCAATTTACTTATACCTGGTATAAAAAAGCAAATATTTCTGTGCGCTACCGTTATCGGCAGCGCTCGGAAAACGCAGCGATGGAACAACCCCATCGGTTTGTCGCCGATGTACGGCACCAGCAGGTACGTTTGAGTGGCCAATACAAGTTTGGTGCTCGTTGGACGATGCGCAGTCGCTTTGAGCTCTCCCACTACCAAAAGGAGGGGGAGACAGCCGAATTGGGACTGTTGGCGTACCACGACGTTATTTATAAGCCCATTGCCGGTAGGCTGAGCGGCAATGCACGGTTGGCCGTGTTCGGCATTCCAGGTTACAACGCGCGTATGTATGCTTATGAGAACGACGTGTTGTACGGATATTCCTTCCCCATGTATCACAACGATGGTATACGTGCTTACGTCAACGCACGTTGCCGTATGGCGCGGCAGGTAGACATCTGGCTACGGTATGCTACCTTTATTTACCGGGATGTTGATGAGGTGGGGAGTGGTTTGGATGCGATAGCGGGCAATAGGCGGTCGGACATCAAAGTGCAACTAAGATGGCGTTTTTAGGGGCATCCAACGCATACGGTAATCGCGTGTACATTGGCCATGCGCCTTTTGTACGGTTCCTGCTGGCTTTGCTGGTCGGTATCGGCGGAGGTTGCGCTGCGGACCCAACGAGGCTGCTTTATACCTTGGGTTTGGTTGCCTTGGGTATAGTGGTTGTGGTATTTGTAACTATTCGGTGCATTACGCGGTTACGTCGGCATCGCTACTACGGAGCCATGGGGGGGCTTGTCCTGTTTGCATGGAGCATGGTTGGCTGCCTATTGGTCTGGCAAACGGATCCGGCGATCGATCGGACGCATTTCAGTCATTTCAAATCCAAGGGGCTGTTGGGATTGGTCGCCGACGAACCGGTGGTACGTGGCCGCCAAATTAGGTTTCCTTTCGTGGTTACGCAGGCTTACGGTGATAATGGGCTGTACGATGTGACGGGGAAGCTGATGCTTACCGTCCAGGCGGATGATAGCCTGATGGTTGAATCTTTGCGATACGGCGATGAGCTCCTCATTCCAACGGAATATGAAGCGGTTCCGCCGCCATACAACCCCGGCGAATTGGATTACCGGCGCTACCTCGCTGGCAAGAATATATGGCACCGGGATTACCTGGCAATGGACCAACTGAAAAAAATGGATAGTGGGAAGGGCAATCCGCTTATT
Source organism: Parapedobacter sp. 2B3 (assembly GCF_041925275.1). Taxonomy (NCBI): domain Bacteria; kingdom Pseudomonadati; phylum Bacteroidota; class Sphingobacteriia; order Sphingobacteriales; family Sphingobacteriaceae; genus Parapedobacter; species Parapedobacter sp. 2B3. The sequence goes on along the minus strand of NZ_JBHEUZ010000001.1, from coordinate 23,137 downwards.
GCATATGCTTTGGCGTTACGCCAACGGATGGTCGCTAAGTTTTCGGCATACATCCCCGATCGGGATGCCTATTCCGTTGCCTCCGCGTTGATTTTAGGATATCGGGCTGACATGAGTGAAAGATTGGTACAGGCATTCTCCAATACGGGTACTATCCATGTACTAAGCGTGTCGGGGATGCACGTCGTTGTCGTGTTCTGGTTGTTGACCAACTTATTGTGGTGGATGGATCGGAGCAGAGGGTGGCGGGTAACCAAGTTCCTGTTCTTATTGCTTGCCGTGTGGGGATATGCATTGTTGACTGGATTCTCGCCGCCGGTACTGCGCGCATCCATCATGGTGAGCTTTGTGATGGCAGCCACTATATTCGGGCAACAGAACCGTATTTACAATAGCATCGCGGCATCGGCATTTTTTCTCCTGCTGTATGAGCCAGCCTTCATCGCCGACATCGGATTCCAGCTTTCTTACTTGGCTGTACTAGGCATCGTTTCCGTACACCCCGTATTGCGTTATCTCTTCCCTGTGGGCAATCGGTTTGTGCGGCCCATAACGGACTACATCGGGATGTCAATCGGGGCCCAAGCCGGAGCCGGTCCGTTGGCGGCCTATTATTTTCACCAATTTCCATTGTATTTTCTTCCGGCCAACCTGTTTATCGTATTGCCGGCGAGTGCCATCATGTATGTCGGATTTGCATTGCTAATCGTACCCACAGGCCAACTGGCATCGTGGATAGGGGTAGCGTTAGAAAAACTTATCTTGGTAACCAATGCCTCGCTGGAATATATGGAGCAATTACCCATGGCCAGCATCCGCGGTATCTGGGTTACTTGGTGGGAATCGTTGTTGGTTTACCTGCTGATTGTGTCGATGGCGATGGCCATCATGGTTCGGCACAAACATTGGTTCTACAGTGCGCTAGTGTCTGTCACATTGCTGGTATGCGCGTCGTTTCCGATTGTGTTCAACGATGCTGGCCGGCAAGCCATTGTGTTCAACGTCCGTCGCAACCTCGCCATTGGCCTTGTCAATCAAAAGCATGCGTGGCTATACACCGATCTGCCATCTATCGATGACCGTACCATCGGCTATTCCGTATTGCCTGCACTTGAGGCCCATGCCTCCATAGATGCTATCCATTTTATGGCATACGACAGCGTATACCTGGATCAACAAGTGTATGCGAAAGGGGGCATTCTGCAATTTGGGAACACCCGGTTCATGGTTTACGACGGAAGTGGTACGTACGATGGGCAACTGAAAGCCGATGTCGTTATCTTGCGTAACAATCCATCGGTGTCATTGGCCGCGTTGATGGAAACCGTTGATTGCAGGCAATTAGTGCTGGATGGCACCAATGACGATGCGACCATCGCCCGATGGAAGGCGGCGGCCGAGGCGGCGGCGGTTCCTGTATATGTGTTGAAAGACAATTTTGCGTATGTTTGGCCATTGGAATTTCCCAAGCCATGAATAGTGTAGACGTACTCCGGAAATACTGGAAGCATGAGTCGTTTCGGCCTATGCAGGAGGAGGTCATCCGGTCGGTATTGGCTGGCCATGATACCCTCGCGCTGATGCCTACAGGAGGGGGTAAGTCCGTATGCTTCCAGGTGCCCGCGTTGATGAGGGATGGAATATGTATCGTGGTGACACCACTCATCGCGTTGATGAAGGACCAGGTGGAAAACCTGCAGGCCAAAGGTATAAAAGCGGTGGCTATTTTTTCGGGAATGGCCAAACGTGAGGTGGATATCGCACTTGACAATTGCATTTATGGCCCTATCAAGTTCCTTTATCTCTCGCCTGAGCGATTGGGCAGTGAGTTGGTACAAGAGCGTATACGCCACATGAAGGTTAACCTCCTTACGGTGGATGAGGCCCATTGTATCTCCCAGTGGGGATATGATTTCCGGCCGTCGTACCTCCATATCGCCACATTACGTGCCCTACATCCCGGTGTGCCTTTCCTCGCGCTCACGGCCACCGCTACGGCCCGGGTGGTAGATGATATCCAAGCGCAGCTCCTATTTTCCGTGAAGAATGTATTGCGGGGAAGTTTCGCGCGCGAAAATCTTGCATACATGGCTTTCGAAGAGGAAGATAAACAGGGCCGTATGCTGCGTATTATCCGGAAGTTGCGGGGAAGTGGCATCATATACGTGCGCAATAGGCGGGAAACGCAGGAAACTACCCGTATTTTGCTCAATGAGGGCATATCGGCCGACTTCTACCACGCTGGTTTGGAAAACGCTGAACGGATGCGCAAGCAGGAAGCGTGGAAGGCAGGGGATACCGGCGTTATCGTGGCTACCAATGCCTTCGGCATGGGGATCGACAAATCGGATGTACGATTTGTCATCCACCTCGATATCCCCGATTCGCTCGAAGCTTATTACCAGGAGGCCGGACGGGCGGGCCGCGACGGCAAGAGAGCCTATGCGGTGCTGCTTTATCACCAAAGCGACCGCAACCAGCTGTTGAAAAACCATGCCCTGAGTTTTCCGTCGGTCGACTACATCAAACAGGTCTATCAGCACTTGGCCAATTATTACCAATTGGCCCATGGGGCGGGAGTGGGGGTGACACTGGATTTTGACGTAGCCGACTTTTGCTACCGTTATAAATTAGACGTCGTGATGGTACTCCAGGCGTTGAAGTTCCTCGAACGCGACGGATGGATCAGCGTGACCGAATCGGTATACATACCCTCGCGGGTGAAATTTGAGGCAAACCAGCAGGATCTATACAGATTTCAAGTGGAAAATGCAGCCTATGATGGATTGATTAAGACCATTCTCCGCAGCCATGGTGGTGCGTTTGACGATTTTGTGCCCATCCGTGAATACGAATTGGCCAAGCGGATGGGGAAACAACGTTTCGCTATCGTCGACATGCTTGGATATCTACAGCAGATGGAAATCTTGTCTTATCTGCCGCAAACCGACAGCCCGAAATTGCAATTTGTACGGGCTAGGATAGACAGTAAACGGCTGCATATCGATAACGTCTATATCCGTGAACGGAAAGCGATCAAACAAGGCCAATTGGAAGCTGTTTTCGCTTACCTCGATGGAGCTGATTGCCGAAGCCGGCAACTCCTGGCGTATTTTAACGAAGACAATTCCAAGCCATGTGGTATCTGCGACCGGTGCCTGGTGCGGAATAAATTTGAGCATGTGGAAGAACGGCTCATGGCTGAGCTGGCAGAGTTGCTTTCGGATGGGCCGCTGAACATAGACCAACTGGTGTTGGGGCTCAAATCGGGTGATGAGGCAACCCGTTTGGCATTTATCCGCAAACGGTTGGATGAGGGACGACTGAAAGTGAACGGTGATAAATATTATCTAAAATGATTTGAAAACCGAGAAAAATGTCTTAAATTTGAAGACATATTTATAAAAAGAGGGGTTTCCATGACATACGGCAAGCAATTAGATCATGAAATAAGGAATATCTTCAAAGAGTTTGATGCCGATGGTTACCTTACGCTAGCCAGTGATCCGCCAACCTTTAATGAGCTTTTTACAGATCGGTTGATGATGACTACGGTGGTACAAAGCGGCATATCCTATCGTTTTTTTGAGCAGATACAGCGTATTACACCTTTTACCGAAAGCGAATGGGCTGCTTTCCTTGAGCTTTCCACGAAAACACTCAACCGTTATAAAATGGAAAACCGTTATTTCAAGACACTGCATTCCGAGAAGATCATGGAGTTGGCCGAGGTTACCCGCGAGGGGTTGGAGATATTCGGTGATGCCGAGCTATTCAAGCAGTGGCTCCATACGGCCAATTATGCACTCGGAAACAAGAAACCCCTGGAGCTCTTGAAAGATTCATACGGCAAGGAACTTGTCTTAAAAGAACTTACGCATATCAACCACGGTATTTTCGTATAGTATGGTTGTTTTTAGGCTGGTCCGCGAGAAATTCTCGTCCTCATTATCCGGCAAAGGGGCCGCGTTGCGCGGTGCACGATGGAATTCCATTGGGGTAGAGCTGATATACACAGCAGGGAACCGGTCGTTGGCGATGGCCGAAGTGGCCGTCCATCTCACGTTAGCATCGTTGCCTTCTGATTACCTGATGATGTCGGTATACATTCCGGACGACATGGCGATAGACGAACTCGCGGAAAATGAACTGCCAAACAACTGGAATACATTTCCCCATCCACTTTCAACCCAACGGATTGGGGATACCTTCGTAGCAGATGCTACCTATGCCGTATTAAAAATACCCTCGGTAGTTACACCGGGCGATTTTAATTACTTGATTAACCCGAAGCATCCGGATTTTGCCGATATTAAAATTGATTCGCTGGTAAAATTCCCCTTTGACAGGCGTCTTTTTCGGGGATGATTTTTTGTCGTGGGGCGGGTAGTTACCTCATACATCAACCAAAAACTTGTAAAACAGCGTATTTTTAGCTATTTTCGCGTCCGAAATTCATTCAGATTATGTCTAAAACCACCATTTCTTATACCCGAACAGACGAGGCCCCCGCATTGGCCACGTTCTCATTTTTACCGATTGTCAAAGCATTCACGCGACCGGCCGGTATATCGGTCGAGGAGAAAGATATTTCCTTGGCCGGACGGATTATCGCGAATTTTCCGGAGTACCTTACGGATGGCCAAAGGATAGCTGATGCCTTGGCCGAGCTAGGTCAATTGGCTACCACGCCTGACGCCAATATCATCAAGTTGCCCAACATTTCGGCGTCCATTCCGCAATTGAAGGCAGCTATCGCTGAATTGAAAAATAAAGGGTACGCGGTGCCCGATTATCCCGAGGAGCCGAAGAGTGACGAAGAAAAGACCATTAAGGCCCGTTACGCCAAGGTGCTAGGGTCTGCGGTAAACCCCGTACTTCGGGAAGGTAATTCGGACCGCCGCGCACCGCGAGCCGTGAAAAATTACGCGAAGCAGCACCCACACGCTATGGGAGCATGGACATCGGAGTCCAAAACCGAGGTGGCTTCGATGTCTGCCGACGATTTCTATGGAAATGAAAAATCAGTAACCCTATCGCATGCGGCGACGTTCAAAATTGAATTTGTTGATGAAGGTGGCGCCAAGACAGAGCTGAAAGCACCCGCACCGTTGCTGGCGGGGGAAGTGATAGATTCCTCCCACATGAGTATGGCTGCGTTGAAAAAGTTCGTTGGTGAGCAAATCGTTGCCGCTAAAGAAACTGGCGTGTTGCTGTCTGCGCACTTAAAGGCAACCATGATGAAGGTTTCCGACCCAATTATCTTTGGTGCCATCGTTGAAGTTTATTTCAAGGAGGTTTTTGATACGTATGGAAGTCTGTTCAAGGAACTCGGCGTGGATACGCGCAACGGGCTAGGCGACGTGTTCGCGAAGATAGCCGGGCATCCCCAAGAGGAACAAATAAAAGCAGCCGTTGCTACGGCCATCCAGAACGGTCCGGACTTAGCCATGGTCAATTCTGACAAGGGGATTACGAACCTCCATGTTCCGTCGGATGTGATTGTCGATGCTTCCATGCCGGCCATGATCCGTAATTCCGGTCAGATGTGGGACAAAAACGGCGCTGTGCGGGATACGTTGGCGTTGATACCCGACCGTTCCTATGCCGGTGTTTATGCGGCAACTATTGCCGATTGTAAACAATACGGTGCCTTCGATCCTTCTACAATGGGTTCGGTATCCAATGTGGGGCTGATGGCTCAGAAGGCCGAAGAATACGGCTCGCACGACAAGACATTCCAAGCGACCTCGAAAGGCACTATCCAAGTGTTGGATGACGATGGAAATATATTGATGGTGCAGGAAGTTGAAGCCGGTGATATCTTCCGGATGTGCCAAACCAAGGATGCTCCCATCCGCGATTGGGTGAAATTGGCTATTAACCGCGCGCGCCTTTCCGGCACACCTGCCGTCTTTTGGTTGGATGAAAGCCGTGCGCACGACCGGCAGCTTATCGAGAAAGTCAACACATACCTTAGCGAACAGGATATATCCGGACTCGATATCCGGATACTGAACCCGGTTGAGGCTACCAAATTCTCCCTGGCGCGTATCCGCAGGGGTGAGGACACGATCTCGGTGACGGGCAACGTGCTCCGGGATTACCTCACTGATTTGTTCCCCATCCTCGAGTTGGGCACATCGGCGAAGATGCTGTCTATCGTGCCGTTGATGAATGGGGGGGGGCTTTTTGAAACGGGTGCCGGTGGATCGGCACCGAAACATGTTGATCAATTCATGGAGGAAGGCTACCTGCGTTGGGACTCGTTGGGTGAGTTCCTCGCGTTGGCTGTTTCATTGGAGCATGTGGGGCAAACCCAGGGAAATGCCAAAGCATTGGTATTGGCTGAAGCGTTGGATGCGGCGACCGAAAAGTTTTTGGAAAATGATAGATCGCCCGCACGGAGAGTTGGTCAAATCGACAATAGGGGCTCCCATTTTTACTTGGCATTGTATTGGGCCCAAGCGTTGGCCGTTCAAAACAAAGACAGCGAATTGAGTGAACTGTTCGCTCCTGTTGCTGACAAGTTGCGTGCCAGCGAACAAAAAATCAACGGTGAATTGATCGGTGCACAAGGCAAGCCACAGGATATCAATGGCTACTACTGGCCAGATAAAGCAAAGGCGGAAGCCGCCATGCGGCCAAGTGAAACACTGAATACCATTATCGCGTCGATATAGTCGATAAGCGACCTTAGGTTAGGGGTTTTTTTTCGTAATCCGATAGCTGGCCTCCAGATAAGTGCGGAGTGCCGCTGAACCATACCAATCAAAAAGCTCCGCTTCAAGGAGCTTTTCTTTTATGGCGGGGTCTGTCTGTAGGAGGGCCTCTACTTCCGCCTTATCTTTGGAGTCAAAGATGAATAAGCCGCGGTAATTACGATCGTTTCTTCCAAATGGACCGGCAACGATCAGTTTTTTCTGCTCAACCAGTCGGTTGATGTTTTCAAGGTGGCCTCGGAACAGTTCACTTACTTTTTGTTCGTCATCCAACTGCATCGGTCCGGTCTTCAGGATGACGAAAACATAGGATTTCATCCCATACTCGTCAGCCTCCAAGGAATCGGCGAGCGCCTGATCGTAGTTGGGGTTATCCGATTGGGCGGTAGCAACCTGGCACCATAGTATTCCAGCGATAACTAAGATGAGTCCTGCGCTCATCGTCTTTGAAGATATCATTTCGTTATTTTTTGTATTGATCATGTAGCCCGGCTCCTGCAAGGATAAGGGGCCTGATTTTGTCCAACCGGGCCAATTTAGTGGCTTCGCGTTTGGCTTCCGTAAGGTACTCGATGTATTCCCGCTGTTTGTATGGAGCAAGGACATCGAATGCCTTGCGAAGTCCATTGTCCTTGAACGCGTCACTTAGGATGGCCGGAATGAGTAGCTGCCCCTTTGGTTCAGGCTTCAGTTGCAGGCCCGCCTTCTCGTTGGCGATGGCTTCGTTGAGGTAGGAAAGCAGCTGCGGCTCATTGATTTGCTCGCGTGCGGTAAAGCGCCATTGCCGCATGGCCTTTGCTTTTCCGCCTGGAGCAGTGGTCAATACTTGCATTTTGTCCTTGAGGAATACCCCTTGGTAAAACCACAGGGTGAAATGGTTCTTAAACCCGGCTACGCCCACGACGTTACGTCCATTGTAAGTGTATACCGGGATTCCCCATTTTGTGGTTTCCACCAGTGCCGTTTTAGCGATGATCGCCCGCAGTAGCCCCAGCTCCTCCTGCCAATTCGGGGTTTTGCCCATACTATTGATTTTCGAGTACGGTTTTCAATTCCTGCAGCCCCTTGTCGAAATCGTCGCCCATATCGAAAAACAGCGACATCAAGTTGAACGGGTAAGGGGATTTACCGGAAATCCCCCATTTTACGACCGTTTGGTTTTCTCCCTGTGCCTCGGTAGCCATGTAGCACGAAGCCTCCGATTCAAAAGGCTCTTTAAATCGCAGCTGCGTGTCCATCCGTTCGCCTTCCACGATGTTGGTGATTTCCTGTTCGCCTTTGCCTATTTTCTCACCGTCCCAGGTATACACAAAACCTACATTGCCGTCGGTACCGCTGGTAGTCGTTTTGGCTTCAGGGTCCATTTTATGCCAAACATCGTAGTCTTTCTGGTTGTTGAGGTGCTTGATGTAGTCGAACACTTCCTGCTTGGGCTTGTTGATGGTAATCTGTCTTTCGCTAGTAAATTCACGCTTGACGAAAAGGGCTGCAATGAGCGGAATAGCGATGATAATCGACAGGATGATGAGTATTTTCTTTAAGGTGTTCATGGTACCAAAGGTTAGTTATGTAGAACAAACTTAAAAAAAACACTTTTTATATGCAATAAAAAACGCTCCCTGAAATTTCAGGGAGCGTTGCATTATATCAAAAACAAGGGTTTATACCCTTATTTTTTTGAGCGGCTGGCGCTTTCTTCGCCTTCCAACTGTTGTTTCAGTTGGGCTAGGACGTCCAGATCGCCCAGTGTCGATTTCTCCACAGATTCCTTCACTTTCTTCACGGCAGATGAAGCAGCTTTCGCTTCTTTCTTCCGGTTGTTGAAGTCTTCCATCCGTGCTTCTGCACGTTGGTCTTCCCAGATGCGGGAATGTGAGATCACCACACGCTTGTTGTCCTTGTTGAATTCAATGATTTTGAAATCAGCAACTTCATCAAGTTTCAATGGGTTACCATCTTCCTTGATGCTGTGCTTAGCGGGAGAGAACCCTTCCACCCCATAAGGTAAGGCTACGATGTTGCCTTTTTCGCCGACTTTGATTACCGTTCCCTGGTGGATGGAATCAAGGGTAAAAATGGTTTCAAATGTATCCCATGGGTTTTCTTCCAACTGCTTGTGGCCGAGGCTCAACTTGCGGTTGTCTTCGTCGAGTTCCAATACAACAACTTCCAATTCTTCACCTACTTTGGTGAATTCATTGGGGTGGTTTATTTTCTTTGACCAAGAAAGGTCGGAGATATGGATCAATCCGTCGATACCCTCTTCGAGCTCAACAAATACGCCGAAGTTGGTCATGTTTTTCACCACGGCTTTCTGTTTCGAACCGATGGGGTAACGCTCAGCAATGTTTTTCCAAGGGTCTGGAGTCAGCTGCTTGATACCTAAGCTCATTTTGCGATCTTCGCGGTCGAGTGTCAGGATTTGCGCTTCTACCTCGTCGCCTACTTTAAGAAACTCTTGCGGACTACGCAGGTTCTGCGACCAAGACATTTCCGATACGTGGATGAGTCCTTCTACACCGGGGGTGATTTCGAGGAATGCACCGTAGTCGGCTACGGTTACGATCTTGCCTTTCACTTTTGAGCCTACTTCCAATGCGGTATCCAACGATTCCCAAGGATGCTCGGTAAGCTGTTTCAAGCCGAGGGCGATACGTTTTTTCTCGTCGTCAAAATCGAGTACCACCACGTTGACGGTTTCGTCAAGTTGCAATACTTCCCGCGGGTGCTCGATACGGCCCCATGATATGTCGGTAATGTGCAACAGGCCATCCACACCGCCGAGATCGATGAATACACCGAAATCCGTGATATTTTTGACGGTTCCTTCCAATACCTGTCCTTTTTCGAGCTTGGAGACAATTTCGGTTTTTTGGTTTTCCAAATCGTCTTCAATAAGTACTTTGTGGGATACGACGACGTTCTTGAATTCGTGGTTGATTTTGACCACTTTGAATTCCATGGTTTTACCCACGTAGATATCGTAGTCGCGTATGGGTTTAATGTCGATTTGAGACCCAGGTAAGAACGCTTCCACACCCTTGATGTCTACGATGAGTCCACCTTTGGTGCGGCTCTTCACGAAACCATCGATAATGGTGTCGTTTTCGAGTGCTTCGTTGATTTCTTCCCACGATTTCTGTGTTTTCGCACGTTTCCGTGAAAGTACCAACTGGCCATTTGCATCTTCCTGTGATTCGACGAAAACGTCGATCGTGTCACCGACCTTCAAATCGGGGGTATCACGAAATTCAGAAAGGGATACCAAGCCATCGGATTTAAAACCGATATTAAGCACCACATCCTTGTTGTTGATGGATACGACGGCGCCTGATACGATTTCGCCCCGGTTGATCGAATTGAAGGTTCCTGCATACTGTTCTTCCAACTTCGCGCGTTCTTCGTCGCTGTAGTTGCCAAAACCTTTTTCGTCCTTGTCCCAATCAAAATCAGCATCTGGGGTTTCCCACGTGGTCGATTTGATTTCGTCAATGAACTTCGAATCGGCTTCCGACTCGATGTCCTCCTTTTCTTTCACCAAGGTTTCCTCAGTGTCTTGAAGTTCAGCTGTTTTAGCTGCCAATTCCTTTTCTGCTTCTTGTTTTTTTGCCATTAATTCATATTTCTCCTTTTCCCCGATTTTTATCGGGACTGCAAAGGTATGAAAAACTTTTATTTATAGGGAGTTATTGTTTTATTATTTGACAATAGGTAGGTCACTGGTTGTCATTAGCGCATCATTGTTTATCATATTCTAATTATCAATAAAGCATCGGTTGCCTCGCGCTCCCCGAGGATTATTTCCAAGGTATAGACGGCTTGATCTTTACGGTGCTTTCGAAAGTGCCCCGATAATTGTTTTGACAATTTCGGCTTCAGTAAAAGGCTTTTCAATGAAGCCATCAAAGAAGGCTTCAACGCCCGCCTCTTCCGCATAATTCAGTGTGGACATATCGGCAGAGATGGCTAGCACACGGATGGCGCTGAACCGCTCCTCCGCACGTATTTTTTCAAGCAAGGTTACACCATTCATACCGGGCATGTTAATGTCGGTGATAACCAGGTCCACGGGGTGGCTATTCAGGAAGACCAATGCATCCTCACCACTATTAACGGTATGGATGCTGCCCACATCCTTGAAAAACTGCTTCATGAGCAGGATGTTGACTGGATTATCATCGACAACCAGTAACCGTAGGTCGGCGGGCAGATCGGCTAGCCGGGCCTTCCGTTGTTCGTGGGTTTCCACCCTGCTTTCCGAAAACGGGATGTCGGCAAAGAAAATGGAGCCATTCATGGACTTGCCTTTCAGTCCGATGGTTCCACCTAATTCCTCGGCCATGATTTTGGATATATACAGTCCCAAGCCAATTCCGCCGGCGTTTGGGTTCGCCGTGAAATATTTCCGGAATACCTGGCGGCGGTACTGCTCCTTGATGCCTATGCCACTATCCTCCACTTCGATGTGTAGGTTAGACGCGTTGCCTATTCGGACTAGCGATGCCCTGAAGATAATTTGGCCCTTTTGTGTATATTTAATGGCATTGCTCAAAAAATTGGAAGCTATCTGCCGTATCCTGAACTCATTGCTCGATAGGCTCAATCGCGGATCAATGTCGATCTCAGTATGCAGCTGGAGCTTCTTTAGCTCCGCTTGGTTTTTGTGCAGGGCTACCACATCCCGGAAAGATCGGTTCGGCGAGAAATAACCTTTTACAATGTTACCTTTCTGGGAAGCTTCTAATTTGCTTAGACTCAATATATCCGCAATGTTATTGCTGATAAGGTTGATACTGTAATACGCCGAGTCGATGAGCTTTTCGTCTACCGTTTCGGACGATGCCCTACTTTTGAGCAGATCGATGATACCTAAAAGGGAATTGAGTGGCGTACGGATTTCATGGCTGATGTTTGCCAATACGCTGGTTTTCTCTTCGGCAAGCTTGGCGGCATAGTCTTTTTCCAAGTGTAGGTGGCGCTCGTACGATGTAGCATAGAATTGATAATACACTAGCGCCACAATCATGATAAACATCAATATCAATGCAAAAATGAGCTGCTTGCCAAATAGCGTGATATTTTCCTTGTAAAGCGCAAAATCTTTCTCTTCGGCATTGCGCAATAGTTGTACATCAAGCGCTTGGACAATCTCCACACTTTCTTTGAGCTTGTTTAATAAAGCGATATTTGTTGTGATGAGTTGCCTTTCTTTTTCCTGAAGTTGCAAGAATGTGTGCCGGAGATTGGTGATATTACCCAGGTAAGACCGCTCCAGGTCCGATTGAGCCGCAGATAAATTATCGCGGAGAATGGCAATCCGCTCAACATCGACCCCGTTATGCTCGCTGGCTATCACGATCGTATCATCTTTGGAGTTGAAAATCCGTTTTAGCAAACCGGGCTTTTTCCTTACAATGGTGTCTTTTGTAATGCTTTTCGTTGTATCGAGCAACACTTGGTCAACCACGGATTCGATTTGGATGGGATGATTCGGCCCCATGTTGGCGGGGCTGCTCAATAATACCAACGAATCGTGGGTATGGAATACTAAATGGTCAAGCCGCTGTTTGAGCACGGCGAACTCCATTGCTATTTTCTGTTGGTCTTCGATCTTCAACCCAGGATCGCTCAATGGAATACCCGAAGACGGAAGCGATGTCAAGGAATCCACAAAATGTTTGAGTAAATTGAGCTTCTCCAGGTATGTGTTGTAGGTGTTGTTACTAAATTCCAGCGTATATAGGCGAAATGTATTTTCTGCTTCACTGTAGGTGGAAAATAGGTAATTCAGGCTGTCTGATCCGGCCTTACGTGTCTGATACGCCTCTGTCAATCTGCGCTCAAGTTTACGGTATTGACCGTACTGGTAAATGAACACAGCCCCAATGAAAAGGAACAAAACAATGAAACTACAAAGTAATAAGATTCTTGCTGTCGGCGTATTTTGCTTGTTTTGCTTCATATTTAAGCAGCCAGTCCGTAATGGGTGGAGGCCAACGTATCGGTCCGCAAAAGTAGGTTAAAATTTCATTTATCGCAAAATTTTTAATTACGGTGAATGTTGCGTGGTGTCGGTTCGGCCGACTGTTCGGATGTTTCGGCCGACTTGAACGTGTTGAAAGCCCGCGGCCTCACGATCTTGATACTCTGTTTCGAAAGCGCGATACTTGCGTTCAGTTCAAAGCCTACCAGCAGGATGAGGGAGTTGAGGTATAGCCAGATCATGATGACAATCAGCGTACCGATGGAGCCGTAAAGTTTATTGTAGGCATTGAAGTTGTTGATGTAGAAAGCAAATCCCGAGAAGGTCAAGATGGCCAGGATGGTCGCCAGCATGGCACCGGGGCTAAACAATTTCCACTTCCGGGAAGAGGCTGGCCCGAATTTATAAAGGATGCTAACCGTTAGAAAATAAATCCCGAAAAGGATGACCCATCGTGCCGCAGCGATGACAAAACTCCAAAAGGCTGCATTAACCTCGATATTCTGCCGGAGGTATCCCACCACATACCCCGCCGCGGTAAAGATGGTCATGCCCACTGCTAAGGCGATGATGATCATCAGTGTCAGCCCAATGGCGACAAGCCGTTGCTGCCCCCAACTGCGACTTTCGATAATCAGCGAAGCCTTGTTAAAAGCCAGCATCAACGAGCTCACGCCATTGGTAGCAAAGAAGGTGGCTAGGATGAAACCAACGGACAGCAGTCCACTGTTCTGGTTTTTCACGATATCCTCCAATGTGGACTCAACCGTCAGAAATGCGTTTTCGGGAATAACCACTTCCATGAAATCCAGCAACTGTTCCTGAAAATTGTCTATGGGAATGTAGGGGATGAGCGTAAATAGGAAGATGATCCCCGGGAAAATGGCCAACATAAAGTTATAGGCTAGTGAAGAAGCCTTGTTGAGAATGGATTCACGTGCGATTTCCTGGAAAAAAAAAGTGGCTACCGTATACAGGGGCAATGCACCAAACCCAGGTAGCACAATGGCCTTCGTCCATTCGATAAACTGGAAGTAGGGCCTGAATTTCAGTAAGGTATGGTGAATCCAATTCATTGTTTAAACGAAATACGCGGCTAGGTGTGCCATGAAATCAGCTGGAGCCATACAAGGTTTATTGCGCTTCATGTCTACGAAGACCAATGTCGTACTGCCTGTGTTGAGCAGTTCGCCGTGTTGGTTGAACAATTCATAATCGAAGCGGATCTTTACGCCCGGCTTTTCTTTCAGATGGGTGCGTACGGTAATCTCCTCGTCATACCGGGAAGGTTTCAGAAAGCGCGAGTGCAATTCCAATACAGGCATCATGACGCCGCTGTCTTCCAGTGCTTTATACGAGAAACCCAAGCTACGGAAGAGCTCCACCCGACCTACTTCATAGAAAGTGGCATAGTTGCCATAATAGACATACCCCATTTGGTCAGTCTCCGCATATCTAATCCGTACAGTTGTTTCAAACGTATACATACATTAGCGCTTGATGTTTCGTTCGTTAAGTGCCTGCTGGAATTTGCGTGCATTGATGTTGTGTTCGGCTTGCGTTACCGCAAAATTATGGTAACCCGAAAAGTCATCTTTTGCGCACATATAAATATAGTCGTGCTGTTTATAATTCAATACCGCATCGATGGACGCGATACTGGGCATCATGATGGGGCCGGGTGGCAGCCCACGGTATAAATAGGTGTTATAAGGAGAATCGGTACGCAGGTGGCGGTACAGTACCCGTCGGATGGAGAAATCGTTATTGGCAAAGATGACGGTGGGGTCGGCCTGCAGCAGCATGCCTTTCCGGAGCCTGTTGAGGTATAGACCCGCAATGGTAGGCATCTCGTCGGTATGCAGCGCCTCTCCTTTAACGATGGACGCGAGCACAGCCACTTCTTGTGGGTCGAGGTTTATCGCTTCGGCTTTCTGCCGCCGTTCGTCGGTCCAGAATTTCTCGTATTCATTGTGCATACGGTCGGCAAACTGCGCTGGCGATGTATTCCAGTAAAACTCGTATGTATTGGGTACGAACATGCTTAGGAAATTCCGGACATCAAATCCAAAATGGGTTGCAAGACTATCGTCATTGAGCAAGTTGATAAACGAGATGGAATCGGGTTCCAACTGTTTCGCCAATACACTCGCCAGGTTTTCCTTGAGCCGTACATTCTCGAAGCGTAGCTTCACAGGCTCTTGGAAACCACCTCCAAGTCTGTTGATGAGCGTCCGGTTATTCATGCCGGGTTCCAGTTTGTATTTTCCCGGTTTTACACGGCTAGGGTATTCCATTTTTACAGCGGCCCATCGAAAGGCAGCCGTATCTTCGACCGCGTGCAACTCACCGATACTGGTCATTACATCTTCAAAATCCCAATGCGTGTAGATGTAAAGGTAATTGGCATCTACGGTCACATTCGGAGCAAAAAAAGATCGGTAGTATTTATATGCGACGGTCCCTCCGATAGCAAATGCAACGACCGCGATGATTCCAAGTGCAATGAATATTCTTCTTTTCTTTTTCTTCATCTGGTTTCTTCCGTGTCAGTTGATCGTCGTTTCATTTCTGTTTTTCTGCGGGTGGTTACCGCCAACGCCTATTGCTGATTTGTGAGCGCGATATTAATAGGGGTACCAATGCTTACTTTGGGGTCTGTTGGCGTGGGGGTCTGTGATACGACGGTTGCACCTGCGGTATCGGTAACCAACCCCATATAATTTACGGAACCTAGTGTCAATGAATTGCCCTGCAGTGCAAACCGCACTTGGTCCAGTGTGAGGCCGGTCAAGTCCGGCACCTGCACTTCGCTGTCACCGCGCCCGTCGCCCAATACGAGGTCTACCGTCGATCCTTTTGGAATCGGGCGGCCTGCGTTGAGCCGTTCATTGCCAAACTTTACGTCGAGTACGACGTCCCGGGCGATATCAGGAATATAGACCGTATCTCCCAGCTTAATACCGTAGCTATTCAGCATGGCACGTGCTTCGACAAAGGTTTTCTCGATCAAGTCAGGAAAAGCCACTTCGGGGGCCACGCGGGTGATGATGGTGAGGTATAGGGTTCGGTTTTTCTTTACCTTGGTTTGGGGGTCGGGGTCTTGTTCGATGACCAGGCCCGGTTTCGCGTCTACTTGATAAACCGAGTCGAGGTCGTACTCGAAACCTTCTGCCTGCAATGTCTTGACGGCCTCGTTAACGAGCATTCCGCGAAGTTCGGGGACAGCTATCGATTCGTCATGGCGGGTGTACGTATCAAGCCCGAAGATGATGATCAGAAAAAAAACGGTCAGGCCAATAAGGGCGCCGATGAGGTTTTTCCTGAACTTTTCGGTACGTAAGTATTTGAAGAATTTTACCATTGTTAAGTCTTACTGTTTTTGCACTGCGTGGGTGTCTCCATCTGTGCAAAGCAATATTAGCGCCATTGTTTAACCATCATAGACAAAGTACGAGGTACGTCGGACAAAATTATTCGTTTTTCCGGGCATAGCAAATTATATTTTAATCCTTCCAAGGTTTTCCATCTTGTATATAATCTGCAAGTTAGCTATGTTTGCCAAATTATGAGCATACGCATCGCACTGGTTACCGGTGGCTACACCGCGGAATCGGAAGTTTCACTGAAAAGTGCCAATTTTGTTTTCCAGCAACTGGATAAGTCGAAATACGATGTTTACACCATCCTCATTACCACCGAAGGTTGGTTCTATGTTGGTAACAATGGCGATAAGTATCCTATTGACCGCGATGATTTCACGTTGTCAATCGCCGGACAGACCATCAGCTTCGATCTGGCATTTATTATGTTGCATGGATCGCCCGGTGAAGATGGACGTCTTCAAGGGTATTTCGATATGGTGGGGCTACCCTATACGTCGTGCGACGCCCTTACATCGGCACTGACAATGAATAAAGCCTATACCAAAGCGGTATTGGCGGGCATCGCTGATTTGCACGTGGCCAACTCCGTCCAATTGTTTGAGTCGCAGCGGCGTACCGCAGTGAGTTTGGTGCGCGATGCGCTTTCACTTCCTTATTTCGTGAAGCCCAATGCAGGTGGCAGCAGTATCGGAATGACCAAGGTAAAGGCGGATGGGGAGCTTGCTGAAGCGATAGAGAAAGCATTCAATGCGGAGAACACGGGCAACCAGGTTATCGTGGAGGAGTTTGTGGATGGTCGGGAGTTTTCTGTTGGCATATACCGTAAGGAAGGCGAGCTGGTGGTGCTGCCGGCGACGGAAGTCATCACGGAGCGCGAGTTTTTCGACTTCGAGGCGAAATACATCGACGGGCAGACCAAAGAGATAACTCCTGCGGAGCTCACCGCCGAGCAGCGCGGCCGTGTGGAGCGCATTGTAAAAGCTGTGTACAAGCGCCTCAACTGCAAGGGCATGGTGCGGGTAGACTTCTTCCTTGAGCGGACCACCGATCGGTTTTATTTCATCGAGATCAATACCATCCCCGGCCAGACCGCCCAGAGTTTCATTCCCCAACAGGTACGAGCGGCCGGAATGACCGAAACCGCATTTTACGGCGAATTGATAGACGAAGCGCTACGTGTTTTTTAGTCGTAAGTCTTTTTAGTCGTAAGCCCGTCGTATTATGACTAACGACTATTTAACCTCCACCCACCGGCCCGACGTTGTTGCTTGTATCCGGTTGTCGTACATCGCTTCTACGCTTACCGACGGTAAGAAATACCGCCCGATATAAGATGCATTCAACAACACCCGGTAGGTAAGGGTCTCCTGCTGCCTGATGTTGAAGTGGGTAAGTACCCGGTCGTCGCGGATATCCTGGTACGTAGCCGGCGATGAACGCACCGCCGCTTGGGTGTCGTTCAGTCGCGTGTTGATGATTTCCCAGCCTGACGGGAATATCTGGGCAAGCGCCATGTGTTCATACGTACCGATATTGCCCGTGTTCTTGAGCGTTACCTCCGCAACAAAATCCGTTCCCTGGGCCAATGCCGCCGGGTCGATGACCTCACCCTGTTGATTCGTGTACCGCACGTTCATGGTGAGCAATTCCGGATTGTTGCGCATGGGCGGGTTTTCGCCCACGGGCAGCTGACCTTCACGGATTACCCGGACATACAGCTTATTGGCTCCCTTGTTTTCGATACGCAAGGCGTTGTTTGTCTTGCTCATGTCTACCGCAATGCGGTACAGGTACGTGTCTGCGTTCACGCTCGCCGATTCGCCGTTCAGCGTATAGTCAAAATTATTCTTCCGTTGGTCGCTTCCCCCAAACTTGCCAATGGCCAGCAGCGCGTAAGCAGTGGTTTGCGTACTGTACCACCGATCGTTGTCGAGCCCCGCCGCAACGGAGAGCAATACCCGTTCGGCATCCGGTCTGCGCCCCATCAGGTCGAGCGTTTCAAGAATCATCGCACGGTCGCGCAATGCCGACCCGAACGTACGCCCGGCATTTTCATAGGGCTTCACATCCGTGGTCCTGCCTTTCACCAGCTGATTGGCCACGATACCCTGACCGGCCAATTGATAGGCTGCAGCCAGCCGCCAGGCAGCCTCATCAGATAAGTAAGGGAATTCCTTAAGCCGGTTCATGGCCCCGATTTCGGGGGCTTTGGCCAGCGCCAGCAAGTAGAGCCGGTAGGCCTGCACCAGGTCGCCACCGCGCCAGTTGTACTGGTTGGGTGCCCACCCTTGCGCCGTACTCCGTTGGAACCGGAGCCAGCTGTCGAGGAATCCTGCAGGCAGCGTATACCCTTTGGCTTGCGCTTCCAGCAGGAAATGGCCGGCATAGTTCGTGCTCCATTCGTTTGCTTCGGTCGCCCCAGGCCAGTAGCCAAGTCCGCCACTGGGTAGCTGGTAATTGCGTAGCCGGTTAATCCCCGCTTTGATGTTCCGTTCAATGGCCGCCTTGTCCTGCTCCTTCAGTTCAACCAACCTATCCAGCATCAACTGTGGGAATACGCTCGATGTTACCTGCTCCAGGCACCCATAAGGGTACCGGATAAGGTAATTCAGGCGTTTGGCGAGGTTAATGGGTGGGAGGGACGATACCTCCACGGTTGCTGTATTCCCGTTACCGGGTCCAAGTGGTTCGATGGCCCGTTGCCACGAGCCATTTCCTGCTATTTCATCTTTGTCAACCGAGGTGATGAACGGGTTGGGGTTGCGGACGTCGATTTCGATTTCGTACACGGCCGTCTCCGAGCCGCTTTTTGCCACGGCGCGGAGCTTGCCTACACCTGTTTCGTTGCCTACGGTAACGGTGGCATAAGCCATCTGTTCACCCGGTTGGGCGAATGCCAGGGTCTGTTTACCATCTTTTACCGTAAGCCCACCCGATGCGGTAACGTCCAGACTCACCTGTTTTACCTGGTTTTCCATGGCGAAGACCGTGAGCGGTAACTTAAACGTTTCACCGGGGCCAATCACGCGCGGTAGCGTGGCCAGCAGCATCAGCGGTTTTTTCACGGCCACGGCTTTTTCGGCAAATCCATAAGCACCGTCTTGTCCGGCTATCACCATGGCGCGTACAGAGCCGATGTATTGCGGCAATGTAAAGTCGTGCGTATTGGTTCTACCTTTGCTCAACGTAAACGGACCGAGGAATTTCACCACGGGCTTGAACCTGTTGGCTTTGGCCGGATTTACATTGCGATCGATTTCGCCGTCGCCGCCAATACTGAGGATACGTTCCAGGTCGCCGCCCCAGGCGCCGATCACCTGGTCAAAGAGATCCCAGGAGTTCACTCCCAATGCTTCGCGGGCGTAGAAGCTCGCATGGGGGTCGGGTGTCTTGAAACGGGTAAGGTCGAGCAGCCCTTCATCTACGATAGCGATGGTATACGTCATGGCCTTGCCACTTGATTCCGATACGGAAATTCGTGATTTGGTTTCCGGCCGCAGGGTCTCGGCGATGCCGATCTGTGGTTTGAGAATGGTTTTCGGGTTTTCGATCAATAGCGGTATCACGCCATACATGCGTATGGGCAGATCGTTGGCCGTCTGCTGGTGCGGTTGCAGCAAGGTCACGTTTACAAATACGTTGGGCGCCATGTCTTCGGTGGCCTCAAAGCTGTAAACCGTTTGTCCCTGTTCGGTATCTATCCACCAGCTTTGCAACACACGGCTGCCGTTTTCGATACTGATGAGGCCACGGCCACCGGCGGAGGATGGGATGGTCAGCGTTACCTTTTCGCCGGCCCGGTAAGTCTCTTTATCGGCGGTGAATGACAACATGGATGCCTCCGTGGGATTACTCTGCTGTTCACGCTGCGCCCATCCCGGCCAGTCGATATACAACGTCTTGCCCGAGGCATGGCCGCTTTCCGGATCGACCACCCGCACGAGGTAGCGTCCCCAATCGGGGTAATTTACGCGGACGCTCCATTTGCCGCTTCCATTATTGAGCGTGATGGTCTCTTTTTTGAGCAGCTGGTTGTACTTGTCCTGCGTGAAATTGCCGAGGTATTCGCCCTCCTGGTTCCACCACCAGCGCCACCGTATTTTATAAAACTCTACCTGTACCCGGCGTTGTCCGGTTAGTTTTTTGCCTGTCGCATCTACTGCCACGATGTCTACCTGGTGGTTTTCGTCGGTGAGCAGCCTTCCCGATAGCCGATCACCCTGAGGTGTACGCACACCGAGGTAGCTGGTATACGGACTATAGGGCATGCTGATGTTGTCGATGCTGAAATTGCCTCCCGGTTCAAATACGCGGGTGGTAAAACTGGCGCGGAGCATGCCGGGGGCGCCGTTTGTTGCCGCCACGTCTGCAGAAAAGGCCGCTTTTCCGGCACCATCCAGCGTGCCGTCAAACAGCACTTCACTTTCCCGACTGAAACTGCGCGTCGGGTCGTCAAAGGTATAGCCGTGGTAATCGTCAAAAGTGGTCCTTACCGGTGTTATCACCGCTTCTACCCGGGCTTTGAGCCCTTGTACTTCCGCGCCGAACAGCCATTTTGCCGAAAGGTTGACGGGGGTAGCACTTCCTTTATCCAATACTTCCCGACCACCGAAGTCAAGGTCGATTTTAAGCCGGTTGGGCATGACGGTTTCAATCTTGAGTGTTTTTTGGAACACGGCACCACCCACGTTTACTTTAGCCACCCAGTTGCCCGTGGGGGCGGTAGATTCCGTCTTGGTTTTAAATGTATAGAATCCGTTGGTGTGTTTAGATTCCACCAGTCGTTTGGTCAGCTGCCCTTTGGGGTTATAGAGCTCAAAGGTAACAGGGTGGCCTTCCGGCAAGCTGGCCGATTGGTTTTCCATGATGAAGCCAACGAAAAGCGAGTCGCCCGGACGCCACACGCCCCGTTCGCCATACAGGAAGCCTTTGATGCCTTTCTGTACGATATCGCCCCCCACATCAAAACGACTCAGCGGGAGGGAGGATCCGTCGTCCAGCTTGAGGTATCCGCGTTCTTCATTTTTGGCGGCGATGAGCATGAATGGTTTGCGCGATGCTTCAAATTCAGCGAATCCGTCGCCATTTGTGGTGGCGGTCTGAATGACCTGCTGTTGGTAATCGAGCAGTTTCACCTCCACGTCCGGCATGGGTTGCGCGGTGAGGATGCTGGTCGCGATTACGGTGACGCTGTTGTCGTTGCCACGTTTGGCAATGAGGCCGATGTTTGAAGCCAGCATATCGCGGCTGGCCCAGCGACCGGTGGTATAATACGCACTGTGGCACGGATTGTCGCGCTCGTCCCAGTTGTAATCGTATGGATAGTAGTTGTTATAACGTGCCCAGAACTCGTCGTCTTCGTCAATCCCATCGCCGTAATAATAGCGTCGCTGCTCGGCCTCGGCTTCGGCTATTGCCTCCACATCCGCATCGCTGCATGGGTATGCCGAGTAGCTATGCCTGAACCCGATCAGTACGCGGTAAATGGCGCCCGGTTCGGCCTTGAGCAGTTGGTCGATATCGAGTGAAAAGCGGTTTTTGCGGTGTAGGTTTATACTTTTGTCGTCATCCAGCGCGATAGTTTTCTGCACCACCGGCCGGGCCACGCGCCGCAGTTCGTAATTGCTTTCGTAGGTGTTCTGGAAATATTGCGGTACGTTGTTTTCAAAGATTTTAACGATGGTCACATCAACGGCCCGCAGGTTTACCGCCTCAAACGGCATCGTGAGTTTGCCCGATCCCGGGAGGATGGTGCCCTTCCCCGGAATACTGACCGCAGGCAGCCGGTTCTCGAAGGTGACGTTGGCCGCATAAGCATCCGTTATTTTCCGGTTGCTGATGTTCTCCACCCCCTCGTTCACGGCAACGGCGTAGTCCCCTTCAAGGCGATCAGGGGCATACACCTTCACCTCACTGCCGTCGATGGTATAGCGCAGATCCTGCATGCCGGCAATATCGATAAGTCCACTGAGTTGCTGCGCCACGAGGATGGGGTCAGAGAATTGAACCAGCACATATTGTTCCGGTTCGTGAACGGCGCGGATATCCAGCACTTTAAAGGTGCCTTTAGCGGGTATTTCGATTGTTTTATCACCCGCTTTTTCCGCCGCGATGGAGCGGCCGTCCCACTTCATGATCAGGTTGCCCGCTTTATCACCCCGTGGTATCGAATCGATAACGTAAGTGGATAGTCGCGTTTGGGTGTTGTGCTGCCATTTGATGGCATACCGGGTTCCGTCTTGTGAAGATGCCGTCAACAGTTTTTCGATATCGTCGGGTTGTTCCGCATCGGCAAGGGCGATGCGTCCGGCGAGTTTCATCAAATCGGTGGCGGTAGACGTTTGCGATGTCAGTCCGTCAATTTCCACGTTGTATGACGATTCGATAACCTTGAAATTAAAGGTGAAATTTTTGAGATCCCTACTCACATCGGCCACTTCACTGAGGTGGAAGGTGACGTTGTATTCCCGCCCCGGTTTCAGCGGCTCGTCGGGCCTGAATTCCACCGTTCGTGCATCTATCCAATACACTTTTCCCTTTACACCGGGGTTCATGGAGAAAAGTTTCCGGCTGTCCGCTTCGTTGGTCTGCTGAAACGTGCTGACCTGCGAGGCCAGTCGCACGCGCACCGCGCTTTCGCGGGAAACGACGCCCGCGGTATACGCCTCCACATATTTGGCGAAAGCGGTATTGTTGGCATTTACCACATTAGACTGGCTGTATTTCCAGAGGAATAGCGCAATGATGACGACGATAATAACGCCTGCCGCGGCAATCAGGGTGGTTTTGCGGGCGGGCATCCAATTGGCTTTGTTCATAGTGATGACGGATTTACCAAAGCGAATGTACACAAAACGGGATGTAAAATCCTAAATCCCTTCAGATGAAAATGGAAAATACCTGTTTTTGGGGATGATTCTATCAATTCTGCCATATCGTCAACCCAGGGAAATCGCTTTTAAAAATACACGGCGAGCAGGCTGCTTCGGAAATCGTCATCCAGGGCAGCGCGTTGCCTCTTTTTAGGCTTACTTAACTTTGATTCG